>JACRIW010000110.1 GCA_016215625.1 Candidatus Eiseniibacteriota bacterium | reverse complement strand
GCGAGGGCACGCCCGCGGCGAACCAGTCGTCGCTCGCGCGCGCGGCGGCCACCAGCGCGGCGCGCAGCGCGGCCGGATCGGCGGCGGCCGCGGCGAGTTCGACTTCCTGCAGGCGTTCGAGCACGGCGACCGGCGGCGTCACGCGCGTGCGCGCGGGGAGCGCCGACCACGGCGCGGGCAGCTCGCGGGCGAGGTCACGATCCCGGCGTGCGGCGGCGGTGAGCCATGCCGCGCACTCGGCGGCGGGAGTCATCGCGGGCAGCGGCTCGGGCGTGAGGCGCGCCACCCAGCGCGAGCGCACGTCGGCGCCGGCTCCGGCGAGCGCGGCCACACCGCCCTCGCGGCGCGTGCGCAGTTGCACGGCGAGCGCGTGGGCACGCGGCGCGCGCGGCGCGCGCACGGTGAGCACGAGCCCGCCCTCGCCGTTCCCGAGCGTGGCGCTCTCCCCTTCGCGCGGCGTGGAGGGCCATTCGGCCGCGAGCGGCGCAGCGCCGTCCCACGGCATGCGCACCTCGAACATCGCGACGTGCGAGGGCGCTCCGGCGACGGCGACGATCACGCCGAGCGCCGCGCCCGCCAATGCGGCGAAGGCGAGCGTCGTCCAGCGATAGGAGGACCGGGCGGGATGCTTTCGGGCGTCGTCCGTGGCGCTCATGAGGGGTCGGAGTGGGAGGGGCGGCAAGTCTGCGCGCGTCCTGCGCGTGACGGTGCGCAAGTTACGCGCGCGCGCGCCGCAGGGTCAAGCTCCGCGAGCGATCGTGCCGCCCTCCCGCGCGCTCCCGCCCGCCGGCGCACGCTCCCGCGCACGCGAAAGCGGGCGGCCACGTGGGGTGACCGCCCGCCTCGCACTTCCCTGCCGCCGTGACGCTCAGGCGGCGCGTTCGCCCTGCACGCCTTCGACCGCCGCCGGCAGCGTGAACCAGAACGTGCTGCCCTCGCCCGGCGTGCTGTCCACGCCGATGCGGCCGCCGTGCTGTTCGACGATGCCCTTGCTGATCACGAGTCCGAGACCGGTGCCGCCGACCTTGCGCGTCGAACCCGAATCGATCTGCTGGAACTTGCGGAACAGTTTCGGGATGTCCGCCGCGGTGATGCCCTCGCCGTGGTCGCGCACCGAGACCCTCACCTCGTGCCCGAGCGATTCGGCGCGCACGATCACGCGCCCGCCCGGCGGAGAGAACTTGATGGCGTTCGACATGAGGTTCGAGAGCACCTGAGCGATGCGGTGCGGATCGAGCATGGTGTCCGGCAGGTCGTCCGCCAGAGCGACCTCGAGCATGATGCGCCGCTCTTCGATGAGCATGCGCAGGTGCTGCTCGGCCTGCTGTACGACGGGCTCGAGACGCATGCGCTCGATCGACATGGGCAGCGACGCGGCCTCGAGCTTCGAGAAGTCGAGGATGTCGTTGATGAGCAGCAGCAGCCGCTCGGCGTTCGCGTGCGCGATCGTGAGCAGCTTCACTTGCTGGTCGTTGTTCTGGAAGTAGCGCTCGTCGCTCAGCAGTTCGAGCGCGCCCTTGACCGACGTGAGCGGCGTGCGGATCTCGTGCGAGACGACCGCGACGAAGTCGGACTTCAGCCGGTCGAGCGACTTCGTGTGCTCGAAGAGCTGCGAGTTGCTGATCTGCACCGCGGCCTGCGACGCGAAGAGCGACAGGAACTCCTGGTCCTCGGTCGTGAACGCACCTTCGCGGCGGCTCACCGCCATCACGCCCGTCGGCTGGCCGCCCTGCGACATCGGGATCGCGAGCACCTCGGGACCGGTCCACGGCGTCCCGGGCAGCGGCACGCCGCCGTCCTCGGTACGCGCGCGCACGGGCGACAGCTGGAACGCGGCCATCCCCACCGCCCCCGCGCCGGGGGGCACCGCCGGCGCGCCGTCCTCTCCCATCGCGATCTCGACGCCGTGCGCCGCGGCCGGGCGCAGTTCGGCGGTGGACTCCTGGTGCAGGTACACGACCGCGGCGTCCGCGTGCGCGAACTGCGCGGCGGTCGCGGCGATGCGCGCGAGTCGCGGCTGCAGCTCGAGGTCGGCGCCGATCTCCATCGCGACGCGGTAGAGCGCGTTCATCTGCCCGGTGGCCAGTTCGACCTTCTCGCGCAGTTCCTGCTCGTGGCGGCGCAGGCGCTCGACGAGCGCGCGGTTCTCCGCCTTGAGCCGGCGGTTGCGCAGGCGCTTCTCGACCATGACGGGCAGGTCGGCGATGTCGTCGAACGGCTTGGTGACGTAGTCGTCCGCGCCCTGGCGCAGCGCGTCGATCGCGGTCTGCACCGAGGCGTAGCCGGTCATGAGGATCACGGCCACTTCCGAATCGATCGCACGCGCCTGCCGCATGACTTCGAGTCCGGACTGCCCGGGAAGGCTGATGTCCGTGAGGATGAGGTCCGGCTGCGCCTCGGCGATGGCGCGCATGGCCAGTTCGGCGCTGCTCGCGAAGCGCAGGTCGTAGGGCTGGTCCTGCAGCACCTCGCGCAGCACTTCCGCGACGGTCTCGTCGTCCTCGACGACGAGCACGCGCGCGGGCGGAGCGTCGGGCGCGAACGCCGCGGCGCCGCCGTGCTCGTCCATGGGCGAAGGATCGGTCATGGGGGCCTCGTGTTCCTCTAGTGCGTGTGCGCCGGTCCCGCCGCCGCGGTGCGGTGACGGCCCGACTTCTTCGCCACGCCGAGCGCCTGCTCGGCGGCGGAAAGCAGTTCGGTGGGATCGAGTCCGTCGCGCGGGCTGGCGGCGACGCCGGCCGAGCACGACAGCGCGCCCACGCGTGCGAAGCGATGTTCCTCGACGGCGCGGCGCAGGCGCTCCGCCAGGCGCCGCCCGGGCGCGAGGTCGCAGTCGGGACGAATCACGCCGAACTCGTCCCCGCCGAGGCGGGCCACGAGATCGCCGTCGCGCAGCGCGACCTTGAGCACGAGCGCGCACTCGGCGAGCACCGCGTCACCGGTCTCACGGCCGTATTTGGTGTTCACACCGGCGAACAGGTCGAGGTCGAGCGTCACCACCGCGAGAGGCTGGCCGGTGCGCTGCGAACGGCCGAACTCCTCGAGCAGCCGCTGGTGGAACGAACGCGAGTCCGGCAGCCCCGTGACGGGGTCGCGACCGGGCGCGCGACGCAGGCGGTCGAGTTCGAGGCGCGAGCCGAGCGCGGCGCCGAGCGCGCCGGAAGCGGTGCGCACGAGCGCGAGCTGCTCCGGCGTCCAGCGCTGGCCCTTGCGCGCACGCAGGTCGAGCGCGCCGACGCGTTCGCGGCCGCGGAAGAGCGGTACGCCCATGCATTCGCGCAGGTCGCCCGGAGCGCTTTCCCACTCGCCGCGCGCGCACCACGGCTCGAGCTTGCCCTGCGGCCCGATCACGTGCAGCGAGACGCCTTCGCACTCGAACGCCGCGAGCAGCGAATCGAGCGCGCGCACGAGAGCCTGCTCGTCCGCCTGCGACGCGAGGATCGCCGCGCACGCGTCCCAGAGGCAGCCCGAAGCGGCGCGACGGTCGGCCCCGCGCGGAACGTCGACGCCGCGGGGATCACCCTTGCGCTGGTTCGGGACGGCGTGGCTCGCCGCCGCCGTCACGCCCGCCTCACGCGGCGCGCGAATGGGGAGCTTGGCCACCGAGGCTCGACTTGAGCTCTCGGAGACGGCCTGCCGCTTCCTGGATTCGGCTCGACTCACGAAGTACCACCTCCAGCCGTTCGCGGACGCCGGTCATCTGGCCCGCGGGGCCCATGAGGAGAAGTTGTGCGTTGCCTCGGACGCCCACCAGGGCGTTGTTGATCTCGTGATGCACGGTGAGCACGTCGGCCATCCGTGCGTCCCACTCCTGCTGCTCGTTCCACCACCGGTCGACGATGGTGTGCAGTTCGGCGGCGGCTGCCGCGTCCCCTCGAGCCCGCAGCGCCTCGAGGTGTTCCTCGAGCGTGCGGTGCAGGACCTGCCAGGGCGCCTGTTCGTCCCGTCGCTGCACGGTCACGCCGCCTCTTCCTGGAGCGTCATGGCCTTCTGCAGGCGGAGCTTCAGGCGGGACATCGCGCGGGTGTGGACCTGCGAGACGCGCGATTCGCTGATGCCCAGCGTGCGGCCGATTTCCTTCAGCGTGAGGTGCTCGTAGTAGTAGAGCGCGACCACGAGGCGCTCCTGCTCGGGGAGCAGGTCGATCGTCTGGAGGAGCGTGAGGCGCTGCTGCTGCTCCTCGAGGCGCGACTCGAGATCGAGCGCGTTCGGGTCCGCGAGATGGTCGGCCAGCGTTCCCTGGTCGTCGCCGTCGTTGCTGCGGCTCTCGTCGAGCGACACGAGCACGGCGCCACGGACGTGGTCGAGCAGGCGGTAGAAGTCCTCGCGCGACATCTTCAGCTCGCGCGCCACTTCCTCTTCCGACGCCGCGCGGCCGAGCTTCTGGTCGAGCTTGCGCGTGACGCCGTCGAGGTTGCGCGCCTTGCGGCGCATGGAACGCGACGCCCAGTCGAGCGCGCGCAGCTGGTCGAGCACGGCGCCCTTGATGCGCCACACCGCGTACGTCTCGAACTTCACGCCCTTGCCCGTGTCGAACTTGGCGTGGGCGTCGAGCAGGCCGAGCACGCCGGCCGAGTACAGGTCCTCGTGATCCACGTTGCGCGGCAGCGTCGCGGCGACGCGTTCGACGACGTGGCGCACGAGCGGCGCGAACCGCTTGAGCAGGTCGTTCTTGTTGTACGTGATCGGGGTGCCGGTGACGGTGGAAGCCGGAGCGGCCTTCGTGCCGGCGACGACCTTCAGCGCGGGACGCGACGGACGGGTGGCGACGGCGGTGGCGGAGGACGACTTGGTCGAACGGGCGGGCGTGGCGGCGCGGGGCATGGGGATGCTCCTCCTAGGCTTCGAGGCGCTGGGACTGCTGCGGAAACTCTTCACGAAGGGCGGGACCGGTGGTGACGGGCTTCCACAACCGGGCGGCGAGCGCGCGGTAGGCCGCGGCGGCCGGGGACTTCGGGAAGGCGGTGACGACCGGCTCCTGCGCGCGGACGGCGCGCGCGACGGACGGGTCGAAGGGAACGGTGCCGGCGCACTCGAGTTCGAAGCCCAGGAAACGCCGGGCGACCAGCTTGATCCGGTGCGCGGTGTCGTCGGCTTCCTCGTCGCCCGTGGTCATGTTCACGACGAGGCGCGGCGCGTGATTCAGGCCGCCCTGCTTCTGCAGGAGCTTGATGAGGGCGTACGCGTCGGAGAACGCCGGCATCTCGGGCGTCGTCACGACGAGCACTTCGTGGCCGAGGCGGCAGAACTCGGTGACCTGGCGCGACACGCCGGACGCCGTGTCGATGATCATGAGGTCGGCGTGCTCGTCCACCGTGCCGAGCGCGCGCAGCAGCGCTTCGCGGCGGAAGTCGTCGATCTCGGCGAGCTCGGGCGCGCCGGAGGCGGCGGGCACCAGCTTCACGCCGGCAGGTCCGTTCACCACGATCTCGTCCATCGTCTTCTGGCCCGACAGCACGTGCTGCAGGTCGTAGCGCGGATGCACGCCGAGCAGGATGTCGAGGTTCGCCTGCGCGAGGTCGCCGTCCACGAGCACGATGCGCGCGCCGCGCTCGGCCAGCGCGAGCGCGAGGTTCGCCGCGAGATTGCTCTTGCCGACGCCGCCCTTGCCGCTGGTGACGACGATCGTGCGGACGCGCGGACGGCCGAGCTGGGCCGGATGCTCCGGCTGCGCCTGCGGCGCGACCGAGCCCTGCACGGGCACGAGCTTCACGTTCGGACGGCGGCTCACGAGCGGACCTCGCGCGGCAGCGAGCAGATGGCGCGTACGAACGACCAGTAACGCAGCTGCTGGTGGCAGCGCGCGAGCGGCAGCTCGAAGCCGAGACGCTCGAGGCGGCGCTGCTCCTCGCGCAGCGAGGAGACCGCGGCGTCCGCGGCGTCGAGGCGGGCGGACACGCTCGCCGGCATGCGGCGCGACGCGTCGGCCGAAGCCGTCATCGGGGTGGAGAAGTTCACGACGCCCTCCGCATCGAGTTCCAGGAACGGCCGGCGGCCGACTCTTCGCGGATGGATTCGACGGCGAGCGCGAAGCTCGCCTCGACCTGGCGGACGCTCAGGCGCAGCGCGCCGGCGGCCTCGAGCGGCGTGAGGCGTTCGAGCAGCAGCAGCGCGAGCACCTGGCGCTCGCGGTCGGCGAGCTTCTCGATCGCGGCCGACACCCGCACGCGGGCCGGCAGGTTTTCGACGGAGGGAACGATGCGCTTCATCTCAGGCGGCCTTCCGCAGGGCCGGGCGGCGGCGAGCGCTCGCGCCGGCGATGGCGCCGCGGACCGCGCGGCGGAGTTCGTCGATGAGGAACGGCTTCGTGAACACGTCCGTCACGCCCGCGCGCTTCAGCTCCGCCGGCGAGCCGGGGTTGCCGTAGGCGGTCACGAGGATGACGGGCTGGGCGTTGCGGCCGCGGCGAAGCTTGTTCGCCAGCTCGAGGCCGCTCATGCCCGGGAGACGCAGGTCGGAGATCACCAGGTCGCTCGAACCGTCACGCAGCCACACGAGCGCCTCTTCCGCCGAACGGAAGGTGTCGATCGTGAATCCGTCGTCCGACAGCCCCTCGGCGAGCGCCCAGGCGGTGGTCGGTTCGTCTTCGACGATCAGGATGTGGCTCATGGCGCGTCGGGCTCCGTGATGAGGGTCGGGGGTGGTGTGACGCGGCAGTGTTTTGCAGCACGCGTGCCACACATCGTCCGGCGCACCGGGGCGGGCGGTCCGATGGGCTCGGGGCAGCCGGGCGGCTTCGCGGGGTCAAACGGCCCGAACCGGGCAAGGCACTCGCAAATGGCGAGTTCGCCGCGGGCACGAGCGCGAGCCCGGGCGGTGGTCACGGGCGAAAAACGGCTCAAGATTCCGCGGCAGGGCGCTCCGCGACATGGCGGCGGCCGGACCCCGGGAAGGGTCCGGCCGCCTAACCTCGCACCGCCTCCGGGGCGGTTCGATTGCTTCTTGGTCGGTCCTGGGGAGCCCTAGGCCCCCTCGCCGGCCTCCTCGGCATCGTCACCCAGGGCGTATTCCTTGAGCTTCGTCCGCAGGGTCTGGCGGGAAATCTGCAGCAGCCCGGCCGCCTTGGTCTTGTTGCCGTCGCACACGCCGAGCGCGTGCACGATCGCGAGCTTCTCGATCTCCGCGAGCGGGCGCACCACGCCGGGTGGGAACGGCGTGGAGGTGGTCGCGCTCGCGCCCGCGCCCGCGGCTCCGGCCGCGCCGCGCGTCATCTCGGCGGGCAGGTGCTCGGGCAGGATCTCGTCCTCGGCTTCGAGCAGCACGACGCGCTCGATGACGTTCTTCAGTTCGCGGACGTTGCCGGGCCAGGCGTACGTCTTCATGAGTTCCGCGGCGCGAGGATCGATGCGCACGGCCGTGCGGCCGAGTTCACGGCAGAAGCGCGCGACGAAATGCTCCGCGAGCGTCGCCACGTCCCCGCTGCGCTCGCGCAGCGGCGGGATCTCGACGGGCACGACGTTGAGGCGGAAGTAGAGGTCCTCGCGGAAGCGCCCCTCGGCGACCATCTTCGAGAGGTCGCGGTGCGTCGCCGCCACCACGCGCACGTCCACGGTGATGTCGGCGTGTCCGCCCACGCGGCGGAACGTGCGCGTCTCGAGCACGCGCAGCAGCTTCGCCTGCAGCTGCGGCGCCATCTCCCCGATCTCGTCGAGGAACAGCGTTCCGCCGTCGGCGAGTTCGAAGAGTCCCTTCTTGAAGCGCTTGGCGTCCGTGAACGCGCCGCGCTCGTGGCCGTAGAGTTCGCTCTCGAGCAGCTGCTCGGGAATCGCCGAGCAGTTCAGTTCGATGAACGGCCCCGCGGCGCGCGCGCTCTTGTCGTGGAGGTAGCGCGCCATGAGTTCCTTGCCCGATCCCGTCTCGCCGCGGATGAGCACGGTGGACGTGCCGCTCTTCGCCGCTCGCTCGAGGCGCTGCAGCGCCTTCTTGAGCGTCTCGCTGTCGCCGACGATCGGCTGCGCGCTGCGCGTGCTCGCGCGCAGGTGATCCACCTCGCGGCGGAGCCGCGCGTGTTCGAGCGCGCGCTCGAGCACGACGCCGAGGTGGTCGAGATCCGGCGGCTTCAGCATGAAGTCGTACGCGCCCATCTTGATCGCGCGCACCGCGTGCTCGACCGTGCCGTGCCCGGTGAGCATGACGACCGGCACCGCGGCGTCGATCTCGCGGATCTGCTTCAGGAGCTTGAGGCCGTCCTCGTCCCCGAGCTTGAGGTCGAGCAGCACCGCGTCCACGCCCTGCTCGCGGATGGCTTCGAGCGCCTCGCGCCCTCCGGCCGCCTCGAGCGGGGTGTAGCCTTCGTCGCGCGCCCACTCGCCGATGGAGAAGCGCAGCGAGCGTTCGTCATCGACGATGAGCAGCGTCTGGGCGTTCTGTGCGCGCGTCATGCTGTCGCCGTTCCCCATTCCGTTTCTCCAACGGGAAGTTCAGGAGCACCGTCGTGCCGCGCCCTTCGCGGCTGTCCACGGCGATCGAGCCGCCGTGCTCCTGCATGATGGTCTGCGAGATGCTGAGCCCGAGGCCCGTACCGGTGGACTTCGTCGTGAAGAACGGGTCGAACATCTTGGCGAGCACGCCGCGGGGAATCCCCACGCCCGTGTCGATGACCCGCACCTGCTGGTACTCGATCCAGCCCGGCCCGCCCGCACGACGCGCGCCGTGATCGTCGGCGCGCCGCCCGGGACCGCGCGGCGGCGCCTTGCGGCGCACCTTCGCCACCTCGAAGCGCAGCGTGCCGCCCGTGGGCATCGCCTGGATCGCGTTGATGGTCACGTTGAGCATCACCTGCGTGACGAGATCGGGATCGATGTACAGCGGCGCGAGCTTCGGCGCCACCTGCGTCTCGAGCCGCAGCTGCGCCTGCGCGATGCGGTCGGCGGCCAGCGCGATGACCTTGTCCACGCACTCGGACAGGTGCGACGAGCGCAGCTCCGGCGTGCGTGGTCGCGCGTACTGCAACAGGCTCGTGACGATGCGGTCGAGGCGCGCCACCTCCTCGAGGATCACCTGCGCGAAGCGCGCGCGCTCGTCGCGCGGCTCGAAGCGCTTGAGCAGCACCTGAGCGCTGGTGCCGATGCCCGCGAGCGGATTGCGGATCTCGTGCGCGACACCGGCCGAGAGCTGGCCCAGCGTCGCGAGGCGCTCGTGCCGGCGCAGCTCCTGCTGCATGCGCCGCATCTGCGTGAGGTCGTGCAGCGTGACGAGCACCCAGGGCGGCTTGCCGAAGCGGTAGGTGCGCACGCGCACGGGGACCTCGCCCCCGTTCGCCGTCTGCAGCACGGCCTCCCGTTCGCCCTGCGCGGTACGGAACGCCTCGCGCACGACGTCGTCACCCGCGACCACCGTGCGTACGACGTCCGCGGCGGCCGCGCCGAGCAGCTTCGCCGCACCCAGGCCGAACAGCCGTTCGGCGGACGGGTTCGAGCGCGCGACATGGCCCGAGGGCTCGACGAGGAGGGCGCCGGCTTCGGCGTCTTCCATGAGCGCCTGGATCAGTGCGTCGGTCGGAGGCGCGCCACTGGCGCGCTGGGGAGTGGGCTTGGGCATGTGCGTTCCTTCGCGGCCGCAGTATAGACACGCGAAAACCGCCGCGTCGATGCCCCGACACGGCGGTTCTGCGGAAACGCACCCGTGACTTCAGCCGCGGAGGATCTCTCCGAGCACGGCGTGGACCAGCCGGTCCCGCACGTCGTCACGGTCGTAGTATCCGGACTCGATCCGCTTCTGCGCGGATCGCACCCGGGAGAGACGCACTACCGAGTGATCCGCGGTCACGACACGAAGCGCGGGGGCGCGACGAGGCTTCCGGGACTTCGGACGGCGAATCGTGCTCATGACTCCTCGCTGCAACGCTGAAGGTTCAGTGCGATGTTGTCCGTTCAGGCGTCAAGGAACGAGGGGCGTGGTCGAACGACTAGGGCTTCTTGCCCTGCTCCGCCGCGCCCGCGGGACGAGTCCCGCCGGCCTTGCGGTTTTCTTCCTGGATTCGGGCGTAGATCTCCTCGCGGTGCACCTTCACTTCCGGCGGTGCCTCGATACCGAGCTTCACCTGACCGGAACGCACCTCGAGGACGGTGATCTTCACCGTGTCCCCGATCCGGATGTTCTCTCCTAACTTCCTTGTTAGGACCAGCATCTTGTTCGAACCTCCGCTCTTTGCACCGATGCAACGCCTGCTCCATCCTTGACGGAGGGCGTATCGGCATGGCGGGAATGTGACTTCAGCAGAATACTGTCGAACGCTTGCTTCTTCCAAGCGCTCAGTTGGTCCATTCTGTCGTCGGTAGGCCCGGGCCCCGTTCTCCCGTCAGAGGCAAGTGGAGGCATCGGCCATGTCTCGCGAGTCCGTGGATCGCTTCCTCACTTGGCTGCTGCTGCCCGCGGCGCTGGCGCTGGTCACTTCGGCGCTGACCCTGTCCGGACGCGCCTACACGGGGCTGTCGTTGAGCGAGGACCGCGTCGTGACGGTCCAGCCGGGCAGCCCCGCGGCGCAGGCCGGCCTGCGCCCCGGCGACCTCGTGCTTCCCGCTGGCGCCGAGCGCTCGACCGTCCTCACCGCCGGCGCGCTCGAGCGCGTCCGGCCCGGCCGGCCGGTCGAACTGCGGCGCATCCGCGACGGGGTCACGTCCTCCGCCTGGCTCGTCCCCGCCCCGCTGCCGGAATCCGAGCGCCGCTTCCGTGCGTTCCTGTTCGCCGTCGCGAGCGTCTTCCTCCTGCTGGGCGGCTGGGTCTGGAGCGAGCGCCGCGACGGGCTCACGCGGGTGTTCCTGCTCCTTTGCCTCACCTTCGCGGAAATGCTCGCGCAGGCCCCGGCTTTCGGCTCGCCGTTCGTGCAGCTCGTCAGCGACCTCACCTCGCTCGCCGCGCAGCTCTTCGCGCCCGTGCTGTTCGCGCACTTCTTCGCGCTCTTCCCCGAACCGGTCTCGCACCGGCGCTCGGCATGGGTGCTCCGGCTCGGCTACACGAACGCGACGCTGCTGTTCGCCGCATGGGTCGTGTGCGGCGCCGAGGGATTGTGGGGCTCGGGCCGGCTCGGCGTGCTCCTGCCCGCGCTGCTCGCGCTGCCCGCGGTGCACTTCGGGCTCGGCATCGTCGCGGGACTGGCGCTCTTCGGCGCCTCGTTCACGCGCTCGCGCGACCCGGACACGCGCCGGCGGCTGCGCGTCGCGTTCCTCGGCACCGTGCTCGGCGCGGCACCGTTCGCGGCGCTCGTCGCGCTGCGCAACCTCGCCCCCGAAGCTCCGGTGCCCGGCGAACGGCTGATCGTCGGCAGCGTGCTGCTCGTGCCCGCTTCTTTCGCGTGGGCGATCGCCGTGCACCGCGTGTTCGACTTCCGCGTCGCGCTGCGCGCGGTCGCTTCGCTCGCGCTGGTCGTGCTCGCCGGCTGCGCGATGTTCGTGACGGGCGAGTGGCTCGCGCAGCACTGGTGGCCCGAACTGGGACGCGACGTCTCCGGCGTCTCGCTCGCCTTTCTCGCGCTCGTCGCCGGTCTCGCGGGGCCGTCGCGGCCGTGGATCTCCGCGATCGGCGCGCGCATGGTGCCCATCGCGGACGAGGTCGCGCTCGGGACGTGGGCGCCCTCCGAGACGATGACCCGTCAGGGCGTCGAACCCTTGCTCGCGGAAGCGTGCGAGGTCGTGCGCCGGTCGCTGAGGCTCGAAAGCTGCGCCGCGGCCTGGGCCGACGAGGGCGGCGTGCACGTCGCTCCCGCGCAGCGGCTGCCGACGCTCGAAGCGCTCAGCCCCGCGTTCGCGGAGAACGTCTCGCGGCTCGACCGCCCACAGGCGGCGCTCGAGCTGCCGCTGCACGAGGACGATCGCGACGTGCTCGATCTGGCCGGCGTGCAGTGGGTCGCGGGCGTACCGGGCGCTCCCACGCCCACGGTGCTGCTGCTCGGGCGCCGGCTCGCCGGGCCGTGGCTCGACCGCCACGAGATCCGCGAACTGCGGCGCGTGGTGCAGGTGCTCGGCGTGTCCCTCGAGAACGCGAGCCTACGGGTCGAGGCGCGCGGCCGCGCCGCGCTCGATCGCGAGCTCGAGGAGGCGCACCGCGTGCAGCTCAAGCGCCTGCCCCGGCGCACGCCGGTCTATCCGTCGCTCGACTGCGCCGCGAGCACGCTCGCGACCGAGTCCGTGGGAGGCGACTACTACGACTTCATCCAGGAGGGCTCGCGCGACTTCACGCTCGCCGTGGGTGACGCGGCCGGCCACGGCGTGCCCGCCGCGATCGTGCTCGCGGGAGTGCAATCGCGCTTCCGCGACGAAGCCCAGCGCGCGCGCCATCCGGGCGAACTGCTCGAGGCGCTCAACCGCGACCTCGTCGCGCTCGAGCAGCCGGAAAAGTTCATGGGCCTCCTGTGCGCGCGCGTGGACGCGGCGAGCGGCACGGTCGCGTTCTCGAACGCCGGCATCACCCCGCCGCTCGTGCGCCGCGCGAACGGCGTCGTCGAGGAGTGGCGGGACAGCGGCCTGCTGCTGGGTGTGAGCGCCGAGGCACGCTACGCCGTCTCGCGCTTCACCCTGGGCCCGGGCGAACTCGCGGTCGTGTACACCGACGGCCTCACCGAGGCGGCCCGCGACGGCGAGATGTTCGGTCCGGAGCGCGTCGCCGAGGTGCTCGGGCGGGTGGCGCACCGGCGGGCGGCCGACATCGTGGACGAACTCATGCAAGCCGTACGTGGCTGGGCGACCGAGCCGCTCGACGACCTCACCATCGTGGTACTGAAGCAGTTGAGCGTCCCGGCGCGCCTCACGGATCAATCACCTCTCAAGTCCGGCATTGCAGCTTCCGATACGTAATCTCGAGATGACAAGAAGTCGTCTCCCCCGCCCGCGATGCCAACCCACGGGCGGCCGTACGTACCGGTTGACCGCGCGACAGGCCGTATGCGCGCCCTTCGATGCTGGAGGCCCTCCGTGGACGTCGGTCTTGTATTCGTGCTGCTGGACCTCTTGTGGTTCATCCGGCGGTAGGTGGCTCTTGATCGGGAACGCGTGAGGCTCCGGGCGACGATGCCCGGAGCCTCACGCTTTCTTCGCGATGCCGCGTGCGCTCAGCCGGCGAGCGCGCCCGTGAGTTCGCGGGCGAAACTCTCGACGCGCTCGACCGCTCCCTGCGCGGGATTCTCGGTGATGCGGCGAATGAAGGCCGCGCCCACGATCACGGCGTCGGCCACGCCGCTCAGCTTGCGCGCGTCGTCCCCGCTCGCGATGCCGAAGCCCACCGCCACGGGCAGCGCCGTGTGCGTGCGGATGAGCGCCACGCGATCGGGAATCGAGCCGGAGTAGCCTGCGCCCTGCCCCGTCACGCCGGTGCGCGCGAGGCAGTACACGAACCCGCGGCAGCGGCGCAGCAGGTCCGGCACGCGGTCCTCGTCCGTCGTGGGCGCGACGAGCGTGATCGTGTCCACGCCCGCGTCGTCGAACGCCTTCCAGGTCTCGGCGGACTCCTCGGGCGGCAGGTCGCTGATGATCACGCCGTCCACGCCCGCGGCCTTCGCACGCGCGGCGAACGCCGCGGCGCCCATGCGCACGACCGGGTTCGCGTAGGTCATGACCTCGACGGGCAACTCGCTGCCGGCGCGGAAACGTTCGATGGTGTGCAGCACGTCCTCGGTGCCCACGCGCTCGCGCAGCGCCCACTCGGACGCCCGCTGGATGTCGGGCCCATCGGCGATCGGATCGCTGAACGGGATCCCCACCTCGACCGCGAGCGCGCCGGCGCGATCGAACGCCCGCAGCATCTCGAGCGTGGCGTCGAGCGAGGGATAGCCCGCCGTGACGAAGGGGATCAGTCCGGTGCGGCCACGATGCGCGGCGAAGGCGGCCTCGAGCCGCGACGGGTTCACGGGAGTTTGGACGCGGGCTCTAATAGCCCCAGAACGACCGGCCGTACGGGCTCGGATTGCCCGCGCCGTACTGCAGTGGCGAGCGCACGTTCTGGAACACGACACGCAACGTCGTGTTGGCCGAGGGCTGGTAGCCGAGATCGAGGCCCTGGAGGAAGAAGTTCGCGCCGTTCGACGAGCCGCCGAAGCCGCTCGTGCCGAGCGTGTTGCCGACCGCGACCTTGAGCGTCACCGGAGCACGGAACGCGTACGAGAACTCGGTCGTCTGCAGCGCCGACGTTCCACCGCTGAATCCCGAACCCACCGCGATCGAATGCGTCATGTGGAGGCGTGAGGAGTCGAACCACGCGAGCGGGCGCGCGAACGCGCTGACGGGCACGCGCGGGGCGTACCCCGTGGCGACCGCACCGTCGAGAGAGTTCGCGGCCGCGGGGACGGCGAAAGCGAGCAGAAGTCCGAGCACCGACATCGCACGACGCATCATGGATGGATCCTCCGTGCGGCTGAAACTAGTGAACCCGCGTTCGGGAAGTCAACGGCGACTTCACGAGCGCGGGTTCACGATGTGACAGGTCTTCCCGGTGGAGCGGGAGGTCAGTCCTGCACCTCGAGCTGCAGCTTGATGACGATCTCGTACGTCCCGCCCTTGAGCACCTTCACGGGCACGACGACCTGCGCCACTTCCCCGTTCGCCGAAGTCGTCGCCACCGCGGTGGCCTCGACACGCTGCACCGGAGCCGGAGAGTCGGCCGCGGGGGCGGCTGCCACGACGGCCTGCGGAGCGGGCATCGCCGCGACGGGCGCGGGAGCGGGAGCCGCGGCTACGGCCGTGAAGGCCGGAGCGGGAGCGGCGGGCGAAGCCGACGCGACGGGCTGCGGCGTCGAGGGCATCTGCGCCGCGAACACCGGAGCTTCGGTCGGAGCCGGCGGAACGTGCGTCGCCGCGACCGCGGGAGCGGCCGCCGGGATGCTGCCCGGCAGTTCGATCTCACGGCCGTAGTCGATGCGCGATTCGTCGGCGCCCGAGATCGGGGCCGGCGTGGAATGCGCCTCGTGCTGGATCGCCTGGACCGGAGCGACCGGCGGAGCGGAGGCGCGGACCTGTTCGCGCGGCGCCGGCGCCTCGGCGGCCGGTTCGGCCGGCGCGGCGGTGCGGCCCGGAGCGCGACGAAGGTCCTTCGTCACCTTCTCCATCAGCAGGTGCGAGATGCCCCGGAAGGTCTCGAACACGCCCTTGCCCTCCCGAGCCACCGACTCGTACCACGGAATGCGCCCGGTCGGGTTGAGCTCGGCGTTCAGCTCCTCGATCGTGTACAGGTTCGGCAGGTCGCGCTTGTTGTACTGCAGGACCCACGGAATCGAATCGAGGTTGATGTTGTACTCGGCGAGGTTCGCACGCAGGTTCGCGAGCGACTCCTTGTTTTCTTCCATCTTGCCGACTTCGGAGTCCGCCACGAACACGATCGCGTCCGCGCCCTTGAGCACGAGCTTGCGGGTCGCGTTGTAGAACACCTGGCCGGGGACCGTGTAGAGGAGGAACCGCGTCTTGAACCCCATGATCTCGCCGAGATCGAGGGGGAGCAGGTCGAAGAACAGAGTCCGGTCGGACTGTGTCTTCATGCTCACCATCTTGCCGCGGCTCGTATCGGGCACGGCCTCGTAGATGGCTTCGAGGTTCGTGGTCTTGCCGCACAGGCCGGCACCGTAGTAGACCAGCTTGGCATTGATTTCCCTGCCCGAATAGCTCACGACGACCACGGTTCAATTCCTCCTTGTAGTGACCCCACCCTGTCGCGAAGCAACCCCCATGGAGCCCCTTGCCGCCCTTTCTCCACGGGAACTTCGAGGGAGCGAAACGAGTCCCGCTCCGGATGGGGTCGCCACTCTTGGTCCCGGCCTGCGCCAGTCGGCACATCCGTGTGAGCGACGCACGCGGCGCCGCCGGACGACTCCCGCCGTCGGGTTCCTTATCGGCCGGGTCGCACGGGGGCTTTCGGGAAATTTCTGCCGCAGCGTCGACTGCGGGACACCGCGGGCAGCGGCGGGCCGCCGGGGGCCGCCCGGGCCACACCAAGACGGCGCGCCCCCGGGAAACCGGAGGCGCGCCGTGGGAACGAGGGCCGGAAAACGCGGTCAGGCCGTGACGAGGGACTTGTCGCGATGCACCCAGATGCCCTGGCGCTCGTGCACCTGCGTCTGGATGCGGCCCTCACCCGAAGTGTAATGCGAGAGGAAGATGCGCTTGAGCGACTCGGCTTCCTCGCTCGGGAAATAGCGGCGCGCCCGCGTGAACATCTGGTCGCGGTCCGAGTACACGAACGCCGTCACCTCGGTGACGCGCTCGTACTGCTCCACGCTGTAGGCGGCGTCCGGGGAGTCCTCCATGTCCAGCCAGAGCGACGCCTTCGGCGTCGACACCTCGAACTGGTGCTTGCTGCACATCAGGTGCTCCCACAGCCCGAAGATCTCCAGCGGAACGAAGCGCACCTGTCCCGAGGCGGCGCCCTTCCGCCGCAGCTCGCACCTCACGAGCTTCTGGCTCGACATGACGGATCCCTCCAAGACGGAGTTGGCCTCGACGGCGCGTTCGCTCGGTCGCCGGGCGGTGGAGTTCGAGGGATTGAAGCCCGAGAGAGCCGCAACACGTCCTTGTGCGAATATCCTAGACCCCCTCGAGGGCGCCTCGCCACAAGGGATTGCGGGCGCGATCCGAGCGCCGATGCTTGACACTGTTTCCGGGGCCGCACTACGGTCGCGGCGCTCTGGTTGAGCGCCCTGCTCCCCCCAAGACGCGGGCCCCCTCGGGCTCCGGGCCCGGATGGTGAGGATAAGGATGTCGCGACTCGTCTACGGCTGGCTGACGGCCCTCATTTCGGGCATGCCTTCCTGGCTCGGCTATTTCCTCGCCGATTCCCTGGCCGCCGTGCACTACCACTTCTTCCCTGCGCGCCGTCACGCCGTGCTCGCGAACCTCGCCGTCACGATGCCGCGCGCCTCGCGCCGTGACCGCGTGCGCGTCGCGCACCAGGTCATGCGCAGCTACAACCGCATGATGTACGAGTTCTTCCGCCTGCCCCACCTGTCGCGCGAGGACCTCCTGTCCTCGGTCGAGGTCGTCGGGCGCGAGCATCTCGAGGCGGCCCTCGCGCGCGGCCGCGGCGTCATCCTCGCCTCCTCGCACATCGGCAACTGGGAGCTCGCGGCGGTGATGATCGCCCAGTTCGGCTACACGCTTCACGCGGTGGCCGGGGTGCAGCTCAACCGCTGGCTCTCGGGCGCGGTGCGCGAGACCAAGACCGAACTGGCGATCCAGACCGTGTCGCCCGAGGACGGCTTCCGCAAGCTGCTGCGCGCCCTCGACCACAACGATCCGATCGCGCTCGTCGTCGACGGCGACATCTACGCCCACGGCGTGAACGTCGAGTTCTTCGGACGCACCTACCATTTCCCCGCGGGCCCCGGCGTGCTCGCGCAGCGGACGGGCGCCCTCATCGTGTGCGGATACTGCGAGCGCGTCTCGCCCGGCAAGTTCCGCATGGTGATGGAAAAGCCGCTCGACCCGGCCGACTTCGCCACCGTCGCCGACGTGAACCAGGCGGTCGCCTCGCGGATCGAGGAGCACATCCGCGGCCATCTCGACCAGTGGTGCATCTTCCGTCCGATGTGGGAGCCGCCCGCGCAGGCGTCGGAAGCACCGTCCGGAAACGCACGGAGCGCCGAGGCGTGAAGATCGGCATCGTCTCCCAGTCCTACTACCCGCGCTACGGCGGCGTGACCGAGCACGTGCACGCCCTCGCCGTCGAGCTGCGGCGACGCGGGCACGAGGTCACGATCCTCACGAGCCACTTCCGCAAGGGCGAGAGCGGCGACGCGCAATTCGTGCGGCGCATCGGCTACAACATTCTCGTGCCATTCAACCGCGCGTTCGTGGACTTCACCGTGGGCTTCACGCTCAAGGGCCAGCTCAAGCGCGCGATCCGGGAGCTCGACCTCGACGTGGTGCACGTGCACTGCCCGAGCGCGCCGACACTGCCGGTGTTCGCCGTGCAGGTGTCCGACCGCCCGACCGTGGGCACGTTCCATTCGACGGGCGGACGCACGTCCATGCAGGACTTCTTCCACCCCTGGCTCAAGCACATCATCGGCTCGCTCGACGCGAAGATCGCCGTGTCCACGACCGCGCTCGCGACCGCCGAGCTGTACTATCCCGGCCCCTACGAACTGATCCCCAACGGTGTGGACGTCGAGCGCTTCCACCCGCTCGTGCCGCCGTTCCCCGAGTGGCGCGACCCGAACTTCGTGAACCTGCTGTTCGTGGGCCGGCTCGATCCGCGCAAGGGCGTGCAGGACCTGATCGCGGCGATGCCCGAAGTGGTCGAACGCACCGAGGGCCGCGCCCGGCTGCTCGTCGTGGGCGACTCCTACCTGCGGCCGCAGATCGAGGCCCAGGTCGCGGATTCCGCCCGGCGCCACGTGCATTTCATGGGTCACGTGCCGAGCGCCGACCTGCCGCGCTGGTACGCGACGGGCGACATCTTCTGCTCCCCCGCGACCGGCAACGAGAGCTTCGGCATCGTGCTCGTCGAGGCGATGGCCGCCGGGCGCGCGCTCGTGTGCTCGGACATTCCCGGGTACCGCACGGTGGTGACGCCCGGCGAGAACGCCGCGTGCTTCCCTCCCGGCGACGTCCGCGCGCTCGCGCGCACGCTGTCGCAGCTCGTGGACGACGAAGCCCGCCGCCGCCGGCTCGCCGAGGCCGGGCGCATCCGCGCGCTCGACTTCGCGTGGCCGCGCGTCGTGGACCGCATCGAGGCGGTCTATCGCGCCGCCGTCGGACAGCGCCGCGCCTCTCAGGCCGGCCACTCCGCCGCTTGAGCGAGGGCTCCGCGGCCGGCCGCGCGCGTCCGCTGCTCCTGCAGCGCGACTTCTCCGCGCTCTGGTGGGGCCAGCTCATTTCCATTCTCGGCGACCGCCTCAACTACCTCGCGCTCGGCGGACTGCTGCTCGAGCACACGGGACGCTTCGCCGACACGCGGCAATCCTCGATCCTGCTCGGTGTGCTCGGGAACGTCATGCTCGCTCCCGTACTGCTGTTCGCGCCGTTCGCGGGCCCGTGGGTCGACCGCTGGAACCACCGCCGCACGATGCTCGTCTCGGACGTGCTGCGCGGCCTGCTCGTGCTCGCGATCCCGGTGCTCTACCAGTTCACGCACCACATCGGCACGACGTTCACCGTGGTGTTCCTGCTCTTCACGTGCAACGTGTTCTTCCTGCCCGCGAAGAGCGCGATCACGCCCGAGATCGTCCCGCCCGCGCAGCTGCTCGCGGCGAACACGCTGCTCTCGATCGCGGGCATCGTCGCGACCGCCGTGGGCGCGCTCTTCGGCGGCTGGCTCGTGGACCACTGGGGCTGGCGCACGGCGCTCTGGGTGGACGCGGTCTCCTACCTCGCCTCGGTGGTCTCGATCGCCCTCATCCGCTACCGCCGCACGCACGCGCACGACGTGCCGGCCGTGAGCCTCGGCGGCTACTTCCGCGAGATCGGCGAAGGACTCGCGGTCGTGCGCGGATCGCGCGCGGTGCGGCTCGCGCTCGTCACGCTGGGCGCCGTGTGGGTGGGCGGAGGCTTCCTGCACGTCGCGGGCAACCAGCACATCCAGCGCGCGGCGAGCATTCCCGGCATGGAGCGCATCGGCGTGCTCATGGCGGTCGTCGGCATCGGCGCCGGCCTCGGCACGGCGTGGGTGAACGGTCCGGGACGCCGCCATCCGCGCTCGGTGCTGCTCGGCGTCGGGCTCGTGCTCACGGGCGCGTGGCTCGTCGCCTTCGCGGTCTCCACGCGCTTCGCCGTGTTCGCGATCGTCGCGTTCCTCGTCGGGCTGTGCATCGCGCCCGCGTTCGTGCTGAGCGAAACGCTGCTGCAGGAGGGCACCGACGCACGCACGCGCGGGCGCGTGTTCAGCCTGCGCGACTTCGCCATGCGGCTCGGCTTCCAGCTCGCGATCCTGCTCGCGGCGTTCGCGACGCCGCTGCTCGGCACCTCACGCACGATGATCGTCGCGGCGGCGATCATGGCCGCGGCGGGCGTGACCGCGATCGCGTGGCGGAACGATCAGCCCGCGAGCGCCAGCTCGAGCGGCTCGCGGTAGGACGCCAGCAGCGACGCACGCAGCGGCGCGTGCTCGGCGCGCTGCAGCTGCGGATCGGCCGACGCCACGGCGCGCGCCGCGGCCTGCGCCTGGTCGAGCAGCTCGCGGTCGTTCCAGAGGTCGGCGAGGCGCAGGCGCGGCAGTCCCGACTGGCGCGTGCCCCAGACCTCGCCGGGGCCGCGCATGCGCAGGTCGGCTTCGGCCAGCTCGAAGCCGTCGTCCGTCGTGGCCATGATCTGCAGCCGCTCGCGTCCGCGCTCGGTGAGCCCGGAACCGCCCACGAACACGCACACCGAGCGGTGCTCCCCGCGGCCGACGCGGCCGCGCAGCTGGTGCAGCTGCGTGAGCCCGAAGCGCTCCGCGTTCTCGACCACCATGAGCGTGGCGTTGGGCACGTCGACGCCCACTTCGATCACGGTCGTGGCCACGAGCACGTGCAGCTCGCGCTCCTTGAAGCGCCGCATGACCTCGATCTTCTCCTCGTTCTTGAGCCGGCCGTGCAGCAGCCCGACCTGCCACTTGCGGAGCAGCGGGTGCTGGCGGAGACGCGTGTACTCCCCTTCGGCGGCCTTCACCTCGAGCTTGCCGCCCTCCTCGATCGCGGGCACGACCACGAACGCCTGGCGCCCGGCTTCGAGTTCGGCCGCCATGAACTGCACGACCTGCGGGAACTTCTCCTCACCCGTCACGCGCGTGACGAGCCGCCCGCGGCCCGCGGGCCGGTGCCGGATCACGCTCACGTCGAGATCGCCGAACCACGCGAGCTGCAGCGTGCGCGGGATCGGCGTCGCGGTGAGCACGAGCAGGTGCGGCAGCACGCCCTTCTTCGCGAGCGTCGCGCGCTGCTTCACGCCGAAGCGGTGCTGCTCGTCCACGATGGCGAGCGCGAGCGAGGGCATCTGCACCTTGTCCTCGAGCAGCGCGTGCGTGCCGACCACGAGCAGCGGCTCGCCCGAGGCGAGCCGCGCGTTGAGCAGCCGGCGCTGCGCCGCCGTGGACGAGCCGGTGAGCGTGGCGACCTCGACGCCCGCGGCGGTGGCGAAGCGCGACAAGCTCGTCGCGTGCTGCCGCGCGAGCACTTCGGTGGGCGCCATGAACGCGACCTGGTGCCCGGCTTCCAGCGCCTGCGCGGCCGCCATGAGCGCGACGACCGTCTTGCCGCTGCCGACGTCGCCGATCACGAGGCGGTGCATCGGGCGCGGGCGCGCGAGATCGGCGGTGATCTCCGCGATCGCGCCGTCCTGGTCGGTGGTCAGCGTGAACGGCAGCGACGCGCGCACGCGCCGCGCGAGATCGCCCGCGGGCGCGAGCGCGAGCGCGCGGCCCTCCTCGGACAGCGCCCGGCGCCGCAGCTCCATGACCATCTGCAGCTGGAACAGCTCCTCGAACGCGAGCCGCCGCCGCGCCGCGGCGAGCGACTCGGCGTTCTCGGGAAAATGGATCGCGCGCAGCGCCTCCGCGAGCGGGCCGAAGCCGTGCGCCGCCGCCACGTCCGCGGGCACGGGATCGCCGAGCTGGTCGGCCACCGCGTCGAGCGCGTGCCGCACCGCGGTGCGCATGGCGCGCGCGGTCAGCCCCTTCGTGAGCGCGTGCACGGGCACGAGCCGGCCGGCGTGCAGCAGCTGCTCGAGGTCGCCTTCGACGAGCTCGAACATCGGGTTGAGCATGCGGCGCTCGAGCGGGTCGTAGTCCCCGCTCACGACGACGCGCTGCCCGGCGTGCAGCGTGCGCGCGAGCCACGACTGCCCGAAGAAGTAGCAGCCGAGCGTACCGGTGCCGTCGGTGACCGCGATCGAGAAGTCGCCGCGGCCGCCGCGCGTGCGCAGCGCCGCGGCCTGCTTCACCTCGCCGACCACGGTGAGGAGCTTGCCCGGCACGAGATCGCGGATCGAGCTGAACTGGCTCGCGTCGAGCCACTCCCGCGGGTAGTGGCGCACGAGGTGCTCGAGCGTGCTCAGGCCGGCGCGCTCGAACATCAGGGCGCGCGCGGGCCCCACGCCCGGCAGGAACTGGATGCGGGTGCGCGGATCGAGCGGCACGCTGCGGCCGCGTCTGCCCTCGGGTTCCGTCATGTCGGCGGGCAGACTACGACGCGGGGCGCGCGTCCGTCACGGCCGCGCCGGAAAGCCGGACGGCCACGCCCGTGGAGAGCGTGGCCGTCCGAATACCGCCGAGGAATCAGTGCAGGATCACGACGCGCTGGCGGAACTCGCCGCCCGCCGTGCGCGCCTTCACGAAGTACACGCCGGAGGGCAGGGCCTCGCCCGCCGCGCCCGAACCGTCCAGCGCGAGCCGGTGAGTCCCGGCGGCATGGGGCCCCGAAGCCAGCGTGCGCACGAGCGCGCCGCGCACGTCGTACAGCCCGACGTGGGCGGAGCCCGCCGTGGGCAGGGCCAGTTCGATCCCGGCCCGGCCGCGCACCGGATTCGCGCCGGCCAGCCGCAGGCCGAAGGCCTTCGGCAGCGGCGTTCCCGCGTCCGCGTAGCCCGTGATCACGTGCAGCGTGACGGGAACGTTCACGAGCCCCTCGTCGGGATCGTTCGTCGTCACTGTCAGCGTGCCCGTGTACGTGCCCGGCGCCAGTTCGGTCGCGTCGAAGCCGATGCGGCCGGTGTTGGCGCCGAACACGACCGCCGTGCCCGAGGGCGGCGACACCGACAGCCAGTCGGGCATGCGGCTGTACTCGATCGCCAGTCCGTCGTGCACGTAGTTCGCGTTGTACACCGTGTTGAGCCCGACCGTCCGGGCGGCGTCCTGGATGCCGATGGTCTGGCTGTTGATCACCGACGTGCCCACGGTCAGGTACTGGAACACGATCTTGCCCGACGGATACAGGATCGCCTGGAACGTGTACGGCCCACCGCTCGAGAAGTGCGGAGCGGCGACCCAGGACACGATGAAGCGCGAGCCGTCGTTCTGGTACAGCACCGACCCGGTCGTGCTGAGATCGAGGTCGTCCCAGAAAGGCGCGACGAGATTCTCCGGCACGCCGCTGCCCGTGTTCGGCAGCGCCGCGTTCGAGTAGCTCGTCAGCGCGCTGGTGAACGAGAGCCAGCCGTTCGAGCAGATGTTCACGGTCGAGAACGTCGAGCCGTAGAACGGGAACGCGAAGCCGATCGGCACGGCCGTCGCCGTCGCGTCGTCGGCCTCCGCGACCGTCGCGTGCGTGCCGGTGGCGGTGATGTCCACCCAGCCGAACGCCGGGCCGCCGGCCGCGTCGCTGTCCTTCCAGCGATAGCCGTAGGCGTCCGGACCACCGGAGCCGAGGATGCCCGGCCGGCCGTCGATCACGTCCTTGGCCAGACCCGGCGTGTGGTACACGGTCGGGTTCGTGCCCAGCGCCGTGCTCACCGCCGTGGCGAGCGACCAGTACAGGTTGCTGAAGCCGCTGTTGTGCACCACGAAGGCCTGCTCGTCCGCGTCACCGGCGAACACCGTGTGCTCGATCACCGTGTGCGAAGCGGAATAGTCCGGGGCCCCGACGGCCTCGCCCGTGAGCGGCACCGCGAGGAACGGCGTGTCCGGATCGTTGCTCTTGATGGTCAGCGTGCCCGGGTGCGTGCCGATGGCGTTCGGGTTGATCGTCACCGTCACGATGCTGGAGCCGCCGGGGGGAATCGTCACGGCGCCGCCCGTCGACGTGTAGGACGCGTTGTCGATCGTGACCTCGTCGATCAGGAGCGCGTCGCTGCCGGTGTTCTGCACCGTCAGCTGGCGATTGCGCGGCACGTTCACGAACGCCGTGTCGAACGCGAGAGCGCCCGGCGTCACCGCGATGTCCGGCACGCCGATCACGTGCAGCGTCGACGCCACGTCGAACTGCGGCACGGTCGGGTCGTTCGTGTTCAGCCGCACGGCGCCCGAGTACGTCCCGCCGGACATGCCCGCGGCGTTGAAGCCGACGGTCAGGTCGAGGAAGCCGCCCGCCGGGATCGAGCCCGACAGCGGCGTGACGGTGAGCCAGCGCGCCGGCGGCGTGAACCGCACCGCGAGGTTGTTGGCGACGTACGCCGTGTTGAAGGCGGCCGCGAGGCCGTCGTTGCGCGCCGCGTTCTGGATGCCGACGGTGTTCGAGTTCATGGTCGCCGCGGTCATCGAGAGGTACTGGTACACGATCCGGCCGTCCGGATAGAGAATGACCTCGAACGTGTTCGGATGCGTCGTGTCGAGGTAGCGCGGCACGTTCTTCCACTCCACGATCAGGCGCGAGCCGTCGTACTGGTAGAACGCCTGCGCCCCGCCCGTGAAGTTGAGGTCGTCCCAGAACGGCGCGACCAGGTTCTCGGGCACCGACGTGCCGGCGTTCGGCAGCGCCGTGTTCGAGAAGGCCGTGAGCGCACTGGTGAACGACAGCCAGCCGTTCGTGCAGATGCGGAACGTCGGGAACGTCGTGCCGTAGAACGGGAAGTTGAACCCGATCGGCAGCGGCCCCGTGTTCACGTCGTCCCCCGTCAGCGCGATGGCGGTGCCGGTGCCGGAGATCTCGACCCAGCTGAACGCCGGGCCACCGGGCTCGTTGCTGTCCGCCCAGCGGTAGCCGAATGCGTCCGGACCGCCCGCGGATTCCGGCGTGACGCCGAAGACCTGGTCGGGCTGTCCCTTCGGGGTCAGGTACGGCAGGTCCTCCTGCGGGTCACGCGCGGGCAGCGGCTGCGGCGCGGCGTTCACGACCGTCGCCGCGGCGAACGTCAGCGCGCTTCCGCCACCGTTGGTCACACGCAGGTTCTGTGACGTCGCGGTGTTCGTGTTGAGCGTGACGTCGAACGAGTTCGGATTGACGCTGAACGCCGGCGCGGCGACCGCGGAACCGATCGCACGGCGGACGAGCGAAGGGGAATCCGGATCGTCGCTCGCGATCGTGACCGTGGCGTCGAGCGTGGACGGGGCCACCGGGTGCCACGACAGCGTCACCGCGACGGTGGAACTCGGCGCCACGGTGAACGACGCCGGAGCGGCCGTCAGCGACGGATCGCTCGAGGCGATGCCCGTCACATGGAGCGCGTCGGTGCCGTCGTTGGCGACGTTCAGCGTCAGCGCGTACGTGCCGTTCGCGTAGTGGGTGCCGAAGTTCGACGTGTCCGGCGTCGCGGCCACGTTGGGTGCTCCGGTCACGGTGAGCGTCGCCGGCACGCTGGAGAGCGGCGCCGGGGCGTTCGTCGAGAACAGCACGTTGCCGAGATAGGTCCCGCCCATCAGACCGGTCGCGTCGAAGTGCACGTTCACGTTCTGCGATGCCCCGGACGCGAGCTGCCCGGACGTGGGCGACACCGACAGCCACTGGCGCAGCGGGATGTAGCGGATCGCCAGTGCGTCGTGGAGGTAGGCGACGTTGTAGGCCGTCGTGAGGCCGACGGTCTCGGTCGCGTTCTGGATGCCGACCGTGGCGCCGTCCAGCGGAGCGGCCATCGTCTGGTACTGGTAGCGGATCTCGCCGCTCGGATAGAGCAGCACCTGGAACGTGTACGGACCGCCGGCCGAGTAGCGCGGCACGGCGACGAACGACACGATGAAGCGCGTGCCGTCGTTGTACGTGTACACGCGTGGCGTCGTCCCGAAGTTGAGGTCGTCCCAGAACGGCGCCAGCATGTTCTGCGCGCCGGACGCGCTCGGGAGCGCGCTGTTCGAGTACGGCGTGACGGTGTCGGTGAACGTGAGGAAGCCGTTCGTGCACACCTTCACGCTCGAGAAGGTGCTGCCGTAGAACGGGAAGTTGAATCCGAGCGGCACCGCCGCGGACAGTGCGTCGTCACCGGTGAGCGTCAGCGACGAGCCCACGCCCGTGATGTCCACCCAGGCGTAACCCGGGCCACCGGCCTGGTCGCTGTCCACCCAGCGGTAGCCGAACGAATCCGGGCCACCGGCGCCGAGGAGGCCGGGGTTCGTGTCCTTCTCCCCCTTCGCGATCGAGACCTCCGGGTAGATCACGTCCGGCTGCACGAGCCCGCCGTTCGCGAGCAGCAGTTCGGGCGTCGGCGCGGTCCAGTCGAGCCGTCCCGCACCGGAGTTCGTGATCGTGAGCGGCTGGTTCGAGGACGCACCCGTGAGGAGCGCTTCGGTCAGCGCCGCGGGAGCCGCGCTGAACGCCGGCGCGCCCAGCGTCGTCCCGCTCGCGAGGTTCGACATCTCACCGGTGTTGCCGAACTCGTCGGCCGCCTTGAGCGCGAAGTAGTAGAGCGTGTTGTAGGCGAGCCCGGTGACCTCGAACGACTCGGCCGATCCCGCGACGAGCGGGTCCGGCCCGGTCACGGGATTGGCGGCGGCGAAGTTCGCGGGCGTGATCGGGCTCGTGGACCACCGGATGTCGTAGCGCGACGCGCGGCCGGTGCCGGCGTCGTCTCCCGTCGCCGTCCACGTGAGCCCCATCGTCGTGGAGCCGGGGTTCGTCGCGGCGAGATCGCTCACGGCGCCGGGTGCGATGCTGTCGGGATCGGCCAGCGCGAGGAACACGTTCAGGCGCGCCCCGGTGACACACTTGCCGGCGAGCGAAGGAACGGGATCGGCCTTCGTGAGCAGCAGCTGCTTGATCTGGAGGTTGGTCGCCCCGGGAAAGCGTCCCCACACGAGCGCCGCGGCGCCCGAAACGTGGGGCGTCGCCATGGACGTGCCCGAGAGCAGCTGATAGCCGCCGCCGGGCTGGCAGGAAAGAATGTCCACGCCCGGCGCGCCGAGATCGACCGTCGTCGCGCCGAAACACGAGAAGGACGCGAGCGCGTCGGCGTCGTCCGTCGCGGCCACCGCGATGATG
This sequence comes from Candidatus Eiseniibacteriota bacterium, assembly GCA_016215625.1. GTDB lineage: Bacteria > Eisenbacteria > RBG-16-71-46 > RBG-16-71-46 > RBG-16-71-46 > CAIXRL01. The sequence continues at coordinate 37,497 of JACRIW010000110.1, read as the reverse complement.
TAGGGAGAGTCGTACGTGGACGGGTAGTGCGGCGAGGCGTCGTTGTCCGTGCCGCTGTTGCCCGCCGCCGCGATGAACAGCTGGCCGGCCGTGCCCGCCGCGTTGATCGCGTCGAGGAGCGCCTGCGAGAAGCCACCGCCGCCCCAGGAGTTGCTCGTGAGCCGCGCGCCGACCGCGATCGCGTACTCGATGCCGGCGATCGCCCCCTCCGTGCTCCCGGAGCCCGAAGCGCTCAGGAACTTGATGCCGATGAGCTTCGCACTCCAGCACACACCGGTGACGCCGACGGCGTTGTTGCCCACGCCCGCGATCGTACCGGCGCAGTGCGAGCCGTGGCCGTTGTCGTCCATCGGGTCGCCGTCGTTGTTCACGACGTCGTAGCCGTGCACGTCGTCCACGTAGCCGTTGCCGTCGTCGTCGATGCCGTTGCCGGCGATCTCTCCCGGATTCGTCCACACGTTGGCGGCGAGGTCGGGATGGTTGTAGTCGATGCCCGTGTCGATGATGCCCACTTTGAGGTTCGGGTCGCCGGTGAAGACGTCCCACGCGTTCGTCGCGCGGATGTCGGCGCCTGCCGTGCCTCCGGTCTGCCCCGTGTTGCGCATGCCGTACAGCTCGGAGAAACGGGGATCGTTGGGTACCACGTCGATCGTGATGCGGTAGTTCGGTTCCGCGTACTCGACGTTCGGGTCGGAGCGCAGCACCCGGAGCATCTGCTCGGTGCTCATGCCTCCGGACTTCACGAGCTCGGCGCGGATGAACGAGAACTCGCGCCGACGCTGGACGTTCGACAACAGCGACATCACCTGGTCACGGCGGGCGGGCGTCACGCCGGCGCGATACTTCACGATGACTTCGCCGGGAATCGGCTGGGCGTTCAGGGCCCAGGCCGCGCTCACGTGGAGCGCGAGGGCGACGCATGCGAGCAGGACCGCATGCAGGAGCTTTCGAAGACTCATGGGGGGAGTTCCTCTCCGTTCCGGCGGCGTCGCTCGCGACACGAGCGCGAGGGTGGTCCGGAACCGTGCGGCCGGGCGGCGACCGGGGGATCGGCGCCCGAGGGGGCTTGGGCAGCGCGAGTGCGGGACATGCTCCGCGCGCTGTGGACTCCGAGTCGTCTGGTCACGGGACACGATGGCCCGTCGCGCGACCTCCTTTCGCCAGGGTTGGGAACCGGGCGCCCCCGTGCATCAGACATCAGCGCCCGTTTCGGGAAAGACTTCGGACAACTCCTTGACATGAAGCTAGCGAGAGCACGGCGCTATTGGAAGCCTGAAATCAGCTTCCTCGACCCGAGCCGCCGCGCGACCTCCCGGCTTGGGGCGGCCGCAAGCTGGACACGGGGTCCGGGCCTCTCGTATAGTGCCGCGGCGATTTCATGACCGATGTGCGCTGCGGGTCCACCCTGCGCAGTCATCTGGACGCCGCCAGCGCGGCTTATCGAGGAGTGTGTTTCATGGCGAAGTGTTTCGTGTGCGGCAAGCTGCGGATGGCGGGCCAGAACGTGTCCCACGCCAACAACGTCACCAAGCGTACGTTCAACGCGAACATCCAGAGCGTGCGCGCGCTGGTGGACGGCAGACCGAAGCAGGTGAAGGTGTGCACGCGTTGCATCCGCTCGAACAAGGTCACGAAGGCCGTGCGCGGCCGCAAGGTCACGAGCAGCGCCGCCTAGAGCCTCCCGGCGTCACGAACAGGGCCCGGCCGCCACACGGCGACCGGGCCCTTTCGCATGCCGTCCCGCCCGCTACTCCTCGCGGGCGGTCGTGAGCAGCTCCCGCCACGCGAGCTGCTGGCGCGGCAGGGCATTCATGGGGTCGAGCTCGAGCGCCTGGGCGAAATGCTCGTCCGCCTCGCGCGACTGGCCGGACTGCAGCAGCGCCCAGCCGAGGTCGGCCCGCGCGGCGGCGAACCCGGGGTTGATCTCGAGCGCGGCCGTGAGCGGCGCCACCGCGGCAGCCGGCTCACCCTTCATGAGCCGCGTACGCCCGAGCAGCGCATGGGCGTCCGCCCAGCGCGGCCGGCGCGCGACCAGGTCCGCGAGCGCGGCCTCGGCCTGAGGCAGCCGGTTCATCTCGATCAGCACGCTCGCGCGTTCGAGCGCCGCCGAGGCGTACTCGGGACGCAGTTCGAGCGCCTTGCCGTACTCGGCCGCGGCCTCTTCCAGGCGGCCCTGCACGCGACGGATGCGCGCGAGCAGCGTGCGCAGGTCCGGGTAGGCCGGGTTCACGGCGAGCGCGCGCAGGAGCGCGGCCTCCGCCCCCTCGAGGTCGCCCGACTCGAACAGCAGCTGCGCGTCCATCACCGCGGTCTGCGGCACCTCGCGGTCGCGCGTGAGACCGCGGCGCAGCGCCCGGAGCGCGTCGTCGTAACGCCCGAGCGCGTGGTACACGAGCCCGAGCAGGCGCTGCGCGCGCGCGAACTGGCGGTTCAGTTCCACCGCCGCCTCGAGCGGTGCCACGGCGGCCGCGAGGTCGCCCTGACGGAAGCGCGTCACGCCGAGCCAGAAGTGCAGGTCGGGGTACTGCGGGTTCGCCTCGATGGCGACGGCGATGTGCTCGCCCGCCACCGCAGCGCGTCCGCGCTCGAGTTCGGCGCGCGCGGCGAGCAGCCGCGCCTCGAGGTAACGCGGGTTCAGCTCGAGCGCGACCTTGAACTGGTCGAGCGCGTCCTCGATACGGCCGTCCTCGAGCAGCAGGCCACCGAGGCGGCAGCGCAGGTCGGCGTAGGACGGCTTCTCGGTCACGGCGCGCGTGAGTTCGGCGATCGCTCCGGCGAGGTCGCCCGCCTGCTGGTGCGCGAGCGCGCGATCGAGCGGCTTCGCGCCGGCGCCGTTCGTTCGAGCCGCCACGTCGGGCAGCAGCCGTCGCCACTGTTCGCCGGTCCAGTCGCGCGCGACCGCGGGCGTCACCCATTCCGGCGCCTCGAGCCCGAGGGACAGCGCCTCGCCGAGCTGCGCGCTCGAGCGTTCGCGATCGCCCTTCAGTCCGAGGCACACCGCGAGCAGCAGGTGCCCCTCGAGGTAGTGCGGATGCTCGGCGAGGGCGCGTTCGAGATCCTCGACCGCCTCGTCGATGCGTCCCGAGCGCTCGTAGATGCGCGCACGGTAGTAGCGCAGGTCCGGGAAGGTCGGGTTCTCCTCGAGCGCGACCGTGAACTCCGCCTCCGCCCGGGCGTAGTCGCCCGCGTGGAAGAACGCCAGCCCGAGATTCGCGCGCGCCTCGGCGGCGTGCACGAGCGCGAGGCAGTGATCCGGATCGTTCGGATCCCGCACTTCGCGCAGCACGCCCTCGAAGCATTCCGCCGCGCGAGCGAACTCACCCTTGTTGAAATGGAGGATGCCCGCGTTGTAGCCGCGGGTGTGCCCCCACTTCACGAGGGACGAGAGGAACTTCACGGCCTTCTCCTAGTCCATCTGTCGACGGAGGAACGCCGGGACCTCGAGCGATTCGCCCCGCGAGTCGCCACGTCCCCACTGGGTGCGGCCCTCGCGACGCTTCCATGCCGGGATGTTGTAGCTGCCCGCGTCGTCGGAGTCGTTCACGGCCTTGCGGCGCGTGGAGCGGTCGACGACGGTGAACTGCGGATGCGCGACCCCGAAACCGGTCGCGACGACGGTGACCACGATCTCGCCGTCCAGGGCGGGATCGATCACGGCGCCGAAGATGATGTTCGCGTCCTCGCCCGCGGCCTCGGTGACGACCTTCGACGCCTCGTTGACCTCGTGCAGGCTGAGGTCACGGCCGCCGGTGATGTTCAGCAGCACGCCCTCGGCACCGTGGATCGAGACGTCCTCGAGCAGCGGGCTGGACACCGCGGCCTGCGCCGCCTCGAGCGCACGGTTCTCGCCCGTGGCGCGGCCGGTGCCCATGAGCGCGTTGCCGCGCGAGGCCATGATGCTCTTCACGTCGGCGAAGTCGACGTTGACGAGGCCGGGGATCGTGACGAGGTCGGCGATGCCCTTCGTGGCCTTGAGCAGCACGTCGTCGGCGATGCCGAACGCCTCGGAGAGCGGCGTGCCCTTCTCGACCACCGACAGCAGGCGCTCGTTCGGGATCACCAGCAGCGTGTCCACCTCGGCGCGGAGTTCCTCGAGCCCTTCCTCGGCCTGGCGCATGCGGCGGCGGCCTTCGAACGAGAACGGACGAGTGACCACGCCCACGGTGAGCGCGCCGGCCTGCCGCGCGAGGCGCGCGACGACGGGAGCGGCGCCCGTACCGGTGCCGCCGCCCATGCCGGCGGTCACGAACACCATGTCGGCTTCACCGATCGCGTCGCTGATCGCCTGCTCGTCCTCTTCCGCGGAACGGCGGCCCTGCGAGGGGTCGCCGCCGGCGCCGAGTCCGCGCGTCGCGTTGATGCCGATCTGGATCCGGGTCGGCGCCAGCGCCTGCCCGAGCGCCTGCACATCCGTGTTCGCGGCGATGAAGTCCACGCCACGAAGGCCCGCACCGATCATGCGATTGACGGCGTTGTTTCCGGCGCCGCCGACACCGATGACCTTCAGGCGAGCGGGGGCCGTGCGGTCGATCTCGAGCTCGAACATGGACATGGGCACCTCTCCTTGTGCCGGCGATGCGGCCATCCTGGCCGCCGATGCCGAGACTGCGTGGTTCTAGAACTTGCTGGCGAACCAGCCGATCAGATCGAAGCGTCGGGGATTTCCGGCCGACGGCTTGTCGGTGAACGCACCCGACCTGCCGTCCTGCCCTGCAGCATGCATCACGAGCCCCACTCCCGTCGAGAAGCGCGGGTCGGCCACGTTGGCCGAAAGGCCTCCCATCCCCCTCGGCACGCCGAGGCGGACGGGCATCTCGAACACCTGCTCGGCCAGTTCCGCGATGCCCGGCAGCAGCGAGGTGCCGCCGGTGAGCACGACGCCGCCGCCGATGAGGGGCGCGAAGTGGTTCTTGCGGACTTCCTTGTTGGCGAGCATGAAGATCTCTTCCATGCGCGGCTCGATCATCGACGCGAGCACCGTGCGCGAGATCTCGCGGTCTTCGCGGCCGCCGACGCAGGCGACCTGCAGCATCTCGTCCGCGTTGACGCGCGACGCGAGCGCCGAGCCGTGCTGGATCTTGATCGCCTCGGCCTTGTCCATCGGCGTGCGCAGCCCGATGGCGATGTCGCTCGTCACGTTGGCCCCGCCGAACGGGATGATCGCGGTGTGGCGGATCGAACCCTCGTGGAACACGGCCACGTCGGTCGTGCCGCCGCCGATGTCGAGGAGCACGACGCCGAGATCGCGCTCGTCCTGGTCGAGCACCGCGGTCGCGGACGCGAGCGGCTCGAGCACGAGGTCGTACACCTTGAGGCCCGAACGCTGGATCGCGCGGCAGATGTTCTTCGCGCTGGTCACGGCGCCCGTGATGATGTGGATCTCGGCTTCGAGCCGCACGCCGCTCATGCCGACCGGGTCCTTGATGCCTTCCTGGTCGTCGACGATGAACTCCTGCGGAATCACGTGGATGATCTCGCGGTCCATCGGGATGGCGATCGCCTTGGCGGCCTCGACGACGCGGTCCACGTCGGCGGCCGCGATCTCGTTGTCGCGCCGCGCCACGGCGATCACGCCGCGGCTGTTGAGGCTGCGGATGTGGTCCCCGGCGATGCCGGCCCACACGCCCTTCACCTCGATGCCGGCCATGCGCTCGGCCTCTTCCACCGAACGCGAAATGCTGGCCACGGTCTTTTCGAGGTCCACCACGACGCCCCGGCGCAGCCCTTCGCTGGGCGCGTTGCCGATGCCGACGATCCGCATCTCACCCGCGGCGTTCTGGTCCGCGATGATGCAGGAGATCTTGGTGGTGCCGATGTCGAGTCCGACGAACGTCCTGGTCGCCTGGGCCATGGGGTTCCCTCCCGCGGTGCGCCTCAGATGCTGTGTGGCTGATCGACCGAGACGAGTTCGGTCGGCTGTGTGTCACGCACGATGACCTGATTCGGAATACGCACGTCGACCTCACCGGGCATCATGCCCTTGCGCTGCAGGTCGAGGAGCGTGGCTCGGAGGCCGGAAAGCTGACGGAGGCTGACCGGCCACGCCGGTCCCACGACACGGATCCCGTTCATGAGTACGAGCCGGGTCGTCCGCGACTCCGACACGTCCAGCTCCGACACCTGCCCCGAAAGTCGGAGCGCATTGTCGCTCAAAACGGCGGCCCATGCGAGTCCTCGTTTCATCTCGTCGCTGCGGATGCGCGTCCCCGGTTCGAGGTCGGACGCGTGCACGCCGGTGAGCAGCGGCACGTCGGCGACGACGCCGCGCTGGAGCGGCTCGAGCAGCACGCCGGTCGAGTCCACTTCGATGGGCTCGCCCGCGGTGACCACCAGCGCCGGGATGCGCTCGCGCACTTCGATCTCGATGCCGCGCAGGCCGTGATGGCGCACGTCCGCCTTCGCGACGCGCGGGTCGGCCTGCACGCGGCGGCGCACCGCCGCGAGGTCGAGCGAGAGCAGGTCCTGTCCTTCGACGACCGCGGCGGCGCGGCGCACGCGGGCCGCGTCCAGGTAGCGGACGCCCTTCACGCGCACGTCCGTCACGATCGCGTGCCGGCGGCGCAGTTCCTTCCAAGGCAGCATCGCGATGCCACCGATGGCGAGCATCAGCACGGCGACGCGCACGGCCTGACGGAGGCGCCCGCCGCCTTCGCGGCCGCGGCGCTCGGGGCGCGACAGCGCCCGGCCCTGGTAATGGCTCACGCCTTCCTCCCTTCGGCCCCGCCGCGCAGATGGCCGAGCACGTGTTCACCGAGCTTCGAGACGTCACCGGCGCCCAGCGTCAGGATCACGTCCCCGCTCTTCGCGGCCGCGGCCGCGGCGGCCGCCGCTTCCGGCCCGCTCGCGGCGTACGTCACGTGCGTCGCGCCCACGGCGTGCGCGGCCTCGACGACGGTGTGCCCGGTGACGCCCGGGATCGGGGTCTCGCCCGCGGCGTACACGTCGAGCACCCAGACCTGGTCGGCGTCTCCGAAGCAGCGCCCGAACTCCTCCCGGAGCGCGTCGGTGCGCGAGTAGCGGTGCGGCTGGAAGATCACGAGCACGCGTCCGCCCTGCTGCTTCGCGGCCGACAGCGTCGCCGCGACCTCGGTCGGATGGTGGCCGTAGTCGTCCACGACGCGCACGCCGTGCACCTCCCCACGCAGTTCGAACCGGCGGCCGACGCCGCGGAAGCCGTCGAGCGCCTCGGCGATGTGCGCGAAGGCGATCTCGAGCTCGAGCCCGATCGCGACCGCGGCCAGCGCGTTGAGCACGTTGTGCCGGCCCGGGACGTGCAGCGTCACCGAGCCCAGCGGCTCGCCCGCGGCCACGACCTCGAAGCGCGAGCCGTGCGGCAGCATCTCGATCTTCGCGGCGCGCACCTCGGCGTCCTCGCGCGTGCCGTAGAGCAGCGTGCGCTTGGCCACCTGCGGCAGGATCTGGCGGACGTGTTCGTCGTCGACGCACATCACCGCCACGCCGTAGAACGGCACGCGGTTCGCGAAGTACGTGAACGCCTGGCGGATCTCGTCGAGGTCCTTGTAGTGGTCGAGGTGCTCGCGGTCGATGTTCGTGATCACGGTCACGGCGGGCGCCAGGCGCAGGAACGAGCCGTCGCTCTCGTCGGCCTCGGCCACGAGGAAGCGGCCGTGCCCGAGCTTGGCGTTCGAGCCGAGCGCGCGCAGCCGGCCGCCGACCACGATCGTCGGGTCCATGCCGCCGCGGCTGAGGACCGACGCGACCATGGACGTGGTCGTGGTCTTGCCGTGCGAGCCGCCGACGGCCACGCCGTACTTCATGCGCATGAGTTCGGCGAGCATGTCGGCGCGCGCGATCACCGGGATGCCGGCGGCTCGGGCGGCGACGAGTTCGGGGTTCTCGGGGCGCACGGCCGACGAGTACACGGCCACCTGCGCACCCTCGACGTTCGAGGCGGCGTGCCCGACGAACACGCGGCCGCCCAGCGCGACGATGCGGTCCGTGACCTCGGACGACTTGAGGTCGCTGCCCGCCACCGAGTAGCCCATGTTGAGCAGCACCTCGGCGAGCCCGGACATGCCGCTGCCGCCGATGCCGATGAAGTGGATCCGGTGGGTGTGCCCGTACATCACTGGCCCCCTTCCACCGGCGACTCCTCGACCACCTCCGGCTTGCCCTCCGCGCGCCGCAGCAGCGTCTTCGCGAGGCGCGACGCGGCGTCGGGGCGCGCGAACAGGCGCGCGTTCGCCGACATGCGCGAGAGCGCCTGCTTGTCCGCGAGCAGGTGCGCGACTTCGCGCGCGAGCCGGTCGCCCGTGAGTTCGGCGTCGAGGATCATCACCGCGGCGCCGCGGTCCACGAGGTTGGTGGCGTTCTCTTCCTGATGGTTGTGCGCGGCGTACGGATACGGCACGAGGATCGCCGGCAGGCCGCACACGGCGATTTCGGCGAGCGTCATCGCGCCGGCGCGGCAGACGACGAGGTCGGCCGCCGCGTAGGCCATGTGGATCTTCTTCACGAACGGCAGCACCCGGGCCGGGAGTTTCTCGGCTTCGACGATCGCCTTCACCCGGTCGAAGTCCGCGCGGCCGGTCTGGAGGATGAGCTGCAGCGAAACGCGGCCCTGCAGCTGGCGCATGGTCTCGATCGCCGCCTCGTTGATGCGCTGCGCGCCGAGGCTGCCGCCGAACACGAACACCACGGGGCGCGACGGGTCGAGCTCGAACTCGCGCATCGCCGCGTCGGAGTCGCCCGCGAGGATGTGCGCGCGGACGGGATTGCCCGTGACCTTGAGGTGGTCCTTGCGCGGGAAGTCGCTGCGCGCCTCGAGGAACGACAGGTGCACTTCGTCCGCGATGCGCGAGAGCAGGCGGTTCGCGAGACCCGGGCGGCTGTTCTGCTCCTGCAGGATCAGCGGCCGGCCGAGCAGCTTCGCGGCGAACGAGATGGGCGCGCTGACGTACCCGCCCGTGCCGAGCACGACCTGCGGGTTCTCCGTGAGCACGAGCAGGAGCGCCTGCAGCACGCCCACGAGGTTCGTGATCGCGGCGATCGGCCACGTCCACCAGCGGCGGCGATTGAAGCCGCTGCCGGCGAGGTATCGGATGGTGAACCCGGCTTCGGGAACGGCCTGGGACTCGAGTCCGCGGCGGGTGCCGGCGAACACGATCTCGCAGTCCGGACGGCTGCGCCGGAGTTCCTCGGCGACGGCGATGCCCGGAAAGACGTGCCCTCCGGTGCCACCGCCGGCGATCAGGATCTTCATGCTCCCTCCCGCGCCCACCGGGAACGAGTGAGAGCCTCGTCCTCACCGTTGAGCGCGCTGATGCGATACAGGATGCCGGCCGCCGCGAGATTCACCAGGAGTGCCGAGCCGCCGTACGACACGAACGGCAGCGGCAGACCCGTGGTGGGAGCGAGACTCGTCGCGACCATGAGATTGGCGACCGCGTAGAGCCCGAACTGAACGGTGATCCCGCCGGCGAGCAGGCAAGCGAACGGGTCGGAGCAGCGCGCCGTGACGCGCAGGCCCCGCCACAGGAAAAGTGCGAAGACGACGAGCAGCACGGAAGCTCCCACGAGTCCGAGCTCCTCGCCGACGATGGCGAAGATGAAGTCGGTGTGCGCGTCCGGAAGCGACAGCAGCTTCTGGAAGCCCGCCCCCAGCCCGCGGCCGAAGACGCCGCCCGAGCCGATGGCGATGAGGGACTGGTCGATCTGGTAGCCCGCGCCCTGCGCGTCGAGCTTCCCGTGCAGCACGAAGTCGAGGAACGTGCTGACGCGTTTCAGCTGGTACGGATGGGTCGCCACCCCGCCGACCACCGCGAGCGCGCCCACGCCGACCGGAATGGCGAGGTAGCGCAGCGGAGCGCCGGAGAGGAAGAACATCGTGAAGCCGGTCGCGAACAGCAGCGCCGCCGAGCTGAGCGCGGGCTGCTTGAAGATGAGTGCGGCGACGAAGCCGAGCAGCAGCATCGGCGGCACGAGGCCGCGCCAGAAGCCGTGGTCCTCGATCGGCCGGCGCTTGAGCAGCGCCGCGAGGAAGACGACCGCGGCGATGCGCGCGAGTTCGGTCGGCTGCAGGGACGCCGAGCCGACGCGGAACCAGCGCGTCGCGCCCTTCGACGTGTGCCCGACCGCGATCACCGCGACGAGCAGGAGGCAGCAGGCGGCGAGCGCCCACGGCGAAATCGTCTCGAGCCAGCGCAGGTTCAGCTTGCGCGCGCAGAACCACATGAGGAAGACGCCGAGCACCACGCGCAGCGCCTGCTGCTGCAGATAGTAGCCGCCGCCCTGATGGTGGATGAACGACGCGAACGATCCGGCCGAGTACACCATCACGACGCCGATGAACGTCAGGATGAGTGCCAGGGCGATGATCCAGCGATCCCCGCGATTCACGTGCGCGCGCCTCCCTGCGCCAATCTCGCCACTTCATCCTTGAAGCGGCGTCCACGGTCTTCCAAGTCCTTGAACATGTCGTAGGACGAGCAGCCCGGCGAAAGCAGGACCACACCGTCCGGTCGTGCTGCAAGGTACGCCATTTCGACCGCTTCGCGCAGGGATTCCGCACGGACGGCCGGGACGCCCGTCCAGGCCTGCTCCATGGCCGGGGCGCCCTCCCCGATCAGCACGACCTGCCGGCAGGCCTGCCGGACCAGCGGGGCGAGCGGCGAGAAGTCCTGGCCCTTGTCCCGCCCCCCGGCGATGAGCACGATCTTCTCGGGGAAGCTCTGCAACGCGACCTCGAGCGAGTTCGTGTTCGTGGCCTTCGAGTCGTTCACGAACCGCACCCCGCCGACCGATCCGGCCGGCTCGAGGCGGTGCTCGAGGCCGCCGTATTCGCGCAGGGTCGCGCGCAGCACCTCGGGTGGCAGTTCGAGCGGCATCACGGTGGTGAGGGCCGCGAGCACGTTGGCGAGGTTGTGCGGCCCGGGCAGGCGCACCTCGGAACGCGGCATGAGGCGTTCGCGCCCGCCGCGCCAGGCGGTGACGAGGTGGCCGTCCTCGAAGTACGCGCCCTCCGGTACCGGACGCGTGGGCGAGAACTCGAGCGGGGCGCCGTGCCCGGCGCGGCGGCTCGCGACGGCGGGGTCGTCGGCGTTGCGCACGGCCCAGTCGGATTCGTCCTGCCGCACGAACAGCCGGTCCTTCATGGCGGCGTAGGTTTCGAGGTCGCCGTGGCGGTCGAGATGGTCCGGCGTCAGGTTGAGCCAGGTGGACACCCACGGCTTGAGCTTCTCGACGGTCTCGAGCTGGAAGCTCGACACCTCGACGACGAGCAGCCCGGAGTCGCTCACGTCCTCCGCCACCTCGCAGATCGCGCGGCCGATGTTGCCGCAGACCTCGACCTCGCGCCCGGCCGCGCGCAGCAGCGCGCCGGTGAGATCGGTCGTGGTGCTCTTGCCGTTCGTGCCGGTGATGCAGAGCAGGGGCGCCTTCGCGGCGAGGAAGCCCAGTTCGAGTTCGCCCATGACCGGGATGCCGCGCTCGCGCGCCGCGACGATGAGGGCGTGGTCCACGGGAATGCCCGGGCTCCACACGAGCAGGTCGCGGCCGTCGAGCAGCCCGGCGTCGTCGCGCCCGCCGGTCACGGTCACGCCGTCGGCGGCGAGCGCGCGGGTGGCCTCGCTCAGCGCGTCGGTGGCGCGGCGGTCGCACAGGGTCACGTCGGCGCCGTGGCGCGCGAGCAGCCGGGCGGCGGCGACGCCGCTGCGGGCGGCGCCCGCGACGAGCGCCTTGCGCCCCGGAGGGGGATTCCAGCGGTCGAAGGTCATTGCAGCTTGAAGGTCGAGAGTGAGAGGAGCGCGAGCAGGGCGGCGACGATGTAGAAGCGCAGCACGACGCGCGACTCCGCCCAGCCCAGCAGTTCGAAATGGTGATGCAGCGGCGACATGCGGAAGACGCGCTTGCCGGTGAGCTTGAAGCTCGTGACCTGGATCATCACCGACAGCGCCTCGGCCACGAACACGCCGCCCACGAGCACGAGCCAGAACTCGCGCTTGATGAGCACGGCGACCACGCCGAGCGCGCCGCCGAGCGCGAGCGAACCCGTGTCGCCCATGAACACGTCGGCGGGATGGCAGTTGTACCAGAGGAACCCGAGCGCGGCGCCGACCACCGCGGCGCAGAAGATCGTCAGCTCGCCGCTCGCGACGAGGTGCGTGATGTTGAGGTAGGCGCTGAACTTCGCGTGACCGCTCACGTAGCACATGCCCGCGAACGCGAACGCGGCGATCGCGACGAGGCCGGACGCGAGCCCGTCCAGTCCGTCCGTGAGGTTCACCGCGTTCGACGAGCCGGTGATCACGAAGATCACGAACGGCACGAACAGCCAGCCGAAGTCGAACACGGCCCGCTTGAGGAACGGCACGTGCGTCGCGGTCGGCCCCATGCCGGTCTCGGGGAACACGAGCATGAGCGTGCCGACGATCGCGCCGATCGCGACCTGGCCGACGAGCTTGTACCGGCCGAGCAGGCCCTTCGGGTAGTTCTTCACCACGCGCAGCCAGTCGTCGAGGAAGCCGAGCCCGCCGAGCCACACGGTCGTGAGCAGCGCGAGCCAGAGCTGGCGCGAGTGGAAGTTGCCCCACAGCAGGCACGGCACCACGATCGAGGTGACGATGAGCAGTCCGCCCATCGTCGGCGTGCCCGCCTTGCCGAGGTGCGTCTGGGGTCCCTCCTGCCGCACCTTCTGCCCGAGCTTCACGCGGCGCAGCCACGCGATCATCACGGGCCCGAACCAGTACGAGATGGCGAGCGCGGTGATGGCCGCGTACGCGGAGCGGAACGTGATGTAGCGGAAGACGTTCAGCACCGAGAGGCCGGGCCAGCTGTGCAACGGGTAGATCCACTCGTAGAACACGCGTCAGCTCTCCATGTCGAGGCCCTCGAGCACGTGCTCGAGCGCGGCCCCGCGCGAACCCTTGAGCAGCACGACCACACCCTCGGCCAGCGCTTCACGGAGCGCCGCGGCCGCGGCGGGTTTGTCGTCGAAGACGCGGGCCGCGACCCCGGCCCGCGCCGCACCGCGCGCATAATCGCCCGCGTGCGCGCCCACCGTCCACAGCTCGGCGCCGCGCACCTTTTCGCCCGTCTCCTCGTGCAGCCGGGCCGCGGTCTCGCCCAGTTCGCGCATGTCGCCGAGGAGCGCGATCCGGCGCACCGCCCCGGGCCACGACGCCAGCGACGCGAGCGCCGCCGCCATCGAGTCCGGATTGGCGTTGTAGCAGTCCACGAGCAGCGTCGCGCCGCGCGCGCGCTTCACTTCCATGCGCCCGCCCATCGGCGCGTACGCGGCGAGCGCCGCGACCACGCGCTCGGGATCGAGCTTCCAGCGCTTCGCCACGGCGAGCGCGGCGAGCGCGTTGGCGGCCATGTGCCGGCCGACGAGCTGCAGGTGCAGCGGCGGGAAGCCGTCCACCTCGAGGCGCGAGCCCGCGGCGCCCAGCTCCTCGTGGACGCGCGGGCGCACGGCCGCGCCCTTCGCGAAGCCGTAGGTGATCACCTCGGCCTTCGCGCCCTTCACGGCCTCGAGCAGCAGCGGCGAGTCCGCGCCCACGAACGCGGGCGCGCCCTTCGGCAGCGCGTGCACGAGCGACGCCTTCTCGCGCGCCACACCCTCGAGCGAGCCGAGCCCCTCGAGGTGCGCGCTGCCGGCGTTCGTGACGATGGCGGCGTTCGGGCCGGCGATCGCGGCGAGCGCGGCGATCTCGCCGGGCGCGTTCATGCCCATCTCGACGATCGCGACCTGGTGCCGGCGCTCGAGGCCGAGGATCGTGAGCGGCACGCCCCAGTGGTTGTTCTTGTTGCCCAGCGTGCGCAGCGTCGGCGCTTCCGTCGCGAACGCCGCGGCGACGAGTTCCTTGGTCGTGGTCTTCCCCGCGCTGCCGGTCACGCCGACCATCAGTCCGGGCCAGCGCTTGCGGTACTCGGTCGCGATCGACTGCAGCGCCACGGTGACGTCGTCCACGAGCACGAGCGGCCCGAGGTCGTGGTGCGCGATGAGCGGGTGCACGGCGCGCGCGCACAGCGCGGCGCCGGCGCCGCGGGCGAACACCTCGTCGAGGAACGCGTGGCCGTCCACCTTGCGGCCGGGCAGCGGCACGAACAGCATCCCGGGCGCGATGGCGCGCGAGTCGAGGCTCGCGCCGGTGACGCCGCTGCGCAGGAACTCCTCGCGCGCGACGGCGCCCTCGGGGACGTGCTTCACGACGAGGTCGCCGCGCGACCACTGGGCGAGTTCGACGAGCGTGATCATGGGAGTGGCGGGAGCCGTGGCCTCCGGCCCCGCGTGCGGGGGCGCGCCGGAGTCCGCGCCGGCGCGGTCGGTGGCCACGATGCGGGGCGGCAACGGGAAGTCGGTCATCGCATGGCTCCGAGCACTTCGCGCGCGACGGCGCGGTCGTCGAAGGGCAGCACTTCGCCGCCGATGGTCTGCGTGGATTCGTGGCCCTTCCCCGCGACGAGCACGAGGTCGCCGGGGCCCGCGGCACGGATCGCGGAGGCGATCGCGGCGCGGCGATCGAGCGTCACTTCGAGGGCGCCCTGCGGCGCCCCGGCCACGATCTCCGCGGCGATGTCCTCGGGACGCTCGCTGCGCGGATTGTCGTTCGTCACCCAGGCGCGATCGGCGAGCCGTGCGGCGATGGCGCCCATCTGCGGCCGCTTGCCGCGGTCGCGGTCGCCGCCGCAGCCGAACACGCACAGCACGCGGCCGGAGGCGTGCTCGCGGCACGCGGCGAGCGCGCGCTCGAGCGCGTCCGGCGTGTGCGCGTAGTCCACCGCCACCGCGAACGGCTCGTCCGTCGTGACGCGCTCGAGCCGTCCGGGCACGCCGCCGAACGACGCCAGCCCGCGCACGATCGCATCGGGCGCGAGTCCGAGCGCGAGCGCCGCGCCCGCGGCCCCGGCGGCGTTGTGCGCGTTGAAGCGTCCGAGCATGGGCAGCACGAACGCACGCTCGGCGCCCGCCAGCGACAGGCACAGCTCCAGCCCCGTTCGCACCGCGCGCACGGAGACGAGCCGCACGTCCGCCACGCGCGCGTCGCCGTAGCGCAGCACGCGCATGCCGCCGGTGCGCGCGGCCTCGCACACGCGCTCGCACGCGCCGTCGTCCGCGTTCACCACCGCGGTCGCGCCGTCCGCGGCGCCGCCGTTGCGCCCGTCGAACAGCATGAGCTTGGCGTCGAGATACGCGTCCATCGTGCCGTGGTAGTCGAGATGGTCCTGCGTGAGGTTGGTGAAGATCGCGGCGCCGCACGCGAGCCCCCAGGTGCGCCGCTGCACGAGCGCGTGGCTGCTCGCCTCCATCGCGACCGCCGCGACACCGCGCGCGCGCATTTCGGCGAGCAGCGCCTGCAGCTGCGGCGATTCCGGCGTCGTGAACGCGCTCGGGCGCGACTCGCCCGCGATCCGGATGCCGGTCGTGCCGATCACACCCGCGCTCCAGCCGGCCGCGGCGTAGATGCTCTCGAGCAGGTAGGTGGTCGTGGTCTTGCCGTTCGTGCCCGTGACCGCGACCACGCGCATCGCGCGCGAAGGGTCGCCGTGCAGCGCGCAGGAGGCCTGGGCGAGCGCGAGCCGCGGCTCGTCCACCTCGACGTGCGTCACGCCGTCCGGCACCACCGCGCCGCGCGCGGTGACGACCGCGAGCGCGCCCGCGCCCACGGCGTCCGCCACGAATCGCGCGCCGTCGGCGTGCACGCCCGCGAGCGCGAAGAACACGTCGCCCGGGGCGACCTTCCGGGAGTCGAGCGCGAGCGAGTGGACCGGGGCTTCGAGCGCGGCGCCGTCCGGGCCGCGGACCGCGGCACCCGGCAGTGCGGCGATCAGGTCGCGGAGCCTCACGGCCGGCGGGAAGTCGCCGAGGCCGCGCTCACGCCACCACGTCCCGACGCCGCGGCGTCGGCCGCGCACCAGAGACGGCACTCGCCCCTGAAGGGCAGTGGCGTTCCGGGTGCCGGCTCCTGCCGCACGACGAATCCGCTTCCGGTGACGAAGGGCTGGACCTGACGCTGGGAAAGCTGGCGAAGCGCCTGCCGCACGGGGAGACCGGCCAGGTCGGGCATGCTGCGCCCGACCGAGTCCTGCGGAGACGAGAGCCAGGCGACGACGGAACCGCCGCGTTCGACCGGCTGGCCGGCGGCGGGAGACTGGGACAGCACGCGGGTGCCGTCGCCCTCGAAGCGCGCGTGCAGGCCGTAGTCGGCGAGCTTGCGCTCGGCCTCGCGCCGGGGCAGCAGGCGCAGGTCCGGGGCGGTGACGGCGGGCACGTCGGGCGGGCGCATCGCGATGTTGCGCGTCGTGCTGCCCAGCACGCTCGTGGGCTGGCGCATGAGGTCGAGCACGACCTCGCGGAACACGGGCGCGGCGATCTGGCCGCCGTAGTGCAGGCGCTGCGGCGGCTCGTCGATGACGACGACGCCGACGATGCGCGGATTCTCGGCGGGCGCGAATCCCGCGAACGACGCCATGTACTTGCTGCCGTACGCCTTCAGCGTGGGATCCACCTTCTGCGCGGTGCCGGTCTTGCCGGCGATGCGGATGCCCTCGAGCTTCGCCGCCGTCGCGGTGCCGCTGTCCACGACCGCGCACAGCATCTCGCGGAGCGTGGAAGTCGTGCTCTCGCTGAACACGCGGTGCGAGGGCTGCGGCGTGTTGCGGCGCAGCACGCGGCCGTCCGCGGCGCGCACTTCCTTCACGAGCATCGGCTCCATGAGCACGCCGCCGTTGGCGATCGCGGCGTACGCGAGCGCGAGCTGCAGCGGCGTCACCGCCACCTCCTGCCCGATCGCCACGGTCGGCGTCGAGCGCGGCTGCCAGCGCGACAGCGGGCGCAGCCGCCCGGACGTCTCGCCCGGGAACTCGATGCCGGTCAGCGTGCCGAACCCGAGCGAGGCGGCGTAGCGGTAGAGCTTCTCGGCGCCGAGGCGGATGCCGAGCTTGCCGCACACGATGTTGCTCGAGTTCTGGATCGCGCCGAAGAACGTGTAGCCCGGACGCCCGTGCGCGTCGCCGATGAACACGCCGGGCAGCAGTTCGGCCTTCTGGCCGTGACCGGGCGAACCCGTGAAGTACTCGCCCGGCTTCGCGAGCCCTTCCTCGAGCACGGCGCCGGCGACGACGACCTTGAAGGTCGAGCCGGGCTCGTACTGGTCCGTGAACGTCCAGTTGCGCGCGCGTCCCGCGGGCAGGTGAGGCACGCACGCGGCGGCGAGGATCTCGCCCGTCATCGGGTCGAGGAAGATGGCGAAGCCGCGCAGCGCCTGAAGCGAGTCCACCGTGCGCGCGAGGTGGTGCTCGACGATCGACTGCAGGTCGGCGTCGATCGTGAGCTGCAGCGAGGCGCCGTCGCGCGCGGGGTGCGTCTCGGCGCCCGGCAGCTTGATCCAGCGCTTCTCGCCCGCGCGGATGAGCGTGATCCAGCCCGAACGCCCGCCGAGGTCGTTCTCGTACTGGTACTCGAGGCCGTCCACGCCGACGTTGTCGCGATCGGTGCGGCCGAGGATCTCGAACGCGGACTCGCCGAGCCGGTAGTCGCGCGTCGCGCGCGTCTGCACGACGACGCCCTCGAGTCGCAGCCGCTGCAGCTCCTGTCCCTTCTCGGGAGCGAGGTCGTGCTCGAGCCAGGCGAAGCCCTTCATCGCGGAGATGCGCTTCGTGAGGTCGCGCGCGCTCACGCCGAGCACCGGCGCCATCTTCGCGGCGAGCGCGGACACGCTCTTCACCTGCGGCATGTAGATCGCGACCTCGAACGACTGCAGGTCGTGCGCGAGGATGCGCCCGTTGCGGTCGACGAGGTCACCGCGGCGCGGGGTGAGCTTGACGCGGCTCTCCTGCCGCTCCGCCGCGCGCGCCATGTAGTGCGCGTGCATCGGGACCTGCAGCCACGCGACGCGCAGCCAGATCGTGCAGAGGGCCAGAAAAAGGCCGGCCGCCACCATCAGCACCCGACTCTTGCGCATATCCCTGTGGGCCAACTGTTCCCTCCATGGAACGACGGTTCACGCAGACCGCCGGACCCACTTGCGCGGTGCTGAGGCGCGGCCGGCCAAACGGCTCCGGTCGCTTCCTCTCACGAGGAAGATCGGAAAATCAGTTCACGTGACGACCTCGTGCCGCGGCGTCCGGCACGAGCGACTGTAGTGCACGAGCGGCGGAGGCGAGAAGCGTGGACGAGCCCGTCTCGCGCATGCGGCCATCCGAGGGACTGAGGTAGTCCTCGGGCAGCGACACGATCTGTCCCGGGTCCACGGGACGCAGCCCCGTGCTCGCCGCGACCGGCAGCAACGCCGAACGGCTGCTCGCGCGGTCGAGCTCCATCCCGAGCCACGCGGTGCGGTCGTTCTCGTGCTTGAGGTCGGCCGACACGCGGCCGACTTCGACGCTGAGACTCTGGACCGTGGCGTGCGACCAGACCTCGACGAGCGTGAATCCCATCACGAAGACCACGAGCAGCGCGGCCTTGTTCGGGACCCACCGCGTGCGATCCGGCGTGCGCCAGGAAGGAACGTTGCGGCGCCAATCCTTGGTCATCGCGGCTTCCTCCGGAATGCCCTGAGCCGCGCGCTTCGTGCACGCGGATTCGTTTCCTGCTCTTCGTTCGAGGGGACGACGACCTTGCGCGTCAGCTCCTCCCACGGCCCCACCGCCTCCGCATCGTCCATGACGGGCAGGCGGCGTGAAACGGACACGCGCGGCTCACCGCGCAGCGCGTGCTTGACCCGGCGATCCTCGCCGGAGTGGTACGACAGCGTCACGACCACGCCACCGTCGCGGACCGCCGACGGCAGCCACGCGAGCGCGGCGTCGATGTCGCCGAGCTCGTCGTTGACCCAGATGCGCAGCGCCTGGAACACCGGCGCCAGCGCCTTCGGACGGGAGTCCCCGCCCGCACGTCCCACGACGGCCGCCAGGTCGCGCGTGGTGCCGAGCGCGCCCGCGCGGGCCGCGGCCACGATCGCGCGCGCCATGCGGCCGGCGCCGCGCACATCGCCGTACTCGCGCAGCGCCTGCGCCACCTCGGCCTCGTCGGCGAGCGCGAGGCGCTCGTTCAGCGGCAGGCCGTTCGAGCGGTCGAGGCGCTGGTCGAGCGGGCCCTCGTGCATGAAGCTGATGCCGCGCGCGGGATCGTCGATCTGGCGCGACGAGAGACCGAAGTCGAAGAGCGCGCCGGCGAGCCGTTCCCCGCCCGCGGCGGCGTGCGCCTGCGGCAGCTGGGCGAAGGTGCCGTGCACGAGCGTCACGCGATCACCGAAACGCGCGAGGCGCGCGCGGGCGAAGTCGAGCGAGCCATGGTCGCGGTCGTTGCCGAGCAGCCGCGCACGAGGTTCGGCGTCGAGGAGCGCCGACGCGTGTCCGCCGTCGCCCAGCGTCGCGTCGAGGTAGAGCCCTTCCCCGCCGAGCAGGAAGCCGAGCGTCTCGTGCAGCAGCACCGGATCATGACGCACATCCACCAGGAGCTCCCGCCAGCGCGGGGCTCGCCAGCACGTCCGCCGCGCTCGGCCACGCGCGCAGGTGCGCGTCGCAGCCGGCCAGCCGGAACAGGTCGCGCAGGTAGCGGCTGAGTCCGCAGAGCGCGAACGAACCCGCGCGCGACTCGAACCGCTGCAGGGCGCCGACGAGTCGCGGCACCATGCGGTAGTCGATGTGGCGGAGCTGCGAGCAGTCCACGAGCAGCTGGGACACCCCGCGGCCCGCGAGGTCGTCCAGCGTCTGCTCGAGGCGGCGCTCCGCGGAAAGGTCGATCCAGCCGCGCAGCGCGATCGTCGCGAAGCGTCCGGCGGGACGGTCGTGCAGCTCGATGCGCGCGGCCGCGCCGTGACGGCCGCGCGTGAACTGGAGGTTCACGGCCATCGTGCGCGTGCCTTCGAGCGTGGCGAGCGGAGCGACCATCAGAGGAGATCCTTCAGCACGGTTTCGCCGAGGTCGTCGAGGTGGTCCAGGGTCGGGTTCACCGTGGCCTCGAAGCGCTCGGGCGACCAGATTTCGATGCGGCCAACCTGTCCGTGCAGGACGGCTTCCTTGCCGAGACCTGCACGGACCATGAGCGACGATGGGATCGAGATGCGTCCCTGCTTGTCCACCGTCACCTTGCTGGCTCCGACGAGAAACGCTCGCGCGAAGGCTCGCTGATCCTTCGTGCCCATCGACAGGCGACGCAGGCGTTCCTCGAAGTGCGTCCACTCTTCTTCCGCGTACAACCAGAGGCAGCCGTCGAGGCCGCCGACGAGAACGAACTTGGAGAGAGGGTTCTTGCGACCGTCACCCGTGCGCAGCGACATCGGAACGACGAGTCGTCCCTTGTCGTCGATCGCGTAGTGCTCGGTCACATAGAAGGTGGACATCGGCCTCTTTCCATTGGGCTCCACCGGTCCCCCGGTTTCCCCCCGTTCCCCCAAAAATCACCACCGAGGCGCAATGTACGCCTGCGTGGGAGAAGGTCCAAAGAAAAAAATGGACTCGCGCTCGAAAATCGTATAGGTGCACGCGCGTGCAGCGAGCGCGAGCTCCCTCCCCCGGTCAGCGCCGGGCGGCGAGCGAGTCGTAGACCGCCCAGTCCACCCGGTAGAACGAGTAGACGGCGGCTTCGGGGCGGGCCACGCCGAGGTTCGGCACGGCGGCGTTGCCCAGCGGCACGAGCGCCGCGGAGAACGGACTGCGGCTCATGAGGTCGTAGGCCCGGGTGGAGCGGTCGACCAGGAACTCGGGGCGCGCGACGGCGGCGAAGGAGAAGTTCGCGACGAGCGCCTCGGGCTGCTCCTTCTCGAGCAGCGGGATCATCGCCGGCGTGACGAGCCCGGCGAGGTCCACGACGCGGCGGTTGCCGTAGTAACCGATCGCGCCGATGTCCGGGGCCGCGATCGAGACCCCCGGCTTCGTGTGCTCGTCGAACCACTCGCCCCACGGAATCAGGCTCTGGCGCAAGCCGGCGCCGAACGAGCGCACCTGCGGCAGCACGACGTTGTTGTAGACGAGCAGGTTCTGCACGAGCGCGAGCGACGCGAGCCCGATGCCGAGCAGCGCGGCGCCACGACGGAGTTCGGGCGCGGGCTCCTCGCCCGCCCACCAGCGCTCGACCGCGCGCCAGGCGAGCCACGCGAGGATGGGCATGAGCGGCACGAGGTAGCGCGAGAGCACGGGCACGCCGCGCATCACGTACAGCACGGGCACGACCGCGACCCAGACCCAGGGCAGGAAGCGCTGCGCGAGCATGCGTTTCGGCCACAGCCGCGCGCCGCCGAAGATCATCGCGGCGACCATGGCGCCCACGATCGCCGCGTCGGTCGCGCCCACGATCTTCACCTGGCGCAGCATCGTGTCCACGAAGTAGTCGAAGCCCACGCCGCCCGCGGTCTTCGCCGCGAGCGTGTTCGGCCAGAACGTGCCGAAGTACAGGCGCGAGAACAGCAGCCAGCCGCCGTAGATGAGCGCGGGCGGAATGACGCCGGCGATGAGCCGGCGGACACCCTCGCGCGAGTCGGTGTCGATCACGAGGAACATGCCCCACAGCACGAGCAGGAACACCGCTTCGGGGCGGGTGAGCGCGGCGAGCGCCCACAGCGCGCCCGTGCGCACGGGGCGCGAGCCCCACTGCCGGCCCTCGGTGAACGCGACGAAGCCCGCGAGCACGAGCGCGACCGCGAGCGGCGTCTCCATGCCCGACAGCGACCAGCGGATCATCCACGCGTGGCATGCCCACGTGATCGTCGCGAGCGCCCGCAGTTCGGGCATGCGCAGGTTGCGGCGCATGAGCTGGAAGAACAGCACGACCGACCAGAGCGTCGCGGCGAAGCCGAGCGCGCGCGCCGTCCACAGGCCGTCGAGGCCGACCGCCATGCCGTCCGCGATCAGCGCCACCCACAGCGGGCTCGTACTGCCGTACACGTGCTCGCCGGGGTTGAACACGAAGCCCTGCCCCGCCGCGAGGTGCTTGGCGTACTGCAGGTGGATGAACGTGTCGTCGGTCAGGTAGTGCCGCACGGGCCACATGAGCGCGACGGCCAGAAGCAGGGCGATCGCGAGACCGATGCGTTCGACCCGCGTGACGGGGCCGTTCAACGTGAGGACCACGGGTTCCCTCCGGTGAGTCCGTCGAGTCGTGCGGCGAGC
The DNA here is from genome assembly GCA_016215625.1 of Candidatus Eiseniibacteriota bacterium. GTDB lineage: Bacteria > Eisenbacteria > RBG-16-71-46 > RBG-16-71-46 > RBG-16-71-46 > CAIXRL01. The sequence goes on along the minus strand of JACRIW010000110.1, from coordinate 15,426 downwards.
CGCGCCGCCAGCACGGGGCGCGCGTGTTCGTCGAGCCAATCCGGGCGCGCATCCGTGGCGCGGCCGTCGGCCTTCCAAGCCATGTACCGCGTTTCGAGTTCGCGCGCCAGTGCGGATGCGTCTCCCTGCGGGGTCACGAGGCCGCCCGCGCGCCGCACGAGTCCCGCCGCCTCGTCGCCGGACGGCAGCAGCGCGACGACCGGACGGGCCGCGTCGAGGTACTCGTAGAGCTTGCCGGGCACCATCGTCGCGTAGCCCTCTCCCGGCGGCTTCCACAGCAGCAGCACGTCGGCGCCTCGCTGCAGCGCGCGCGACTCGGCGTGCGCGAGCGCACCCGGGAAGCGCACGACGCCGGCGAGACCGAGCGCCGCGGCGCGCGACTCGTAGGACGTGTCGTACGGACCGGCGAGCGTCACCCGCACGCGCTCGCGGGCTTCGGGGGCACGCGCGAACCACTCGCGCAGCGCCTCGAGCAGCGTGAACGCGTCCGGCATGAGCGAGAGCGTGCCCGTGAACACGACGTGGAACATCGCTCCGGCCGCGGGCGCGGCGTTCGGAGCCGCCGCCGCGTCCGGTGCGGAGTGCGGCTCGAATCCGTTCGGCAGGTGCTCGAGCGCGCGCGTCGCTCGTCCCTCGGCCACGATGCGGTCGGCGTGCGTGCGCGAGGCCGTGAGCACGAGATCGGCACGCTCCAGCACGGTGCGCTCCATGGCGCGGTGGCGCGCGCGGTGCCACGCCGTCGGCGGCGTGCGGAAGTGCAGCCCGATCCAGGGGTCGCGGAAGTCGGCCACCCACGGCACGTGGAAACGCTCGGCGAGCGCGGCGCCGGCCAGGTGCACGCTGTCCGGAGGGGACGTCGTGAGAAGCGCGTCCACGCCGCCCGCGGCGAGCCGCGCGGCCGCCGCGTCGCGCGCGCGCGCCGACCAGCCCGCGTACGAATCCGGCAGCAGGAAGAAGTCGGCGAGCGAGCGCAGCGGCGCGAACGCGCCCCCGCTGCGCCGGCCCGTCGCTCCGCCGCGGCCCGTCTTGAGGAGCGCGGACAGCGCGCTGCCGCCGCGCACGCGGATCACCTCGGTGCCCGCGCTCACGCGCAGCGAGAGCGAATCGTCGCGCACCCAGTAGTCGTCCTCGCCCGCGCAGACGACGGTGCAGTCCCAGCCGTGCGCGGGCAGGTAACGCGTGAACGAGAGCACGCGGTGCACGCCTCCTCCCGCGAGCGGCGGGAAGAAGTACGCGAGCACGAGCAGTCGCTTGTTCACGCGAACGCTCCGGGATCGGGCGGCAGCGGCCGGCCCGCGGCGAGCGCCGCGAACGCCTGCTCGATGCGCGCGAAGTTGCGGTGCCAGTCCCCCCGCTCGGCGATCACGGCGGCGTTGCGCGCACGCGCGCGGCGCGCCCACGCGGCGTCGCCGAGCGCGGCGTCCACCGCGCGCTCGACCGCGGCGGCGTCGCCGCACGGGAACAAGCGGGCGCCGTCGCCGTCGGCGACCCACTCGCGGTTGCCCTCGATGTCGCTCACGACGGGCAGCGCCCCGGCGGACATCGCCTCGAGCAGCGAGAGCGAGGTCGAGTCCGACAGCGACGCCGACAGGTAGACCTCGGCGCGTGACAGCAATCGTGCGAGTTCGGCGGGCGTGATGCGCCCCGTGAACTCGTACCGTCCGGCGGGCAGCAGTTCCGCCGCGAGCGCGCGGTGCGCCTCGAGCAGCGAGCCGTCGCCCGCGATCACGAGCCGGGTGTCCGGCCGCCGCGCCATCACGGGCGCGACGCCGCGCAGCAGCGCGGGGATGTCGTAGACGCTCTCGTGCATGCGCGTGCTGAGCAGCAGCCCGGCCTCGCGCTCGGCGGCGGGCGCGAAACGCTCGCGGTCCACGCCCCAGGGAATGGCGCGCAGCGTGCGCTTCGGCGCGCCGAGCGCGAGCGCGGCCGCGGCGAGATTGCCGCTGTCCGCGATGACGAGATCGGCGCGGCGCAGGACGAAGCGGGCGCGCAGGCGCTGCAGCGCGTCGCGCTTGCCGGCGATCAGCAGGTCGCTCCCCCACGCGGCGACGGACAGCGGCCGGAAGCCGGAGAGCGCGCCGATGAGCCCGTAGTTCGGGACGTAGTGCGCGTCGATCACTTCCGGCGCGAACTCGCGCAGTTCGCGCAGCAGGGGCAGCGTCGCGAGCGGGTAGCGCACGAAGCCGGGCAGCGGCGGCTCGGGCAGCGCGCGCGCGCCGAGCGACTCGGGACCGCGCTCCAGCGACCAGACGCGCACGTCGTGGCCGCGTGAACGCAGGTGCTCGACCCAGCGCAGGGTGTGCACGACGGAGGCGTTGGAGAGCGTCGCGATTTTCATCGGCCGGCGCCTCCGGCGCCGCGGGCGGCTTCCGGTCCCTCGTGCTCTGTGCCGGCGCCGCGGGCGGCTTCCGGTCCCTCGCGCGTCGCGCCGGCGCCGCGGGCGGCTTCCGGTCCCTCGTGCTCCGCGCCGCGCTCCCGTCCGCGGCGGACGAACGCCTGCAGCGCGGCGAGCGCGCGGGCGGGCGCGGGCGCGTGGCGCGCATCCAGCCAGCGTACGGGATAGCGCTCCGTGGCGGCGCCGAGCGCACTCTTGAACGACGCGACCATCTGCAGCCCCGTGCTCGCGCCGAGGTTGAGACGGGACCTCCCCGCGGCCGCGGCCCACTCCGCGACGCTCCACAACAGCAGCGGGAACGCGTTCAGGCGGCGGCCCTCCGGGTGCGTGCCGCTCCACCACGCGAACGACTCGCGGCCGCCGTCGAGCACGAGCGCGCCCGAAAGCAGTTCACCGCTGCGCCGCAGCGTGAACAATCGCGCCGCGCCCCGCTCGATCAGCGCCCGCGACAGCGCCAGCGGCTGCGGCCGGTGCGCCCCCCACGCGCGCGACTGCGCGAGGTGCAGCGCGTACACGCCCTCGAGCGCGCCCGGCTCCTCGGCGAACGCGAGACCTCTTTCACGCGAGGCGCGCATGGCCTGGCGGTGCTTGCGCGAAACGCGCTTCGACGCGGCCTCGATGCCGCCCGAAAGATCCACGACGGACGCCTCGAGCCAGCGCGTCTCGCCGCTCACGCGCTCCGACGCGGCGGCGAGCGCCGCGGCCTCCGCATCCGAGGATCCCGCGCGGTGCAGCGCCCATTCCCCGCCGGCCGCGCCGCACTCGGCGGCGAGCGCGGCGAACCGCTCCGCGGCCACGCCGTCCACCGCCGCGCGCTCCTGAGGCGCCGCGAGCGGCGCTGCCGTGAGCAGCATCGGCAGTGCGTGCAGCCAGTGCAGCCCGGCGCGCCGTTCGATCAGCACCGGGGCGCCGCCCACGAGGCGGCCGGCCCGCTCCACGGCGAGCACGCGCAACGACAGCGCCGGGTTCGTCGCCGTGAACGCCGCCCACAGCTCCGGACGGTGCGACGGCGCCGCCGCGGGATCGGACGCGAGCAGCGCGCCCCAGTCCGCGGGCGCGCGGTCGAGCCAGCGCGCGGCCAGCGCCTGCATGCGTTCCTCCCCGGTCAGTGCAGCACGACGGCGCGCGCGATGCCCTCACGGCCGCCGCCGCGCGCGTGCACGAAGTACACGCCCGGCTGCACGAACTTGCCGTCCTGGTCCCGGCCGTCCCAGATCACGGCGTCGTTCCCCGACACGGCGAACTCGCGCACGACGCGGCCCGACAGGTCGAGCACCTCGCCGCGATACGACGTCGTGTTGCCGCGCAGCCGCAGTTGCAGGCCCATGCGCGTGAGCGAGAGCGGATTCGGGTAGAGCAGCATGTCCAGCCGCGTGAGCGCGGGCGGCGTCGGCGCGACGTAGTTCGGGTCGTAGCGGTTGATGCCCGCCGCGGTGCCGAACCACACCACTCCGGTCGCCTTGTCCACGCACACGGCGCGCAGCTCGTTGTTCGCGAGCGGCGAGTTCGTCGTCTTGAAGTCCTCGTAGCCGCCGCCGCGCTTGAAGTGACGCACGCCGTCGGACGTTCCCACCCACACCGAGCCGTCGGGCCCCACGTCGATCGGGCGCACGGCGCCGCGCGGTGCGGGACCGGCGGGGATCTCGAGCTGGCTGACGAGCGCGTGCGTCGTGCGGCTCACGCGCCGCACGTTGCTCGTCGTGAGCACCCAGATGGAATCGCCCTGCGCGACGAGCCCGAAGATGTCGGTGTTCTCGAGCCCCACGACGGGCTCGAACGTGGGCAGGCGCGAGCGATCCGATCCCGTCGCCGCGAGCGTGTCGTAGCTCACGCCGCGCGAAGCGAAGCCCGCCCAGATCTGCCCGTCCTTCGAGACGGTGATCGCGCGCACCTGGTTGTCGCCCAGTCCCGCGTTCGTGGTCTTCCAGTTGATGACGATGTTCCCGGACGGGTCGTACACGTCGATGCCCATGGGCTCGAGCGTGCCGCGGTCCGGCGTGTCCCCGCCGATGTAGACGAAGCCCGCGGAGTCCACGGCGGACGACCAGCCGTCGGTGTGGCGGCAGAGCGTGTCCGCGGTCGGCACGCCGCACGTGCTCAAGACGTGCGTGAAGTGCGGCGGGTTCACGGTGGGATCGATGCGCTCGATGCCCTGCTCCCAGTGCGACGTCCAGATGTTCCCGGAGCGGTCGCGCAGCAGCGTGAAGGCGAATGCGGGATTCGCGAACACCGTGTCGGACGCGGCACTGCAGGCGGTCGGGAACCAGTTGCGCCACCGTGTCCCGTCCCAGCGTGCGACGCCCTCGCCGAACGTGTTCACCCAGACGCGTGGCCCGTCCACGAGCAGGTTCTGGATGCTGTTGCCGGCGGGGCCGGGCGGTTCCACGGCGCTCCACGTGGGAGACGCCTGCGTGCGCAGCAGGCCGTTGCCGAAAGAGAGGAGCACGCCGTCGGGATCCGACGTGAACTCCTGCCCGCCCTCGCTCGAGCCGTCCGCGCCCGGCGAACCGGAGACCAGCAGCCACTGGTTGACGGACCAGCGGTAGATCCCCGTGGCCGAGATCGAGAGGATGCGCCCGAAGCCGTCGGTGAGCTTCTTCACCGAGCCCTGCCCGCCGGCCACGCCCCACGTACGGGACGTCATGCTCCAGCGGTACGTGTTGCCGCTCGAGAGCGCGAAGAGTTCGCGGCCGTCGCTGGCGAGCGAGCGCACGTTGGTCGAGCCGAGTCCACCGTCCACGTTCGCCCAGGTCGCGAGCCGCTGCGAAAGCCTTGCGACGTACACGCCGTCGGTGGTCGAGACGAAGAGCGAGTCGCGCAGCACGACGATGCCCGTGACGATGTCGCTGCGGAACGGCGAGGCCGTCCCGAGATCGGGCACGGAGCCCGCGACCTGCGTGCCGTCCCAGAGCGCGATGCCGCGCTGCGTGCCGACCCAGACCGTGTCGCCGTCCGCACGCAGGACGTTCACCGTGTCCGACGGCAGGCCGTCGAACGCGTTCACGAGATCCCACGTCGAGCGGTTGGCCGCCAGGCGGCTCACTCCGAACTGCGGCGTCGCGGCCCAGATCCGGTTCGAACGGTCGATCGCGAGCGCGCTGAGCGTGTTGCTCGCCAGTCCGCCCGGCTCGCGCGTGTACGAACCGAAGGTTCCGGTCCCACGCACGTAATACACGAGCCCGGCCTCCGCGGAGGCCATCCAGACGGTGTCGCGCAACGCGGCCAGGTCCGCGCACGTGTACATGCGCAGCCAGGTGGACCACGCTCCCGCCGCGTGCGCCGTGACGGGGAGCACGAGCATCAGGAGCGCGAACAGCAGCGAGTGGCGGCGAGTCATCGCGGGATCACTCCAACTGGCCGAACAGGTCGAGGAGGCGCAGGCGCCAGACCATGCCGGCCGCTTCCCAGATGATCTTGCGGCTCATCTTGGAGACTCCGGCGCGGCGGTCGACGAAGATGATGGGGATTTCCTTGATCTTGAAACCGCGCTTCCAGCAACGGAAGGACATCTCGATCTGGAACGAGTAGCCCTCGGACTTCACGCGGTCGAGCTTGATGCCCTCGAGCGCCCGGCGGCGGAAGCACTTGAATCCGCCCGTCGCGTCCATGAGCGGAAGACCCGTGATGATGCGCGTGTAGAGATTGGCCGTGTACGACAGGATGAGCCGGCTCAAGGGCCAGTTCACGACCGTCACCCCGTGCAGGTAGCGGCTGCCGAGCACGATGTCCACGTCGCCGATGTTCTCGAGGAACTGTCCGAGCGCGTCGGGGTCGTGCGAGAAGTCGGCGTCCATCTCGAAGATGTATTCGGCGCCGTTCGCGAGCGCGTAGCGGAAGCCGTCACGGTAGGCCGAGCCGAGGCCCATCTTGCCGGGGCGCTGCAGCAGGTGCACGCGATCGGTCTTCTTCTGCCACTCCTTGACGACGTTCGCGGTGCCGTCGGGCGAGTTGTCGTCGACGATCAGGATGTGCAGGTCGTACGGCAGGCCGAGCACGCGCGTGAGGAGTTCCTCGATGTTCTCGAGTTCGTTGTAGGTCGGAACGATGACGAGTTTGTCCATCAGGCGGCCTCGCTCGGCTTCGTGGGATGGGCACGGCGGTCGAGAAGGATTCCGGCGGCGAGCAGCGCGAGCGCCACGATCGCGCAGACCACCGACAGCGTGAGTCCGTTGCGGAACGACGCGCTTTCGAAAGTGAACCGCACCGTGTGCCTGCCCGCGGGAATCGCGACGGCGCGCAGCGCGTGGTCGGCGCGGAGGATCTCGGCGGCCTTGCCGTCCACCGTCGCCTTCCAGTCCGGGTACCAGAGGTCGGACAGGCGCACGAGCGCCGCACCGGAGGCTTCGGCCTCGATTTCGACTTCGTGCAGTCCGTACTTCGTGATGTTCGCCACGCCCGCCGGCGCCGAGCCGTCCCCCGAGGGGAAGCCCGGGTCCTTCGAGACGAACGCGAACGTGGCGGGATCGCGCATGCTCGACGACACCGAATCCACCGCCGCGGCGCCCGTGTCCGGGATCACCGCCCACGCGTTCACCACCGTCGCGCGCGGCAGCCATCTCGCGTACTCGTACACGCCGCCCGCGGCGCCGGAGTAGACCGGCGTGAAGAACGCGCCGAGCGGACCGAGCACCTGCGGCAGCTGTTCGGCGGGCACGTTCTGGTTGAGCGCGAGGTAGCGCACGTTGCACAGGGTCCACAGCCGCGCGCTCAGGATGACCGAACTGCCGGGCGTGACGAGGTCCTGGTACAGCTGCGGCTTCGCGGCGTGGTAGCCGCCGAGCACCGCGACGCCGAAGCCCGCGAGCCGGTTGTCGCGCAGCTCGGGGTACATGACGCGGAAGCTGCCCCACGGCCCCTGCTTCTCGAGGAAGTCCACGATCTCGTCGCGGCCCGCGTCGGTGTCGCGCGCGATCGGGTCGCCGATCACCGGCGCCATGACCTGGTTCGAGATCGGCCACAGGCTGGTCAGCAGCAGCACGAGCGCGATCACGCTCGCGAGCCCGGCGTTGAGCTTGCCGCGCACGGTGAGCATCGCCACCGCGATCGCGACGAGTCCGGCGATGAGCGCCTTCTGCGTGTCCGCGGTGAACGCCGCGAACGCGTACTGCGCGGCCTCGGCCGGGAAGCCCTGCTTGAGCGTCGTGGCCATGTTCACGTACCAGGTGCGCAGCCCCTCGCCCCCGCCGAGCACGCCGAGCCCGCACGCGACCACGACGGCGCCGACCACCCACCAGAGCCGCTCGTGCAGCGCCCGGCGCTTCGGGTCGGGCGCGACGATCTCGGTCCAGCCCCACGCGAGCCCGAGCGCCATGGAGAGCTGCAGCAGGATCACGATCATCACGGGGATGCGGAACTTGTTGAACATCGGCACGTGCGCGTACATCCACGCGTACAGGGGCGAGTGGCTGCCGAACGACACGAGCAGCGCGAACGCGCCGAGCAGCAGCGCGAACGTCCGCGGCGCGCCGCCGCCGAGCAGCGCGGGGATCGCGAGCAGCACCGCGACGACGCCGAGATAGACGTTCGGGTAGTCGGTGAACGGCATGCCACCCCAGTACGTCTGCCCGCCGAAGCCGACCCAGTTCGGGATCACGGCCGAGAGCAGTTCGTAGGGCGCGAGCGACCAGCCGGTCGCGTACGCGAAGCCCGCGCCGCCGCTCGTGTCGCCGCCGCGGATCGAGTACTGCGCGTAATCCTTGAGCGGCAGGTTGTAGACGCCGGCCACGCCGAACGCGAGCGCGGCCGCGGCCAGCACGCCGACGGCGCGCAGCGCGCGCGCGGGCAGTTCGCCCGGCGTGCGGAGCGCCGAGACCACCGACACGCCCGCCCACATCGTCACGGCGATCCACGAGTAGAAGCAGATCTGCACGTGGCCGCGCAGGAACTGGAAGCCGCCCGCGAGCGCGAGCGCGCCGAGATCGGTGAGCGAACCGCGCCGCATCCAGCGCGCGCCGAGCCACACCATGAGCGGCAGGTAGGCGGAGTTCACGAGCTGGCTGCCGTGCCCGTGCGCGCCGACCGCGACGAGGTTCGGCGCGAACACGAACGCGACCGCGCCGAGCAGTGCGCCCTCCGGCCGCGCTCCCCACTCGCGCGCGAGCTGGTACATGAAGTACGCGCCGAGGAAGTAGTAGAGGAGCAGCCACGTGAGTTCGGGCAGCGGCACGACCTTCTGGATCAGCGCGAGCGGCCAGTCGGGCGGATAGATCCACGGGTTGTACGCGCCGGAGCCGAAGCTCGGCATGCCGAGGAACACGAACGGGTTCCACAGCGGGTACACGTGGTTCTGCGTGAGCGACTGCTCGCCGATGCGCACGAAGCCGAGCGGGTTGGTCGCGTCCGGCGAGACGAACGTGCGCCCGCCGATCGAGACTTCGTGAAAGAACAGCAGCGTGAGCAGCGCGAGCACGACCGCGGCCCACGCCGTGGTGAGCGTGAACGCGCCGGACGAGGCGCTCGACTTCGGGGCGGGCTTGGTCTGGGCCATGGGTTCCTGCGGCTCCGGGTTCACGCGGCGGGAAGCCGCGCCTCGATCTCGTGCACCATGCGCGCGGCCAGCGCGTCCCAGTCGTGCGGACGGGCCAGTGCGCGGCGCCGGTCGCGATCGGCCGGCGCGTCGAGCGCCGTCGCGAGCGCTTGGCTCATGGAGCGGTCATCAGTCGCAAAGAGCAGGTCGGGTGCGCTCTCCCGGAGATCGAGCAACGGAGTCGTGAGCACGGGCAGACCGGCTGCGAGGTACTGGTACACCTTGTTCGGGTTGATGCCCTGCACGAACGGATCGTCCGCGCGGAAGGGAATCACCCCGACGTCCAGCGCCTGCATGTAGGCCGGCACCTGCTCGTACGGACGGGGACCCAGCACCGCGACTCCCTCCCGGCGGCCCAGTTCGGCCACCGCGGCGTCGGTCGCCGGTGTGCCCGGCCCCACCAATACCAGCGTGCCCCCCCGCCGGTTCCGGCGAAGCGACTCCAACATCTCGAAGTCCAGGAAGTGCGACAACAGTCCCACGTAACCGATCAGCGGCCGGGGCAACGGCGCGAGGTCCGCGGGGACGTCGCGCGGCGCCTCGAAGTGCGCCATCTCGACTCCGTTCCCGAGCAGGATCAAGGGCCGATCGGTCTCCCCGGCGAGCTGCCGACGATAGAACTCCGAAACGACGAACACGGCGTCCGCCTGTCGGATGGTGCGCGGCCAGTACCCGCGGGCCCATGGGGGGCTCACGGAGAACTGAAAGGGACTGTCGTTAAAGTCGTACAGTAGCAGCTTCTTCCGGAGCCGCGAAAGCGCGCCGGCGGTGTAGATGTTGGAGGCCAGCACCACGGGCTCGCGGTCCACCCCCAGCTTCCGGAGCATCCCACCCAGGTAGCGCTCGGCCGCCGACTCGATCAGCCACCGGCCGGGCCCCGTGGCCGCGGCGGCGTTGTAGAGCGCGGACTTGGTGCCCGGCTTGAGGAACGGCACCGTGAAATAGGTGACGCGCCCCTCCTGTTTCGGCTCCCACGGATCGTCCGCGCCGCCGCCCGGAGGCTGGGCGAAGAACACCCGCCAGGGTGCCGGGAAGCGCGACAGCAGGAACTGCTTCCGCGTGCGGAAGTAGCCCCAGCGCACTTCGGAGAGGACGAGCAGGTCCACGGCGGTCAGCGCTCCCCGAGGTCGTGCGCGGCGCGCACGGCGAGCACTTCGGACTCGACCCAGCCGCGGTGCCGGCCGGCGTGCGGCGAGAAGTCGTCGTCGCGCTCGCCGAGCCGCGGGTCCACCGCGAGGAACGCCTGCGACCACGCCTCGAGGCTCAGCCAGCGCCAGACCTGGAGCCCGATCGCACGGCCGCCGGTCAGGTACTCGTCGAGCTCCTCGCGCACGAACGCACCGTCCACCCAGTCCTGGAACGGGCCCGGGCGCGCGAGCCGGCGGCGCGCCTCGTCCGGCCAGCGTCCGCGCAGCCACAGGTCGGTCGGGGTCTCGAAGCCCATCTTGTCGCGGCGCGCGAGCACGCCCGGCGGCACGCGGTCACCGAGCGCGCGGCGCAGGATCGCCTTCGTGCGCGCGCCGTCGAGCTTCTCGGTGTCGGGCAGCGAGAACGCGAACTCCACGAGGCGGTAGTCGAGGAACGGCAGGCGCGTCTCGATCGAGAACGCCATCGAGTTGCGGTCCTCGTAGCGCAGCAGGCTCGGCAGCTGGCGGACGAGCGTGTCGAACGCGAGGTGGCGCCACACGTCGGAACGCTCGGCGCGCGGCCAGCCGGGCACGTCGCTCGCGACGCGGCGCAGCGACGCCGACAGCGCGCGGTCCTTGCCCTGCCCGAAACGCCCGCGCAGTTCGGCGACGAGCGCCGCCGGCAGCCACGGTTCGAACGTGTGCAGCGCCGCGGTCGAGAAGCCGAGCTTGTCGGACACCGGTCCCCACAGCTTCGCGAAGCCGGCGAAGTCGCCCGCGCGCGCGAGGTCGCGCAGGCGCGACGGGAGGTAGCGGAAGTAGCCCGCGAGCGTCTCGTCGCCGCCCTGTCCGTCGAGCAGCACCTTCATGCCCTTCTCGTGCGCGAGCTGCATCACCTTCCATTGCGAGTACACGCCCGGGCCAGCGGTCGGCTCGTCCTGGCGCATCGCCAGCCCGTCGAACACCTCCCAGAAGTCGTCGCCGTTCGGAATGGTGAGGTGGCTCGTCGCGCCGCTCGATTCGACCGCCGCGCGGATGTGCGGACGCTCGTCGAACGCGGGGCCCTCGTCGTAGGCGCACGAGAACGCGTGCAGGCCGCGGTTTTCGAGCCGCCCGGCCGTCGTCACGACCGCGCTCGAATCGAGCCCGCCCGAGAGGCACGCGCCGACCTCGACGTCCGCGCGCAGGCGCAGCTTCACCGAGTCGGTGAACAGCTCGGCGTAGCGCGCGTCGAACTCCGCGCGCGTGCCGCTCGCGTGATCGCGCGGGTCGAGCGCCCACCAGCGGCGGATCGCCATGCCGCCCTCGCCCACCGTGAGCGAGTGCGCGGGCGGCAGCTGCAGGAGGCCTTCGAAGAACGTGTGCGCGCCGTGGTCCACCCAGTCGAGCGCGAGCAGGTCGCGGATCGCGCCCATGCGTGCGCGCACGCGCTGCGGCTGCGTGAGCACGAGCGCGCGCGGCTCGGAGGCGAACGCGAATCGCGCGCCGTCGTACTGGTAGTAGAACGGCTTCACGCCGAGGCGGTCGCGCGCGCAGAAGAGCGCGCGGCGGTCGCCGTCCCAGATCGCGAACGCGAACATGCCGTTGAAATGCGAGAGACAGCCCTCGCCCCACTGCCGGTACGCGGCGAGGATGACCTCGGAGTCCGACGTCGTCGCGAACTCGTGCCCCATCCCGCGCAATTCCTCGCGCAGTTCGATCCAGTTGTAGATCTCGCCGTTGAACGTGAGCCAGAAGCGCCCGTGGTGCGCGCTCATGGGCTGGTGGCCGCCCGGGCTCAGGTCGACGATCGCGAGCCGGCGGTGCAGCAGCGCGACGTGCCACGCGGCGTCGGACGACACGCCGCCGCTCGTGCGGCCGGGCGCGTACGGATGCTCGGAGCGGTACGCCTCGAGCGGCGTGTCGGGCCCGCCGTGCGTGCGCCATTCGCCGGTCGCCGCGTCGATGAGCACGAGTCCTTCGTCGTCGGGGCCGCGATGGCGCATCAGGCGCGAGATGCGCGAGATGCGGCCGAGGTCGGCGCGGGCGTGACGATCGAAGATGCCGGCGATTCCACACATGCGTTGGCGTTCTCCTCGTGCGGCCGCTTCAGGCGGCCGGACGATGCCGGACCGCGCCGCGGTCCTTCCAGACTTCGAGCACCGTGGCGAGCGCCACGAATCCCAGCACCGCGACCAGCTTCACTCCCACTCCCGCCCAGCCCGCCGGGGCGAACCGCACCGCCAGCAGTCCCGCCGCGAGCGCACCGCCGAACAGCGCCGCGAGCCGCGCGGGCCGGAACGGCAGCGGATGCACGCGCTGCGAGACGACGTACGCGGCCACCGCGGACGCGACGTGCGCGAGGCACGTGGCCATCGCCGCACCTTCGGCGCCGAGCCGGGGCACGAGCACGCCGTTCGCGGCGATCGCGACCACCGCCGCGAGCGCGGCGATGCCGCCGAGCAGCCGCGTGCGCAGCGCCAGCGTGATGCCGAGCACGGCGACAGAATAGGCACCCTGCGCGACCGCGGCAAAGGTCAGCCACAGCGCCGGCGCGGCCGCGGCGGCGTAGCGCTCGGTCGCGAGCAGTCCCACGAGCCCCGGCGCGAACACGCCCACGAGCAGCGCGCCGAGCGAGGCGATCGCGACGTACAGCGTGAAGACCCGCGCGTAGAGCTTGGGCGCGTCGGGATCCTGCGCGCGCGCGTACGCGAACGGCCCGAACGCCAGGTTGAACGCGGACACGCCCATCGTGATCACGGCGAAGAACTTCATCGCGACGGCGTACACACCCGCCGCCTCGGGCGAGAACGCGCGCGTGAGCGTGGCGCGGTCCACGGCGCCGATCACGGCGTACGAGATCGAGACGGGCACGAGCGGCAGGCCGTAGGAGAGCATGCGGCGCAGCAGGTCTCGGTCGAACACCGGTTTGAGGTGGTGACGGCAGAGCACGAGGCCGACGGCGGCCGTGAGGCAGTCGCCGAACAGCTTGCCGTAGAGCGCGCCGGCGACGCCGAGGTGGCGCGCGAGCACGAAGTACAGCGTGAGCCCGCCCACCGTGACCGTCCACGTGAGGTTCAAGGCGATGAACTTCCACGGCTGGAACGTCACGCGCAGCACGTCGTACGAGAACAGCACGAACAGCGTCGCGGGCAACGTGAGCGCGCCGATGCGCAGGTACTTCGCGTACACCTCGCCGCCGAGCAGCGCGCCCGCGAGCGGGGTCGCGAACGCGGCGAGCGCCAGCGCGACCGCGCCGCCCGTGAGCAGGCGGAACGTGAACGACGACGACACCATGCGCACGCGCGTCTGGCGGTCCGGCTGCTCGTAGAAGAACCGCGCGAGCGCGCCGTCCATGCCGAACACGAGCACGAGCAGCGCGCTCGCGGTGTACTGCGTGACGTTCTCGGAGACGCCGAACTGCTCGGGCACGAGCACGCGCGTGAGCACGGGCACGAGCAGGAAGTTGACGATCTTGCCCGCCACCTGGCCGAGGCCGTAGACGAGCGAATCGCCGGAGAGGCGCTTGAGCGAGTCGCGCACGCTCACGAGGCGCCGATGCTCCGGTACAGGTCCACGAGGCGGCGCGCGATGACGTGCGACTCGTGCTCGCGCTCGACGTACGCGCGGCTCGCCTCGCCGATCGCGCGGCGGCGCGGCGCGTCGGTCAGCAGCGCCGCGACGTCGTCCGCGAGCGTCTCGACGCTCGTGCGCACGAGCGGGCAGTCGCGCGTGAGCGGCTCGAAGTCCGGGCGCATGTACGCGAGCGACGGCCGTCCGTACGCCATCGCCTCGGCGCTCACCATGCCGTACCAGCCCATGTGCAGCTGGTCCACGAACAGGTCGCACTCGCGCATCGCCACCTTCAGCTCGGCCCAGTCGAGCTTCTCGACCACGCGGAACTCGACGCCCGGGAAGCGCGGACGCAGCTGGTCGAACGCGCGCTCGATGTGGGGCGTGCCCTTGATGAGGCGGTTGGTCGGCGCGTGCAGCACGAGCTTCGGCACCTCGCGGAACGGCGCCGGCGTGTAGTCCTCGAGCCATACCGCGACGTGCATCTGCTGTGCGAGCGGCGCGGATTCGAGCAGGTCCGGAGTCGAGACGATCTGCGCGTGCGCGTGGGCTTCGGCCTCGCGCAGGATGCGCTTCTGGCGCGAAGGGATGCAGAACGTCGGCGCGCATTCCGTGCACGTCGAGTGTGCGTGCGTCGCGAGCATGTGCGCGCGGTTGCGCACGTCGCAACCGTGGAAGTGGAAGACGAGCTTCTTCCCCATCGCGCGGTAGAGCGGCAGGTCGAGGTTGTGCGGCGCGATCAGCGTGCGCCCGAAATGGAAGTGGAAGACGTCCCACTTGCTCAGGTGCTTCGCGAGCAGCCCCGCGTAGCCGAGATAGCGCGGCAGCGGCGACTTCGGGTCGAGCGGCACCAGTTCGTCCACGCGATAGTTCGCGAAGGTCGGATTGGTGGCCAGCGACCACGCCTCGACGCCGAGGTCGCGCAGCGCGCGCGACAGGATGCTCGTCTGCCCCGCGATCTCGGACGGCGCGTGCAGCACCCTCATGACGACACCCGCGCGAGGCTCACCGCGGCCGTCCGAACGGATTTGGGTTGCCGCACCAGGGGCAGGTCCAGCGCGTCGGCCAGGGAGCCGGAGGATCGACGATCGAATGTTCCCCGCAGTCGCGGCAGACGTGCGTGATGCGCCGGTGGCCCGGCAGCGCCGCGCGGTCGCGCCCGTCCGGCCCGTCCGTGCGCCCCGTCTTCACGAACGTGAGCACGAAGTTCGCGTCCGCCGCGAGGTCGAGCCCCGTCGCGCGATGGATCGCGCAGAGCGTGTCGGTGAACGCGCCCTGCAGCGGCTTCGTGCGCGGGTCGTTCATCCACGAGAAGCCCGCGGGCACGAACGCGTGCGCCGTGAGCGTCATGCCGCGGCGGCGGAACAGCTCGAGCAGCCCCACGAGGTCGAAGCGCTGCTGGTGCTCGATCCGCTTCTTGAACTTCAGGAGCGCGTACTTCGCGAAGTAGCCCGCGAAGCGGTAGAGCCGGTCGTCGAACGCCGCGGCGCGCGGGACGCTCAGGTAGAGCGTGCCGCCGTGCTTCGTGACGCGCACGAGCTCGTCGCAGCACTCGCGCAGTTCGGTGACGTGCTCGAGCACGTAGTGGCAGACCGTGAGGTCGAAGTATTCCGCGGGCAGCGGCAGCCGCGCGAGGTCGCCGCGGAAGACGCGCGTCGTGTACTCGCGCTTCGGTGGGCCCGGCGGGAACTTGATGTCGAAGCCCGTGATCGTGAGATCGGGGCGCTCGGAGTAAGGCCACGAGCCCGGCCCGCAACCGGCGTCGAGCACGCGTGCGCCGTGTGCCTGCGCCGCGATCACCTCGCGCAGGAAAACGGGCGGCTCGT
>JACRIW010000108.1 GCA_016215625.1 Candidatus Eiseniibacteriota bacterium | reverse complement strand
GTCGTAGCCGAGCACGTTCTCCAGGTACAGCGGGAAGTGCAGGCCGACGGCCACGGTCATGCCCTGAGCGAGCAGCGTCAGCGTGACGGCGGCGCCGAGCGGGCCGAAGAGGATCTTCAGCGGCAGCATCGGGTGGCGCGCACGCGACTCGAGCGCCGCGAACGAGGCGAGCGAGACGGCGGCGACGCCCAGGCAGCCGGTCACCAACGGATGGCCCCAGCCGAGCTCGCCGCCGCGCGAGAACGCGAGCATGAGCGAGACGAGCGCCACGCACCACGCCGCTGCCGCGCCGAGGTCGAGCGCGGGCGCGTTGTGCGAAGGCCGGTCCGCGGGCACGCGCCGGCTCACGAGCCACAGCGCGAGCACGCCGAGCGGGAGGTTCGCGAGGAACAGCCAGCGCCACGACGCGTGCGCGACCACGAGACCGCCGAGCGGCGAGCCGATCGCGAGCCCCACGCCGACCATGGCGCCGAACGCGCCGAGCACCTTGCCACGCTCGTGACCGGGGAACGCGCTCACGAGCAGCGCCGAACCGTTCGCCGACACGAGCGCCGCGCCGACGCCCTGCAGCACGCGTGCGGCGATCAGCCACGGCAGCGTCGGCGCCGCGCCGCAGCCGAGCGAGGCGAGCGTGAACAGCACGAGCCCGCTCGAGTACACGCGCCGCCGGCCGCGCAGGTCGGCGAGCCGTCCCGCGGTGAGCAGCAGCCCGGTGATGGTGACCGTGTACGCCGTGACCACCCACTGGATCGTCGTGAGCGGTGCGGCGAACTGCCGCTGCAGCGTCGGCAGCGCGATGTTCACGACGCTCGCGTCGAGCGTCGCCATGATCACGCCGAGCGCGATGGCGGGAAAGACACGCCAGCGCGGAAGCGTGGCTTCCGCGCCGGCGCCGGTGTGGGATGCGTCGGCAGGCATGTTCAATCCTGGCGGACGAGCTTCATGATCTCGGGCAGCGTCGGCGTCTTGCCGTACAGCAGCAGCCCGAGGCGGAACACCTTCGAGGCGACCTTGAGCGTCACGAACGCCGTCAGCGCGAGCAGCCCGAGCGACGCGGCGACCTGCCACACCGGGATCTGCGCGCCGGTCATGCTCGCGGCGGCGAGCCGCAGCATCATGCTCGTGGCCGCCGTGGGCGGGAACAGCGACATGCCGACGGCGATCCCCGAATTCGGCGAGTTGAGCAGCTTCACGAGGACGTAGAACGGGAAGAAGTTCATCATCGTGAAGATCATCGCCATCTGCTGCGCTTCGCGCAGGTTGTTCGTGACCGCACCGATGCCCGTCATGAGGCTCGCGTAGAACAGGTAGCCGAGCACGAAGTAGGCGAAGCCGACGACCGCGAGCGTCACGGGCAGTTCGACCTGGATGAACGCGAACGACGTGCCGAGCAGCGCGAGCCCCGCGGCGATCCACACGCCGACGAGCGTGAGGCCGGCGCCGCCGAGGCCGACGAGCTTGCCCACGACGAGATCGTCCGGCGACACCGTGCAGAGCATGGACTCGAGGATGCGCGTCTCCTTCTCCTCGCTGACGCCCTGCAGCAGGTACTGGCCGCCGGTGATGATCGAGACGGAGAGCAGCATGCCGACGATGAACGGCAGGAAGAAGCTCGTGAGCTCCTTGGTGTCGTCCTTGAGCGTGTACGCGCCCCCCTTGTCCGGCACGTACAGGTCCATGCCGCGGCCGAGCGTGAGCACGCGCTCGATGCGCGTCGAGTCCACGTTCGCGAGCAGCCCGCGCGTCATCCACTGGCGCAGCGGCCGGTCGTCGCCCGACGACGTGAAGACCCGCGTGTCGTGTTCGTAGCGGCGGGCGCGGCCGGAGGTGAGGAAGTCCGCGGCCAGCACGACCACGGTGTTCACGTGCCCGGCCTCGAGCGAGTCGAGCGCGGCCTGCTGCGAGTCGTAGTCCCGCATGATCATCGGGACCTTCTCGGGAAGGGGCAGGGGCAGCGAGTTCTGGTTGGCGAGCGTGCGCGTGCCGGGCCCCGAGACGTCGGCCGGAGGCGTGTACTCGAACGACGTGTTCGTGTTCGCGAGCGCGCCGGCCGAATCCACGACCGCGATGATGCGCGCCTCGCGCTGGTGCGCGCGCGCATCGTCCGCGGCGAGCTTGCCCGAGACGAAAGTCGAGAAGAACACGAGCACGGGCGTGGCGAGCAGCGAGAACAGGAACGCCTTGCGGCGGACGGTGGTGAGGTATTCGCGGCGGGCGATGACCATGGAACGCGAGAACGAGAACTTCATCGGGCACCTCCGCGGGCGAGCTCTTCGTCCACCGTGGGCGGGCCGCTGCGGCCCTGGTCGAGACCGGCGCCCGTGTTGACCACGTGCACGAACACGTCCTCGAGCGGCGGCACGACCGGCGCGAACGACTTCACCGTCACGCCGCGGTCGAGCAGCGCGCGCAGCACCTGATCGGCGGCGGCGCCGCGCTCCAGCGACAGCTTCGTGCCGCCGTTCACGCGCTCCATCGCCTTCACGCCGGCGACGCCGCCCGGCACTTCGCCGCCTTCGACGAGCACGGCGTGCTCGGCGTACTGCTGGCGGATGTCGCGCACCGTGCCGTAGAGCACCATGTGCCCGCGGTTGATCATCAGCGCGCGGTCGCACTGCTGCTCGACTTTGTTCATCTGGTGCGTGGACAGGATCACGGTCGTGCCTGCGGCGCGGCGGCGGCGCAGCACGTCCTCGAGGATCTGCACGTTCACGGGATCGAGGCCGCTGAACGGCTCGTCGAGGATGAGCAGTTCTGGGTCGCCGATGAGCGCCGAGCACAGCTGCACCTTCTGCTGCATGCCCTTCGACAGCGCCGAGACCTGCTTCTTCGCCCACGCCGCGAGACCGAACTCCTCGAGCAGCGCGACGGCGGCGGCGCGCGACTTCGCGGCGCCCATGTCCTTGAGCTCACCGATGTACGACAGCGCGTCGAGCACCGGCACCTTGCGGTACAGCCCGCGCTCTTCGGGCAGGTACGAGATCTTCGTGCGGCCCGAGCCCGCGAGCGGCTGGCCGTTCATGAGGATCTGGCCGCCGTCCGGCTTGATGATGTCCGTGATCATCCGGATCAGCGTGGTCTTTCCGGCGCCGTTGGGCCCCAGCAGAGCGAAGATCTCGCCGGGTTGGACCTCGAACGACACATCGTTCACCACGACGCGGTCGTCGTACGTCTTGCGGACGCTGCGAATCTCGAGCATTTGGGGAGTCCTGCGGGAGAGGGTCGTGGCACTTCGGGGTGTGGCGAGCGTGGACACTAGGGCCGCGCCACCCCGTGCTCAAGCCTTCCGGGCCCGGCGCGGCACCCGCCCCGATGGGTGGTTCCGCCCGGGGGCCGAACGGTCGGAGTCGCCCCTTGACCGGCCCCGCAATACGCGGTCAGGTCGTGGCCTGCGGTGGCCGATAACGCCGCAGTCCGTGGAGAGTTCGCGCACGCCCGTCCGGCCGGCGGGATGCGCCGCCCCGAAAGGGCGGTGGGACTCCTCCGAACCCGTGCAAGGAAAGCCACGCATGCGATTCGATAGAACCCTCGCTTCCGTGACGCGCCCGCTCGCCGCGTTCCTGCTGCTGGCGGCGCTGACCCTCGTGACCGGTTGCAGCACCAGCGGCTCGTGGGTCCCGGGCCCGAACGGCCCGCTGCTCGGGTACGTCCTCCTCACGCCGACGACCGACACGCTGCAGATCGGCGGCACGCGCGCCTTCGTGGCCGCCGCGCTCGACACCTACAGCGTCGCCGTCGCTTCGCCCATGCTCGAGTGGTCGTCGTCCAACACCGCCGTGGCCACGGTCAGTTCGAGCGGCCTCGTGACCGCCGTGTCCGAGGGCGTCGCGCAGATCGTCGCCGCCGGCAACGGCGCGGCCGACACCGCGACGGTGTTCGTGTACGCGCAGGACGGCTGGTACGTGCAGACGAGCAACACGGGCAACGCGCTGAACGGCGTCTTCTTCCAGGCCGACGGCCGGCGCGGCGTCGCGGTCGGCGACGCCGGCACGCTGCTCACGACCTCGAACGCCGGCGCCACCTGGACGGTGCGCACGAGCGGCACGAGCGCCGCATTGAACTCGGTGTGGTTCACGCATCCCGACACGGGCTGGGCCGTCGGCGCCACGGGCGTCGTGCTCAAGAGCGTGAACGGCGGACTGAACTGGTCGCGCGTCACCGTGAGCGCCAGCGAGAACCTGGCGTGCGTGCGCTTCGTCGGCACGCGCACCGGCTGGATCGCGGGCGCGGGCGTGATCCTGCGCACGACCAACGGCGGCGCCACGTGGACGCGCAGCTCGCCCACGGCGCTGCAGCTGAACGGCCTCTCGTTCTCCGACGCCTCGAACGGCTGGGCCGCCGGCGCCAACGGCGTCGTGCTCGGCACGCACGACGGCGGCGTGTCGTGGTACGTCGTGCAGCCCTCGCTCACGTCGCAGGCGCTGCAGGCGGTCGTGCGGCGCAGCAACACCGCGGCGTGGATCGTCGGCGCGCAGGGCACGCTGGCGCGCACGAGCGCGACCGTGGACTCGCTCGCATGGACCGTGTCGAGCACCGGCGCGCTGCACCAGCTGAGCGGGCTGTCGTTCGTGAGCGCGACCACGGGCTGGGCGGTCGGCTACAACGGTACCGCGGCGCTGATCCTCGCCACCTCGAACGGCGGCGCGAGCTGGACGCCGCAGACGTCCATCGCGACCGAGGCGCTCAACGACGTGTTCTTCGTGGACGACCAGCGCGGCTGGGCGGTCGGCGATGGCGGGCGCATCCTGCACACGGCCCGCGGCGGGCTGTAGCCGCACGCGCGATCGAAAAGACCGAACCGGCGTCCCGCCGCAGCACGCGGGACGCCGGTTCCGTTTCGCCGCCGCGGACGATCACGCGTCGGGGTCTTCGTCGCCCTTCGCGCGGTTCTCCTCGAAGAACTTCGCCCACTTCTCGACGTCGGCCTTGCTGAGCGGCTGCGGTTTCTCGTCTTCCTTCTCGACGTCCTTGCCCGGACCGAGCGCCGCGGCGAGGAACAGGTCGGCGATCGAGACCTTCGCGCCCATCGCGCGCGCGTGCTGCGCGACTTCGATGTCCGCGGTCACCACGGTCAGCTGGTCCACGCGCTCGACCTGGTCCTCGACGATCTCGCGGATGAGCATGTCGGCGTTCATCGGCGGGCGCGAAAACCGCACCTCGATCCGGCCGGCGCCTTCGGATTCGTTCGGGCTGCCCGCGCCCACCGCGCCGTCGAACACCACGAGGATGCGCGCGGCGTTGGCGCCCATCATCCACGTGAGCAGGTTCAGCAGCTTCTCGCGGGACTGGCGCAGCGTGCGGCCGTCGCCCGGCTTCAGCTGCGGCGTACGGTGGATGAGGTTGTAGCCGTCGATGACGATGAGCCGGTCCATGCTGCGGTGCCTCGCGCGCGTCGTTGGTGGGTGGAGGGACCTGGGAAGTTCTGCCATCGCGCCCCGGGCGTCAATCGGGGGCAGCGAAAACGGCGGCCGGTGACCGGCCGCCGTTCGGGGGTTCGCGTCGCGCGCGGTGCGCGCGAACTCGGGTCACTTCTTCTCGAGGTAGAACACCACATTCGAGATGTCCTTGCAGTCGCGGCCCGTGCCGCCGCCTTCGACGTACACGCACGACGTGCCGAGGCCCTTCACGCCGTAGCAGCCGTCCGTGCCGTCCTTGAAGAACGAGAACGTGCGGTTACCGGCCTTCACGCAGACGCTCACGATCAGCGAGCCGTCCGACGTGCAGTAGTGGTACGGACCACCTTCGATCTTCACGCCGCCTTCGGTGGGGCACTTCTCGGTGCCGGTCGCCATCGAGGTTTTCGGCATCACGACGAGGCCGGCGGCGAGCAGGGCGAGGGCGGACAGCGCGACGACGAGAGAGGACGAGCGCTTCATGAGGGGGGACTCCTTCGGGATGGGGCGAAGTGTGCCGGTGAACATCCGCGCCGGTGGGCGCGTGCGAAAAAGGCTACACATCCCGAGCGGGACCTCCGAGTGGATGTTTGCGCGATTGGTTTTTCTCATCGTGCGAATCTCGCGATTTCCATTTCTCGTCGTACGCATCCCGGAAGAAACACCGCGGGCCGCTTCTCACGAAGCGGCCCGCGGGTGTTGCGGTCCCGGAGGGGACCTGAACCTAACGGTGCTCGATGTCGCAGCCGTCGCGGCGCGGCGCGAAGGGCAGGATCCACGCCTGGGCGTCGTACGGCGCGGCGTCGTCGAACAGCGTCGCGCGGCTCATGGCCTCGATGCCGAAGTGCTGCAGCGGCAGCGGGCGGTCGCCCGTCAGCCACGTCGCGGTGTACGTGCCGTCGCCGTTCGGGTGGAAGCGGAACCGGCGATCGAAGCCGCGCAGGAACACGAGGTCGTTGGCCGACTGCGTGGTCACCGTCAGCGTGACCTGCGTCGCGGGCGGCAGGAAGAACACGCGGCGCGTGCGCCACAGCTCGAGCGGATTCGTGACGGTCGTGTCGAGCACGCCGGCCTGCACGCGCACGCTCTGGATGTTCGTGACGCCGTTCGCCGAGGCGACCTTCACGCCCGACGTGCCGACGATACGCCACTCGCGGTGCAGGCTGTCGTCCTCGGTGCTGTCCACGGGGACGCGCACGAGGAGGAGCTTGCGGGTGCGGTGGTCTTCGAGCGGCTTGCTCACGATGCGGCGGGCCGTGTCACCGGCGGCCGTGTCGCCGACGAGCACGTTGAACGTGCCGAGCAGCGTCGCGTGCACCGTGACGAGCGCGCGCATCGGGCGGCCCGTCGAGTCGGGATCGGAGAACTGCGTGTCGAACGTGCGGTCCACCGACGTGATGTGCCGCCACCAGCGATAGGGACGAACGAGTCCCATACCCATGCCGGCGTCGAACTGCACCGGGGTCTCGTCCTGCGAGACTTCGTCTTCGACCAGCGCGAGATCGGCCGCGAGCGTGGCGTTGACCTTCGCCTGCTCGACCGCCGTGCCGCCGGAGGTGCCGTTGGAGGAAGTGAGCGACGAGGACTTGCCGCAGCCGGTCATCGCGACCGCCAGGACCAGCAGGCCCATCGCCAGCGCGAGATGCTTCTTCATGCGAACCTCCCATGTACGCGGCCAGAGGTGACGGCCGCCAGGTGACCCCAGGGCGGGGTTGGTGCGACTTCCGCAGCGTTGTCAGAGCAGTCCCTGTGCCATGGATCCGTCTCGCCAACTCGTTGCGTCCCAACGGTGGGTCGGCTTCCCCGGCGCGCGTCTGTACCGGTTCGGACACATCGGCGTTGCAGGAGGTACCGCGGGGGACAGCGAAGCGGCGCGGCTTGCTGCAGGCCGCGCCGCCTCGATTCCACCGCGAACGGCGAGTCGCCGATCGCTACAGCTTGAGCTTGGTGTCGGAGTCGACCTTGAAGACGAGCTCCTTGCCGGCCGGAACGTCGACCTGGAAGCCCTTCGAGGCCGCCACGGCGCCCGTCGCGGCCGCGCCGCCGATGATGCCGCCGATCACGGCGCCCTTCGTGCTGCCGCCGATCGCCTTGCCGAGCAGCGCGCCCGCCGCGGCGCCACCGGCGACCGCGCCGACGTTGCGCTTGCGCGTCGAGCCGGCGATGAGGCTGTCCGCCGTCGCGCCGATGGCGTGCGACTTGCCGTTCGCTTCGATCGAGGTCACGCGCAGCACGAAGAACGCGCGCGAACCCTTCTCGGCCGGCTCGACCGCTTCGACGACGCCGTGCACGACGCTGCCCGCCGGGAACGGCGCGTACGTGCCGACCGTGACGGCTTCGCTGATCGTGCCTGCCCAGCTCTGACCGGCCTTGGCGGTCTCGGTGTTGAGCGGGGTCTCCATCTTGACCTTGAGGCCCGTGCCCGCGGGCACGGTGGCCGTTGGGGCCGCGACCGGCTTGGGCGCGGGCTTGGGCGCCGGCTTGGTCGAGGCGGGCTTGGAGGGCGCCGGGGTCGGCGTCTCGGCGACGACGCTCTCGCCGGACTGGAAGCCCTCCTGGGGAGCGAGGCCGCCCACGGCCGTGTCGGTCGGGGCCGAGGCGAGCAGGCTGTCGCTCATGGCGCCACCGGCAGCAGGTTCGTCGGCTTTCTTGCCGCAGCCCGCGACGAACGCGGAGACGGCGAGCATGAGCACGACGGCGGTGAGAAGAGAAGAGCGGCGAAGCAACATGGATTTCCTCCTTGGGAGCGCGGCATCCCTGCCGAGCCGGGGCCAGTGACTGAGGGGAGCGTCGGCCAACGCCGTGGGGGGAGACGACGGGGCGCAGAATGCAGTCGGGACGGCCGGGGCGCAAGCCGCCGGCAGCGAAGGGGGGGCGCACGTTTCGATGCCGGCGGGGACGGCCGGGTTTCCTCTCACGTTGCACGGTCCCCTCGTGCGGACGGGGGTCCGCCGCGCTGGCCGCCCCCGTGGCCGCGGCGTAAGGTGCCGCGTGGCTCACTTGGCGCGCTCGGCGCGCCCTACTTCCTTTCGACCGGAGAACTTCATGGACGTGTTCCTTCGCAAGTCGAACCCGGCCGCGCGCGCCACGGGCGTGCTGGCGGTGGGTGTCGCCGAGGGCTCGGGCAAGCTTTCGGGGGCGGCGCAGTCGCTCGACCGCTCGACGCGCGGCGCAGTGTCGGCCGTGCTCGCGACCGGTGATTTCAGGGGCAAGCACCTCGAGACCGCGTTGATCTATCCCGAAGGCGTGAAGGCGAAGCGCGTGCTGCTCGTCGGGCTGGGGCCGCAGAAGGAGCTCACGCCGCAGCGCGTGCTCGCCGCCGCCGCGACCGCCGCGCGCCGCGCGCGCGAGCTGGGCGCGGAGACGCTCGCGATGGCGCTGCACACCGGTGCGACGCTCGATCCCGCGACGGCGTCCGCCGCCGCCGAGGGCGCCGTGCTCGGGCACTACCGCCACACCGCATACAAGACCGACGCGAAGCCGCCGCTCGACCGCATCGAGCTGCTTTCGCCCGGCGCCGCGACCCCGCGCCTGGCGAACGCCGTCGCGAGCGGCGAGCTGCGCGGCGAGGCCACCTGCCTCGCGCGCGATCTCGCGAACACGCCGGGGCAGGACCTCGTGCCCGAGCAACTCGCCGAACGCGCCGTCGAGATCGCGCGCACGGTCGGCGCCACGGCGCAGGTGCTCGACGTGCCCGCGATGGAGCGGCTCGGCATGGGCTGCGTGCTCGCGGTCGGACGCGGCAGCGCGCACGCGCCGCGCTTCGTCGTGCTCGAGGCCGCGCCGACGCGCAAGCCGCGCCGCGGCAAGGTGCCGACCGTGGTCGTGATCGGCAAGGGCGTCACGTTCGACACGGGCGGCTATTCGCTCAAGCCGCGCGAAGGCATGAGCAAGATGAAGTACGACATGTCGGGCGCCGCCGCGGTGCTCGGGCTCTTCGCGTCGCTGCCGACGCTCGACCTGCCGTTCAAGCTCGTCGGCCTGATCCCGAGCGCGGAGAACATGGTGAACAGCCGCGCGCTCAAGCCCGGCGACGTGATCCGCGCGCTCGACGGCACGACGATCGAGGTGACGAACACGGACGCCGAGGGCCGGCTGCTGCTCGCCGACGCGCTCGGGTACGCGAAGCGCTACAAGCCCGACGCGGTCGTGAACCTCGCGACGCTCACGGGTGCGATCTCGATCGCGCTCGGCCGCGCGTGCGCGGGACTGTTCACGCGCGACGACGCGTTCGCCGCCGAACTCACGCAGGCCGGTGAGAGCGTGGGCGAGCGGCTGTGGCGCATGCCGCTGTGGGACGACTACCTCGTCGAGATGAAGGGCGACACCGCCGATTTGCTGAACTCGTCGGAGCGTCGCGAGGGCGCCGCGTGCACCGCGGCCGCGTTCCTCGAGCACTTCGCGAAGGGCATGCGATGGGCGCATCTCGACATCGCGAGCACCGCGTGGACCTACGCCGACCGCGGCGAGTACGCGCGCGGCGCGAACGCGTTCGGCGCGCGGCTGCTGGTGAAGTGGCTGGAGGGGATGGCGGCGAAGTAGCACGCCACGCCGAAAAGACGGGAGGGGCGCCGCGACGTGCGATCGCGGCGCCCCTCTTCGTCAGGGTCCTCGCGCGGTCAACGCCCGGCCGCGCCCGCCGGTTTCTTCGCGGCCGGCTTCTTCGCCGGCGCCGCGCGCGGCTTCTTCGGCGCCGCCGGCTCCTCGCGCATGACCACGAGTCCGCTCGCCGCGTGCTCGAGGCGCAGCAGGTGACCGTTGCCGTCCACCCATGCGAGGAAGTCGCCGGACGGATCGCTCAGCTGCAGCTTGCGCATCGGCGTCCGCTTGCCGCCCCACACGACGGTGTCCGCACCCGCGAACACGACCGTCGCCTCGACCGCGTCCACGGTCTCGGCGAGCGCGATGAGCTGGATCGGACGCTTGGTCGTGAGCGGCTTGCCCTTGAGGTTCTTGCACACGACGTCGAACAGCGTGAAGAGACCCGGATCCATCACGAACAACCGGCCCGGCGGCTGGAGCACGCGGTCGGCGCCGCCACCGCCGTCGGTCTCGTCGTACACGGTCATCGCGGTGTCGCCGGGAATGATGCCGCGCACGCGCGTGTGGCCGTCGAACTCGAGGTTCGAGACGTACGAGCGCAGTCCGAAGTCGTTCGCGTCCACGACGAGCGCCATGCGCTTGTTCAGGTCCGCGACCGCGCCGTCGGCGCCGCGCGCCTTGCGCTTGAGCGTGGCCGACACCGTGACCGAGTCGCCCTGGAGCACGTATTCGAACTCTTCGCTCGCCACGACCTGGTTGCCGTCGAGCACCATCAGCCGGCCCGAATCGAGTACAGTCGGCGCGTCGAGCTGCGCCCGAGCGGTGGAAACGGCGAGTGCGCACGCCGCACAACAGATCAGGAACGTCCGGAGGAGTGATTTCATGACGGAAAAGCGTAGCACGGGCTTCGCCCCGAACGAGCGCAGGAAGTTGCAAGGTGTGGCCCCGGCGCTCGCCACGCTGGTGCTCGTCGCGCTGGTCGGCCTGTCCGCGCTGTCGGCCGGCTGCGGCGGCGGCTCGGGTTCGGCCGCGAACGGCGCGGGTTCCGGCGCCCCGGCGGCCAAGGCCGGCGTCATGAGCGCCACCGAGGCCAAGGCGTTCCTCGACGCCCATCCGGAGGCCCTCGTGCTCGACGTGCGCGAGCCGTCCGAGTGGAACGACGACCTCGGGCACATCGACCGCGCTCGCCAGATCCCCTCCGGGCAGGTCGGCTCGCGCGTCGCCGAGCTCGCGGAGTTCAAGGACAAGCCCGTGCTCGTGGTCTGCCGCGTCGGCATGCGCAGCCACTACGCGGCGCAGTTCCTCGCCAGCCAGGGCTTCACGCAGGTCTCGAACCTGAACGGCGGCATGGACGCCTGGCGCAAGGCCGGGTACTGACGATCAGCCGTTGAGCGGGCGGCGGAACTGCGGATGCTCGCGGACCGCCGCCCGCCACGTTTCGTCGCCCTCGCTCACGCCGAGCGGGGCCTGCGCGTCGCTGCGCTCCCAGCGCGCGAGCCAGTCGGCGCCAAGCAGCTCGTGCGCGCCGCGCGCCGCGGCGAGCGGCGACAGCCCGATCGTCGTCTCCTGCTTCGGCCCGGTCGGCCGGCCCTTCGCCACGAAGAAGCCCGCCGCGAGCATTGCCGCGCGCACCTGGGTCGAGTAGGTGTACGTGAACAGCTCGGTCGCCTTGCCCGCGCAGATCGTCGCCAGCTCGCGAAACGAGCCGAGCGTCCACAGTTCGCTGTCCGTGCGGAACGAGAACGGATCGAAGAACACGACGTCCGGCGCCGGCGCCTCGTGCTTGCGCGCCGCGAAGTCGCCGGGCAGCAGCGACCATTCGATCGTGCCCGCGTCGTTCGTCCACGCGTTGCGCAAAAGCAGCTCGTGCGGCGCGCCGTGGCGCAGGTGCTTGAACCACAGCGGATGGCGCAGCGCGAGCCGCAGCGAATCGAGATCGTTCTCGAAACTCACCAGCACGAGCTTGCGCTTCACCGCTTCCGCGGGCAGCGCCTCGACCGCGTGCACCGCGGCCATCGCGTTCGCGGCGGCGCCGAGCCCGACGTCCCACACGACGAGCGGCTCCTCGCCCGGCTCGGCGAGCCGCTCGAGCAGGCGCGACTGCTCGACGTACAGCGAGCGCGCCTCCTCGGCGGGGTCGTTCACCGAGTGCATGACTTCGCCGGACACGGTATCGCGGATGCGCCCGACGTCGTCCTGCACGATCACTTCGTAGCGCCCGAGCCGGAGCGTCTGGGCGAACCTTTGCGCGCGCGTCACGCGGGCGTTGGGGCGGCCGTAGCCGTCGCGCGCGTCGAGACGCCCGCGCTGCTCGTGGTAGAACTCGAGCCACGTGCCCGCGAGGATGTGCGCGCGCATCCTGCGCATGAGCTGCATGTAGAAGTGGATGTTGTGCAGCCCGAGCAGCTGCCAGCCCTGCGTCTCCCACGTGCGCTGCAGGTGGAAGAGGTAGGCGACCGAGTAGGTCTTGCACGTGTAGCAGTCGCACTCGGGATCGAGCGGTCCGTCGAAGTCGCGGTACACGCCGCGCTTGAGCGAGCGGCGCCCCTGGCTCGTGAACACGACGCCCTGCTGCGCGAGCGAGGTGGGCAGGATGCAGTCGAACATGTCCACGCCGCGGTGCACGGCCTCGAGGATGTCGCGCGTCGTGCCGACGCCCATCAGGTAGCGCGGCCGGTCGTGCGGCAGGTGCTCGGTCACGATCGCCGTGCACTCGTCGCGCTGCTCGATGCTCTCGCCCACGGCGAGCCCGCCGATCGCGAACCCGTCGAACGGCAGCTGCGTGACCGTCCTCGCGCTCTCGATCCGCAGGTCCTCGTAGCACGCGCCCTGCACGATGCCGAACAGCGCCTGCGGCGAATCGCCGCGCGCGTCGAGGCTGCGCTTCGCCCAGCGGTGCGTCAGCTCCATCGCCTCGCGCGCGACGTGCTTCTCGACGGTGGACGGCACGCACTGGTCGAGCACCATCATGATGTCGGAGCCGATCACCTTCTGCGTGGCGATGCTGCGCTCGGGGCTGAGCACGATCGTGCTCTGGTCGATGTAGCTGCGGAACTCGGCGCCTTCTTCCTTCATGAGGCGGCTGTTCGGCAGCGAGAAGATCTGGAAGCCGCCCGAGTCCGTGAGCACGGACCGCGGCCAGTTCATGAAGCCGTGGATGCCGCCGAACTTCTCGAAGATCTCGACGCCCGGCCGCAGGAGCAGGTGGTACGTGTTCGCGAGCAGCACCTGCGCGCCGCAGTCGAGCAGGTCCTCGCGGCGCTGCGAGCGCACGGATGCGTGCGTGCCGACGGGCATGAACGTCGGCGTGAGCACTTCGTTGTGCGCGGTGCGGAAGCGCGCCGCGCGCGCGCGCGAATCCCGCGCGGTCGCTTCGAGCCGGAAGTCGAGACGGCTCACGCCTTCGCGCCCGCCGTCCGCTCGATCCGCGCCACGCACTCGATGTGCGGCGTGTGCGGGAACATGTCGTAGGGCGTGACCTCGGCGAGCTCGTAGCCGTACGCGGCGAAGTCCTTGAGGTCGCGTGCGAGCGTCGCGGGATTGCACGACACGTACACGATGCGCTTCGGCGCCAGCTCCGCGCAGCGGAACACGACGCGCGGGTGCAGTCCGGCCCGCGGCGGATCCACGACGATCAGGTCGGGCTTCGGGGCGTCCGCGCGCTTTCCCTGCGCCCACTCGCGCAGGATCATGCGCGCCTCGCCGCACTCGAACTGCGTCTCGCCGAGACCATTGCGCTGCGCGTTGCGGCGCGCGCGGTCGATCGCGTCGGACACCGTCTCGACGCCCACGGCGCGCTTGGCCGCGCGCGCGAACAGCAGCGTCATCGTGCCGGCGCCGCAGTAGAGGTCGAGCACGGTCTCGTCGCCCGTGAGCTGCGCGGCGTCGAGCGCGCCCTGGTAGAGGTGCTCGGCCTGCGCGCTGTTCGTCTGCAGGAACGCGCTGCCGACGACCTCGAACTCGAGCCCGAGCAGCCGCTCGACGATCGCGTCCGAACCGCGCAGCACGATCTCTTCCTCCATGAACGCGACGTTCGAGTGCGCGGTGTTGAGCCCGAGCGTCACGCTCTTCACCTCGGGCGACAGCGCCATCACGGCGTCGGCCCACTCCGACAGACCGTCCATCTGGTCGGACGCCGCGATCAGGTGCACGGCACATTCGCCGGTCGTGACCAGGTGGCGCACGGTGAGGAAGCGCACGACGCCGACGTGCTGCGTCGGGTGGTAGGGCTCCCAGCGGCGTTCGCGCGCGAAGCGCTGCGTGAGCCGCGTGATCTCGACCACGAGCGGCGAGGTGAGCCAGCACTCGCGCAGCTCGAACACCTTGTCCCACGTGCCGCGCTCGTGCATGCCCAGCACGGCCGAGCCGTCCGGGGCGCGCATGAAGCTGAACTCCATCTTGTTGCGGTAGTGCCACGGCTCGGGCGCGTGGACGATGGGGTTCACCTTGGGGTTCGCGATCCCCGCGAGGTGCTGCAGCGTCTCGCGCACCTGCCGTTCCTTGACCGCCACCTGCTGCTCGTAGGGCAGCTCCTGCAGCCGGCAGCCGCCGCACACGGCCTCGTGCGCGCACCGGGCCGCGATCCGGTCGGCCGAGGGTTCGTCCACGGAGACGAGCTTGGCCTCGGCGAACGAGCGCTGCTTCTTCGAGACGCGCGCGGTGATGCGGTCACCGGGCAGCCCGCGGTCCACGAACACGACGCAACCTTCGTGGCGCGCAAGGGCTTTGCCGCCGAGCGCGAGGTCTTCGACGCGCAGCGTGAGCAGGTCTCGGACTTTCATGGAATGACAGGGCTTTCGGGGGGAGGAAAGTTCGTGGAACCAATTGGGGACTTCATCTGTCTAATCACGCACGACGACGAGATCCCCGCCCGGATCCGGACGCTAACACAGGGGGAAGTTCATGCGTAGAACGACGCTGCGCGGCTTCATCGCCGCGGCCGCCGTCCTCTCGGCCGTGCTGGTCGGCTCGCTTCAGGCCGCCACCGCCGAGGCGCGCGCCTGGCTGGGCGTGTACACCCAGGAAGTCACCGACGAGCTTCGAGACGGACTCGACCTGCGCGGCGCCGACGGCGTGCTCGTCGCCCGCGTCGTGCCGGACAGCCCGGCCTCGCGAGCGGGACTGCGCAAGGGCGACGTCATCGTCTCCTTCGCCGCGCGCAACGTGAGTTCGCCCGAGCGGCTCTCCGAGCTGGTCGGCGACACACGCGAAGGCGAGTCGGTCTCGATCATCGTGATGCGTGACGGCGAGCGCCGTACGTTGTCGGCGCGTCTCGCCGCGCGAACGGACATGGCTCCGGCGCCGGGTGGCGACGAGGACGACGAGGACGCTTACGAAGTCCCCGCGCCGCCGGACGCACCGCGCGCGCCGCAGGCCCCGCGCGCGCCCGGCGCCGCCCGCCACCGCATCGAGATCGTGCATCCGGACGGCGACTCCGCTCCGGACGCGCACGGCAAGCCGAAGGTGCGCACGTACACCTGGAACGGTGAAGGCGAGATGCCGCGCGAGATGCGCGAGTCGCTCGGCGATCTGCACATCGAGGGACTCGAGGGACTGCAGGGACTCGAAGGGCTGCGCGGGCTCGAGGGCCTGCAGGAGATCGGCCCCGGCGGCAAGCACATGCGCGTCATGGTGAACGGCGGCAAGGGCCGCCTCGGCGTGCGCATCGAGTCGCTGAACGACGACCTCGCTTCCGCGCTCGGCGCGGCGGGACAGAAGGGCGTGCTCGTGCTCGAGGTCCTGCGCGGCACTCCGGCGGAGAAGGCCGGGCTGCGCGCGGGCGACGTGATCACGGCCGTGGACGGCGGCGCCGTGTACGACGGCGACGATCTGGTGAAGGTGCTGGCGGAGAAGCAGGGATCGGTCTCGCTGTCGGTGATCCGCAAGGGGGATCGCCGCACGGTGCAGGCCACGTTGGAGGAGAGCCCGCGCGCTTCGCGCGAACGCGTGGGATCCGGGCAGTTGGGCCTTGGCCGAACGGGAGAACGACGGGTGATTCGCCTCCGCGCCGACGAGCGCGCGGACCGCGAGGAACTGCGGGAACAGCTCGACGACCTGCGCGAGCAGGTGCGTGAGCTGCGCCAGCGGTTGGAGGATTCGCGTCGCTGAA
Organism: Candidatus Eiseniibacteriota bacterium; assembly: GCA_016215625.1. Lineage (GTDB taxonomy): Bacteria > Eisenbacteria > RBG-16-71-46 > RBG-16-71-46 > RBG-16-71-46 > CAIXRL01. The sequence goes on along the minus strand of JACRIW010000108.1, from coordinate 42,666 downwards.
CCACCGCACCGCGAAACGCGCGGAGCGGAACAGGAACACATCGCGTCACGGGGGCGTCGTCCGTCTCGCCCACACCGCAAGGTGCACGCATGGGGCGAAGTTCGTGGCGAGCCGGAGCAGCGCGGCGCTCCCGATGACGCGATGCACAGGTGCGGTCCGGCCGTGGAGACGGCCGGGCCGCGCTCCCTTTTCGGGCGCCCGCTCAGCGAGCGGTCGCGGTGTCCGCCGAAGCGGCCTTCTCGAGCAGCCGCACCGTCGGCACCGCGGGGTCGAAGTGCAGCACCGCCCGCGCGCCCTGCGAGTTGACCCGGTTCTCGATGTAGAGCATCACCGCCTCGTACCGGGCGTTCACGTCGGTGCCACCCGCCGGGATCGCGCTCTCCCAGCCGGCGGCCGGATCGAAGCCGTGACGCGCGGCGAACCGCTCACGCACGATCGGTGACGTCAGGTTGAAGGCGTGCAGGACCTCGGCGTCCGGGTGCTCGCCCTCCCAGAGCTGGTAACCGCGAAGCATGGGATACATGTCGTTCGTCCAGAAGACGAACGACGGGCCCGCGGGCACCGCGCGCCACATCGAGTGCACGAGCGCCTCGAAGCGTTCGTAGGTCGCGGCCCGGTCACGAGCCACTCGCAGCCACGGCACTCCGGCGAGCGCGGCGAGCGCGAGCAGGCACGCGGCGGCGATCGCAGGCAGGCGGCGCGCTCCGGCGTCGCGCAGCGGGAACGAGAAGGCGAGCGAGGGCAGCGCCGCGAGGCCGAGCGCGATCGGCAGCAGGAAGTAGGAGGCCGGGTCGGTCACGCCGTAACGCAGCGTGTACAGCGAGACGAGGCCAGCCGACACGAGGAGCGCCGCGCGCACGATCCGCTGCCCGGAGTGGCGGGCGAGAAGCGCCGCCGCCGCCGATGCGGCGAAGCTCACCCCGAGATACGGCCAGACGTACGAGGCGAGCAGTCTCGACTGTTCCGGCGAGGGCGCAAACCGTCCGACGAGCGTCCAGTACTGTGACCCCGACACGTGCGCCCACCATCCGGCGAGCCCCGGAGCGAGCATCGGCCAGTGCGCTTCCGCGGGATGCCCTGCACGCCACAGCAGGAATGCGTCGCTCGACAACGGCACGAGCGCACCCCCGAGCACGGCCGCGACGGTCGCCGCGACTCGCGCGGGCGCCGCGCCCGCACGCCGGAACGCGAGCGCGGCGAGCGCGACGGAGAGCGGTCCCGCCACGAAGAGCGACGTGGCGTGATGCGCGCCGCCCAGTCCGCACGCCGCGCCCCACGCCCACGCGCGCCATCCCGGCCGCCCGCTGGCGCCGGCCCCCTCGAGCCACCGCGCCGTCATGACGAAGAGATGTGCCGTGCCCAGGGCCCACGCGACGTGCCAGCTGTAGACCTCCGCGAGCGAGGCTTCCCCGGTCCACACCGGATTCACCGCAAGCCAGGCCGCCGGAACGAGCGACCACAGGAAACGCGCCGCTCTCGATCCGGCGAGCGCGTCGGACGAGAGCGACAATGCGAGCCGCTGCAGGAAATACGTCGCGACGGCCGCTCCGACGGAGGACCAGACGTTCGCCGCGAACGGCCAGCCCGCTCCCGTCGCGTGAAGGGCCTTCACGAAGAGGTGGCCCAGCAGCGTGTAGATCGGATAGCCGGTCGGGTGCGCGACACCGCACGTCGCGAGCACGAGCGCGAACTCGGAGGAGTCCTTGTCGCCCGACACCTGCGGAGCGAGTGAGGCGAACAGGAAGCACGCGGCCAGCGCACAGGCGGCCGACCACGTCCGCGGAACTTCCGTGCGTGTCGTGCCCGAACCGCCCGGGAGACTCGTGGACCGCTGCTTCGTCGACTTCGCCATGACGGCCTCCGGCCGAGGATCGAACGCAGCGGGGCGCCCGCCGCGCGCAGGACGGTGAAGCGTACACGCGCGTCCCGCCCTCCGAGAAGCGCCGTCGCGCCCGCATGCGCCTCGCGTCCCCGCGCGCGGGTCGAGAACGACTCGTCGCGCGTGCTACGTTGCGCGCGTCATGCCTCCCTTCGATCCCACGTACTGCCCGCACTGCGCCACGGCGCTCGAGCCCCGTCCCGAACACGGCGTCGTGCGCCCGACGTGCCCGAAGTGCGCCTTCATCTGGTACCGCAATCCGGTGCCCGCCGCGGGCGTGCTCATCGTGCACGAAGGCCGCGTGCTGCTCGTGAAGCGCAAGTACGACCCGCGTGCCGGCGCGTGGTGCATTCCCGCGGGCTTCATGGAGTCGGGCGAGACGCCGGAGGAAACCGCCGTGCGCGAGCTGCGCGAGGAGACCGGGCTCGAGGGCGAGCTCACCGGGCTCTTCCACGTCTACGCCGGGTTCGACGATCCGCGCGTGCGCGCCGTGCTCATCCTCTACACCGCACGCGTCGCCGGGGGCACGCTCACTCCGGGAGACGATGCGATCGACGCGGCGTGGTTCGCGCTCGACGGATTGCCGCAGGACATCGCTTTCCAGGCGCACCGCGAGGCGCTCGCGGCACTGCGGGCGAGGGCCTGACGCAGTTTCCGCCAGTTGCGTGGCCTCACGGGCGCAGCTGAACTGGTCCTCTCAAGATTCCGGGATACCGTCCGAGTCTTGGGACTGCTACAGCCTGTCGCACCACCGTGACAGGATTTCGCACCGGCCCTCGGCGGTGCGGACGTGGCGGACCTCGGAGACGCGAACGTGAGCCCCCCGAATCACGAGTCCCTCGAAGTCGATTTCGTTCCCGGAGCAGTGCATGCGGCCATCGGGGCGTGTGCGCTGCTCGTCGCGGCCTTCTCCCGCTTCGCGTGGATGCCGTCGCTCGCCGCGTTCGCGCTCGCGCTCGTCGCCACGCTCGCGCTGTATGCGGCGCACGCCGCGCGCGCGCGCGCGCGCCACGACGCCGAGTCGCAGAAGCTCGCACACGATGCGGTCGCGCGCCGGCTCGACTTCGCGCTCGGCGGCGCCGGCGCGGCCGCGTGGGAATGGTCCATCACCGACGGTCGAATCTGGACGTCGCCCGGCTTTGCACGGGTGCTCGGCTTCGGTCCCGTGGAGGATGACCGCGGACCCGGATGGTTCGAAGTCCGCGTGCATCCCGAAGACCGCGACGCGTGGGCGGAGTGCATCGCCGGGCTCGCCGGACCCTCGTCCCCGGCCGAACTCGAACTGCGCGTGATCCGGCCCTCGGGAGAGCCGCGCTGGTTCCGCCTGTGCGCGAGCGCCGACCCCGGGTTCGACGGCACGCCGGCCAGTATCCGCGTGCTCCTCACCGACGTCACCGACCGCCGCTACGCCGAGCAGCGCATCCGCGAGAGCGAGGAGAGTTTCCGTTCGCTCAGCGCCGCATCGCCCGTCGGCATCCTCAAGGCCGACGCGGCCGGCCGGTGCAGCTACTGCAACGAGCAGTGGCAGGCGCTTTCGGGCCTGTCCGAGTTCGAAGCCATGGGTGACGGCTGGCTCGACGCCATCGCGCCGGAGGACCGTGAGCGGGTCGAAGGTCGCTGGCGCGAGTTCGTGATGATCGGCGGGACCTTCGAGGAGAAGATCCGGCTCGAGAGGGCGGACGGAGACGTGCGACACGTGCACGCGCGCGGCAACAGCGTGCTCGACGCGCTCTGCGCCGTGACGGGCTTCGTCGTCACGTACGAAGACGAGACCGAGGCGCACCGCGCCGAACACGCGCTCGCCGAGGCGAGGGACCGCGCCATGCAGGCCGCGCAGGCGAAGAGCGAGTTCCTCGCCAACATGAGCCACGAGATCCGCACGCCGCTGAACGGCGTCATCGGCATGACCGAATTGCTCCAGGGCACGTCGCTCGAGGAGGAGCAGCGCGACTACGTGCGCACGATCAACACGAGCGCCGACGCGCTGCTGGCGATCATCAACGACATCCTCGACTTCTCGAAGATCGAGGCGGGCAAGATGACGATCGAGAGGGTCGCGGTGGACCTGCGAGGGCTCGGCGAGGACGTCGCCGAACTGCTCGCGCCGCGTGCGCGCGACCGCGGGCTCGAACTCGTGCTCGCGATCGAGCCGGACGTGCCGCGGCGCCTGGTGGGCGACCCCGTGCGCATCCGCCAGATCCTGCTCAACCTCGCGACCAACGCCATCAAGTTCACCGACCACGGCGAGGTGATGATCGGCGCCGAATGCCTCTCGCGTGACGAGAAGGGCGCGCGCGTGAAGCTCTGGGTGCGCGACACGGGAATCGGCATCCGAGCCGACCGCCTCGACGCCGTGTTCGAAAGCTTCACGCAGGCCGACGGCTCGACCACGCGCAAGTACGGCGGCACGGGACTCGGGCTGACGATCTGCCGCCAGCTCGCCGAGCTCATGGACGGTTCGATCCACGTGGCGAGCACGTACGGTTCGGGCAGCGAGTTCTGGGTCGAGCTGCCGTTCGCGATCGCGGACGACGACGCACAGACGTTCGAGGTGACGTGCGACCTGTCCGGCGCGCACGTGCTCGTCGTGGACGACCATCCGGTCAACCGCCGCATCCTGTTCGAGACGCTGCGCGGCTGGGGCGCGCGTCCCGAATCCGCCGCGAGCGGCGAGGAGGCGCTCGCGAAACTCGAACACGACGCGGCCGACCCCTTCGCGATCGTGCTCATGGACTACCGCATGCCGGGCATGGACGGGCTCGAGACCGCGCGCCGCGCCGTGGCGATGCCGAACGCGGCGCGCCACGTGACGGTCATGCTGTCGTCCTCCGGCGTGATCGGCACGCCCGAGGAACACGCGGCGGCCGGGCTGCGCGGCTGGATCACGAAGCCCATCCGTGAGGCCGCGCTGCACCGCACCATGTGCAACCTCCTCGGCCGCGTCGTGCCGGGCGCCACGGTCGAGTCCGTGACGGACGCCGCGGAAGACTTCTCCGACCTCGCGCTGCTGCTCGCCGAGGACAACGAGGTCAACCGCAAGGTCGCGCTGCGCATGCTCCAGAAGCTCGGCTGCGGCGCCGACGTCGCCGTCAACGGCCGCGAAGCGCTCGAACGCACGAGCCTGCGCGACTACGACCTCGTGCTCATGGACTGCCAGATGCCCGAGATGGACGGCTTCGAGGCGACGCGCCGGATCCGCGCGCGCGAGGAGGCGAGCGGCCGGCACGTGCGCATCGTCGCGATGACGGCGAACGCCATGGAAGGCGACCGCGAGCGCTGCCTGGAGGCGGGCATGGACGACTACGTCTCGAAGCCGGTCAAGCTCGAGAAGCTCGCCGAGCAGCTGCGCGACGCACGCGCGTCGCGTGACGGGGACGCGCGAAAGGCCGCCTGATCCCGCCACCCGGAGCGGCGGATGGGCCGCCCCGGGACGCACCGCGGACCGGAACGGACGTCAGGCCGCTTCGGCGGCTTCCAGCCCGCCGCCGAGCGCCATGGCCAGCACGTTCGCGGCGAGTTCCGCACGCTCGAGGTCCAGCTCGTCGAACGCCTCGCCGTCGCGCCGGTTGCTCAGGTTGAGCACGCCCACGAGACGGCCGCGGTGCTGCAGCGGCAGCGACATGTACGAGTCGGAGTGGTAGTCCTGCTTGCCCGAACCCGTCACCGGACTCGCGTGCGAGCGGTCGCGCACGAGCACGCTCTTGCGGTGATGCGCGACCCAGCCGGCCACGCCTTCGCCCACCGGCACGCGCACGCCCGGCGCGACGGCCGGGTCCATGCCGCGATGCGCGAGGATGCGCAGGTCGTTCTGCCGGGCGTCCATGCGCATGAGGCTGCAGCGCTCGACCTGGAACTGTTCGCAGAACCAGCCGACGAACGAGCGCGTCAGCGACTCGGCGGCGGGGTCGCCCGCGATTACGGCGAAGCCCTCGCGCACGAGATCGAGCGTGCGCTGCAGTTCCGCCTGCCGCGACTGTGACGCGGCGAGCTGCGCGAACGCTTCGCTCAGGTGCGCCGTGGCCGAGGCGTTCTGTTCCTCGAGAGCGCCGAGCCGCTTCAGCAGCTGGTCGGCGTCGGCCGCCTCGCGCGCCGTACGGACCGGGCCTTCCGACTGGCGCACCTCGAGCTCGCGGCGCAGCGTCTCGATGGTCGCGATCGCCGCCGCGTGCTGCTCGGCCGCGCGCAGCGCCTCGTCCTGCGCCTGCTGCAGCTGCGACTGCAGGCCGTGGATCATGCGGCGGTGGTTGTCGTCCGCGGTGCGCGCCTCGACCGTGACACGGCCTTCGGCGTGCAGCCGCCGCGCGAGCGCGAGCGACGCGAGGCTGCGCACGGGCTGCAGTTCGCCCACGACGGCGGGCGTGAACGCACCGACGCGCGTGGTCGCGATCACGACCATGCCGAGCAGCTCGTCGCGATCGTTCAGCGGCAGGCACAGGCACGAGCGCCACGCGACCGGCGCGGTGAGCGGCTGGATCTGCGGCGCCTCGAAGCGGTCGGGCTCGTAGCCCGGGCTGTTCTGGAAGAGCTTCTCGAGCAGCGAACGGCGGTCGCCACCGTTGAAGAATGCACTGGGCCGAACGAACTTTCGCACGAGCCGGGCCGGCAGGTGATCGAGCGGCAGCGAGACTTCGCGCGCTTCGAGCCGTCCGCGTTCGCGCGCGTACACGCGCTCGAACACCTCGCGCGAGGGATCGAAGATCGCGACCGTGGGATGCCAATCCCCTTGCAGCGCACGGAGGTAGGCGAGCAGCGCGTCGAGAACGGCGGCGCTGTCGTGCGCGGCGGCGAGACGGTCGGCGATTTCGCGGATGGGAAAGCGAGACATGAGGAGCCCCCGGATGGTGTCGTGCGAGCGGAATGGGTCCGCCCGGAAGGGCAACGCCCGTGCCGCGGATCTCGCGATCCACGACACGGGCGTTCGGCGGCCGCTTCGGGGAGCCGCGCGTTCCTCTATTCCTCGTCGTCGTCGTCCACGATGATGCGGCGGCGCCCGACTTCGGTGAGTGCCGGGGTCTCTTCTTCCGCACCGGGCTCTTCCACTTCGATCACGAAGTTGCTGCCTACGCGCTGCGGCACGATGACGTGCGAGAGCGCCGCCTCGAAGACGTCGTCCATGGTCTCGACCGGCACGAGGTCGAGGTGCGCGCGCACGTCGGCGGGAATGTCGGTCAGGTCCTTCGTGTTCGCGGCCGGGAACAGAAACGTCCGGAAGCCGCCGCGGTAGGCGGCGAGCGCCTTCTCGCGGATGCCGCCGACCACGAGCACCTTGCCGCGCAGGCTCACTTCGCCCGTCATCGCGACGTCGTGATGGATCGGCCGGTCGCTCAGCACCGAGGCGATCACCAGGCCCACCGTGACGCCCGCCGAGGGGCCGTCCTTGGGTACGCCGCCCGCGGGGAAGTGGATGTGGATGTCGAACTGGCTGAACACCTCGGCCGGGATCTCGAGTTCGTCGGCGCGCGAGCGCACGTACGAGTGCGCCGCCTGCACCGACTCCTTCATGACGTCGCCGAGCTGGCCGGTGAGCGTCACGCGGCCGCTGCCCGGCATGCGCAGCGCCTCGACGATCAGGATCTCGCCGCCGGCCTGCGTCCACGCGAGCCCCGCCGCGACGCCGACTTCGTCTTCCTTGCCGACCATCTCGGGCGAGTAGAGCTTGCTGCCGAGGTAGTCCTCGAGGTGCGGCAGCGTCACGCGGTGCCGCGTCGTGTCGCCGGTCGCACGGGCACGCGCCACCTTGCGGCACACGCGCGCGATCTGGCGCGACAGTCCGCGCACGCCGGCCTCGAGCGTCCAGTGGCGTGCCATGGCGCGCAGCACGTCGTCGGACAGCAGCAGGTCGCGCGGGGCGAGCCCGTGGTCGCCCAGCTGGCGCGGCACGAGGAAGCGCTTCGCGATCGCGATCTTCTCGTCCTCGCTGTAGCCGGGGACTTCGATCACTTCGATGCGGTCGCCGAGGATGTCCGGCACCAGCTCGAGGTGGTTCGCGCACAGCACGAGGATCGCGTGCGACAGGTCGATCGAGAGTCCGAGGTAGTGGTCGGTGAACTGGCGGCTCGACTCGCGGTCGAGCAGTTCGAGCAGCGACTCGGCCACGCCGAGCCCGCCCAGTCCCGCGAGCCGGTCGATGCCGTCGATCATGATGACCGGATTGCGGGCGCCGGCTTCGCGCAGCGCGCGGACGATCTTGCCGGGCTGCGCCCCGGGAATCGTGCGCGGCTCGCCCACGAGTTCGGCGGCGCCGTTCGTCCCCGACACCGTCAGGCGCACGAACGGGCGTCCGAGCGCCTTGGCGATGATGGCGCCGAGCGACGACTTGCCGGTGCCGGGCGGGCCGACGAGGCACAGTGCCGGACCGGGCAGGTCGGGCTTGAGGCGGCGCACGGCGAGGTACTCGACCACGCGCTCCTTGGCCTTCTCGAGGCCGAGGTGTTCGGCCGCGAGCATCTTCTCGACCGTCAGCAGGTCGGCTTCCTCGCTGACCCGCGATTCCCAGGGCAGCGCCCAGATCCACTGGAGGTAGGCGCGGACCTGAGCGGCCTCGGGCGAGCCCGACGGCATGCGCCGCAGGCGGTCCATCTCGCGCTGGGACTGGCGTGCGACCTCGGCCGGCAGCGGCGCGGTCGGCACCGGGCCCGCGGGGCGCTCGTCGTCCCGCCGCACGGCCGGCGCGTCGTCGATCGCAGCCGACGCGCGCATGGCGCGCGTGGACCGTTTTGCGGACAGCGTGCGGGTGCGTGCGGGTCGCGACATACCGGCCTCCGTGACGGGATGGTTGTGGTTCGGAGATTGTTGCTGGCCCTGAAAGCGTCCGAACGCCCCTGAAGTGCGACCGAGTACCAACGACTTGCGTCGGCGATGGCGTGCCTGGGGGGCTCGGCAACATTCTCCGAACCACCACCCTTGCAATTCGGTTGCCCGGACGGGCTTCAGGAGGGGCGGTGGGCATTCGGCGTTTAACTGTTTGCCGGCGTGGCCGTTGCCGTGAGGTGGGTGCGAAAAGCCGCGGCAACAGGAGGGAACGGCTTGCCGCGGCGGCGCTTGCGCGAGGGTGGGCCGGCGCGCCGGGGCGCCCTCGCGCTCGCGCGCGTTGCGCCCTGCACGAGCGCACCGCAAAACGAAAGCCCCGCTCGTGAGAGCGGGGCTTTTCGTTCGAAGCGGAGACTACCGGTAGATCGACTTCAGCGAGCCCCAGGTCTTGTTGACCGTCGGGGTCGCGAGGCAGGCCGTGTTGGCCGGCGAAGCCGAGTTGCGCGGCGTCGGGTTGCTGACGAGCGTGCAGTCGAGGCTGTTGTTGTTCGTGTCCGTCATGCCACCGTTGTTGCGCACGATGCCGAGCGTGATCGAGACGGCGGCCGTCGCGGTGCCTTCGGCGCACGTCGCCGTGCCCCACGCGATCTTGTCTTCGAGCGTGCCGGCGAGTTCCGAGCCGCAGGCCGTGTTCGCGTTCAGCGTGTTGAAGAGCGCGACCTTGCCGTTCGAGGACGACATGTTCGGACCGGCCGTGACGGTGAAGTCCGGCGTGATCGGGAACGCCGCGCCGCCGGTGCCGACGGTGCCGACGCCCGCCATCCAGTAGCTGCAGGGCTGGATGATCGTGCCGGCGGGAATCACGGCGTAGTTCGTCGCCGCGCTGCCCCACGTGCCCGTCGCCGAGCCGTACTCGATGACCCAGCCGCCGACGTTGACCGGCGAGCCGGAGCTGTTGAAGAGCTCGACGTAGTCCTGCTTGTAGGTCGCAGCGCCCGTGCCGCCGCCACCGCTGTACACCTGGCTGATGCGCACCGCGCCGGCGAAGGCGGACGTCGCCGCGATCGCGAGCACAGCCGTGAGACCAAGAATGGTCGCAAGCTTCTTCATGGTGATCTCCCTCTTGGGATGTTGAGCGAGTTGTCTTCCCGCGTTCCGGGGGAAGTCCCGCGGTGAATACCCTTCGAGTTTCCGGGCACTCAGTCCGCATGGGGCGGGGGAGCCGGGGGATCGAAGGTGGAGGTTGCCGGAGATGAGGATAGGGGAGTCAAGGAACGCGAAACAAGCACTGTTTCCGCGCCTTCCCAATTGTTCATCACTCCGAAACGCGTTTTGCAATGGCCGACCGTCGGGCCGCCTTACGCTTTCGTCGCCGCCCGGGCCGCGCGTACCCACATGTAGGCCGCGTTGGCCACGAGGAACACCGCAAAGGCCCTCGCCAGCGCGGCCTGCGGCAGGGTCTGCGCCACCATCGAGGCGAGCGGGGCGCCGGCGGCGGCGCCCAGGGCCAGCCACGGCACGAGCCGCGGGACCACGTTGCCGTGGCGGTGGTGTTCGAGCGCGCCGAACGGGGCGGTCACCAGGATGACCGCGAGCGACGTTCCCTGCGCAGTCTGTTGCGGCGCACCGAACAAGAGCGTCAACGCGGGCACCGCGAGGATGCCGCCCCCGACGCCGAGGAACCCCGAGAGCAGTCCGACGCTGGCCCCGACCGCGAGGGCGACGGCCAGCCGCAGCGGCCCGGTGAAGAGCGCGTGGCCCTCGCCCGCGGGCACCTTCCAGAAGAGCCGGATCGCCACCACGAGCAGGAAGACCGCGAACGCCTGGGTCAGGCCCGAGCGGCTCACGCGGGCGGCGCCGCGCGCCCCGAGCCGGGCGAAGAACACGCTCGCGAACCCGAGCGTGGCCGCGGTCACCCAGTCCACGTGGCCGTGCGTGCCGTAGACGACCAGTCCCGCGATGGCGGTCGCGCCGATCGCCGCGAGCGAGGTGCCGTGCGCCTGGTGCTGCGTGAGCGCGAAGAAGCCGGTGAGCATCGGCACGAGCAGGATGCCCCCGCCGACACCAAAGAGACCGCCTGCGAGCCCCGCCACGAAACCCGTGAGCGATGCGCGCAGGCGGTCCGGTGTGTTCATCGGAGTGCGGCTTACGTGCCGGAGTTGTCCACGGCGGTCGTCGTCGACTTCTGGATCAGGCGAACGGCGTCGGCGAAGCGTGTCGCGTTCGTGGGAGCGCCGAGCACGACCGCGATCAGGTCGCGGCCCTGCGAACGGATCCACGTCGCGAAGCAGTAGCCGGCCTCGAGAATGAAGCCGGTCTTGCCGCCGAGCACGTCGTAGCGGCCGTAGAGCAGGCGGTTCGTGTTGTGGATCGCGTGCGCGCGGCGTTCGGTCGAGAACTCGTACGACTTCGTCGTCGTGATCTCCTGGATGAGCGGCTCGTGCGCCGCCGCGTGCAGGAGGCGCGCGATGTCCGACGCGGTCGAGACGTTGCGCTCGTCGAGGCCCGTGAACTCGACGAAGCGCGAGCCCGTGAGCCCCAGCTCGACCGCCTTGCGGTTCATGCGCGCGACGAACTCGTCGCCGGTGAGGCCCGACTCGCGCGCGAGCACGCGGGTCGCGACGTTGTCCGAGCACATGAGGCTCATGTGCAGAAGGTCGCCGAGCGCCACCTGTTCGCCCTTGCGCAGCTGCGTGTGACCGCCGCCGGTGATCTCGGCGGGCGTCACTTCGACCTGGCGGTCGAGTCGCGGGCGCTGCTCGAGGAACACCATCGCGGTCATGAGCTTGGTGAGGCTCGCGATCGGCACCGAGAGTTCGGAGTTCTTCTGGTACAGGATCTCGCCGGTGGCCGGGTCGATCAGGATCGCGTTGCGCGCGTAGACGCCACCCGCGGGCGGCGCGCCGCGCCGGCCGGAGCGCTTGCCGCGCTTCGTGGCGCGCGCCGTCTTGCCCTTCGCGGCCTTGGACTTGGCGCGAACGGTCGTGTGCGCGGGCTTGCGAGTCTTCGAATGGGTGGCGGCGTCGGCCATCCTGGCCGGTACCGCGAGCGAGGCGAGCAGGAACAGCACGCCCAGCAGGCGCAAGAAACGGAGCGACATCGAAACCCCTCCTCCGGGCCCCCTTGCGGGGGCATGTACCGAACCATCCATGGTATCGGCTGCTACACGATCAAAGTAGAAGGCCGTTCGTGCCCCCGTCAACGCACGATTTGGGCCGCGCGAGATTTCCGTGCAGGCGTGCGGTCGCGGCTCATCGGGCCCGTGCGGAATGCACGAACTCCTCACGGACCTCCCGCACGAACCGCTCGGCGGCGGCGATCGCGGCGCTGTCCGCCTCGACCGCGTCGGCGAGGCGGTGCGGCTCTCGGCAGGCGAGGAACACCGCGGGCAGTTCCGTCCGCGCGCGACGGATGGCGTCCTCCCAGCGTGCGAAGGCGCCCGCGTGGTCCCCGCCGGCGGTCCCCGCGCGCCCGAGGTTCACGCGCGCCGCGCGCAGCGCCTCGCTCGTGCGCCGCAGGTGCAGCAGCGCCCGGCGGCTGCGCTCGCACGGCGAGAGGCCCTTGCGTGGCGCGGCCGCCTCGAGCGCGGCTTCCAGCGTGAACGCGGCGTACAGCCCCGGGTCGCGCCGCCACGCGCCGCTCTCGAGCAGATCGCTCTCCCGGCCGGCGCGCGCTTCGAGCGTGTCGAACGCCACCGCTTCCGCGGCGGGCAGCGCCGCGCGGTCCACGCGCGCGAGCGTCCCGCGCACGCGCGCCACGCGCACGCGCGCGCTGTCGAGTCCGGCCTCGTCGAGCGGCGCCGCTCGACGCAGGTCCACCGCCACGCCCACGCCCGCCGCGAGATCGGGCCGCTGCTCGCGCACCCACTCGCGCCATTGCGCGCGAGCCCGCACGAGCGCCGCGCGCGAAGCGTCCGCGGCGCCCGGCCCCGCCACGGACGACGAAGCGCCCGCGCAGAGGAGCGCGAGCGCCGTCGTCGAAAGCAGCAGTGCCGGGGTACGGCGGATCGTCATGCGATCAGGGCCTCGGCTTCACGGTCTGCACGAGCGCCATCGGGTCGTCCACCTTCAGCGGCGTGGTCGCGAGGAACGCCTGCGCGTACTTCACGCCGATCTGCCAGCCCCAGTGGCGCGCGTACGCCTCGAACGACTCGCGCGGATGCGGCGCCGTCGCGGGGCGCGGGCGATCGGGGTGATAGAACTGGCTCAGGTGGCAGTCGATCGCCGCGAGCCAGTCCTCGATGTAGTCCGAGATGTCCACGATGAACGTCGGCGCGGTGCCCGGAGGGATGAAGTAGAAGTAGATCGCGAGGGCCTGGTACGGATCGCCCTCGACCGGCGCCTTCGCGAGGTGCGCGAGATTGAACGCGTTCGCGATGATCTGCCCCGACTTGTAGTGGTCGTTGTGCCCGAGGCCGCGCCCGATCGGGAGGTTGTAGTACGGCGCGAGAATGAGCTTGGGCTGGTGCTTGCGGATCACGCCCGCGACGCGGCAGCGGTTCTCGAACGTGTCCTCGATGCGGCAGTCGCCCATGTCGAGGCATTCGCGCACGTCGAGGCGCAGGTGCTTGCTCGCCTCGGCGCTCTCGCCCGCGCGGATCTCGGGCGTGCCCCAGCCCATGTCGCCGGAGGTCATGTCGATGATGCCCGTCGTGTGACCGAGGGCCTTCATCTTGCGCAGCATGCCGCCGCACCCGATTTCGGCGTCGTCGGGGTGCGGTCCGAAGGCGAGAATGTCCACGGGCATCGGCAGATCTCCTGGGGAGGCGTCGAGGGGGGCTGCGCGGCCCGGTCCGGCGGCGCAGGCGCGCACTCTATCCCGCGCCCGGTGCGCGTCACAACCGCGTCCGTGTGGGCGCCCGCGCGCTGGACCCGCGCGAGCCGTGGGCTATCATGCGCGCGCACGCACTCGCGCCCCACTCAAGGAGTCCCGATGTTGTACTTCGCCTACGGTTCGAACCTCGACCACGAACAGATGCGCTCGCGCTGCCCCGGCCATCAGGTCGTGGGGCTCGCGGCGCTGCACGACCATCGCCTCGTCTTCCCGCTCCACTCGCACACGTGGGAAGGCGGCGTCGCCAGCGTGCAGGCGGCGCACGGCCAGACGGTGTGGGGCATGGTGTACGAGCTGACCGACTCCGACGTCGCGGCGCTCGACCGCTACGAAGGCTTCCGCGGTCCCGGCGACCAGCACAATGTGTACGACCGCGAGCTGATGTACGTGGAGCTGACGCGTCCCGACGACGGCTCGATCCCGCGCCGCATCCGCGCCGCGTGCTACGTCGCGCGGCCCGCGAACGGCGGCCCGCCGTCGCGGCGCTATCTCGACGCGGTGCTCAAGGGCGCACGGCACTACAAACTGCCGGACGACTACGTGGCGGCGCTCGAGAAGGCGCCGACGCGCGACTGACTCCGTCCGCGGCGCGCCCCGCTCAGCGCGGCGCGCGTGCCGCGGTCCGCAGCTTCCGCACGTCGCGGTCCACCTCGCGCCGCAGCGCGCGCCACGCGTCCTCGACGTTGCCGCGGTTGGCGCGCACGTACGCGAGCGCGGTGCGCGGATCGCTCGCCGCGAGCCGCGTCATGCCGGCGTAGCCCGGACCGGACAGCCGTCGCTTCGCGGCCGCGCCGCCGACCCGCGCGAGCGCGGTGGCGAGCACGTAGGGCAGGTGGCTCGTGCGCGCGAGCGCGGCGTCGTGCTCGGCCGGCTTGACGGCCTGCGAGCGCGCGCCGAGGTCGCGCACGAGCGCGCGCGCGAGTTTCGGCGCCGCGCCGCGCACCGGGAAGAGCGCGAACGTCGCGTTCGCGAACAGCGTGGCGCGCGCCGATGCGAAGCCTCGTCCCTCGTTGCCCGCGATCGGATGCCCGCCGCACGCGCGCAGGCCGAGCTTCGCCGCCGCGGCGAGCGCCTCGGTGATGCCGCGGCGCGTGCTGCCCGTGTCGAGCAGCACCGTGCCCGGCCGGCACGCGGCCGCCGCGCGCGCGACGAGCGCCGGCAGCGTGTCCACCGGCGTCGCGAGCACGACCACGTCGGCGTTCGCGCACGCGTCCTCGAGCGTCGGCGCCACTTCGTCCAGCGCGCCGTTCGCGAGCGCGCTCGCCGCCGTGCGGCGCCGCGCGTCGAAGCCCGTGCGGTGCCAGCGCCCGGACGTGCCGAGCGCGAGCCCGATGCTGCCGCCGATCTGCCCGAGCCCGACGATCGCGACGCGGTGCTCGTGCGTCGCGGCGGGCGCGAGGTCGGCGAGGTCGGGCCGCAGCTTCGCCGCGTCGTCCAGGTAGACCGGGCGCAACTTCTCGCCGCGCGGGACGTCGCGCACCGTGACGAGCACGCGCACGATGCGCTTCGGCGCGCCGGGTACGCTCATCTCGGTCGCGCCGAGCAGCGGCACGTCGGTCCAGCCGAGCTGGCGCGCGGAGTGCGCGGGGAAGTCCGCCGTCAGGTCCGGGGTCGCGGTGAACACCGCACTCACGACGTTCGCGGGATGGAGCTGGTTGCGCTCGACGAGTTCGGCGAGCAGGCGCGACGTGGCCGTGCGGATCGCGGGGGCGGTGTTGGCCGGGACCGAGATGGCCCCGCGTACGGCGGCGACGGTGAGCGACATGGACGACTCCTTCCTGCGGAAAACGCGAACGGACGGCCCTCGCGGGCCGCCCGTTCCGAAGCGCGCCCGGACGATCGGCCCGGGCGAAGCGTGCGTCACTTCGCCGCGCCGACCTCGATCCCGTACAGCTGCTCGAAGTACTCGCGCATCATGCGGTCGGTCGAGAACTGCTTCGTGGACATCTCGATGCTCGCGACCATCATCTTCTTCCACGTCTCGCGGTCGTGCCACGCCGGAAGCACGCGGTTCGACAGCGTGTCGTAGAGCGCCTCGAGGTCGCGCAGGTCGTCGCCGGGCTCGCCCTTGCCGATCTCGAAGCCGTTCACGCCGTCCTCGCACCCCTCCGGCCACCAGCCGTCCAGGATGCTCACGTTGAGGCAGCCGTTCATCGCCGCCTTCATGCCCGACGTGCCGCTCGCCTCGAGCGGACGGATCGGGTTGTTCAGCCAGACGTCGCAGCCGCTCGTGAGCAGCCGGCCGAGCGCCATGTCGTAGTTCTCGAGGAACAGCACCTTGCCCGGGTGCTTGCGCGCGCCCTGCACGAGCCGCGCGACGATGTTGCGTCCCGTCGCGTCGTCGGGGTGCGCCTTGCCCGCGAACACGACGCGCACGTTGTCCTGTTCGAGCAGCTTCGCGAGGCGCGACTCGTCGCGCAGGATGAGATCGCTGCGCTTGTAGCTCGCGGCGCGGCGCGCGAACCCGACGAGCAGCGCGTCGGGGTCGAGTTCGAAGCCCGTGCGCTCCTCGATCGCCTCGAGCAGCGCGCGCTTGTTCGCGACGTGCGCGTCCCAGATCTTGTCCGGATCGCTGCCGGCCTTGCGGATGCTCTTCGTCTGCCACGTCGGCTGGTGCACGCCGTTCGTGATCGCGCCGATCGGGCACGCGTTCGTGACGCCCGCCCACATCTCGCGCGCGGTTTCGCCGTGCAGCTGGGCGACGGCGTTCGCCTTGTGCGCGAGCCGCAGGCCCGCGACCGTCATGTTGAACGGGTCGCCGCCGATCGCGCGCATCTCGGCGCCGGACAGTTCGAGGCACGCGCCCATGCGGCGCAGGTCCTTCAGCTGGTGCTCCTCGTTGCCCGCCTTCACCGGCGTGTGCGTCGTGAACACGATCTTCTTGCGCACGAGCTCCCACGCCTGCGGGAACTGCATGCCGCCCTGCATCGCGTCGGCGATCATCTCCAGCCCCGCGAACACGGCGTGGCCTTCGTTGAAGTGGTACGTGTGCACGTTGTAGCCGAGCCAGCCGAGCGCGCGCAGGCCACCGATGCCGAGCAGCATCTCCTGGGCGATGCGCGTGTCGGTGCCCGCCTCGTAGAGGCGGTGCGTGATCCAGCGGTCCTCGTGCTTGATCGGGTCGATCAGGAACAGCGGGCAGTGCCCGAACTTGTCCGTCACCCACACGCGGCACTGCACTTCCTGGCCGCGCACCCGCACGCGCACGCGCACGTTCGTGTCCTGCAGCCAGTCGGCCGTGTAGCCCGGGAACTCCTCGTACGGCCGGCCGTCGGCGCCGATGCGCTGCACGCAGTAGCCGCGCGCCCAGAGCAGGCCGACCGCGACCATGGGCATGTTCAGGTCCTTGGCGGCCTTGATGAAGTCACCGGCCAGGATGCCGAGGCCGCCCGAGTAGATCGGGAAGGACTCGTGCAGGCCGTATTCCATGCAGAAGTAGGCGACGTGCGGCTGACGCTGAACCATCAAGAGCTCCGGATCGGCGATGGCGATTGGGAAGGGTGTGCGGTCCTGCGGGTGCGGGATGATAGGGGAGCCCCCGCGCGGCTGTCACGCGCGCGAAAGCGCGCGCGGACGCAGCGCCAGTATCGGCCTCGGAGGGCCTCCGGTTCAGCGCGGATTGCGCGGGCCGGAAAGGCGCTCGTCTCCTGTTTCGGCGCGTTTCAGCGAGCAGGCGCTCACGGCATGACGACGACGCGCCGCACCTCGTGGCGATCGGCGGACGAGAGCCGCGCGAAGTACAGCCCCGCCGGCGCGGGCCCGCCGCGCCCGTCGCGCAGGTCCCATTCGGCGGCATGCGTACCCGCCGCGGCCTCGCCGTCGAACAGCGTGCGTACACGGCGGCCCTGCGCGTCGAGCAGCTCGAGCGTCGCGTAGCCCGCGCGCGGCAGCGCGAACGCGAACCGCGTGGCGCCGTGCGCGGGATTGGGCGACGGCGGCGCGAGCGCGAGGGCGTGCGGTGCCGGCGCGTCGTCCGCCGCGAGCGGACGCGTGAGCGCTCGTTCGATGTCGAGCCGCGGCCCGATCGGGTTGTCGTAGGTGCGCAGGTCGCCCTTCACGACGAGCTGCTGCGCGACCATGCGTGCCGGCAGGCCCGGGTACAGGCTGCGCACGAGCGCCGCGGCACCCGCGACGATGGGCGCCGAAAACGACGTGCCGTCGTTCGCGAGGTACGCATGCGCGCCGTCGAATCCGCAGTACGTCTCGAAGTACCACCACGTGAGGTCGTCGTAAGGGTAGTTGCGCGCGATGCACGACCACACCCCTTCGCCGGGCGCCGCGATGTCCACCCAGTCGCCCCAGTTCGACCACGACGCGCGCAGGTTGCTCGCGTTCGTCGCGCCCACCGCGAGCACGTCGTTGCAGGCGGCGGGGAACGACGGCGTATCCACGCCGGCATTGCCGGCGGACGCCACGACCACGACGCCCGCGGCGGTGGCCGCGTCCACGAGTTCCTGGAAGAACGCTTCGGCCGACGGGTCGCTCGTGCCGAGACTGATGTTGAGCACCGAGACGTGAACGGTCATCGCGTAGTGGAACGCGTCCACGATCGCGGAGAGCGTCATGTCTCCGTTCACGTCGCTCACCTTGAGCGGCACGACGCGGCAGCCCCACGCGACGCCGGCGATGCCGACACCGTTGTCGGTCGCGGCGGCTGCGAGGCCGGCGACAAACGTGCCGTGCCAGCCCTCGTCGAGGCCGTAGATCGGATCGGGCAGCGGACCGGGATCGGGATTCGCGTCGCCGTCGCCGAAGTCCCAGCCCTGCACGTCGTCCACCCAGCCGTTGTGGTCGTCGTCGACGTGGTTGTTCGCGATCTCCGCCGTGTTCGACCAGATCTTGAAGAAGAGGTCCGAGTGCTGCCGGTCCACGCCGGTGTCCATGACGCCGATCGTCACGCTCGGCGATCCGGTCGAATGGTCCCAGCCCTGGCGTGCGCGCACGCCTGCCGCGCTGGTGCCGAGATGCCACTGCGTCGAGTAGTAGGGATCGTTCGGCACCGCGTGCAGGGTCATGCGCAGGTTGGGCGCCGCGGCGATCGCGTCGCCGCTCGCGACGAGCGCGCGCGCGGCCGCGTGGGGGTCGAACGCGGGGTCGTCACTGACGAGGCGGAGCGCGTCGTAGGCACGCGTCGCGTCGGGCGCTTCGGCGCCGAGCGGTTCCACGCGCGCGATGCCGAGGTCCTCGAGCCGCGTCGCGAGCGCCGCGCTCCGGGCGCCTCCGGTCACGGTCGACTTCAGCGCTCCGCCGCGCGGTGCGAGCACGAGCACCTGTCCGGGCACGCAGGGCGACTTGGGGCCCAACGCCGGCAGGATGCGGCCCGGGGGAGCGGGCGCGTACGCGAAGACGGGCGAAGCGAGGGCGAGCGCGATCAGCGTGGCGGGTGCGAGCAGGGAGTGGCGCATGGAAAAAGTCTGCGCAGGTCCACGCGGCGCCCCAAGACAAATCACGCTTCCGGCGCTCCAGCGCGTTCCGCGGACGCCCGCGCCCGTGCGAAATGCACGCGCGGCGGCTGTGACGGACTTCGGGATCGGTCGTCTGACTTCTTCGGCGGGGGTACCCGCCGTTTTCGACAGCCGGAACGACCCTCGGAGCGCCTCATGCGACTGCATCGCACACTCGCGTCGTCACTCCTGCTCGCCTTCGCCGCTCCCGCGTTCGCCGCCACCGCAGCCGGTCCCGCCGTTCCGGCCTTCGTGATCGACGGCGGAACGCGCGTCACGGTGAAGGGCGCGACGAAGCTGACGATGAACTGCGACCTCAAGAACCAGGGCGCATTCGAGCCGTCGGCGGGCAGCGCCGTGGTGATGAACGGCTTCCTCACGCCGGCGCTCACCGGCGTGGCGAGCTTCGCCGATCTCACGATCGCGAAGCAGTCGTACGCGTCGCTCGGCACGAACGCCACCGTGAACGGCGTGCTCACGCTGTCGAGCGGCCAGCTCAGCCTCGCCGGGCACGACCTCGTCGCGCAGAACATCTCGGGAGGCTCGGCGGCGAGCTACGTGATGACGCCCGACACGCTCGGCCGCCTCGTGCGCACGGTCGGCAGCTTCCCGTCGGTCGTGTTCCCGGTCGGAAACGCGAGCTACGACCCGGTCTCGGTGCGCACGGGCACGGGCGTGGACGACTACCGCGTCGCGGTGATGGACGCGCCGCCGCCCAACGGCCTGACGCCCGCCGTGGCGCTCACGCGTGCGTGGGCGGTGTCCGGCAGCCACGCTCCCGGCGTGAACGGCGACGTGCGCTTCTCGGTGCAGTGGAACGCCGGCGAACAGGGCGCGTCGTTCGACCGCTCGCTCGGCGGCTCGACGAGCGCGCTCGCGTGGCGCTGGAACGGCACGGCGTGGTCGCCGCAGACCGGCGTGCGGCGTTCGGACAACGGCGCATACCCCGCGGTGGACACGCTGGTGAGCACCTTGTCCGGCCTGTGGACGCTCGCCGGTCCCGGCGCGCTGCTCGCGGCCGACGGCGACGCGGCCCCCGCGGGCCTCGAACTCGCGCCGGTGTGGCCGAACCCGTTCCGCGGCGCCGCGACGCTGCGCTACGGCGTGCCGAAGAAGATGCGCGTGACGATCGGTGTGTATTCGGTACAGGGCCAGCACGTGGCCACGCTCGCCGACGGCGAGCGTGAACCCGGCTGGCACGTGGCGCGCCTGCAGGCGGACCGCATGGCGAATGGTGTGTACTTCCTGCGCGTGCAGGCGGGCGGCGAAGTGCGCTCGAGCAAACTGGTGGTGATGCGATGAAGAAGCTGCTCACGACGACGATCCTCGCTCTCGCGGCCTGCGCCGCCACGGTTCACGCCCAGGGCGTCGGCATCAACGGCACCGGCGCGGCCGCCGACACGTCGGCGATCCTCGACCTGAATGCCACCAACAAGGGCCTGCTCGTGCCGCGCATGACCGCGGCGCAGCGCGCGGCGATCGTGCTGCCGGCGACCGGTCTCGTCGTGTTCCAGACCGACGGCGCCGCGGGGCTGTACTACAACGCGGGTACGAGCGTGGCGCCGAACTGGCAGCTCGTCGGCGCGGGCGCGACCAGCGGCCAGTGGTCCACGAGCGGCTCGAACATCTACTACTCGTCGGGCAACGTCGGCATCCAGCGTCCGTCGCCGGTGGCGCCTCTCGACGTGCTCGGCGGCAACTGGGACGTGACGAACGGCGAAGGCGACGTGCGCATCGGTGACGGCACCACGCGACTCAAGATCGGCATCGCGACCGGCGGTGGCGGCACCGGTGCGGCGACGATCATGGAGCACGGCCCGGTGGGCGCGTACAACGTCCTCGCGCTCGGCTCGCAGGGAAACAAGGTCGCGTTCGTGAACGGCGCCACGCAGCGCTTCGGCATCGGCACCGACGCGCCCTCGGCGCCGCTCGGATTCGCGGCGGCGCTGGGCAAGAAGATCACGCTCTACCCGGGTGGCGCGAACGACTACGGATTCGGGATCGCGAGCGGCCGTCTCCAGGTCTTCAGCGACGGCTCCCCCGGCGGCGACGTCGCGATCGGCACGGACGCGGCGGGCACGTTCACCGAGCGCTTCGCGGTCAAGAACAACGGCGCGCTCGCCCTGAGCGGCAGCACGGGCACGTCGGGGCAGGTGCTGCAGAGCAACGGCAGCGGCGCGGCCGCGTCCTGGGTGACGCCGTCGAACGTCTGGTCACTCAACGGCTCGAACGCCTACTACAACGGCGGCAACGTGGGCATCGGGGTCAGCACGCCGAACGCCCCGCTCAGCTTCGCCGCGACGCTCGGCAAGAAGATCACGCTGTATCCCGGCACGCTGGGAAGCGCGGGATTCGGCATGTCGGGCAACCGGCTCCAGATCTACGGCGACAACCCGAACGCCGACGTCGCGATCGGCTACGACGCCGCCGGCGTGTTCAACGAACGTTTCGCGTTCAAGCCGAACGGCGCGCTGGCGGTGAACGGCAACGCGGGCGCCGCGGGGCAGGTGCTGCAGAGCAACGGCAGCGGCGCCGCCGCGACGTGGGTGAGCCCGACGAACTCGGCGTACAACAACTTCTACATGATCGAGAGCTCGAACAGCGTGACCCTCGCGGCGTACGCGACCCAGGCACTGCCGGACATGTCGCAGGCGTTCACGCTCGCAGGCAACGCGAGGGTGACCGTGGACTTCAGCGTGTTCGTGTACTCGGCGTCCTGTGCGTTCTGCGCGGCCACGCTGGCGGAGGCCAAGCTCGTCATCGACGGCGTCGACGTGCACTACTGGCGACAGGATGTGACCAACGGCAGCTACGGCACGATCAGCGGCACCATGACGCGCACGCTCGCCGCGGGACCGCACACGATTTCGCTGAACGGTGAGCCTTACACCACCGGAGCGACGTTCGGCAGCACGAACCCGCGCTACGGCAACACCATGTCGATCCAGATCACGCCGCAGTGACGCGGGACGGCGCCACGCGTTTCTCGCTGAGCGTGCATGTGATTCCACGGTAAACGGAGGCCCCCGGGGGGCCTCCGCCGTGCAACTTGCCATGCGGGGTTTGGGCACGCCCGTGCAAGAATATTCTCATCCCGCATCGTGAACGCCGCGCGCGCGTTCGTGAGCGGGTGGGTCTTCGAGCTTCGCACCGCCACGGGAACCCCACACCCATGCGCCCGATCGCCGCACTGCTGTGCTTCGCGCTCTGCTTCACCGCGCCTGCGTCCGCGCAGGATGCACCGGCTGTTCCCGCCGACCCGCCGGTTCTCTCGGCCGATGCTTCGAGCGTGCGGCTCGCCCGCTCCGTAAGCGCATTCGATCCCGCTGCGCTCGAGCACGCGCCTGCCCGCGCCGCCGCGCCGCTCGCCGCGTCGTACGCGAACGACAGCTGCGGCCGCTGGGACGACCAGTTCGGGCTGCGCGGAGTGAATGGCACCGTGCGCGCAGTCGTGCGCATCGGCACCGACCTCTACGTGGCGGGCATCGGCATCAATCAGGCGGGTGGAACACCGGTCTCGAACATCGCCAAATGGGACGGTACGAGCTGGACGTCCATCGGCGGCACCACGGGACAGCTCTACTGCCTCGCCACCGACGGCACGAACCTCTACGTCGGCGGCTCGTTCTCCACGATCGGCGGCGTCTCGGCCTCGAACCTCGCGCGATGGAACGGAACCACCTGGTCGAGCCTGTGGACCACGAGCAACGGTGGAGTCGAAGCGCTCGCCGTGCGCGGCACCGATCTGTACGTCGGCGGCAACTTCACCAGCGTCAACGGCAACGTGGCCGCGAGCCGCATCGCCCGCTGGAACGGCAGCACGTGGTCCACGGTGGGGGGCGGGCTCATGGGCTCGTGCTACGCGCTCGCGTGGGGCGGCGACACGCTCTACGCCGCCGGTAACTTCACCGAGCTCGGCACGGGGCCCGGCAACTACGTCGCCAAATGGGACGGCACGTCGTGGTCGCGCCTGGGCGACGGTCTCAACAGTCGCGGCCGCGCGTTGTGCTTGAACGGCAACGACGTGTACGTGGGCGGCGAGTTCACGACCGCCGGCGGCGTCACGGTGAACAAGATCGCCAAGTGGAACGGATCGAGCTGGTCGGCGCTCGGCAGCGGTGCTTCGGCCAACTGGGTCGAGGGACTCGCGATGTACGGCGGGAACCTGTACGCGGTGGGGTCGTTCGCCGGCATGGGTGGCGTGGCCGCGCCGAACATCGCGCGCTGGGACGGCGTGGCGTGGTCCGCGGTCGGCTCGCCCGCGCTCGGGCTGACGAGCCCTGGCCTGTACGACCTCCTCGTGATTCCTGGGTCGGGCGGGGACGAGCTTCTCGCGACGGGCTATTTCGAGAGCATCGGTGGCATCGCCGCACGCGGGGTCGCGCGCTGGAACGGCTCCACGTGGGCGCCCGTCGGCTCCGGCAACGGCGTGAACGGCTTCATCAACTGGCTCGGCTGGGGCCCCGGCGGCAGCGGCTCGGGCGCGATCTACGCGGCCGGCAGCTTCAACGCCGCGGGCAACGTCGCGGCGCCGTGCGTCGCGCGCTACGACGTGGCGACGAACCAGTGGTCGGCGCTCGGTTCGGGCATGAACGCGCTCGCGCGGAGCATCGCCGTCTCGGCCGACGGCAACACCGTGTACGCCGGCGGCGACTTCACGCAGGCGGGGGGTGTGAACGCCAGCAAGATCGCGCGCTGGAACGGCAGCTCCTGGTCCGCGATGGGCGCGGGGCTCAACAACCGGGTCGAGATCATTTCGGTGGCGCCGAACGGCGATGTCTATGCGGGCGGCACGTTCACGAACTTCAGCCGCATCGCGAAGTGGAACGGCACGGCGTGGTCGGCTCTCGGCACGGGCGTCAACAGCGTCGTCGAGGAGATCCAGTTCGCCGACAACGGTGTCGGCGGCTTCGACGTGATCGTGGTGGGCCAGTTCACGACTGCCGGAGGCGTGCCCGCCAGTCGCATCGCGAAGTGGAACGGCAGCGCGTGGTCCGCGTTCGGAAGCGGAGTCGACGGCATCGTCGACGCGCTCTGGGTCGACCCGCGCGCGGGTGGCTACGACGTCTACGTGGGCGGTTACTTCCTCAACGCGGGCGGCCAGCCTGCGAAGTACATCGCGAAGTGGGACGGGGCGGCGTGGTCCGAAGTCGGTGGCGGCATGAACGCGTCCGTGAACGCGCTCGTGAAGCGTGCGGGGGTGCTGTACGCGGGCGGCAACTTCACCACCGCCGGTGGCGACAGCGTCTACGGCGTCGCCGCATGGGACGGCTCCACGTGGTCGCGGCTCGGGCGCGGCGTGATCAACTCGGGCCCGGACGCGATCGTCGTCTCCGACACGAGCGTCTACCTCGGCGGCCTCTTCACCAACGTCGGCTGCGTGAACTCGGCGAACTTCGCGCGCTTCTCGCTCGCCGACCCGCTGCTCGCGGTGGACGACGCGCCGCTCGCTTCGCCCGCGCTCGCGCTGTCGCCGCCCGCGCCGAACCCGTTCCGCGGCTCGACGACGATCGCGTTCCGCCTGCCGGACGCGCGCCACGTGTCGCTGCGCGTGCACGACGTCGCGGGGCGCGAGGTCGCGATCCTCGCGGACGGCGTGATGTCCGCGGGCCGGCACGAGCTGCGGTTCGACGCGCGCGGGCTCTCACACGGCGTGTACTTCTGCACGATGCGCGCGGGCTCGCTGGTGGAGTCGAGGAAGATGCTGATCGTGCGGTGAGGGGCGAGTGCCGATTCGCCCGAGAACGAAGACCGCCGGTGCTCGCGAAGAGCACCGGCGGTGTTTTTCTTCTCACGATCGGCGCCTCCGGCGCCGGCGGAGCGAGCGTTACCGGACCGCGACCGTCGTCTGGCCGCCGTCGGCATCCTCCATCACCCAGCGCACGCCCTTGCTGCACGGGCACGTGCCGCCGACCCGCTTCAGGCGCGGCATCGACTTGATGGCCTCGGCCGGCGTCTTCTCGCCGCTCACCACCGAACGCAGCGCCTCGGCATAGAGCTTCATGTCGCGCGACGCGATGTAGCCGTCGTTCAGGTTCGCCGCCAGGTAGCGCAGCCAGTCCTCGACGTCCGTGAACGGCTCGCCGTCGATGCCGACCATCTGGAACGCGTGCACGCCCTTGCGGCGGAAGAACCGCTTGTCCGGCAGGCGCAGCAGGTCGGTCCACGCGAGGCCGTGATGCGTGCCGCGCGAGCGCTCGAGCTCGTCGAGCACCTGCTCGGTCTTCTCCGGCGTGTAGTCGGGGAAGCGCGCGCGGATGTAGCGCGTGTTGATGTCGCGGATCATCTTGCGCAGCTCTTCGTGGTACAGGGACGACGCTTCGTCGTTCTTCATGTCCTTGAAGCCGAAGTTCACGTTCGTGTCGCCGCCCCGCTCGTCGCCGAACATCTCGAGGCCGCGCGGCACCCACTTGTTGAGCGCGTGCTGCATCATCCTCATGGTCACGAACACGTCGCCCTTCGCGGCCTTCTGCGCCCAGCGGCGCATCGGGATCACGCCGGCGGCGAGGTGGAACGCCTCCTCGCGCAGCATGGGCGGCATGCTGTCGGCCATGGGCTTGTACGCGCACACCTTCTGCATGGTGAGCTGGTACTTGCCGACACGGTCGATGCACGCGGCGAACACGACGTTGTCCGTGTACGAGTCGTAGTCGAGGTTGAACGCGTCGAGCACGTGGCTGCCGGTGGTCATCGAGAGAATTTCTTCGACCATCTGCTCACCGGTGACGCCGCCCGACACGCTGCTCCAGTCCTCGGACAGGAGCAGGTGCAGCATCTGGTAGCCGTGACGAAGCTCCTCGGCCATGACGCGCATGGTCCAGAACTTGTCCTCGTCCTCCGGCGCGCGATCGACCGTCGCCGCATGCTGCTGGATCGATCCGAACTCGGTGGACGCCTGCGCCTTGATGATCGCGAGCAGGTGCCCCGACTGTTCCGGCGTCATCTCCTCGGGCTTCAGGCGCTTCTTCTCACCCTTCTGCTCGCCGATCTGGATGACGTCCGTCGTGCCCAGCTCCATCTTCGCGCACAGGCAGAACTGGTCGTCCTTCGGGAAGTACTTGTCCCAGTACTTCAGCAGCAGGTCGTAGTCCTTGAAGTTGTGACGATGCCAGTGCTCGACGGCATCGTGATACTTCTTCGGAAGCTCGACGTTTTCGACCTTCAGCGCCATGGATGCGGATCCCCTGATTAGAGCTTGCGCTCGAGCGCGGCGAGCGACGATTCGCCGAAGCCGATGGCCTTGAGGAAGCCGGCGACCGGTGCGTCGTTCTGGTCCACGAGCGTGCGGACGCTGGTCGCGCCCTCGGCCTTGAAGTGCGCGCAGATGGCGTCGAACAGCCGCCGCCCGAGATCCTGCCCGCGGTAGTCCGGGTCGATGCCGAAGCGCTCGATCCAGCCGCTCGGCTCCTCGAGACCGAACTCGCCGGCGCGGCAGTCACCCAGCATGAAGCCCACGACCTTCCCGTTCGCTTCCGCCACCTGTGATGCCCCGGGGTCGCGACGGGTGTAGAACATGACGCGCTTCTCCCAGAGGTCGGGCTCGTACGCACCCGTGATCTTCTCGTTGATCCGCACGATGCCGTTCAGGTCGAGTTCGTCGAGCGGACGGATGCGGACGTCCGTGGTCACGTCGGGCATGGAAGGCTCCCGCAGGGGTTGGGGTCGGGTCGTGAAACGGCGGGGAAACTAGCAGGTCCGCGCCGCCGTCCGCGATCCCAAAAGACCGATCGCGGGCTGCAGGGGACCACCGCGGGTCCGCCGCGACCCCGGCCGAGTCCCGCGTATCGCACTTTGCAACGGCGCGCGGCCCGGCCATAATCCGCGCCATGGGACGCCCCGAGTTGCCGCACTCGCCGACCCGCGCTCCGCTCCGTACCGGACCGCTCTACGCCGCCGCACTGGTGCTCGCCGCCATGCCGTGGCTGGCCACGCTCTGGGAGAGCGGTGAGCTCGCGGTCAACGAGCGCGGCTTCTGGACTTCGACGATCGCCTCGCTGTTCGCCGTGGGCTTCGGCGCCTGGGTGATCGTGCTGCTGCGCCGCGAACGCGCGATGGCCCGGCAGCACCTCGAGGACCTCGAGGAGCTGACGCTGACCGACCCGCTCACCGGGCTCGGCAACCGCCGCGCGCTCGAGCGCGACCTCTCGCGCTCCATGCTGCGATCGCGACGGCTGAATCATCCGCTCACGCTCCTCTACATGGACGTGGACGACCTCAAGGTGGTCAACGACCGCTTCGGCCACGCGGCGGGCGACGAGACGCTGCGCGTGGTCGGCAACGTCGCGCGCTCGTGCTCGCGCGAGGGCACCGACAGCGGGTATCGCGTGGGCGGCGACGAGTTCGTGATCATCGCGCTCGCCGACCGCGAGGGCGCCGACGTGCTGTCGCGCCGCATCCGCCAGGGCTTCGAGGCGCGCTCGCCGTACGAATCGAGCCTCAGCGTGGGTGCCGTGGAGTGGGACGGCGCGCTTTCGGCCGGGGAGTTCATCAACGAGGCCGACCGGCTCATGTACCAGAACAAGCACATGAGCCGCCGGGCGGACGCGCCCTCGCGCACCCACGGCTGAGGCGGCTGCCGGAAGGGCATTCCGGCAGTCCCGGAGATCCGCGCGTTAGAACGGCGCGTCCGGCCCGAAGTCCCGGATGAACCCTCGCCCCGCCGGTGGACGCTCCGTTCCCGGCCGACCTGCCCCGCTCGCCGGAGTGTCCTCATGCTCGGCCGTGCCCGCCCGCTGCTCGCGACCGTGTTCGCCGTGTCGTTCGCCGTGCTGTCCTCGCTGTCGCCCGCGAAGGCCGGAGCCGCCACGTTCTCCGCCGCTGACTCGTGCACCGACTGCATCGCGGTGCCCGATCCGTGCTGCTCGGCGCTGCCGAACTACCAGTTCCCGAACGCGCCGGTGTTCTCGCCGAACATCCTCGTCGCGACGCGGCAGGCGATCTTCAATCCCTGGGTGGTCACGATCTACGACATGGCGAGCCCGCTGCCTCCGGGACCCGAGGACGTGAACTGGGCGGCGATCACGCGCTACAACGGTCCGGGCGTCGGCTGGACGGTGGACTCGCTCGGCACGGTGTTCGGTCTCACGCTCGACGAGTACGGCAACATCTTCGTCTGCCACACCGCGATCTACGGCGGCGACGCCGTCGGCCAGGTGTTCGGCGGCGGACCCGGCGCGGTCTATCGCATCGACGGCGTGACGGGCAAGATCACCACGTTCGTGAAGCTGCCGAACTTCCCCGACACGTCACAGCCCACGGGCGAGGACCTGCCCGGACTCGGCAACATCACGTACGACTGCGCGCACAAGCAGTTCTTCGTGACGAACATGGAGAACGGCAAGATCTACCGGATCAAGCCCACCGGCGTGAACGGCCCGACCGGCACCGTGGTGCAGGTGTTCGATCCGATGACGCCCGACGCGCCCTCGCCGGGCTGGGCGCCGCTCTGCGAGCGGCTGTGGGCCGTGCAGATCCACGGCAATCGCGTGTTCTATTCGGTGTGGGCGGAGGACGGCAGCAACACGTCGGCCCTGAGCAACACCATCCGGAGCGTGGGGCTCGACGGCGCGGGCGCGATCCTGCCGCTCACCGACAAGCTCGAGCTGGTGATGCCCGACAACCTCGGGCTCGGCAGCCAGGCCTTCTACGGCGCGAACCCCGTCTCCGACATCTCGTTCAATGCCGCGGGCGACATGCTGCTCGCCGAGCGCTCGATGGGCGGCCCGACGTATTCCGGCGCGCACCTGTCGCGCCTGCTCGAGTACCGCTGCACCGAGTTCTGCTGGCGGCGCACGAACGCGTTCGACGTCGGCGACTGCTGCGCGCGCACGAACTCCGCGGGCGGTTGCGACTACGACCGCATGCCGTACACCGGTTCGTCGCAGGCGCTCGGCCGCACGTGGGCGAGCGGCGACGCGCTGCATCTCTCGGGCAGTTATCCCGACATCATCTACGGCCTCCAGGGCTTCCGTCCGAACGGCGGCAACATCACCACGAGCATCCTGATCGACTCCGACGGCGACACGCTCGGCATGGACAAGGTGTTCCAGGGCGACGTCGAGAAGCCGGGCTGCCCGCCGCCCACCGTCGGCAAGCTCTGCGGAACCAAGTGGTCCGATCTCGACCACGACGGCGTGCACGACGGCAACGAGTCCGGCGTCGGCGGCTGGACGATCACGCTCTCGGGCCCCGGCGGTCCGTACACCGTGACCACCGGACCCGACGGGTCGTGGTGCGTGGACGACCTTCCTCCCGGCACGTACACGGTGACCGAAGGCATGCTGCCGAACTGGGTGCCGACGTTCCCGCCGGGCGGCTCGCACACGACGACGCTCGCGGTGGGGCAGACGATCGGCGGGCTCGACTTCGGCAACTACGCCTGTACGGGCGGCGGGCCGTGCGCGTCGATTCCGAAGGGCATGTCGGCGTGGTGGACGTTCGACGAGCCCGCGGGCACGACCGGCGCGCTCGACCTCGTGCACGCGGACGGTGCGCGCAACGCGCTGCAGCTTTCGGGCGCGACGATCGTTCCGGACGGCGCGGTCGGCGGGGCGCTCGCGTTCGCCACGGCGGCGGACCACGCGACGATTCCGGCCGCGAGCGCGAGCGGGCTCGACATCGGCATGCGGTCGTTCTCGTTCGACGCGTGGCTGCGACTCGACGGCGCGGTCGCCGGAGCGCGGACGATCGCGGAGAAGCGCTCGGGCGCGGGCGGCGGCGCCGGTGGCGCCGGCGGCATGCTCGGCTGGGCGCTGTATGTGGAAGGCGGCCATCTCATGCTCGAAGTTGGCGGCGGTGGCGCACCTGTCGTGTGCGCGGGGCCGCCGGTGAGCGTGGACACGTGGACGCACTTCGCCGTCACGTTCGACCGCGCGACCGGCGCGGGCGCGTGGTACATCGACGGTTCGTCGCAGCCCGCGTACGCCTTCACGCTGCCGGCGCTCGACGCGACCAACAACGCCGAGGTCTCGTTCGGCCAGGCGAGCGCGAGCTTCGGCGGGGGCCGCGCGCTGATCGGCGTGCTCGACGAGGTCGAGTTCTTCCCGAACACCGCGATGTCCGCGGCGACCGTGCAGTCGGTGTGGGCGGCGGGTCCGCGCGGCAAGTGCCGCGACCTGCTGCGCCTGCCCGCGGTCACGACGATCTGCAAGGACGACACGACCGTGACCGTGTGCTTCTCGGTCACGAACACCTCGGGCGGACCGAAGAGCTACCACTGGTCGGTGGCGGGCCTGCCGGTGGGGCCGGGCTGCACGGTGGCCGGACCGGTGTCGTTCACGCCGTCCTCGGGCTCGTTCACGGTGCCCGCGGTGTCGAGCGGGGTGCCCGTGTGCATCACGATCAAGCGTCCGGCCGGGCTCACGGCACAGAACGCGACGTCGTGCTTCTCGCTCACGCTGCTCAACGACTCGACGGGTGTGTGCCAGACGCGCACGAGCTCGATTCGCGCCGACAACACGTGCTGGTGCGTGAAGGCGAACACGAGCGGCGTGGTGAACGTCGCCGCGCGCGTGCTGCCGCCGGGCATCGCCGGCACGCCGATCGTGATCGGCACCGGCTTCCCGTGCGATCCGCTCGGCCGCGTGCTGCAGCTGCGTGCGTACGCGAAGTTCACGGACGCGAACGGCGATCCGGAAGCCGCGCGCATCTCGATCAACGGCCTGCCCCCGGGCGAGCCCGTGCTCGCGGACGTCGTGCCGGGTGGTACGGGCGGTGAACAGGCGACGACGTTCTTCGTCGCATGGCGTGGCGAGCACGATCTCGCGCTCGCGTGCGACCTCGTGATCGAGGCCGACACGGACGGCGACGGAATGTTCGAGGAGATGTGCAGCGTGCCGATGCGTTCGGTCTGGGACGGCGACCAGGTCGCGGCGGTGACGCCGGGCACGGGCGGCGGCGCGCTCGTGGCGCAGCTGCGCGCGACGCCGAACCCGAGCTTCGGGCCCGCTCGCGTGTCGTTCACGCTCCCGGCGCCGGGGCAGGTCACGCTCGGCGTGTACGACGTGAACGGACGCCTCGTCCGCACGCTGCAGCGCGGCACGATGAGCGCGGGCGCGCACGCCCTCGACTGGGACGGACGCGATCCTTCCGGCGCGCACGTACCGGCGGGCGTGTACTTCGTCCGGCTCGAACTGCCCGGACAGTCGCTGCGCTCGAAGCTGGTGAAGCTGCGTTAGTCGAGGTTCTGCGCCGCACGCAGGGACGGCCGTTCCCGGAACATCGGGAGCGGCCGTTTCGCGTTCAGGGCTGCGCGCGCGGCGATCAGCGTGGCGGCGATCACCGCGAGCACGTCGGCGCACGCGTGCGCCGCCATGGGCTCGAGCGCCGAGCGCCGCCGCAGGTACAGCAGCGACCACGCGACGCCCGCGAGGCCGGTGCCGATCGCGGTGCCGACGCCCTGGTACAGGTGCCCGTGACCGAACACGGCCGAACTCGCGGCGATCGCGAACACGAGGCCCGGGCGGCCGAAGCGCTTCTCGAACCGCGTGAGCACGAACACGCGCTGCAGCTCCTCGACGAAGCCGCCCGCGAGCACGCTGATCGGCAGCCACGCGAACAGGTGGCGCGGATCGCGGAAGAACGTCATCACCGACGGCCCGGTCTGCGGCGGCTTGGGGAACACCGCGGCGAGCGCCGAGTCGAGCACGACGTTGAAGAGCACGAACATCGGCAGGCCGATCGCGAGTCCGATGCCGATGCGGCGCCACGCGCCCTCGCGTGCAAGCCCGACGCTTCCCGGGCCTTCGCCGCCGAGACGCAGCAGCACGACGATCACCGCGAGCACGATCGCCTTCGAGCGCGCGATCTTCAGCACGAACGCGCCGAAGTCCGCGGGCAGCGCGCCGCCGCCGGGATGGAGGAACACCTGCCAGGCCCAGCTCGCCACGATGGCGGCGAGCGACAGGTGGAGGACGGCGCGCGAGGGGCGCGCGGGTCCGGTCATGATCGGCTCGGTGGCGCTCATGACGGGCAGGCTGCCCGCGCGCGCGGGCAGAGGGCAGCGCGAAGCGCCGAGTGCGGCCGATCGCGCGGTCAGCGCGTGTTCGAGGGCCTCAGCGCGGGCGGACGGGCCCCGAGAACGCGGCCGCGCTGACGATCGCGGTGAGCGCCGCGCCCCATGCCATGTCCACCGCGGTGATGAACGGCGTCCAGCCGTTCAGCACGGCGAGCGCGGTGAGGTCGAAGGTCGCGTACGCGACGAAGCCGAAGGCGGCGCCGCGCCATGCGGCGTCCGCGCGCGTCGCGCCCGCGGGCAGCGACTGCAAGACGAACACGTTCACGCCGACGAGGTAGATGGCGTAGAAGAGCGCGGCCGCGGCCATGTTCGGCTGAGCGCGCATGAGCGCGCCGACTTCGCGTTTGTAGAGCGGCGGCGCGACGACGCCCAGCCACAGCAGGTCGAGCGCGAGCATCGTGACGGCGGACACGGCGTACGTGCGCAGGTGGTTCACGGAAGGCCTTTCGGGTGTGTGGCCGCTTCGCGGCGACGGACGCGCCGTCAGCGCCGCGGCGGCAGGGGGAAGAAGCCACTCGTGCGCGCCGCGTACTCCGCCCAGCCGGGCCGCGTGCTCATCGAGCGTTCGAGCAGCGCGGCGCCGGAGACGCGCACGAGCAGCACGGTCATGAGCAGTGGTCCGGCGAGCGTCCACCACGCGCCGGGAGTCGAGAGCGCGAACAGGCCGAAGCCCCACCAGAGCGTCGCGTCGCCGAAGTAGTTCGGGTGCCGCGTCCACGCCCAGAGGCCGCGGTCCATGACGCGGCCGCGGTTCGCGCCGTCGCGCTTGAACGCGGCGAGCTGCGCGTCGCCGATCACCTCGAACGCGAAGCCCAGCAGGAACAGCGAGAGCGCGGCGGCGTCGAGCGGCGCGAAGGCGCGCGGCGCGTCGTCGTGCAGCACGGCCCACAGCGGCAGCGCGACGATCCACAGCAGCACGGCCTGAAGCGTGAACACGGTGAAGAAGCTCGTCCACCAGAAGCTCGCGGGCGACTTCGCGCGCATCGCGGCGTAGCGCGGGTCCTCGCCGTGGCCCGCGTTGCGCCGCGCGATGTGCCAGCCGAGCCGAACGCCCCACACCGTGACGAGCGACGCGACGAGCAGCGCGCGCGGGTGCCACGCGCCGTGGGCCGCGACCCACGTCCACGCCGCGAGCGCGAAGCCCGGGCCCCAGAAACGGTCCACGAGGCTCGCGTCGCGCGCGCGCACGCTCGCCACCCACACGCACGTGGTGAGCGCGAACACGGCGCCGAGCGCGGCGAGCGCTCCGGCGTTCATGCGCGCGTCCGCGCGCCGTCGCCGCGCCCGTGCGCGGCGCCCGCGAGTTCGAGCTGCACGAGCCCGCACGTGCGCTCGAGGAACCCGGCCTCGCAGTACGCGAAATACCAGCGCCACAGCCGCACGAATCGCTCGTCGAAGCCCTGCGCACGCACGTCGTCGAGGCGCGACTCGAACCGCGCGCTCCACTCGCGCAGCGTGCGCGCGTAGTGCGGTGTGTAGTCGGCGATCGCCTCGGTGCGCAGGCTCGTCACCTTCGCGGCGGCCTCGGTCATGCCTCGCACGCTCGGCAGCGCGCCGCCGGGGAACACGTGGCGCTGGATGAAGTCCACGCCGCGCTTGTAGGCGGCTTCGTCCTGGTCGCGGATGACGATGGCCTGCAGCACGGCGCGGCCGTCGTGCTTCAGCATCGCGTCGATCACGCGGAAGTATTCGTGCAGGTATTCGTGCCCGACCGCCTCGATCATCTCGATGCTCACGACGCGGTCGAACCGCCGCCCGAGCTTGGGCAGGTCGCGGTAGTCCTCGCGCAGGAGCGTGATGCGGTCCTCGAGCCCGGCCTCGCGCACGCGGCGCGCGGCGACCTCGTACTGCGCGGGCGAGATCGTGGTCGTAGTGACGCGCACGCCGTGGCGGCGCGCGGCGTGGATCGCGAA
The DNA here is from genome assembly GCA_016215625.1 of Candidatus Eiseniibacteriota bacterium. Lineage (GTDB taxonomy): Bacteria > Eisenbacteria > RBG-16-71-46 > RBG-16-71-46 > RBG-16-71-46 > CAIXRL01. The sequence continues at coordinate 8,832 of JACRIW010000108.1, read as the reverse complement.
CCCGCCCCAGCCCGTGCCGATCTCGAGCACTTCCTGCCCCGGCGACAGGCGCAGCCGGTCGCAGATCACGTCGAGCTTGTGCACGGCGGCTTCGTCGAGACCGGACGCCTCGTCCGGGAACACCGCGCACGAGTACATGAGCGTCGGATCGAGGAACGTCGCGAAGAAGTCGTTGCCGAGGTCGTAGTGCGCCTCGATGTTCGCGCGCGAGCCGCGCCGCGTGTTGCGCCGCATGGCGTGCAGCGCGTGCAGCACCGGCTTGCGCAGCGACGCGAAGCCGCCTTCGAGGCCCGCGAGCGCGTCGCGGTCGCGCGCGAGCAGCCGGATGAGCGTCGTGAGGTCGTCGGTGTCCCACTCGCCGCGCATGTACGACTCGGACGCGCCCACGGCGCCGCCCGTCGCGACCTCGAGCCAGAACACCGGGTCGTGCACGCGCAGCGTCGCGTCCAGCGACGACGTTCCGGGCCCGGCGCCTGCGGCGCCTCCGGCGCCGACCTGCAGGCTGCGACCGTGCTCGGACACCGTCAGCGTGCCGGAGCGCAGCTGGCCCAGCGAGCGCAGCACGCCCTCGCGCGAGAGGCGTTCGGCGAGCGAGGGCTGCGGCGTGGCGGGCAGGGCGATGTCGCGTGCGATCGTGCTCATGCGGCGCTCCGGGAGTGTGTGGCCGCGGCGTCGCGCGGGTGAGGGAAGCAGGGGACGCGCTTGAGCCAGAGCTTGAGCGCCTCCCAGTAGATGCCGGCGAGGACCTGCACGGTCATGAACGGGAACCGCGCGAGCGTTCCGGCGAGCGAGCCCGCCGTGATCTCGCGGCGCGCGAGCGACAGCGTCGCGTCGAACACGAGCCCGCGCGCGTCGTGGTCCTCCATGTGCACGGCGAGCCGCGCGCCCGGAGGGGAGAAACGGAAGTGGTGCACGAGGTCCATGGGCAGGAACGGCGAGACGTGGAACTCCTTCGCGTTGCGGAACGCGAGCGGCCCTCCGCGGGCGCGGCGGTCGAGCACGTAGCAGTGGCGCTCGTTCCACGGCGTGTTGCTCACTTCGGCGACGATCGTCTCGACGCGCTCGCCCGCGGCGTCGAAGCAGTAGTAGAAGCTCACGGGATTGAACGCGACGCCGAACATGCGCAGGTGCGTGAGCAGCCGCACCGGGCCGTCCGGGCGCGCGCCCGTGCGCTCCTGCACGAGGTCGCGCACGCACTGCTCGAGCGGTCGCGCGGGATCGCCGAAGTAGTCGCGGCGGTCGAAGCGCGCGAGCGCGGGGCCGGACGCGCTCCAGAACGGGCTCGAAGCGAACGCGCGGTCGACCTCGGAGAGGTCGAGATAGGTGAGGAAGAGCGGATAGCGAAACGCGTGCGCGCGCGGCGCGTGGCGCCGGTGCCGCACCCAGCCCACGTACAGCGCGCTCGCGAGCTTCACGCGAACACCGGTTCCGGCCGCGCGGCGAACGCGCGCGCCACGGCGAGCCCGCTCACGACGCCGTCCTCGTGGAAGCCGTTCCGCCAGTAGGCGCCGCAGAAGTGCGCGCGGTGCGAACCGCTGACCTCGGCGTGCCGCGCCTGTGCGGCGAGCGAGTCGTGCGTGAAGATCGGGTGCTCGAACGTCATGCGGCGGATCACGCGCTCTTCGCGCACGCGGCCCGAGTCGTTGAGCGTGACGAGGAATCGTTCGGGCGACGCGAGACCCTGCAGGTGCGTCATGTCGTACGTGACGCTCACGGGCGCGCCGCGGTCGGCGGGCACGTGGTAGTTCCACGACGCCCACGCGCGGCGCGCGCGCGGCAGCACGCCGGTGTCCGTGTGCAGCACCGCGGTGTTGACCTGGTAGCGGAACGCGCCGAGCACCTCGCGCTCGAGCGGCGTGGCGTCGGCCAGCAGCGCGAGCGTCTGGTCGGAGTGCGTCGCGAAGACGACTTCGTCGAAGGTCCGCGTCGCGCCGTCCAGGCGCACTTCGACGGCGTCCGTGGTGCGACGCACTCCGTGGACCGGCGTGTTCGTGTGCACGCGATCGGCGAACGGCGCGATCAGCGGCTTCACGTAGGCGTGCGAGCCGTTCGCGACCACGCGCCAGCGCGGCTGCTTCGCGGGCGGCTCGAGCAGTCCGTGGTTGCGGAAGAAGCGCACGAAGAACGCGGCGGGGAACGCGCGCATGTCGCGCTCGCTCGCCGACCAGATCGCCGCGCCCATGGGCACGAGGTACGAGTCGCGGAAGGCGGGCGAGAAGCCGGCGCCGTTGCACAGCTCGCCGAGCGTCGCGTGCGCGTACGCGCCGGCGACGAGCCCCTCGGCCTCGCGGTTGAAACGCAGGATGTCGGACAGCATGCGGAGGAACGCGGGGTTCACGAGGTTGCGGCGCTGCGCGAACACCGCGTCGAGCGTCTCGCCGCCGTACTCGAGGCCGCTGCGCTGGTCGGACACGCCGAAGCCCATGCTCGTCTCGCGCGAGGGCACGCCGAGCCGCGCGAGCATCGCGCAGAACTCGGGGTAGGTGCGCTCGTTGAAGACGACGAACCCCGTGTCCACGTCGAACGGCCCCGCGGGCGTGTCCACGCGCACGGTGTGCGTGTGCCCGCCGATGTGGGAGGCGGCTTCGAACACGGTGACCTCGTGGGCGCCGTGCAGGTGCGCCGCCACGGTCAGCCCGGAGATGCCGGAGCCGATGATCGCGACCTTCAAGTGAATACTCCTTGAACAGGTATTGCAGCAGTTTGGAACGCTGCCTCTTGGACGCGCCGAACCCTGCGGCGTTTCGGACCATTTCGCGGAGCCGGGGGTGGGTGACGGGCCCGGCCGGGGTCGCCTAGACTGCCCGCCGTCGCCCCGAACCCCTTTCGCCGGCCCCGGCCGGCCCGGAGTCCCGCCGATGTCCCGATCGATCTCGCCCGTGCTGGCCGCCTTCGGCGCGACGCTGCTCGCCGCCGCCGCGCTGGCCTCGACGCACTATTCTAGCGGTCCGCTGCCCTCCAAGACCGGCGCCCCGGCTGTCGGCGCCCACCCGCAGGAGCCCACCTGCACGGAGTGCCCCCTCACCTTCGACGGGGAGGGCCAGCCGATCCCGAACCTGAACGTGGCGAGCGGACACCTGAGCGTGCTCGACCTGCCGGCCTACTACGTGCCGGGCCGCACCTACACGCTGCGGGTCGAGCTGGGCTGCGACTCGAGCGCCGTGGCGATCGTGCCGCGCTGGGGCTTCCAGCTGACGGCGGTCGACGCCGCGACCGGCGCGACGGCGGGCACGTTCTCGGTGCGCGATCCCGATTCGATGCAGGTCGTGCATCTCGGCGCGGGTCCGTGGAGCGACCGCTGGTACGTCGAGCAGAACGTGCTCGGCGCGCACGACGGCGAACTCGGCCCGGTCACCTGGAGCTTCGACTGGACCGCACCGGCGTCCCCGGCGGGCAGCGTGACGTTCTACGCCGCGGGCAACGCCGCGAACGGCTCGGAGGAGCCGAGCGGGGACTGGATCTTCACGACGTCGGCGACGGTGCTCGACACGACGACGGCCGTGCGGCGCTCGAGCTGGGGCGCGGTGAAGAGCGGACGGCGGTAACGGCGCCCGCGGACGACGCACGCCGGGGCCGCCTCAGGCGATCGCGGCGCGGTGCACCACTTCGAGCGAGCGGTCCACGAGCCACGGCCAGCGGAAGTTCGCGCTCAGGCCGGGCTGCTCGGTGCGCTCGTGCCACTCGACCGGATGCTGCTCGCCGCGCAGTTCGTCGGCGAAGTCCGGGTCGCAGGCTTCCGCCGCGAAGTACGCGTAGTCGCGCGGCGGCACGGCGCGCTTGGGGCGCGCGACCATGCCGGGCCGATGGCGCGCGAGCTGCCGCGTCATCCAGCCGACCATGCGCGGGCGCAGGTCGGAGAGCACGTTGAAGCACTCGTGCGCGGCGCGCGGGTAGAACACCAGCTCGCGCTCGCAGCGCGCCGACTCGAAGATCCGGAACGCTTCGTCGCCGGGCGTGATCATGTCGCGCCCGCCGCCGGCCACCATGAGCGGGCGGTCGAGCGTGTCGATCACGCCGTCGAGCGTGATGCGCGGGATGTGCTTGTCCATCTCCTCGACCGGCATGTCGTAGAGCGACGCCAGCTCGCGGCGCATGCTCGCGAGCGTGACGTTCCAGTAGACGTCCGCCGAGTACGGCGGGCTCACCGCACACACGGCCTTCACGCGCGGATCGTGCGCGGCCATGCGGATCGCGCAGTAGCCGCCGAGCGACAGCCCCATGAAGCCGACCGCGTCGGGGTCCAGCTCGGGGTGCGCCTCGATGTGGTTCATGATCGCGACGCCGATCGGGCGCGGCTCGCCGACGTGGCCGAGGCGGTGGAACGTCTCGCCGAGTCCGGGCCCGTCGAACGTGCACACGGCGCAGCCGCGCTGCACGAACGCGTCCGCCCACCAGTGCAGCTCCTCCTTCACGGCGTTCGTGCCGTTGAAGATCACCACGACCGGGCGCGGCCCGTCGCCGGGCGGCACGCGCAGGTAGCCGCGCAGCAGGTAGCGGCGGAACGGCACCTCGAACGGCACCGCGGGCACGTCGAAGTGGGGCGCGGCGCTCGCGTAGGCGCGCACGCAGCCCGCGTGCAGCTGGCGCTTGCGCTCGGGGTCCATGAACAGGACGTACTGCGCGAAGTTGTACGCGGCCGAGGCGGTCAGGAAGTGACGCGAGGCTTCGCGCACCTTGCCGAACTCGATCGCGTCGCGCCCGCGCTTCTCGTAGGCGCGCGCGGTCGCTTCCCACTCGTCGGACCAGGACTCGAGGCTCGTGACGCGGCCGAGCACGTCGTCGAGGTCGGTTTCGCCGACTCCGTGCTGGGTGAACTGGAGCTTCGCCCAGGCGGGCATCGAGCGCGCGGCGCCGAGCTTGAGCGAGAGGCGCACGAATCCGGGGCGCAGCAGCTGGCTGCGCAGCATGTGCGGTACGAGCAGTTCGAGGCGTCCGCCCTTGACCTGCATGTGCACGCTCCCGGGTTCGCTTCGGCGATCCGGTGTCCGCGCGCAGGGCGTCTGCCCGGCGGCGCGACCAGCCGGTGGGACTCACTTCCATGTGAGCACGTCATGTGCCACCCGATGTCGCGCTCTCCACTCTGAAGTTTCGTCAGGTTCGCGCCACACTTGAGCGGAATTGCCGGTGCATGGGGGCGATGCGGGCGTCGCGCGGTCCGCTCGAGGGTCGCGACGACCGTCGCGAGGGTGCGACGGCGAGGGTGACGTCGCGTCGCGCTGGGGGATTTGGCGCGGCGAAGGGCCGCGGCCGCGCCGTCAGTCCCGCTGCGCGGCGACGTGCTCGCGGTATGCGGCGAGCAGCCGCTGCGGCACGTCGCGCGAGGGCAGCGCACGGCCGTCCAGCGTGGCGACCGGCAGGATTTCCTGAACGGAGTTGGTCAGGAACAGCGACTCGCACTCACGCAGGCCTCCAGCCTGCAGCACGCACTCGCGCGCCGGGATGCCCAGCTCCGCGCAGAGCTGCAGCACGACCGCGCGCGTCACGCCGGGCAGGATGCGGCTCGAGAGCGGGGGCGTGAGCACCTCGCCGCCCTTCACGACGAACACGTTGCTCGCCGAGCCCTCGAGCAGTTCGCCCGAGCTCGAGACGAGCAGCGCCTCGTCGGCGCCGATCGCGATCGCCTGCTCGCGCGCCAGGTCCCAGGCCATGCGGCTCGTGGTCTTGTACGCGCCCATCCAGCCGAGATCGAACACGAGCGGCGACACGATCGCCGCCGCGTCACCGCTGCGCGTGCCGCGCCAGAGGCGCGCCCCCAGCGGCTGCGCGTCGATCCACGCGCCCGCGCGCGTCGGGCGCCCGCCCGCGATGCCGCGCGTCACCGTGATGCGCACGACGGCGTCGCGCAGCGACTGCGCGTCGAGCAGCTCGCCGATCGCGTCGCGCATCGCGCTCGGGCGCGGTGGCACCGGGAATCCCAGCTCGGCCGCGGCCAGCACGAGCCGCTCCATGTGGCGCTGCCACGCGAACGGCCGGCCGTCGTACACGCGAAGCGTCTCGAAGATGCCGCCGCCGTCGCGCGTGCCGCGATCGAACAGGCTCGTCGCGGCCTCGTCGCCGCGCACGATGCGCCCGTTCGCCCAGATCGGCGTGTCGGGCTGCCGCGCTCCGGGGGCGAGCGGCCAGCTCAAGCGCCGTCTCCTCCACCGTTCGCGAGCGTGATGTCGCCGAGCACGGCCGAGAACGCCTTGCGCATGCCCTCGGCCTTGTCGTGCGACTCGGCGTACTCGGCCTCGGGGTCGGAGTCGGCGGTGATGCCGCCGCCCGCCGCGAACACGAGCGACTGCGACGTCGCGGTCGCGGTGCGAATGGCCACGTTCCAGTCGGCGTCGCCGTTCCAGCCCATCCAGCCGATCGCGCCGGTGTAGGCGTGGCGCCGCACGGGCTCGAGCCGGTCGATGATCTCGATCGCGCGCAGCTTGGGCGCGCCCGTGATCGAGCCGCCGGGGAAGCACGCGTGCAGCAGGTCGAACGCGTCGAGCCCGTCGCGCAACCGTCCCGTGACGGTGCTCGTCAAGTGGTGCACCTGCGGGAACGTCTCCAGCTCGCACACGCGCGCGGCCTCGACCGTGCCGGTCTCGCACACGCGCCCGAGGTCGTTGCGCAGCACGTCCACGATCATCACGTTCTCGGCGCGGTCCTTGGCGCTCGCGAGCAGCTCGGCGCCGAGCGCCGCGTCCTGCTCCGGCGTGACGCCGCGCGGGCGCGTGCCCTTGATCGGCCGCGTCTCGACGTGCTGGCCGCGCAGCTCGAGGAAGCGTTCGGGGCTCGCCGACAGCAGCGCGTGATCGCCGAGGTCGAGGTACGCGGCGTACGGCGCGGGCGAGTGCTGCACGAGCGACTCGTACAGCGTCGGCGCGAGCGCGAGCGCCGCGGGCTGCTCGATGCGCCAGCGCTGCGTGAGGTTGGCCTGGAAGATGTCGCCGCGGCGGATGTGCTCCTGCACCGCGGTCACGCCGCGGATCCAGCCCTCGCGCGTGTGCGTGCCCTGCGCGGCGGGCGCGGAGACCGGCCGCTGCACGCTGACCGGAGCGCGGCCCGGGCCGAGCATGCGCGCGCGGAACAGTTCGAGCCGTTCCTTCGCACGCGCGACGGCGTCGGCGCCTTCGAACGGCAGTCCGCTCGAGAACAGCCACATGCGCGCGGTGTCGTGGTCGTACGCGCCGACCACGTCGTAGAGCGCGAACGCGAAGTCCGGCAGCTGCAGGTCGTCGCGCGCGCCCTCCGGCCAGCGTTCGAGGCGGCGGCCGTAGTCGTACGCCCAGTAGCCCACCGCGCCGCCCGTGAACGGCGCGCCCGAGGCCAGCTCGGCGCCCGTCTGCGGCGCCACCTCGGCGAAGTGGCGGAACGTGCGCATGGCCGCGGCGTGATCGCCCGCGCGCAGCACCGCGAACGGCTCCGCGCCGAAGAACGTCCAGCGTGCGCGCCGCACCGGCGACTCGGCGCCGTCCGGGAGCGAGGAGTGCAGCAGGAACGGATGCGCGAGCCCCGCGAGCTGGCGCAGCGGCGCCAGCGGGCGATCGGTCTCGAGCAGGTGGACGAGCGGGAGTTCGACGCGTGGTGGCATGGCGCGGAAGTTAGGGGCGCGGGAGAGGGGGGTCAAAGAAGTGCCGGTTCCGCACGTGCTCGTTACTTCGTCGCCGCCCCCGGCGCTGCCGGCAACTCCACATCCAGTCCGATCCCGCGGTGCAGCAGGCGCACGGCACGGTCGGCGTCCTCGCCGCGCACGACGAACGACAGGTTCACGCGCGAGGCGCCCTGCGAAATCATCTCCACACCGATGCCCACGCCGCCGAGCAGCGTGAACACGTGGCCCGCGAGCCCGAGCCGCGTGGGCGCGCCCTCGCCGACGACCGCGATCACCGCGAGGTTCTCGCGCACCTCGACGCGGCCGATGCCCTCGAGCTCCGCGAGCGCGTCGTCGAGCCGTGAGGTGTCGTCGAGCGTCACCGAGATCGAGACCTCGGACGTCGTCACGAGGTCCACGACCAGGTGGTGCCGCCCGAACACCTCGAACACGCGCGCGAGAAAGCCGTGCGCGAGCAGCATGCGCGTGCTCACGATCGTCACCGCCGTCACGCCCTTCTTGCTCGCGATCGACTTCACGCCCCACGAGCCGGCCTCGGGCGCCGACGCCGCGGTGATGCGCGAGCCCGCGTCGTCGGGGCGCGCGGTGTTCAGGATGCGCACGGGAATGCCGCGCTCGATCGCCGGCAGGAGCGTCTTCGGGTGCAGCACCTTGGCGCCGAAGTACGCGAGCTCGCTCGCCTCGGCGAAGCTCAGCTCGGACACGGGCCGAGCTTCGGGCACGATCCGGGGATCGGCGCTCAGCATGCCGCTCGTGTCGGTCCAGATCTGGATCTCGTCCACGCCGGCCGCCGCGCCGACGATGGCCGCGCTGTAGTCCGAGCCGCCGCGGCCGAGCGTGGTGACGCGACCGTCGAGCGTGCGCCCGAGGAAGCCGGTGACGACGGCGATGTCGTCGCGGCGCGAGAGCGCCTGCTCGAGCCGCGCCGTCGCCTCGGGCAGCGGGTGCGCGGCGCCGAAGCGCTCGTCGGTCACGAGCCCGGCGTCGCCCGCGAGCACGGCGGTCGCCTTCACGCCGCGTGCCACGCGCCCGGCGGCGAACAGCGCCGCGGCGAAGCGCTCGCCGAACGCGAGCTTGTGGTCGCGCTCGGCGCCCTGCAGCGCCCTGGCGCTCGCGTGCGAGGCCACTGTCTCGCGCCACTCGGCGAGCAGTGCGTCCACGCACGCCGTGCCGACGCCGGTTTCCGCGGCGAACGCCGTGTGCCGATGTTCGACCTGCGCCGCGGCCGCCGCGCGCTTGGAGGGCAG
>JACRIW010000107.1 GCA_016215625.1 Candidatus Eiseniibacteriota bacterium | reverse complement strand
GCGAGCTCCTTGCGCTTCGCGCGGTCCACGAGCCAGCGCACCGCTCCGCCGATCAGGATCGGCGTCGAGCTCGACAGCGGCAGGTACACGCCCACGGCGAACGCGAGCGAGGGAATGCCGCTCATCTCGAGCACGATCGCGATCATCACGCCGAAGAGCACGAGCCCCCACGGCAGGTGACGGTCGAGGATGCCCTTGATGATGTAGCTCATGAGCGTCGCCTTGGGCGCGTCGAACTTGTGCACCTCGGTGCCGTCGGGGCGGATCGTGTAGGCGCCGTTGATGCCCGGGTCCACGAACCACACCGCGGCGCCCGAATCGTCCACGAGGTACTTGCCCGCCGGGCCGCCGACGTCGTCGCGCTTCTGCCACACGCGGAACTCGCGCGTGTCGGACGACGCCTGCGCGCCGCGGATCTTCTCGTGCTTCGCGGCGCCGAGCGCGGCCGCGTCCACCGCGATCGCGGTCTTCGACACCTGCGCGACCGGCACGTACACGGTGGCGGCGTCGTTCAGCTTGAGCAGGATGGGACCGAGCAGCAGCGCGGACAGCAGCGCGCCGATCAGGATCGCGATCTGCTGGTACCTGGGCGTCGCGCCGACCAGGTAGCCGGTCTTGAGGTCCTGCGACGTCGAGCCGCCGTTCGACGCGGCGATGCACACGATGCCGCCGACCGAGAGCGCGGTCACGTACCACGACGCGCCGGTCCAGCCGATGAGCAGGAAGATGAGGCACGTGAGCAGCAGCGTGGCGACGGTCATGCCCGAGATGGGATTGCTGGACGAGCCGATCTCGCCCGTCAGGCGGCTCGACACGGTCACGAACAGGAAGCCGAACACCACGATCAGCAGCGCGCCGAGCAGGTTCATGTGCAGCGACGGCGACAGCAGGATGGCCACCACGAGCAGCACGATGCCGCCGAACACGAACTTCATGCTCATGTCGCGGTCGATGCGCTCGACCTCGCCCGCCGCGCGCGAGCCGCCCACGTCGCGCAGCCCTTCGCGCAGGCCGTGCCAGATGAGCGGCAGCGAGCGCACGAGCGAGATGATGCCGCCGGCGGCCACCGCGCCCGCGCCGATGTAGAGCACGTACGCGCCGCGGATCTGGTGCGGCGACATTTCCGAGATCGGGATCGTGCCGGGCGCGAGCGGCCCCGGGATGGCGTCGCCGAAGAACTTGATCATCGGGATGAGCACGAGGTACGCGAGCACGCCGCCCGCGCACATCACCGCCGAGATCGCCGGGCCGATGATGTAGCCCACGCCGAGCAGTTCGGGCGAGATCTCCGCCGCGACCGAGCCCGCCTTGAACGGCGCGCCGAACACGCGCTCCGGCGAGTCCTTCCACAGGCGCAGCGCCGACATGGCCGTCTTGTACGCGAGGCCGATGCCGAAGCCGGCGAAGATCGTGCGCGCCGAGACGCCCTGCACGCCGCTCGCGGCCGCTTCGGCCTTCGCTTCGGCGGACGAGGCGGCGACCGATTCGACCGACGCGCCGGCCTTGAGCACTTCGGCGCACGCGGTGCCTTCGGGATACTTGAGCACGCCGTGCTGCTGCACGATCAGCGCGCGGCGCAGCGGGATCATCATGAGGATGCCGAGCAGCGCGCCGAGCACCGAGACGAGCGCGACGCGCGTGAGCTCGAGGTCGAAGCCGAGGATCATGATCGCGGGCATCGTCACGCCGACGCCGAACGCGATGGACTCGCCCGCCGAACCGGCCGTCTGCGCGATGTTGTTCTCGAGGATCGTCGCGTCCTTCGCACCGGCGAGCGAGAAGAACTTGAACAGCGTCATCGAGATCACGGCCACCGGGATCGACGCGCTCACCGTGAGGCCGACCTTGAGCACGAGGTACAGCGACGACGCGCCGAAGATCATGCCGAGGATCGTGCCCATGAGCACGCCGCGCACGCTGAACTCGCGCAGCACGGTGGTGGACGGGATGTACGGCACGAAACGGGCGGGCTGGGACGGCATGAACAGTCCTCCGAAGGGGTGCTGGGCGGATGGGTCGGCGGACCTTACTGCACCGCGGCGGCCGTGGGCTCAAGAATGTTGCGGCCGCGAACCGCGCGGCGGCGGGCGGTCACGCCGCACGTGACGGGCCTCCGGGCGCCGCTCTATGCTGCGCGCGGCGCCCGTCGGCCGCACTCCGCGGGACGTCCTTCCCCCGGCTGCTTCCACGGCCCGCGTGCGGGCCGCCCACGCACCCGAACGTGACCAGGGACCATGTCCTCCTTCTTTCGCCGCCTCTTCGGCCAGCCCGATCCCGCCGGCCCGCCGGCTCCGCCCGAACCCCGCAACATGCTCGAGGTCGCGGCGCTGCTGCGCGGCTTCTACGAGGCGGCCGCGCATCCGCGCGACCTGATCGAGGACGCGCTCTTCCAGCGTGGCGTCGGCATGTGCCAGGCCGAACTGCGCCGCGGCGTGGACGCGCAGGGCTACGTGCAGGGCGCGAACCCGATCCTGTCGCTCATGGCGCTCGAAGCGCTCGCGAAGCTCACGCCGCCCGAGGCGCTCGCGATGACGCTCATTCCGTACACCTGCACGGGCTGGGGCTGGACGCGCCGGCGCTCGCTCACGCTGATCGGCGAGCACGCCGCGGCGCCCGCGCTCGCGCCCGCGCTGCTCGGACTCGCGGGCTCCGAGGAGGGCGTGGATTACGAAGGCCCCGCGCTCACCGAGATGCGCGAGGCGTTCAAGCGCATGGCCCAGCGTGAACCCGAAGCGAGCTTCGACGGCGCGCTCGAGGCGCTGACCGAGATGCAGGCCGAGCAGCTGCGGCAGCTGTTCGCGAAGCTGGGCGAAGGCGCGCCCGCGCGACTGGTCGAGGAGTTCCGTGCGTGGCAGCGCCGCCGCGTGAACACCGCGATGCTGCGCGGCATCGGCCGCATCCGCACCGCCGACGCGCCGGGCACGCCGAACCTCGAGGCGCTCGACGATCCGGCGTTCGAGAGCGCGATCGCCGAGATGAAGCGCCATGTGCTCGGCGGCACGCCGGACTCGATCGTGCTCCACGGCCCGGCGGGCTGCGGCAAGAGCGCGCTGCTCCACGTGCTGTCGAACCGGCTGTGCGCGGAGGGCTGGGTCGTCTTCGAGGCGAGCGCGAACGACCTCGCCGCGGGCCAGAGCTTCCTCGGCCAGCTCGAGGCACGCGTGAAGGAGCTGGCCGCGGAGCTGCGCGGCAAGGACGTCGTGTGGATCGTTCCCGACTTCCACGAGCTCGCGTTCGCGGGCGCGTACCGCGAGCGTCCGACCGGCGCGCTCGACATGCTGCTGCCCTACCTCGAGAGCGGCGAGCTGCGCGTGATCGGCGAGACGACGACCGAGGCGTGGCACAGCCTCGCGGTGCGGTTCCCGCGCGTGCGCACGGCGCTGACGCCGCTGCGCATCGAGAGCATGAGCGACGAGGAAGCGCTCGCGTTCGCGCAGCGCTGGTGCGTGCAGGCGAAGGCGCGCGGCTGGCCGGTCCCCGACGAGCCCGTGCTGCGCGAGATCTCGCTGCTCGGCCGCCAGTACCTGTCGTCCGCCGCGCAGCCGGGCGCGATCATGCGCCTCGTGCAGGCCACCGCGCAGCGCCTGCTCGCCGCGCGCACGACCGCCGGTGGCGCGAACGGCACGGCGGGCGACGCGGCGAACGCGGGGGGCGGCGAAGCGGCACACGTGGCCGGAGGCCACGGCCCCGCCATGACAATGACCATGGAAGACATCCTCGACACGCTCGGCGCCCAGACCGGCCTCCCTCGCAGCCTGCTCGACGAGCGCGCGTCGCTGTCGCTCGCGGGCCTGCGCGAGCGCTTCGAGTCGCGCGTGCTCGGCCAGCCCGAAGCGGTCGAGTGCCTCGTCGAACGCGTCGCCATGGTGAAGGCCGGCGTCACCGACCCGACGCGCCCGCTCGGTGTGTTCCTGTTCGTCGGCCCCACGGGCACGGGCAAGACCGAGATCGCGAAGACGCTCGCCGAGTTCATGTTCGGCAGCCCCGACCGCATGCTGCGCGTGGACATGAGCGAACTCTCGAGCCCCGACTCGCTCGACGTGCTGCTCGGCGACCGCGACCCGAACGGCTCGCAGCAGGCGCTCGTGCACCGCATCCGCCAGCAGCCGTTCTCGGTCGTGCTGCTCGACGAGTTCGAGAAGGCGCACCCGCTCGTGTGGGACCTGTTCCTGCAGGTGTTCGACGACGGCCGGCTCACCGACCGCCGCGGCAACACCGCGGACTTCCGCCACGCGATCCTCATCCTGACGTCGAACCTCGGAGCCGCGATCCCGAAGGGCCAGTCGCTCGGTTTCCAGAACGACAAGGGCGTCTTCACGCCCGGCTCGGTCATGAAATCCGTGGACCTCACGTTCCGCCGCGAGTTCGTCAACCGCATCGACCGCGTGATCGTGTTCCGGCCGCTCGCGCGCGCGACCATGCGCGACATCCTGCGCAAGGAGCTGCGCGACGTGTTCCAGCGCCGGGGACTGCGCAACCGCGAGTGGGCGGTCGAGTGGGACGAGTCGGCGCTCGAGTTCCTGCTCGACAAGGGCTTCACGCCCGACCTCGGCGCGCGTCCGCTCAAGCGCGCGGTCGAGCGCCACGTGCTCGCGCCGCTCGCGACGACGATCGTGAAGCACGAGGTGCCGGCCGGCGACCAGTTCCTGTTCGTGCGCTCGGACGGCGAGCGCGTGGACGTGCAGTTCGTGGATCCCGACGCGCCGGAGTCGGCCGACGCGCCGTCGGCGCCTGCAACGCCCATGCTCTCGGCGCCGGAACCCGCGGCGGGCGGCGCACGGCCGACGCTCGAAGCGATCGTGCTCGACGCGCGCGGCGAGGTCTCCGAGCTGAGCGCGCTGCGCGACGCGCTCGAGGCGCTGCGCGAGCGTGTCTTCGGCGACGACTGGAACGAGCGCAAGCAGGCGGCCTACGCGCGCATGCGTGAGGAAGGCTTCTGGAACACGCCCGGCCGCTTCGAAGTGCTCGGGCGGATCGAGAACATGGACCGCGTCGAGTCGTCCACCGCCAACGCGGCGAGCCTGTTCGATCGCCTGCACGGCAACGCCGCGCGCGCGCGCGTGCCCGCCGACCTCGCCGGGCGGATCGCGCAGCAGCTGCTGCTCCTGCGCTCGGCGTGCGACGCCCTCGACGCGGGCGTCGCGTGGGACGCGTTCGTGAGCGTGCGCGCGCTCGCCGACCGCACCGAGGAGCGCGACGAGGCCGTCGCGTTCGCGACGCGCCTGCGCCTCATGTACACCGCGTGGGCCACGCGCCGCCGCATGACGCTCACCGTGCTGGAGGACGGTCCCGACCGCTGGCTCGCGTCGGTCTCGGGCTTCGCGGCGCTGTCGCTGCTCGAGTCCGAGACCGGCTGGCACGTGCTCGAGCTGCCCGACGGCGCCGACGGGCTGCACCGCGCGCGCGCCGAGGTGCGCGTGGTCGCGCAGCCGCCCGTGCCCGCGGGCGAAGGGGACGGCGCGCTGCGCACGCAGGCGGTCGCGACGCTCGCCGCGCAGCCGCTCGCCGCGCCGGTCGTCGTGCGGCGCTACCGCGAGGAGCCCTCGCCGCTCGTGCGCGACGGCGTGCGCGGCTGGCGTACGGGCCGGATCGACCGCGTGTTCGGCGGCGAGTTCGACGTGATGCAGTAGCGCGCGCGCGGGCGAAGCGCGCGCAGGGGCGCGCGGCGGATCACTCCAGGGTGAACTCCGCCGCACGCTTCACCTGCGCGCCCGACACGAGGTCACTCACGATCACCTCGACGCGGTAGCGCCCCGCGACGAGCTTTGCCGTGTTCACCGCGATGAACTGCCGCCGCGTGCGCGCCGAAGGGCCGCCTTCGGTCACGGTCACGCTGTCGGTGCGAGCCGCCCACGCGAGCCGTGCGCCGAGTTCGCCGTCGGGCTTGATCGGCTGCACCGAGTACTCGTACTGGAACTTCGTGCGGCCGTCCTCGCCCGGCTCGAGCCGGTAGATCTCGGCGTAGACCGCGATGTCGGAGCCCGTGCGGAAGCGGTGATCCGGCGCCTCCTCGAGCCGCACGACCCCGCCGAGCGAGAGCGTCGAGGCGCTGCCGCAGTTCACGAGCAGGTCGCTCATCCCGAGCCCGGCGCGCACCGGCTCGACCGTGAGCATGCGCCGCACGAAGCCGCGGCGGTTGCGCGGGTCGTACGCCGACACCGTCACGTCGTAGGTGCCCGGCGCGAGGCCGAACGTGAACTCGACGATCCGCCGAACGCCGGGATCGCAGCCCGAGACGCCGGGCTTCGTGCTGCCGCGCTCGATCGTGCGGCCCTTCACGTCGAGCACGGTCCAGTCGGCGGTGATCGTGTCGGCCGCGCTCGCCCACACGTCGAGCTGGCCGCGCACGCGGGGGCCGCGTTCGCCTTCGAAGCGCGTGAACGCGCCCGTCACCTCGAGCCGCTGGCTCGCGGGGCGGCGCGTCGGGATCACGAGCCAGCCGTTGCCGAACGCGAGCAGGTCCTTGCGCGCGGCGAGCACCTTCGGGTCGGGCGTGTTCGGGAACTCGGGCGAGCGCTGGAACGGCTGCGTCCAGCGGCCGCGCAGCGAGCGGTCGTGCAGCAGCACGCGCATGCCGAGTTCGGGATACAGCCACAGCTGCGCGCGCACGGGAAACGTCACGTTCGAGCCGCCGCGGCCTTCCGATCGCGCCATGCCGGTGCGCGCGGGTTCCGTGAACAGCGGCACGCCGGCGGGATTGAGCAGCACCTGACGAGGCGGGCCGTAGCGGATGTAGGTCTCGGCGCGCGCGTCGAGCTCGGGACGCAGCGGATCGTCGAAGAGCAGCAGCGCGTGCGCGACGCGCGACCACCACTCGAGCTGCGCCTCGTTCTCGCGCGTGGTCGGGTCGGGATCCTGCGCGCTCATGGCGCGGAACGCCTCGAGCGGGCGCTCGCCGTCGCCGGGCGCGCGCCACGCGGAATCGGGCTGCGCGATCTCGGGCAGGTTGCGCGGCGACTCGAACAGCATGCGGCGCTCGGGCGCGAGCCGCGGGATGCCCGCACGGAACAGGCTCTCGGCGAGCGCGAACTGCCCCGAGCGATAGGCTGTGTCCGCGGCGGCGACCTGCGACTCGGGCAGGCGCGGCCATCCCTCGAGCGCGCGCATCGCCGCGTACGCCGCCGCGCCGCCGTCGCCCGATTCGTACCGCAGCGGCACCAGCCGCAGCCACGCGGTGGCGCCGTGCGGGCGCAGCCGCGTGACGCGCTCGAGCGCGTCGATCGCGCCGCGGAAGCGCGTGCTGTCGAGATCCCAGAGGTACTCGCGCTTCTCGACCATCGCGAGCCCGAGCCAGTTCTCGGGGTCGTCGGGCGCGAGTTCCGCCGCGCGCTCGTACGCACCGCGCGCCTTCCTGTCGTAGCCCTGCAGCGCGTAGAGCCGCCCCATCGAGCGCCAGTTCGCGCCCTCCTCGGGCGCGAGCGCGATCGCCTCGTCGAGCATGCGGCGGGCGCGGTCGCGCGACTCGACGTCGCCCTGCGCGGCGTACTCGTCCGCCCAGCGGCGCAGCGTCGCGGCGCGCTCGGGATCGGGTCGCGCGGCGGCGAGCACGAGCGCGGCCGCGGCGAGCAGCACCACGACGAACGGCATGACGGACGAACGGCGCAGACGACGGACGGGTGCGGCCAACATGCCTCCCATGGGAACGCTCCGGCGACACCCGGCCCGCGTGCCGGCGCGTACGATTAACAGAGGCCGCACAAGGAGAGCCAGAAGTTCTTCGCCTTCGTGCGACGAACAGGTGCGATTTCCGGCCACGCCGTTGTATCCTCGGCGCGTCTTTCATCCCAGACGCACCTCGCCACCGCAGATGCGGCGCGCACGGCGCTCGACACCGAGACGCCGGGAGACACGGGACCCGAGAGCCCCGACTTGGCCGGCTGATTTCTCCAGCAAAGGGGCAGACCCATGTCTTCACCGCAGGAACAGGCCACGCTCGCCGGCAACGCCACGAAGGCGCGCGATCTCCAGATCTACGTCGGCGGCAAGTGGGTGCCGTCCACCGCGACCACGTGGTTCGACGTGCACAACCCGGCCACGGACGCGCTGATCGCGCGCACGCCGCTCGGCGGCAAGGAAGACGTGGATCGCGCGGTGAAGGCCGCCGCGGCCGCCTACCCCGCGTGGCGCGCGACGCCTCCGGTCAACCGCGTGAAGTACCTGTTCGCGATGAAGAACATCTTCGAGAAGAACTTCGAAGAGCTCGCGCGCATCTGCACCACCGAGCACGGCAAGACGCTCGACGAGTCGCGCAGCAGCGTGCGCCGTGCGATCGACAACATCGACATGGCGATCGCGATCCCGACGACCATGCAGGGCCGTTCGCTCGAAGACATCGCCACGGGCATCGACTGCTACACGTACCGCCAGCCGATGGGCGTCTTCGCGGCCATCACGCCGTTCAACTTCCCGGCGATGGTGCCGATGTGGTTCCTCCCGCACGCGATCGCCTGCGGCAACACGTTCGTCTTGAAGCCGTCCGAGCGCGTGCCCCTCTCGCAGCAGAAGATCTTCGAGATGCTGCACGACTGCGGCCTGCCCGAGGGCGTCGTGAACCTGGTGCACGGCGGCAAGGACGCGGTGGACGCGATCCTCGATCACCCGGTCATCCAGGGCGTGTCGTTCGTCGGCAGCTCGCCGATCGCGCACTACATCTACAAGCGCGGCGCCGAGGCCGGAAAGCGCGTGCAGGCGCTGGGCGGCGCGAAGAACTTCACGCTGATCATGCCGGACGCCGACATGGACCGCGCCGCGAACGTGAGCACCGAGTCGTGCTTCGGCTGCGCCGGCGAACGTTGCCTCGCGAACAGCGTCGTGCTGGGCGTGGGCACCGCGTACGACATCATGGTCGAGAAGCTCGTGGCCGAGGCGAAGAAGATCAAGGTCGGTGACGGCCTCGAGCCCGGCGTCACGATGGGCCCGGTCATCAGCAAGCAGCACCGCGAGAAGGTGCTCTCGTACATCGAGAAGGGCATCGCCGAAGGCGCGACGCTCGCGCTCGACGGCCGCGCCTACAAGGACCCGAAGAACCCGAACGGCTATTACCTCGGGCCCACCGTCTTCACGAACGTGAAGCCCGAGATGGTGATCGCGCGCGAGGAGATCTTCGGACCGGTCATCTGCATCATGAAGGCCGACACGTTCGAAGAGGCCGTGAAGATCGTGAAGCAGCACGAACTCGGCAACGCGAGCAGCATCTTCACGAGCAGCGGCAAGGCCGCGCGCGAGTACCGCTACCAGGTCGAGCCCGCGATGATGGGCATCAACATCGGCGTCGCCGCGCCGATGGCGTTCTTCCCGTTCGGCGGGTCGAAGGGCAGCTTCTTCGGTGACCTCAAGGCCCACGGCACGGACGCGGTCGAGTTCTACACGGACAAGAAAGTCAACATCGTCCGGTGGTTCTAGGCCGCGCACGCATCGCGCTGCTCGCAGTACTGACGGCGGCGTCGGTCTCGCTCTCGAGCGAGGCCGGCGCCGTCGGCGCTTTCGGGCCCGTCGCATCCGCGGGGCCCGCGTCGTTCACGCCGTCGTGCGTCGCGCTCGGCACGGTGCGCGCCTGGCTCGGCATTCCCGAGGACCGCGATCTGTACGCGCCGTGCCTCGACGGCGGCGCGCGCTTCCGGCTGCGCGGGCCGCACGGGCTCAAGCTCGAACCCGCGAGCGCGCAAGCCACGGACGAAGGCATCTCGTACGTGATGCCCGTGGACGCGAGCGGACAGCCGGGAGCGATCGGCCTGATGACGTGGCGCGACGTTCGCGGCGTGGACGTGTGGCGGAACGAACCCTCGGCGTTCAGCGTGACGACGCTGTGCGGCGCCGCGGGCATCGCCGTCGGGTTCGCGATCGCCGAGTCGCTGAACGACGATCCGACATCGCTCGGCGCGATCCCCGCTCACTTCGCGGTCGTGGGCCTTGAGGCGCTGCCGTTCGGCGCGCTGGGGTATTTCATCGGGCGTGCGATCGACCCGAAGCCGCTCGGCCACTGGGTCGACTGCGAGAGCTTGCCCCGGAGCAGCCGCTGATCGAGCTTCCACGCCGCGGCCGAGCGAGTGTATGGTCTGCGCACGGTGAACGCGCGCAGCGAGCGCACGAGCCCCACCTTTGAAGGGCCCCCGGCGCGGGACACGGAGAGCCCCCGCGTCGCATCAACAGAAGCGCCGGTGCGTCCTGCACCGGCGCGTACTGTTT
>JACRIW010000109.1 GCA_016215625.1 Candidatus Eiseniibacteriota bacterium | reverse complement strand
CTCTCGCCTTTCGCGGCCGCCGCTCGCGGCCGCGCGCCCTCAGTGCGGCAGCAGCAGGATGCGCGTGGTGAGCACGTGCCGGCCGCTCACGAGCCGCGCGAAGTACATGCCGCGCGGCTGCGCCGTACCGTCGTCGCCGCGGCCGTCCCAGGGCAGCACGGTGATGCCCGCCGGCAGCGTGCGGCGCGCGAGGTTGCGCACCCGCCGGCCGCCGAGGTCGTAGAGGTCCACCCGCACGTCCGACGCCTCGGGAATCTGCACGGCGAGCGCAGGCCCCGGGCCCAGCGGCGAGGACCGCAGCGGGCGGATCGAGCCCCGATCGCCGAGCCACTCGCCCGGTTCGGAACCGGGGTCGCCGTCCGCCGGAGGCGGATCCTCGGGCAGGATCGTGTCCGGCGACGCGCTCGCGGGCCGGACCGTGAGGATGCCGCTGTCCGCCGTGCGGTCCACCGTGCGCAGCCGAAGGCGCGTCACCGTGGTCGTGTCCCCGGGAGCCGGCTTCGGCACGCGGCGGGCGTACCACAGGTACTGCACGGTGTCGGAGTCGAACGACGGGTGCTCGAGGATGCCGACGTCGTCCATGGACAACGGCGTCTCGTTGCCGAGCGAGTCCACCGCGAAGGCCTCGAGGGAGGTCTGGCCGGCGTACGGATTCGCGAGCAGGAAGTCGAGCGACGTGAGCTGCCCCTCGGTCACTTCGGGCTGCGCCCAACCCATGCGCACGACGTGGAACAGCGGCGGCTGCACGAGTGAGAACTGCCACGAGGAACCCCACAGGATCTCGCGGATCTCGACCCGGTCGCCCTGCACGAAGGCGAACAGGTCGTGCGTGCCGTCCCTGGCCGTCTCCGACGCGAACCAGGAGTTCGTGTCGTAGCCGAGCATGTTCCTCAGCCGTCCACGGTAGGTCCAGTCCGGCAGCGGACCCGTCGGGTGCTGGGTCGTGTAGATCGAGAGCGGCTGGCCGGCGTTGGTGGTGACGACGAGGTACCAGAGCCCGTTGTGCTGGAACAGGTGCGGCGACTCGGTGAGCGTGTTGAACGAGTACGCCTGGTACGTGATCGTCAGCGGTCCCAGGTCGTCCCACTGCATGAAGTCGCCGTTCGACTCGGCGATGCCCACCATGGTCACGGTCGAATCGAGCAGTGGCGAGGCCGTGTAGTACATGAGCCACATGCCCGGACGCTCGGGGTCGGGCATGACGAACGGATCACGGCAGGCCGGACCGACCTTGAGCGGATTCCACCACGCCCAGTTGGTCTGCGAGTTGTCGAAGAGGAGCCCCTGCCGCGTCCAGTTCATGAGGTCGGACGACACCGCGAGCCCCATCCTCTGCGTGTAGTTGTACTGGCCGGGCACGTTCTGCACGCCCGTGTAGAACATCCAGTACAGGCTGTCGCGCAGCACGATGTGCGGCGCCCAGACGTTGGCATTGTCCCAGCCGAGCGAGTCCACGTGCAGCACCGGCGGGAGCTGCTGCCAGTGGTAGAGATCGTTCGAGACCGCGTGGCCGAAGTCGCGCTCGTTCTGGCTGGCGGGTACGCTGGTGTTGTTGCGGATGTAGAAAAGGTGGTACACCCCGTCGCGCTTCAGGAGCGTGAAGTCCTTGGGGCGGACCGGCGAGCCCGGAATCATGAAGGCGGCCCACGCCACCTGCTCCAGAAGCAGGCAGCATGACGTGAGCGCGAGCACCAGCAGGTGCACGCGAGCGAAGCCTCCACGGGATGTCGTGCGCAGGGGGCTCAGGAGACTTCTCCAAGCGGAAGTTCCCGGCCGGCGGTTGCCGACCGGGGCCAGATGGACTCAAGCGATTATCGGGGGCCGAGTTGTCCCCGGTCAACGACGGACTCGGAGTTGCCGTGATCCAGTTGCAGTCCCTGCGTTACTCCATTGGCCAGCGGGTGCTCTTCGAGGACCTCGACTGGGTGATCGCCCCCGGGGACCGGTGTGCCCTCGTGGGTCCCAACGGCGCGGGGAAAACCACGCTCATCCGGGTGATTCTGGGCGAATACACGCCCGAAGCCGGGACGTGCGTGGTCTCGAAGAGCACCCGGATCGGCTACCTGCCCCAGGAGGCGGCCGAAAAGTTCGACGGCACGGTACTGGACCGTGCCATGGAGGCGCACCGCGCCCTGCTCGGCATGCGCGAGGAACTGGACGAGCTTCACGTGCAGCTCTCCACGATCCAGCCGGACGATCCGGACCTCGAGGCGCTGCTCGAGCGCGCCGGCGACCTCCAGCACCACCTCGAGATGTTCGACGAGCACCGGCTCGAGCCCGAAGCGCGCCGCGTGCTGAGCGGCCTCGGCTTCTCGGAAGCCGACCAGGACCGTCCGCTCGCCGAGTTCTCGGGCGGCTGGCGCATGCGCGTCGCGCTTGCGGCATTGCTGCTGGCCGACCCCACCGTGCTGTTCCTCGACGAGCCGACGAACCACCTCGATCTTCCCGCGATGGAGTGGCTCGAGGACTACCTCGACAACTTCCGCGGCGCGCTCGTCGTGGTGTCGCACGACCGCGTGTTCCTCGACCGCGTCGCGACCGAGGTGCAGGAGCTCGACCGCGGCACGATCACGCCCTACTCGATGCGCTTCACGCAGTACCTCGAGGAGAAGGAGAACCGGCGCGAGCAGGCCGAGGCGGCGAACGCGCAGCTCGAGCAGAAGATCGCCCAGCTGAACCGGTTCGTGGAGCGCTTCGGCGCCAAGAACACCAAGGCGGCGCAGGCGGCGAGCAAGAAGAAGCAGATCGAACGCCTGAAGGAAGAGCGCGTGGTCATTCCGCGCAAGGCGCAGCACATCCGTTTCGCCTTCCCTCCGCCCCCGAACGCCGGTCGGCTGCTCGTCCGGCTCCGCGACGTGGACTTCGCGTACGGCGACCGCAAGATCCTGAGCGGCGTGAACGTCGAGATCGAGCGCGGCGACAAGATCGCGATCGTCGGCGCGAACGGCGCAGGCAAGACGACGCTGCTGCGCATCCTCGCGGGGCAGCTCGCCCCGACGGCCGGAACGCACGATGCGTTTCCCCTGACGAAGATGAGCTACTTCGCGCAGCACGCCGCCGAGACGCTGAACGGTGCGCACTCGGTGCTCGACGCGGTCGAGGAGGTCGCCGACGACGCGTGGCGTCCCCGCCTGCGCGGGCTGCTCGGCAGCTTCCTCTTCCAGGGCGACGACGTCTTCAAGCTCTGCCGCGTCCTCTCGGGCGGCGAGCGCCAGCGTGTCGCGCTCGCGCGCATGCTCATGCTCCCGACCAACCTGCTCATGCTCGACGAGCCGACCCACCACCTCGACCTCGCGGGCAAGGAAGTGCTCGAAGGCGGACTCGAGCAGTACCCGGGCGGCGTGATCGTCGTGACGCACGACCGCTCGCTCATGGCGCGCGTCGCAACCCGCGTGCTCGAGGTGGACGGCGGTCGCGTGAAGCTCTACCCCGGTGGCTACGACGACTACGAGTCCGCGCGGCTCGCGCGCGTGAGCGCCGAGAAGCGCGCGGCGAGCGCCGCACCCACTCCGGTGGCGGCGTCGACCGCGAAGAGCGGCTCTGCGCCGAAGGGCTCCACCCCCGCCGCGAAGACCGCGGCCGCGCCGGAGCTTTCGCGCGAGGCGCAAAAGGAACAGCGCCGGCTGCAGCAGAAACGCGAGAAGGAAGTGGCGCGGATCGAGAAGGACATCGAGACGCGCGAGGCGCGCATGAAGGCGCTCGAGACGATCCTCGCGGACCCGGAGCTGTATCACGACGCGGCGAAGTCGAAGACGCACGTGACCGAGTACGAGACGCTCCGCGCCGAGGTCGAATCGCTCTGGCAGCGGCTCGAGGAACTGGCGTAGCCCAGTTGACGCTCCGCGCGCACCGGGCCTAAGGTCCGCGCCATGTCCGACGTCACCCTTCGCACCTACGTCTTCCTCGACTCGATGCAGCCGCAGTTGGCGGCCTTCATCGGGACGACGGCTCGCGGCTTCCTGCCCGTGGCCGGCGACGCGTCCATGTTCATCGAGACCGCGCCGGGGCTGATCATCAATCGCATCACCGACGTCGCGCTCAAGGCCACGCAGGCCACGCCCGCCATCATGGTGGTCGAGCGCGCGTTCGGTCTGCTCGAGATCCATCATCGCGACAAGGGCCAGGTCATGGACGGCGGGCAGGCCGTGCTCGACTACCTCGGCATTCGCGAGCACGACCGCGTGCAGCCGCGCGTCGTGTCCGACCAGGTCATCCGCGGCGTCGAGCCGTACCACGCCCAGGTGATCAACAAGATGCGTTACGGCGACATGCTCATCGCCGGGGAGTCGCTGTTCATCCTCGAGAGCGAGCCCGCCGGCTACATCGCGTTCGCCGCCAACGAGGCGCTCAAGGCCGCCCACGTGAAGCTGATCGACGCGTCGCTCTTCGGCGCCTACGGCCGGCTGTACCTGTCGGGTCCCGAAGCGCAGATCGACGCCGCGCGCGACGCGGCGCTGCGCGGACTCAAGAACATCAAGGGGCGCAAGGAAGGCTGACGCCCTCCAGGCCTCGCCGGACACACGGAAGCCCCCGCGAGTCACCTCGCGGGGGCTTCGTGCGACCAGTCCTTTGGTCGGGAGGCCCGGCCCTTCCTGCGATCAGGCCGCCTTCGGGGTTTCGGTCACGTCGCTCGCCGGCAGCCACACCGGGGACCTGCTCGTCGCCCAGCCCGGCTCCAGTCCGCGCAGCAGGATGTAAGGCTCGAGCATCGGCTCGACGAAGTGGTAGCGCGCGAGCTTCGCGGCCCCTTCCTTGGCGAGCACGGCGCCGCGGCCTTCCTCGGTGAGCGCCGCGATCTGGTTCGTGAGCCCGCGAACCTCGCGGTTCACGATGCGCTGCAGCGTGGCATTCACGTCGGCCACGGCGAAGGTGCCCTGCGAGTCGCGCGGCGACAGCGCGCACGCCAGCAGGATCTCGGGATAGATGCCGCGACGGGCACGGATGATGGACTGCTCGTACGCGTGCACGATCTCGCCACCCGCGGCTTCGAGTGCGTCGCGCACACCGGCGGTGAGGTGGGCGCTCGTGAGGTGCGTGACGCCTTCGGTGATCGCGGCGACGGCGGTGTGGCGCGTGAGTTCCTGCACGGCGCCGGGAAGGCCGCAGGACAGCATGGCGATGCGTTCGACGACCGAGTCGTCCGCCGTCAGGCCGGTCACCCGCAGGGCGCGCAGCACGGTCTCGAGGCACTCTTCGTTCGACATCCGGGTCAGGTGCAGCGGCATGACACCCTCCATGGACGGCACGAGTTCGCCGGCGCTGTTCGCGGATCCCGCGATCACGAGCGTGGCGCGCGGCCCGATGGCCGCGATCTGGGTGACGACCTGCGCCATCCAGGCGCGGGCCTCGACGTCGGTGCGCTCGAACGCGTCGAACGCGACGAGCACGGGCTGGGCTTCGCTCATCGAGCGGACGAGCGCGACCGCCTGCGCGACGCTCATGTTGCCGCCGGTCAGGATGCCGGCGTCGGAGAGCATGCGGCCCTGGAACGGCGAGCCGGCGAGGCCGCGCTCGGCGCGCAGCACGGACGTGCGCACCTGGTCGGCGACCTTGCGCCAGAGCATGGGGAACGTGTCCCCACCCTCGGCGGTGACGCGCACGATGGTCAGCGCCGTGGCGGCGAACTCGGGCGCCATCGCGACGAGGCTCGACTTGCCCGTACCCGGTTCCCCGAACACGACGAGCGTCGTGCCGGGCTCTTCGAGTGCGAGCAGGAACGATTCGATCGGCTTGTGCCGTCCGGCGAAGAGATCGCGGCGCGAGACGGGCGCGGACGGAGCGAGCAGCTCGTCGACGCGAAGGCGCAGCGACCGATGCTGCTGGCCGCGGACGGAAAGGATGGCGTGGTCGCTCATCTACCCCTCGTACGTTGGGACACGGTACGGCCGTGTGACGTGTCCACTTCCGGCGAGGGGGCCGTCCGTGGGCTTCCATGCCCGACATGCCTGCGGGCAGGAGTCTTATCGGCCGGGGTGCCGGAATACCTGAAGGGATTTCTTGCGGAAAGTTCGAAAGGGCCACACACGCCCTCCCACCTCGGTCGAGCTGGAGAGTGAGCCGGGTGGCGATTTGGGGGAGTCGCGGAGGGAGCGTAGCCAGGAAGGCGGAGCGACTGGAGCGCCTAGTGAGCCGGAGGCAGGAAGCCGGAGGCGAGCGTCCCCCAAATCGGTGCCCGGCTCACTCTTCAGCGATGCAGAAGGGAGCGATCGGTCCCCGCTGACTCTCCGGCGATGCAGAAGGGAGCGACCGGGATCGACGACGAGAAGGCTCCCGCTAGAACAACTCTCCCTGCGGCCAGGCGTCCTTCGGTTCGACGAAAGGAAGCCCCAACCGCCGCTTCATCTCGTTCGCACTCTCCGGCGAATGCCCCGCCCAGTGGTTGTTGAAGTAGCCGAAGACCTCGCGCACCTGTCCCAGCACTCCGCTCAGCGCGGCATGCCACGACACGAACGAGTCCGTTCGGTCGATCTGCACGCGGTCGTACTTCGCGATCTCGCGCCGATCACCGAGCCAGCGCAGGTAGAGGAAGTCCGCCGTGATCGCATCGAGCCGCGGAAGCTCGCGCCACTCCGTCCACGCCACCGCCGCACCGTGACGGCGCAGCACTTCGTAAACGCGTTCCTCGTGCCACGACCCGTGCCGGAACTCCACCGCGAGGCGCGCCGACTTCGGCGCCCCGCCGAGGAACGTGTCGAGATCGCGCAGCGCCTCGTCGTCGTGCGTGAACTCCGCCGGAAGCTGCACGAGCAGCGGCCCCAGCTTGCCGCCCAGCGGCTCCATCGCGCGCACGAACTGTTCGAGCTGCTCCCCCACGCCGCGCAGGTGCGCGTCGTGCGTCAGCGCGCGCGGCACCTTCGCCGCGAACTTGAACCCGTCGCTCGTGTGCCGCTCCCACGAGCGCGCGATCGTCGGGCGCGGCGCGTGATAGAACGTCGTGTCCAGCTCGACCGTGTCGAACACGCTCGAGTAGAACGGCAGCCGGTCCTCCTGCTTCGCACCGGGTGGGTAGAAGACACCCTTCCAGTCGTCGTACGACCAGCCCTGCGTGCCCAACCGGATCGTCGTCGCCATCTCAGCGCTCCATGGCCGCGAAGCGCGGCCCGTGCAGGAACTCCCGGAAGAAGCTGCCCACGCGCGTCTCGTACTCACGGCGGTGCTTGATCCACGCCTCGTTGTGTCCCGCGTCCGCGACGCGCCACGCTTCCGTCCCCGCGCCCGCCGCGTGCTCGAGCAGCAGGGTCTGTGGCACGCGGAAGCGGTCCTCGACGCCCGCCTGGATCAGGAACAGCGGCCGGTCGCCGTACCGTCGCACCGCCGCGACCACGTCGAGTGCCGCCGGGTCGTGCCCCGTCACCACGCGGCCCAGCAGCCGCGTGATCGCCGCGAACGGCACCACGGGCACGTGTCCTTCGCAGACGCAGCCGTCTTCGATCGCGTGCTTGCCGCTCGCGAACGGGCAGTCCGCGACCACCACGTGCACTTCGGAGTGCGCGCTCGCGAGCGCGATCGCCACGGACGCACCGAGCGATTCACCGAACAGACCGATCGGCTCGCCTGCGAGCCGCGGATGCTTCGCGAGCCACGCGAGCACGGCCTCGCCGTCCTGCAGTTCGTACCAGCCCAGCGTCGTGGGCTTGCGATGCTTCTCGCGCGAGGAGCGGAAGTCCGGCGCGACGATCGTCCAGCCGTCGCGGCGCAGGAACTGCGCGTAGCGCCACACGCGCGAATGATCGCGCGCGTAGCCGTGGAACAGGACGATCACGCCCGGACGCGTCCCGCGCAGCACGAACGCGTCGAGCGAGTCGGACTCGCCGACCGCGATGCGCACGTGCTTCGCCTGAGCGTCGAAGTCCGTCGCGCCCGCCAGGTCGCGCGGCACCGCCGGATACAGCAGCAGCCACGCCGTTCCGGCGCCGAACACGAGCAGCGCGCTGAGTGCCAGTACGAGGAAATTCTTCATGAGGGGCGGGAGTCTGTCACAGCCCGCCGATGCGACCAAACACGAGCCGGGCCGCGCGGCTCCCGACGACGCCGCGCGGCCCGCTCCCCTGCGTGAGGAGTGCGTCTACAGCTTCACGACCCGGTTCGTCTTCGACTCGCCGCCCGCTTCGAGGCGGTAGAAGTAGATGCCCTCGGGCGCGGTGTTGCCGCGCTCGTCACGGCCGTCCCACGCGACCGAGTACGAACCCGACATCTGCAGCGGCTGGTCCACGAGCTTGCGCACCACGCGGCCGGCCGCGTCGTACAGCACGAGCTTCACGCTCGTCGGCAGGTACAGCTCGTAGCGGATCTGCGTGGACGACGTGTTGCGGAACGGGTTCGGCATGCTCGCGAAGAGCTTCGCGCCGGTCACGTGCGGCGCGGTGAAGCCGCCGTCCACCGCGAGCGCGCCCGCGGCGTTCGGGCCGAAGATCTTCATCTGGAACGCGGCCGACGCCGCGACGCCTCCGGGTGCGCCCGGATCCGAGACGTACCAGCGTCCGTACACGACCTGGCCCTGGAGCGACACGTCGTTCGGGATCGCGAACGAGACCGAGCCGAAACCGGCGCCGGCGCCGCTGCCCCCGAGCGTCGTGGTGAGGCGCGCGAACGAACCCGAGGCCGGGATGCCCGCGCCCACCGGAGGCTCGATGGCGTCGATCACGAGCGTCGCCGAGGCGCCGCCGAGGGCGCCGAACCCGCCGACGGTGAAGTCGGGATTGCCGATCATCGGCGGCTCGACCGCGACCGGCTGTGCGATGCCGCCACTGCTGCCGAGCGTGCCGCCACCGATGACCGTGGGCACGAGCATGGTCTCGCTGTAGAGCGAAGGCCGGTCGAACGGCTCGATTCCCTGCGCCACGCGTGGATCGGTGAGCGGACGGCCGAGGAACGCGACGAGCTGCTGCTTCTGCAGTTCGGTCAGGCCGCGCGGCACGATGCCGGGCGCCTTGTTGGGCGCGTTGAAGTCGCCGCCGCGGTTGTAGAACTCGACGACCTCGCGCAGCGAGTGGAACTGGCCGTGGTGCATGAGCGCCGGGCGCAGTCCCACGTTGCGCAGCGAAGGCGTCTTGAACGAACCGATGAGGCCGGGGTTGCGCACGATCAGGAAGCGGCCCGAGTCCTCGGCCGCGGGACGCACGCCGATGTAGTGATAGATGTTGTCCGTGAACTGGTTGCCCGCGTGGCAGCCGACGCAGCCGAGGCCGACGAACAGGTTGCGACCGGCGGCTTCGTCGGGGCGCAGCACGGCGGTGCCTGCCGCGACCGAGTCGATCGGCGCCTGGCCCGACCACAGCGTGCGCTCGTAGGTGGCGATCGCCATGCAGATGCGCGCGGGCGTCACCGCCGGCGAGCCGAACGCCTCGGCGAAGAGCTGCGGATACGAGCGGCCGTTGATCCACGCGGCGAGCGGGGTCGGCACGAGCGGCGACTGCGCGAGCGGCGTGCACGACGCGACGCGCGCGGCGACGTCGTTCCAGTCACGGCCGAGGTGCCCCATCTCGACGCTCGAGGTCGGCGGGCCCGCCGCCTGGCTCTCGAGCGCGGCGTTCACGCGCAGCAGCGTGTCGCCCGTGATCGGGTCGAGGAACGACGAGTGCGCGCGGCCGTCCCAGAACAGGTCGGGCGCGTAACCCGCATTGATGTGCGACTGCGTGCGGCGGCCGGTCACCTGCGGCTGGATCCCGTACGCGGTGGACCACTGGTAGTTGCCCGCGGCGTCCGCGAGCGGCACGCCCGGCGAGGCGGTGATGTCGTCCGCCGTGCCGAAGAGCGCGTCGAAGCCCGGCGAAACGGCCGAAGCCGAGTTCGCGACCGAGCGCGGGTCGAGGCCGCCCGATTCGGCCATGTGACAGCTGCCGCACGCCACGGTGCGCGAAGACGACAGCTGTTCGTCCCAGAAGAGGGCCTTGCCGAGCATGGCCTTGGCGTTCGTGATGGGGTTGCCCGCCGGCACCGGGGGCGCGACCAACGGAGTGAGCGGCGGTGGCGGCGGTGGCCCGATCTGGGCGATGGCGGCCGTGACCGGCAGCGCCACGATGAGCAGGCGGAGGCTGCGAACGACCCAAGTAGCTCGCATGGCGAATCCCCTCTGGAAAGTGTCCCGGTACTCCGAGTGCGGCCGGGGCGGTGGATGGCGACTGCCCTTCACCCCGGGATCACTCGCCTGCAGGGCAAGTGCGGGACCAGCCGGAGAGTGCGAGCGGACAGGAATCCTAAATGACTGCCGGGCAATGGCGCACGGGATTCTGCTCGCACGGAACGCGAGGCACGTGCATTCCGCAATTGCCCCGGACCGAACAGCAGGGCCCGCCCACTTGTCCTTGTCGGGACAGGTGCCGGGCACGCGAATGCCGGCCCCCGGCCGACCCGTGGTCGGAAGCCGGAGGCCGGCATCGAGGCGCGGCTACAGCGTCAGCCCCTTCGGGCCGACGTACTCGGACTGCGGCCGGATCAGGTGGTCCTGCGCGTGCTGCTCGATCACGTGCGCGGCCCAGCCCGCGGCACGGCCACAGGCGAACAGCGCCACGAACGTGTTCGGCGCCAACCCGAGCGACTGCAGCACGAGCGCCGTGTAGAACTCGACGTTCGTCTGCAGGTTGCGGCCGGGCTTCACCTCCTCGAGCACGCGGAGCACGGTCTTCTCGACCGAACGCGCGAGATCGAACAGCGCGCGGTCCTGCATGCGCGCACCGCCCATCTCCTCGGCGACCTTGGCGAGCACCGCCGCGCGCGGGTCGCGCACCTTGTAGACGCGGTGCCCGAATCCCATGATCCGCCGCCCGGCGGCCAGCTCGGCGCGCACCCAGGGTTCGGCGTTCTCGGCCGTCCTGATGTCGAGCAGCATGTCGAGCACGGGGCCGGGCGCGCCGCCGTGCAGCGGACCCTTCATCGCGCCGATCGCGCCGGTGAGCGCGCTCACCATGTCGGAGCGCGTGCTCGCGATCACGCGGCCCGTGAACGTGGACGCGTTCATGCCGTGATCGATCACCGTGACCCAGTAGGTGTCGAGCGCGCGCGCGACGATCGGGTCCGGCTCCTCCCCGCTCAGCATGTAGAGGAAGTTCGCGGCGAGCGACAGGTCGGCGCGCGGCGCGATGGGCTCCTTGCCGGCCTTGAAGCGCGCGTGCGCCGCGACGATCGTGGGAAAGCGCGCGACGAGCATCTTCGCCGCCGCGAGGTCGGCCGCCGGAGTGATCGCGTTCGGGTCGGCGAGGTCGAGCGACAGCGACGCGCACGCGAGGCGCAACGCGTCGATCGGCGGCGCGCCCTTGGCGGCGGCTTCGCGCACGACCTGCAGCGTGACCGCGGGCAGCGCGCGCTGCGCGGCGATCTCGGCGGCCAGCGCCGCGGCTTCCTCCGCGGTGGGAATCCGGCCGGTCCAGAGCAGGTGCGCAGCCTGCTCGAAGGTGATCCTGCCGGCGATCTGTTCGAGTTCGTAGCCGCCGATGATGAGGACGCCGTTCTGGCCGTCCACGTGCGAGAGGCGGGTCTGGGCGGCGACGACGCCGTCCAGTCCACGCGCGGTGCCGGGCGAAGCGGACATGGAATCACTCCAGGATGGATTGGAGGAGATCGATGGGTGTGTGAACGCGGCGCGCGCAAGATTGCACAGCGTGCGAGGGGCCGCAATTGCGGGCGGACTACCCGCCAAACCGCGCCAGGAACTCGTCGGTCTGCGCGCCCAGTTCCGGCGGCGGCAGCGTCACGCCGGGGCGCTCGCCGTCGATGCGCCACGGCAGCGACAGCAGCGGCGTCGTGGTCCCGCCGGGCAGGGTCACGTCGCGCACGAGCAGGCGCTCACGCAGCGCCGGGTCGTGCATCACCTCGTGCACCTCGCGCACCGGGCCCGCGGGCACCTGCGCCGCGGCGAGGCGCTCGAGCCACTCGGCGCGCGGCCTCGCGGCGAACACCGTCGTGAGCCAGCCGATCACGTCGGCACGCCGCAACACGCGGTCGGGATTGCGCGACCATGCGTCGCCACCGGGCGGGAGCGTGCCGAGCACGCCGACGAGTCGCTCCCACTGGCCGTCGTTGCCGACCGCGAGCACGAACGAGCCGTCGCTCGCCGCGAACGTCTGGTACGGCACGATGGTCGGATGCGCGGTGCCGTGACGGCGCGCGGGCTCGCCCGTGCTCAGCGCCGACTGCGAGACGTTCACGAGCGCGTGCACGCCGGACTCGAACAGCGACACGTCGAGATGCGCGCCGCCGCGTCCGCGGAACCGCCCGACGAGCGCCGCGAGGATCGCGCTCGCGGCGTGCATGCCCGCGAGCACGTCCACGACCGCGACGCCCACCTTGAGCGGCGGGCCGTCCGCCTCGCCGGTGATGCTCTGCAGTCCCGTGAAGCCCTGCATGACGGCGTCGTATCCCGGCAGCGCGGCGTAAGGGCCGCTCTGCCCGAAGCCCGTCACGCTGCACACGACGAGGTCGGGATGCTCGCGCCGCAGCGAGGCGGCGTCGAGCCCGTAGCGCTCGAGGTCGCCGGGCAGGAAGTTCTCGACCACCACGTCCGCCGCGCGCGCCGCACGCCGGATCGCGGCGAGGTGCGCGGGATCACGGAAGTCGAGCGCGGCCGAGTGCTTGTTGCGGTTGACGCTCAGGTAGTACGCCGACATGCCGCCCACGAACGGCGGCCCCCACGCGCGCGTCTCGTCACCGGAATCCGGGCGCTCGACCTTCCACACGGTCGCGCCGAGGTCGCCGCGCAGCATCGTGGCGAGCGGCCCGGCGAGCACGCGCGAAAGATCGAGGACCGTGACCCCTTCCAGCGGACGCGCGGCTGCGCTCAACGCACGTCCGCCTTGCCCGCGAGTTCGTCCACGAACGGCCGCGACTCGAGCGGCCGGCCCGTGGCGCGCGTGACGAGCACGCGCCAGTTGTAGCGGCGGCCGTGCGAGTAATACTCGCTCTTGAACCACTCACCCACGCGCGGGTCGCCGCAGAAGCCGTCCCACTTGTCCGCGCCGCCACCGAGCACCTTCTCGAGCACGTGGTCCTGCAGCTGCGAGGCGAGCATCTCGCCGAGCAGGTAGTTCTGGTAGTACACGGGCGCGATCGAGAAGTGGATCTTCGCCGCCCAGTCGGGCGCGTTGCGGCCCGCGGGCATCGTGACGCCCTGGAAGCGCGCGACGAGCTTCGTCCACAGCGCGCGGAGGTCCTGCGACGGGTCGGCGTAGAGCGCGCGCTCGAAGTGGATCATGACGAGCTCCCAGCGCGTCTGCACGAGCAGCTGCTCGCGCACCGCGCGCGAGATCGGGCCGGCCTGCGCCGCGAGCGCCGCCGGGTCGGCTCCGGGATAGCGGCGCATCCACACGGGGTTCTTCGACAGGCGCCCGAAGATCATCGCGCTGGCCTCGGTCGCGAGGATGTGCGCGCTCGAACGCAGCAGCCACGGCAGTGAGCGGTCCACGTACTTGTCGTACACCGCGTGGCCGTACTCGTGCAGCATGGTGCCCATCCACTTCTCGTTCTCCTTGTTGTTGCAGAGCACGCGCACTTCCGCCGCGCGGTCCACCGACATGCAGAACGCGTGCTGGTTCTTGCCCGGGCGCTCGTACAGATCGGCGAGCTTCAGCAGGTCACCGATCTCGAGGCCGATCGCCGAGAAGTAGCGCTCGGTGAGCGTCTCGAGGTCCTGCCCGGCGTAGAAGGGATCGACGTTCACCTCGGAGGCGGGCGCCTGCTGGAAGAACGGATCGGCGTAGTGCCACGGCGCGAGTTCGGCCACCGGCAGACGGAAGCGCTTCGCCAGCCGCGCGTCGAGGTCGCCCTTGTAGGCGTCCCACAACGGCTGCGTGCCCGCCTCGAGCTCGTCGAGCAGCGCGAACAGCTCGGCCTCGTCGAGTTCGTCGAGCTGCATGCTCATGGAATAGAAGTTCGGGAACCCCAGCGCACGTGCGCCCTCGTTGCGCAGCTTCACGAGTTCGAACAGGTCGCCCTCGACCTGCGTGCCGACCTGTTTGCTCGCCTCCCACGCGCGGCGCCGCTGCGCGGAATCGTCCGATCCGACGAGTACCTCGATGATCGCGTTGTCGCTCACCGCCTGCCCGTCGAGCTGCGCGCGGAAGTTCGTGAAGGTCGCTTCGAGCTTCTTCTCGAGCGCGACCTGGCGCTCGATGATCTCCGGCGGAAGCTGTTTCGCACGGTAGGCGTTCAGCAGAAGGTCGAGCTGGCGCTGCAGCAGGTCGTCGCCCGGCGGTCCCGCGGCCGCGACGGACTTCAGGAACTCGTACGGTTCCTTCTTCGCGAACATCAGGCGCATCTGCGAATCGAGCCGGGTGCAGAGCTCGAGGTAGCGCTCCTCGCCCGTCGTCGCGAGCTTCCAGTAGTTGCGGTTGTGCTCGAGTTCGAGCGGTGCGAGCTCGCCGACCAGCTTCTCGATGAACGCGGCGAGTTCGGACTCGCGGGTGTGCGTGGTGCTCACGGCGGCCTCCTGCGAAAGGGTCAGGCGCGGCGGGCGCGCGGACGTGCGGTGATCGCGCCGTAGAACTCCGGCCGGCGCTGGTTCCAGAGATGCGAGAGCTTCGTGAGCGCCTTGTCCCGCGCGAGCGCGAGATCGCAGTCGGTGGCGAGCGCGACTTCTTCCGACTTCTTCGCGCGCACGATCACCTCGCCCGAGGGGGCGACGACCTGGCTGCGGCCGGTGAAGGGCACCGTGCCGCCCGGGCGCTTCTCGGTACCCGTGCGGTTCGCGGTCACGACGTACACGCGGTTCTCGAGCCCGCGCACGCGCATCGCGTCCTGCGCGTTCGGGTACACGAGGTTCGACGGATGCGCGATCACGTCCGCGCCCATGAGCGCGAGCGCGCGCGTGGCCTCGGGGAACCGCCAGTCGAAGCAGATGAGCATGCCGACCTTCGCGGGCCCGACCTTGTGCACGGCGAGCGGGATGTCGCCCGGCTCGAACCACTCGTGCTCGCGCTCGAACAGGTGCAGCTTGCGGTAGACCGCCCGGATCCCGGTGGGGCTCACGAGCATGGCGCTGTTGTACACGCGTCCGCCGCGTGCGGCCTCGGCGAAGCCCGCGATGTACCAGCGCTTCTCGCGCTTCGCGGCCCAGGTGAGCGCCTGTGCGGTCGCGCCGGTGCGCGGGTCCTCGGCGAGCGCGGCGAGTTCGCGGGCCGAGCTGAACACGTAGCCCGTGGACCAGAGCTCGGGCAGGATCACGAGTTGCGCGTCCACGGTGGCGGCGAGCGCGAGTCCGCGCTCGAGATTGTCTTCCGTGCGCCCGAAATCGGGGCGCCCTTGCACGAAGGCGATGCGCAGATGGGCCATGGCCGCAGGTTAGTCCGCGGGCGAGGCCGCGGGCAACGCGCCGCCGACACCGGCGAGTGCCGCCACACCCCCGCCACCAACACCGGCGACTGTCGCGACACCGCGCGCCCGGAGGGCGCGTTCTTCCCGGCAAACGGAATCGGCGGCCGCCGGAACTTGTCCGGAGCGTGGCCGCCGGTTCCACTTTCGCGGGTCGCAGAGGACCCGCTGTTGCCCGGCAGAGCCGGGCGGTGCTTCTACGTCATGTCACCTGCGCGCTCGTGCGCGCGATCGGCTGCGTCATTCGAAGTCCTCGGGTCGAAGCGAAAGTCAGGTCACGTGGGCGCGCTCGTGCGCGCGGTCGGCTGACTCATGCCATTCCCTCCAGGCCGACTGCGAACTGCAGGTGATGAGGCCACTGCGGTACCGCGATCCGGGAACCTCGCGAGTCCAGGGGTGCCCCGGCGCTCTCCGAAAGCGCCATGCGGACGACCGCCTCCGAATTCACCAGCTGCACGTCCCGGCCGGACAGGAGAACAAAGAACTCCCATCCCCGCTGGTTCATGAAATCGCTGATGCGCTGATTCGGCCGCTCGAGAGGCATCCACACCCGTCCTGAGACCGAAGTGCCGTCTGCCAGCCATACTTCCGCCTCCTCTTCCCTCCACGGCAGGAAGCCGCGGTTGAAAACGTCGCTCTGGAGTACTTGCGCACCGGCGGTGACACGGAGCAGCCGGGATTTCCGGTAGAGAACGACCTGCCCCTGTGGCCCAACCGCCGCCGGCAAAAACCGCGACGATTCGTTCAGCTTCGCGAGAACGGTCTGGTGCTGGCTCCCCGCGGGATCGAGATCGAGGAACACATGTCCTTCCACGCCGCGGAAGTCGTTCGACCAGAGCGTGACCGGCACGCGGCGTTTGGGGATATAGTGGTCCATCGAAAGGCTCCTCGTCCTCGTGCTGCCATGCCGTGCGGGGGTGCCTGCTGCCGTCTCGTGAGCTACGCCGGATACCTTGTGCATCGCGCGGGCCAAATGCTCCGCGGCCGCGGGGCCGTCCGGGAAAGCGGCAACATTCGCGGGAAAACGGCCCAATTGCTCGAGGGCGCGGCTCCTGTTTGCACGGCCCTGGGCGAGCGCGCCCCGTGCAGAGCGCACGCGATGGGCGCTCGCGGAGTTGCGCGATGCGTGCGCCGCGCGCGCACCGGGCGCGCGCCGAGCCCGTGCCGGGTCACGTGCCATGCGTCCGCGGCACGACCGGGCCGGCGAGGCGGACACGTGCGCTCGCGGATCGGGGCACGCGCTCTGCTAGAGTGCCGCGCGCATGCTCGAACGACTGCCATCCGATCCACGCGCGTCCCGCGCGCGCAAAGCTTCCGGCTCGGGCGCGTTCCCGAGCGAGGGACTGCTGCTGTTCGTCGTGGCGTTCGCGCTGCGCGCCGCGTACGCATGGGTGGCGATGGGCCCGCACGCGACGCCGTCTTCGGACGCCGCCTCGTACGACACCGTCGCGTGGAACCTCGCGCGCGGCGCCGGCTTCTCGCTGAACGGCGCGAGCGGACCCTACCCGACGGCGTTCGTGCCCCCCGTGCTGCCGTTCCTCACGAGCCTGCTCTACCGGGTCGTGGGCCATCAGTTCTTCGCCGCGCTGCTGCTCCAGTGTGCGATCGGCGCGCTGGTGCCCGTGCTGCTCGCGAGCTTCGCGCGCCACACGTTCGGCCCCGGCGCCGGACGGTTCGCCGGGTGGATCGCCGCCGTGAACCCGCTGATGGTGTTCTTCTCCGGCTACCTGCTCACCGAGACCACGTTCAGCTTCGTGCTGTTGCTCGCGTTGTTCGCGACCACCGAGTGGGTCAAGACCCCGCGCGCCGGCCGCGCGATCGGCGCCGGCCTGCTGTGGGGCGTCGCCGCGCTCACGCGGCCGACCGCGCTGCCGCTGCCGCTGCTGGTCGCGCTCTGGGCCTGGGTGCCGGTCGGCCTGGCGGCCGGAGGCCGCGAGCGCAACAAGCAGCTCGCGCTGCTGCTGCTCGGCGTGGCGCTCGCCGTGGGCCCGTGGACACTGCGCAACGGCGCGAAGCTCGGAGCGTTCGTGCCCGTGACCACGGGCGGCGGAAGGTCGCTGCTCGACGCGAACAACCCGATCGTCTGGGACGACCCCGCGCAGCACGGCGGCGCGACGAGCGTGTACGGGTTGTCGCCGTACGCCGAAAAGTTCGCGGGCAGGTCCGAAGTCGAGATCGATCGGTTGTCCGCCGACATGGCGAAGGCGTTCCTGCTCTCGCGCACCGCACAGTGGCCGCAGATGGCCGCGGCGAAGCTGTCGCGCTTCTGGCGCCTGACCGGCGAGGGCGGCGGCACCGGCACTTGGAGCGCCGGCGGCTCGCTCGCCGCGCGCGTGCGCGGCCTCATCGACCCGCTGCTCCTCTGGAGCGTGCTCACGCTGCCGCTCGCGCTCTGGGGCGCCTGGAGCACGCTGCGCGGCCCGCGCGGACGGTTCCTGTCGCTGCCGTCGCTCGTGATCGCGGCGTTCACGCTGGGCTCGGTCGTGTACTGGGGCTCGCTGCGCCTGCGGCTCCCGATCGAGCCGCTCGTCGCGGTGTACGCCGCCGCCGGGCTCGACGCACTGCTGCTGGCGAGACGCGCGAAGCGCGGGGGCTTCAGCGTGATCGAGGGCGGGCGAAATCGGGCGTAGAAACCCGCACGCTCCGGTTGTTACTCTCGCACGACTTTCGGGAAGCGCCCCCGTGCGGTGATGGCCCGTCGCGGCTTCCCGGCCGCCCTCTCACTGACCAGACCGGCGCCCCCGACGGTCGGAGAAAGGTCCTGCTCAGGATGAGCCGCCCGTCCCCGCGCGTCGCGCCGCGTTCCCTCCGTGCGCGCACGCTGATCATGCTGTGCTTCGCCGCCGCGCTGTGCCTGCCCGAATGCGCCACGGCCGCGACGGACGCACCGAAGCTCGTCCCGGCCGAGGAACTGCTGCGGCTCTCCGCCGCGACGCCGTCGACGCCCTCCGACCCCGTGCAGGTGCTGCTCGACGAGGTTCGGCTCCAGTTCGACGCACAGGGCCGCGTCACGCGCACGCTGCACCTGGTCTACCGCATCGACTCGAGCGATCGGGCCGACGACTGGGCCTCGGTCTCGCGGTGGTGGCAGCCGTGGCTGCAGGCGCGCCCGTCGATCGAGGCGCAGGTGATGGACCCGAACGGCAAGGTGCAGGTGCTCGACGCCGCGCAGCTCACCGAGTCCACTCCGGAATCCGACCGCTCCGACACGTGGAGCGACGCGCGCAAGCTCTCGGCCCCGCTGCCGGGCGTGCGAAAGGGCTGCGTCGTCGAGGAGCTCTCGGTCCTGCGCGACACGGCCGTGTCGGTGCCGGCCGGCTCCACGACGGCCTGGATGATCGGGCGCGGCGTGCCGGTCGCGCAGTACCGGATGACGGTCGACCTGCCCGAGGGCGTCACGCTGCAGCATCGCGTCGAAAAGTTCACGGGGCTCGAGATCGAGCGCGCCCGCGAGAACGGCCGCCTCACGGTCACGTACACCGCGAGCCGCCTGCCCCGCGTGAGCATGGAAGGCGACGGCGAACCGGGGGACGTGCCGCGAGTGCCCACCCTGCTGCTCTCGACCGGCACGTCCTGGGAGCGCGTCGTGAGCGCCTACCGCGCGCTCGTGGAGCCGCGCCTGGCGCAGGACCCCGGGCACGCCGCCATCGCCGCGTTCGCCGCCGAGGTGCGCAAGGCCGCCGGTGCACGCGCGAGCCGCGAGGCGCTGGTGGAGGCCGCGAACCGCCGCCTGCATCCGCGCGTGCGTTACACCGGCGTCGAGCTGGGCGCGGCGTCGATCATTCCCGCCTACCCCTCGGTCACGCTCGAGCGCGGCTACGGCGACTGCAAGGACAAGTCCTTCCTCCTCGTCGCACTCCTGCGGGAGCTGGGCGTGCCCGCGGAGCTGGCCCTCCTCAACACCGGCCCCGGGCGCGACGTGCATCCGGAACTCCCGGGCTGGGGCATCTTCGATCATGCGATCGTGCGCGTCGCCGGCAAGACGGACCTGTGGGTGGACGCGACGGACGCCACGCGCCGCGCCGGCCAGCTTCCGCCGATGGACCAGGACCGGCTCGCGCTCCCGATTCACGAAGGCAGCCGCGAGCTCGTGCGCATCCCGCTCGCCTCCCCTTCGGACAACGCGGTGCGCGAGTGGCGCGAAGTGACGCTGCCCGAACTCGGGCCCGCGCGCTTCGTCGAGCGTTCCGAACTG
Organism: Candidatus Eiseniibacteriota bacterium; assembly: GCA_016215625.1. GTDB lineage: Bacteria > Eisenbacteria > RBG-16-71-46 > RBG-16-71-46 > RBG-16-71-46 > CAIXRL01. The sequence continues at coordinate 9,345 of JACRIW010000109.1, read as the reverse complement.
CGCGGCGCGCCCGAGGCGGAGTACCGGGAATCGTACGGCGACATGACGCCGGACAAGCTGCAGGAGTCGCTGCAGGAGTACGCGCGCAACACGTACCTCGCCGAGGGCCGCGCCCGCATCGCGATCAGCGATCCGCAGGACTTCTCGAAGCCCTTCGAGCTGACCGTCACGGTGGACGAGGGCAGCCGCGCCGAGACCGAGCTCGAGCAGGCGTGGCTCTACATTCCGCGCACCGCGCTCTTCTCGCGGCTGCCGGACGCGATGACGTCCTTCGAGCAGGACTCGCTCGACCATCCCGCCTACTCGGGCGTGCGCAAGACGGCGCTGCTCCTGCTCGACGCGACGGTGATGGAACACCGGTACACGATCGTCCCGCCGCCGGGCTTCCTCCCGGACGGACCGCCCGAGCCGGTCGATGTGGAACTCGGGCCGTGCCGGTTCTCCGCGCGCTTCGACAGCGAGCCGAGCGGCACGGTGACGGGCCGCATCCTTTTCGATCCGCGCGTGACTCGGTTGAGCGCGGACGAGGTGAACGCGTTCCGCAAGGCCTACCGCGACCTGCTCCGCACCAACATGCTCCGCGTGTCGTTCCGGCAGTCCGGTCTGGCGAAGATCGACAAGGGCGAACTGCTCGAGGGCGTGAACGCACTGAGGCTCGCGACCGAGAAGCATCCCGAGAGCGCCGTCGCTCACATGCGCCTCGCGCTCGGCCTGCGCACCGCAGGCATGGGAGACGCCGCGCGCGCCGAGGCACGGACCGCGACGCGACTCGCGCCGGGAGAAGCCCGGCTCTTCGACCAGCTCGGCGAGATCCTCAGTTCCGACGTGCTCGGCCGTCCGCACGCGAGCGGCTGGGACCGTGAAGGCGCGATCGCCGCGTACCGCCGCGCGTTCGCGCTCGACTCCACGCTCAAGCGTGCGCGCGCGGGCATCGCGCTGTCGCTCGAGTTCGATTCCACCGGGGCCCGCTATCGCACGGGCGCCGACCTCGAGCAGGCGCTCGAGATCTACCGCGCGCTCGGCCAGGACGAACTGAACGACCTCGGGATCGGCACCAATCTCCCCGCGCTCATGCTGCACATGGGCCGGTTCGCCGAGCTCGAGAAGTGGACCCGCGGCTACCGTGGTTCCACGGCGCTCGGCTACCGGATCACGGCGATCGCCGCACGTGGGGACATCGACGCCGCGATCGCGGAGTCCCGCAGCGTGGACGACAGCGAGGAGGAACGCCGCCAGGCGCTCGCCAACGCGTCCGCGAACCTGCTCATGCTCGGCCGTTACGCCGACGCGGGCCGTCTCGTGCGCGCCTCGAGCCGCGGCCAGGAAAACGCCGCGGAACTGCTCGCGCAGGCCGACATGCTCTCGCGTCTGCGCCCGTACGTGGCCGCCGCGGAAGAGAGCACGAGCGCACGCGCGCTCGCGCGCCGGCTCTTCGGCGGCCTGCTGTCCCTCGACAGTCCGGGCGAGTGGCTTTCGGGTTTCCTCAGCTCGCGGCTGCGGGACACGCCGGAGGACCCGACGACCGACATCGAGGGGACGCGCGCCACGATGCGGCGCCTGACGCAGTCCTCGGGCCTCGCGCTGTCGGTCTACCGTGACCTCGTCATGGGGTTGCTCGTCGTGAAGGTCGAGGGCGACTCGACGCATGCCGCCCGTCTCGGACTTTCGGCGCCCGGCGCCGGCGAGGCGCTGACGCTCTACGCCGTGAAGGAAGCCTCGCGCTGGCGACTCGCGGGCACGGGCGGGGACCAGAAGTTCAAACCGGAGGCCGCGTGGTGGGCGCTCGTAGCGCTCGAGCGCGGCGACGAAGCCGGCGCCCGCCAGTGGCTGCGCTGGCGCGAGTCCGAAACGGGCGCAGGCAATGCGTACGACTCGCTCGTGTCGCAGGTCTTCCACGCCGGGAACGATGCCGGCGACCGGCTGCCCCTCGTGATCGCCGCGGGGCTGGCGCAGGGCGACTCGGCGACCTGTGTGCGCGCACTCGAGACCGAGGCGAAGCTCGTCCGCGGCCCCGACTGGGGCGAACGCGAGGCGCGCCTGCGCCTGTCGCTGCGCGCGCAGGCGGCCCTCGGCTGCGGACGACTCGATTCGGCGCTGGTGTACGCGAAGGAACTCGAGGCGGCCGATCCGGCTTCGACCCTCGCGTTCGCGGTCGAGACCGGCGCCCGTCTGCGCCGGCAAGACCTCGCGGGCGCGCGCGCCGTCGTGGACTCCTACCTGCGCCTCATGCCGCAGCACTTCGGTGCACTCCAGACCGGCAGGACGCTGGCCGTACGGGCGGAGGACTGGCGCTCCTATCGCCGGTTCGCGACGGCCATGGCGTCGCAGGGCGGCTCGAACGACGCCGTGCTCAACGATTGGGCGTGGTTCGACGTGTTCCGGGACGACGTGACCGACTCGACGTTGGAGCGCGTGCACACGGCCGTCCGCCTGGCCGGCAAGCCCGAGGCCGGGCTGCTGCACACGCAGGCCGCCGTCTACACCGAGCTCGGCCAGTTGCGCGAGGCTCGCGACGTGCTCGTGCAGTACGTCGAGGCGACGCCGAAGTCGGAGATCGACGACAACGCCTGGTACGTGATCGGCCGCATGGCGGAGAAGTACGGCCTCCGGGACGCCGCGCGCGACGCCTATCGGCGCATCCGCCCCAATCGCACCGCGGACGAGGAAGTCGGCAGCTGCCACGCCCTCGCCCAGCGCCGCCTCGCGACGTTGACCGGTGGCGCGGCCGGGGCCACGGGGTCGCGCAAGAAGTAGCACGCACACGACGCCGCGCCGGTACACATTCCGGCGCGGCGTCGCTGCGTCGGCGGGCCGTCCTTCGCGAGGGCGGCCCCCGCGTCCGTATCGCGGACGCGCCGAGCGCCGCTGTTGCACGTTCACGCAGCCTGCCCGGTGGCCGGGGCATGCGACCTCGCCACTTTCTCCGGCGCCCTCGCCCGCTCGTTCCGTTCCCGCTTCTCCAGGTGCACCGCGAAGTGCGCGAGAGCGAGAGCGACGACCACGGCGGGGTCGCCATGGCGCACCACGTGCGCGAGCCGGTCCTGCGCCTTCTTGAACGCGGCGAACTCTTCGTCGGTCAGGACCAGCTGGAGGCCACGCTCGCCCTGCTGCGTGACGATCACACGACCGCGCACCTGTCGATTCGGATGCGCTGGCGCATGTTCGGTCAAGTCCGTGTCAGGCGAAACATCGGCGGCGGGCGCGGCGCTCGGTGCGGGTGTGCGCGTTCTGTATCACGCGTGTTTTCGAGCGCCCACCCCGTACTCCTCGAGTGCCTCGGGCCACGCATTCGATCGCTGCAGGAGCGCGTCGATGCAGGACTCGACCTCGCGCGGCATCCGCTCGTGCCGGTGGTTCAACCCGTGCAGCGCCCTCTCGACACATGCGACCGTCGAACCCGAAGCGGCCGTGCGCAGCGCGGCCAGGCTCTCCCGATCCACCGCCGCGTGGTCGGCCGAGGGCGCCCCCTCGCTGGACGGTCGCCACAGACCCCACGACATGAAGCACACCATGGCGCTCTCTTTCCTCGCACGCGCTCTCCCGCCCTCACCTCACCACTCGCCCGCTCCACGCCTTCATCGCCGCCCGCATCACGCCCTCCGCCGGCTTGCCTCTCGGCGAGAACGATCCGTCCCGCGGCCCGTCGCCGACGCCCGGCGCGCTGAACCACTTCCACCAGAACGCGCCCGCGATCCAGTCCTGGCCGTCCATCGCGTCGACGATCGCGGCGTAGCACGCGCGCTGCGTCTCGGGGTCGGGCGACTCGCGCGTCTCCTCCCACGGCTTCACCGGTGCGTTCGCGGTCGCGGCGTAACCGAGTTCGCCCATCATCACGGGCTTGCCGGACTTCTGCGCCAGCGCGCGGTACGGCTCGAGCGCGCGCTTCGCTCCGGCGCGCAACGCGGCGCCGTCACGCGTGGGAGACGACGCGAGCGGCGCGTAGAACGACACGCCGATCACGTCGAGCGCGTCCCAGAACGGCACGCGCGGCGCCTCGTCCCAGTTCGCCTCGTACGTGAGCGAGCCCGAGTACGCGGCGCGCACGCCGCCGATCAGCGTGCGCCAGCGCGCCGGGTCGCGCGCGGTCGCGCTCGACAACTCGTGCCCCACCACGAAGCCGTCCATGCCCTCGCGCTCGGCGAGCAGCGCCCAGTGCAGCGCCAGCTCCTCGTAGCGATCGAAGAACACCGCCCAGTCGGACGCGGAGAACTGGAGGTCTCCGCTCCACACACGCGTCCACAGGTGCGGCTTCAGCCACACGCGCAGGCCCAGCGCCTTCGCACGCGCGGCGGCCTCGCACACCGCTTCGTCGCTCTCCTCGTCCGGTCCGCCGTCGGCGCTCGAGACCAGCTCGGGCGCGCCCGGGTCCGGCAGGTACGAGAACGGCGTCAGCGACACCCAGCCCGCGCCCATCGCACGCAGTGTCCGCAGTTCGTTCGCGCACGCGGCCGACGCGTAGCCGCCCTCGAGGCGCACGCTGTGCGCCACGCACACGCCGCTCATGAAGCCGTCGCTCGCACGCCAGGCGCGCGGACGGCCCTGCGCCGCCGCCGTGCGCCCGGCGCGCGCGAGCGAGTCGGCGAGCGTCCTGTAACGCGCCGCGACAGCCGCGGGCCGGAGGCCCGCACCGGCGCAAAGACTGTCCAGCGTCCCCGGCGGGTCGCGACGCACGAGCGTCCACAGCGCCGCGCGACGCCCGGAGGCCGGCGCGCACTCCCACACCGCGCGCGCCAGCAGCGCCCGGGCAGGCACCCACACGAGCGGCGAGCGCCAGCGTGCCGCACGCGTCGCCGCCTGCTCGGCGGTCGGCAGCGCGCGCGCGAAGTACACGCGGCTCACGGCGGCCTCGAGCGGTTCGCCCTCGAGACGCCCGCACAGCCACGCGCTCGCGCTCTCGACGAAGCGTGACTCGCGCGCCGCGCCCAACTGGTCGAGCCGCGCCGCGGCCACGCTCCACAGGTCGAGCGACTGCCGCCCGGCCGCGAGCGCCGCGTACGCCTCGCCGCGCGTCTCGCCGCGATGCTCGGGGCGCGTCACGCGCGTGAGCGCGCCCTTCTTCTCGATCGACGCGTACAGCGTGAGCGTCACCTTCGCGCGCGGCGGCCCGGGCAGGCCCATCGCGTCCAGGCGCGCGAGCAGCGCCTCGCCGGAGCGGCGCACGGCCTCCGCACCCGCGAGACCCGCCGGTGCGCGCACGACGATCGCACCCGACGAGCGCGCCTGCAGCCCGGTCACGTAGCGTGCGCGCTCCGCCTCGCGATCGCGATCGAGCGACGCGTCGTATCGCCAGGGGTGCGCGGCATCCTGCGCGAACCTCCCCGAGCGCACGAGTTCGCCGTCGCGCGTGATGCGCCAGTCGTCCTCGCCCCACCACATGCCGTGGCGCACGCCGCCGGCGGGCGCGTTCGCGGCGAACAGCAGCAGGAAGTGGCGCGGCGCGAGCGGGTTCACCCAGGTGAGCGCGATCGCGTCGCCGTCGCGCTCGTACGCCGTGCCCTGCCAGCGGAAGCCCGCTTCACCGAACTGCACCGGCAGCGCGCTCCCCAGCTTCGCCGTCCACGCGTTCTGCTTCGCGCTCCCGAGCAGCGCGACCGGCCCGGCGGCGAGCATCGCCTCGGTCGCCTCGCCGTCCGCCTTCACGCGCGTCGTGTCGCCGCCGAAGATGCGGCGCGCCAGCAGCACCGCGCGCGCGCGGAGCGCCTCGGTCGCGCGCGGATCGCGCGTGCCGTACACCACGAGGAAGCGCGACTGCGTCTGGTTCTCGAACTCCTCCATCCGGTCGCGCGGCCACTCGGGCGCGCGCAGGGCCGTCGCGGCATCGGCCGCCGAAACGATCCCGCAGAGCAGCGCCGCCGCAAACAGCGCGGCCGCGCACGTCGCCGTGCGCGGCCCGCCGGGCGAACGCGCGCCCACGAATCGGAGGAAGCGCTTCAGCGCGGGATCACGCTCGCGATGCTGAACGTGAACGCGTACGTGCGCGGCCGGTCCTCGACCAGCATCTCGAACTCGACCGAGAACGTGCGGCCGGTGTACGTCGGCGCGCTCGCGTCCTCGGGCACGATCGGCAGGTGCGGCTGCGTGTCGGTCTGCGCCCCCGGGTCCACGAGGTAGTCCATGGGGAACAGGTAGTCGCTGTACGTCTGCAGCCCCTGGATGCTGACGTTCGCCTGCGAGTTGTAGCGGTCGCGCCAGCGCGAGGTCGTGTGCGCGGCCTTGCTCGTGCGGCCGTTCACGTCCGTGAACGTCGTACGGTCCCAGTTGATCCACACCGGGCGCCCCTGCAGGTTCTCGACCTTGAAGTAGAGCGCCGAGGGCGACGGGCGGAAGTAGAACGACAGGTCGCGGTCGCGATAGGTGAACCGCTCGCTCGGCGGCTCGGTCTGCTTGAACCGGAACACGTACATCGCGTTCGGCGATCCGGGAATGGAGCCGGTGGTGTCGGGCGCGCCGGAGACGACGGAGCTGGGCACGGATGCGGGTGCGGGCGCGGGCGGCGGCGTCGCGCTCTCGGGGCCGGGCGAGGACGAACAACCGGCCAGCGCGAGCACGCACGCGAACGGGAGCAGCCAGAGTGGGGTGCGCATGGCGCGCAGCCTAGCCGGGCCGCACGCCGGGGCGCAAAGGCGAAATCGCGCCCGTCCCCCGCCGGGGGGCGCGTTCAGGGCTTCACGAAGACGCGCAGCTCGAGCGGCCGGCGGTACCGGGTCGGCACCTCGGACGTGATCTCGCGCGTGTGCGCTTCGAGCCAGCGCACGGTGGCCGAGTCCGGCCAGCCGCCGTAGAAGCGCTGCGTCGGGTCCACCACGAACGCGCGCGGGCCGCTGTCGCTCGCGAGCGCGGCGAAGCGCTCGGCGGACCACGGGTGGTAGGGCGTGTCCCAGTACTCGACCGGACGGAACAGGTGGAACGCGAACGACGGCGCTTCCGGGGCCACGAGCACCGCGCGCCCCGAGCCGCCGTCCGGCACCCCGCGCCCGGAGGGCGCGATCTGCAGGTAAGGCGCGATCGCGCCGGAAATCGCCGCGTAGCCCGTGTCGTGGTAGCGCATCGGCAGGCGCTGCACCGTGCGCGCGCCGCCGACCAGCACCGCGATGCCCACCACCAGGAAACCGAAGCCGCGCGCCGCGCCCGTCGGCAACGGCAGCGGCCACGACTTGAAGCCCGCGTACAGCTCGGCGAACCCCACGCCCGCGAGCGCCGCGAGCAGCGGCACGAGCGGCACCATGTAGATGCCGCTCTTCACGCGGAACAGCGACATGAGTGCGAGCCCCGCGAACGCACCCACGAGCGCGCGGGCGAACGGCTTCGTGTTGCCGACCGCCGCGTGCAGCGTGCCCACCATGAGCAGCGGCATGGTGAGCGCGAGCGCCTTGAACACGATCTCGGCGTAGTACGTCGGGCCGTGCAGCCAGTAGCTCGCGAAGCCCTGCCCCACGGCGCGGCTCGAGAGCGAGAACGTCCACGCCACGTTCGCCCACAGCTGCAGGCGGCCGGGGTTCAGCCACGCGAACAGCCCGAGGTGCGCGATCACGACCGTCATGAAGCCGATCATCAGGCCCGTGAGCAGCACGTGCCGGCGGCGTGGCAGCAGGTAGAGGAGCGCCGGGATGCCCGGCAGCACGACGAGCCAGAGCTTGCACAGGAAACCGAACCCGAACAGCACGCCCGCCGCGAGTCCGCGCGGCAGGCCCGGCGTGCCGCCGCTCAGCACGAGCAGCGCGAGCAGGCCGAACGCCGCGAGCGGCAGCTCCGCGCACGCGACGCGCGCCGCGTCGGCGAACCACGGCAGCGTCGCGAGGATCGCGAGCGTCGCCCAGCCGCCGGCGTCGCTGCTCGCACGGCGCGCGAGCAGCGCGCACGCCCACAGGATCACCACGCTCGCGAGCAGCGACGGGGCACGCACGCCGAGCGGCGTGTGCCCGAAAGCCCGCAGCGACAGCGCGACCATGGCCGGGTACAGCGGCGGCTTGTCGCCCGGCTCGCCGAGCGGCGACAGCGACGGCGCCGGCCACTGCGCGCGGTCGGCGGCCATGTTGCGCGCCATGACGCCGTAGTAGCCCTCGTCGCCTCCGACGAGGTCGTTCGCCCACGGCGGCGACAGCACCGCCCACGCGGCCACGACGAGCAGCGCGGAGAGTGCGTACCACCAGGCGGTGCGCGCGCTCCCGCGCGCGGCGGGAGGCGTGCCGACGTTCAGAACGGCGCTCTCCCGGTGTAACCCGTCAGCTCCACGTAGCCCTTCCCCGTCACGGCGCGCCCGCGCTGCGTTCCACGCACGCGCACGGCGCCTTCCCAGTACACGACGCCGCCCATGCTCGCGGCGGCGAGTTCCTGATCGGCCAGAACGGGCGAGACTGTGAGCGAGAGCGCCTCGGCGGGCAACTCGACGGTCCAGCCGCTCGGGTACTCGGCGCCCGTGCGCGGGCTCTTCCAGCGGCCGGTGGGCGTCATGCGGAAGTCGCGAAGGGCGAGGTGGCGCGAGCGGCCATCGGCTTCGACGATCGTGCCCGAGGACAGCGGCTCGATCCCGCCGCTCTTCAAGCGCAGCTGGTAGAGCATCAGCTCGCGGCCGTCGTCCAGCTGGACCGAGAACCAGTCCCAGCCCGCGTGCGTGGCGCTCATCGCGCCCGAGCCGAACTCGTGGTCCATCCACGACTCGCCGCTCACCGCGAGCGTGTCGCCGCCGACGCGCAGCCTGCCGCGCGTGCTCATGCGCGTGAGCGAGTAGTAGTGCGAGGCGTTGCCCGCGCCGGGCGACTTCTGGCTCACGCCGTTCGCCCCGTGCGCGACCGGCGGCTTGCCCGGCGCGAGGTCCAGCGCGAACTCGAAGTCGGGCGCGACCCCCCGCAGTTCGTGCGTGCGGCCGTCCGGCGCGAGTCGGGCGAAGCTCTGCTCCAGCCACACGGCGTAATGCGCGCTGTCAGCGCCCGCCACGCCGAGGGCCGGGCGGCGCGCCGCGTCGGCGAAGCGGAAGCGCCGGCCCTTCACGTCCGTGAGCGCAAGGTGCACGAACATCACGTCGCGCGCGGCCCACGCGGACTTGCTGCCGGGCCGGAGGCCCGGAAGCCCCACGCGGAAAAACGTCAGCTCGTAACCGAACTCGCGCCCCGCGCCTTCCAGATGGCCGGTGTAGTACCACCACTCCGTCTTGAACGACGGGTGCGAGGCGTGGTCGCGCGGGAACGAGAACGCGTAGGGCGGCACCGCGAGGCGGAAGCCCTCTGCGGTCACCGGAACCGGTTCCGCTGCGAGCGCCGAGCCGGTCTCGAGCACGAGCGCACACGCCACCGCCATCGCCGCCGCGAACACTGCGCGCATCATTCCTCCCGCATCGCTTCGGCCGCG
>JACRIW010000105.1 GCA_016215625.1 Candidatus Eiseniibacteriota bacterium | reverse complement strand
GCGGCGGGCGCGGCACCTGCAGGCGCGACGGGACGCGCGACCCGAGCGGCGGGCGCGGCAGCCGGAGCGACGGACGGGGTGGAAAGCGTCGCGGCGACCGGCGACGGCATCGGCGCCGGCATCGAAGCGGGCGCGGGCGTCACGCTGACCGCACCGACCACCGGAGGCGCGGGCGCCGCGGCGTCGGGCGCGTGCGTCGGCGCCACGGTGCCGGTGGCGAGCCGGCCGAGCACGGCCTTGCACATCGCGCGCAGCGACTCGGACACACCGCGTCCGTCGCTCGCGACCGCTTCGAACTCGGGCCAGCCGTTCGGATTGAGCGCGGCGCGCAGGCGCTCCACGGGAATCGCCGCGGGCAGGTCGCGCTTGTTGTACTGCATCACCCACGGGATGCGCGCCAGGGCCGGGCCGGTGATGCCGAGCGTCTTGAGGTGCTCCTGCAGGTCGGTCAGCGAGTCGCGGTTGGCGGCTTCACGCGAGGGATGCGAGTCGGCCACGAAGATCAGGCCGTCGACACCCTGCAGCACGGCGCGGCGCGAGAGCTTGTAGTAGACCTGCCCGGGCACCGTGTAGAGGTGGAAGCGGGTCAGGAAGCCGTTCACCTGGCCCAGGTCGATGGGCAGGAAATCGAAGAACAGCGTGCGCTCGTGGTCGGTGGCGATCGAGATCAGCTTGCCGCGCCGCTCGGCGGGCAACTTCTCGTGCAGCGACTTCAGGTTGGTGGTCTTCCCACACAGCCCGCAGCCGTAGTACACGATCTTGAAATGGATCTCGCGCGTCCGGTGGTTGATCAATGCCACGGACGACCCTCCCGACCGCGTGTGCCTCGTGAACGGCTGTCGCGGCTATTCGCCGAAGAGCGCGTCCACCTCGCTGGCCGCCGCGGTGGCGAAGTCCGGCTGGTCGGTGAACTCGACCGCCGGCGCTTCGGCGATCCCGACCTTCTCGAACAGCCCGCGGAACACCATGTCGAGGTGCACGGACGCCTTGCGTGCGCGGAAGCGCACGAGTCCGAGCGAACTCCGCTTGTCGAAAACCGTGCAGAGAATCACGCGTTCGGCGAGCAGGCACGAATGAATGGATCGCGTCTGACCTTCGCTGACCACGGCCTCGACGCCGTTCTCGCCCAGCAGCTGGGCCAGCTCGGCATTCGCGGTGAAGTCGGCTGCGACCAGGCTGGCGAACGACATGGCGTCGAAATCATCGGCCCGTCCGGCAGAGGTGATCAGCTGCCCGGAACGGTCAATGAGATGCGCCGAGAGCGCGTTGGTGCGCTCCAGCAGCTCAGCCAAGACTTGGTCGATCGTTCGAAAGTCGTTTTCGAACAGAGTCCACTGCGGCATGAAGCCCCCCCGCTGTCCGCGGTCCGAGGGATACCTGAGGTGGTTGGTACTCTGTGGCACGTCCGTGTTCCGGCGCGGAGAGTTACCACGGCGCAAGGCATTCGAACAAGGGAAGTTTGCCCGGCCCGGCCGGCGAGGGACCGATGCCGGTCGTCCGATCGAGCGGCGATCGCGGCTCCGTGCGTCCGCGACAGACGGCGCCGGAGGCGACGAGACATCCCAAGCCGGCGACGAGACCGACCTAATCGTGCTCGTCCTCGATCTCGCCGACGATCTCCTCGAGGATGTCCTCGAGCGTCACGATGCCGAGGAAGCGGCCGTCGTGATCGCGCACCACGGCCATCTGGCGCTTCTCGCGGCGGAACGTCGCGAGCACGCGGGCCACGGGCATCTCGGGCGTGACGAAGGTCGCCGGGTACATGGCGTCCATGAGGATCACCAGTCCGCGCAGCGAGAAGATGTGGAACAGGTCCTTCGTGTTCACGACGCCGACGATGTTGTCCGGGTCGCCCTCCCACACCGGCATGCGCGTGTGCGCCGTCTCGCGCGAGGTCTCGAGGATCTCGTCCTCGGTCGCCGTGATCGCCACGGAGGCGACCTTCTCGCGCGGCACCATCACGTCCGCGACGGTCTTGTCGGAGAGCTCGAACACGTTTCTCACGTAGCTCGCCTGGTAGGTCGGGATGACGCCGGCCTCCTCGCCCTCCTCGACCAGCATGTCGAGCTCGTCCACCGAGTGCACCTGCTGCTCGGCGGGCGGCTCGGGCACGCGCAGCCACTGGATGACGCGGTTGCCCGAGCCCTTCATGATCATGACGAGCGGGCGCGTCAGCCCCCGGAACGCGAGGAGCGGCCCGGCGAGCAGAAGCGTCGCGCGCTCGGCGTGCTGGATGGCGATCGCGCGCGGCACCAGTTCGCCGAGCACGATGTGCAGGTACGTGATGCAGAGGAACGCCATCGCGACCGCGAGCACGTGATTGAGCACGTAGCCCTGCACCGGCGGCAGGCCGTGGAACAGCGGCTCGAACAGGTGCGCGAGCGCGGGCTCGCCGACCCAGCCGAGCGCGAGGCTCGTGAACGTGATGCCGAGCTGCGAGGCGGCGAGCGAGTCGTTGAGGTTCTCGACCGCGCGTTGCACGAGCTTGGCGCCGGGAACGTTCGCCTCGACGAGCGCCTCGACGCGCGTCCAGCGGATGGTCACGAGCGCGAACTCGATGGCCACGAAGAACGCGTTCATGGCCACGAACAGCGGGACGAGTGCGATCAGCCAGGCGGATTCCATGGCGGGAGGAGCGGCCGCGCCGCTCTAATCGACCTCACGCCGGCCCTCGAGCGCTCGCGAGAGCGTGACGAGGTCGGAGTATTCGAGGTCGGAGCCCATGGGCACGCCACGCGCGATGCGCGTGACCTTGACGCCGAGCGGCGTGATGAGGCGGCTCAGGTACATCGCCGTCGCTTCGCCGTTCACGTTGGGATTGGTCGCCAGGATGATCTCGCGCACTTCACCCGAGCGCAGGCGCTCGAGCAGTTCGCGGATGCGCAGCATCTCGGGGCTCGTGCCCTCGAGCGGCGACAGTGCGCCGCCGAGCACGTGGTAGCGCCCGCGGAACGCCGCCGTGCGCTCGAGCGCGAGCACGTCGCCCGGCTGTTCGACCACGCACAGGAGCGCCGGATCGCGCTGCGGATCGGCGCACATGCTGCACGGATCGCCCTCGGAGAAGTTGCCGCACGTGCCGCAGAAGCCGACACGCTCGCGCACCGCGCGAATGGCGTCGGACAGCCGCAGCGCGTCTTCCTTGGGCACGCGCAGCAGGTGCAGCGCGAGGCGCTGGGCGCTCTTCTGCCCGACGCTCGGCAGCTTCACCAGTTCTTCGATCAGGAGTTCGAGGTACTTGGAGCTGTACACGGGTCGGGGGATCGTCCGGTCAGATGGGCAGCTTGAAGCCGCCGGTGAGCTTCGCGTACTCGGCGGCCATCTTTTCGGCCGAGCTGCGCTGCGCCTCGCCGATCGCGGTCATGACGAGGTCCTCGATCAGCGTGACGTCGTTGTCCTTGAGCACGTCGGGGCTGATCTTGATCTCCTTGAGCGTCTGCTTGCCGTCCACGACGGCCTTCACGAGGCCGCCGCCGGCGGTCGCCTCGTAGCGCTCCTCGGTCAGGCGATCCTGGAGCTCGCTCATCTGCTTCTGGACCTTCTGGGCCTGCTTCATCATGTCGCCGAAGCTCTTCATCATGTCGTGCGATCTCCACGTCCGCCGCCGCCGAGCACTTCTCCGTCGAAGAACTCGATGGCGCGGTCGATCAGGGGTTTCACTTCGTCGGAGGTGCGCGGGCGCTTGACGGCGTCGGGCCCCAGCTCCGTGCACTTCAGTTCCATCGGGC
>JACRIW010000104.1 GCA_016215625.1 Candidatus Eiseniibacteriota bacterium | reverse complement strand
CTTCCAGCGCCAACCGGCGGCGTTCCAGTGGTAGCGGCAACGACTTCGCGGACAATGCGGGGGCACGAATGAAGCGATCGTGCGATCCATGCCTGCCAGCTACTGCACGGACCGCGCCGCCACATTCTGCGAACCACAACCTGCGTGCCTCGGGCGCGAGGGTGGCCGACGGCGGCGCGGAGACGGACCGTCGCCGCGCCGTCAGTCGTCGCGGCGAGTGAAGGCGCCGACCGCGAGCAGCGTGAGCGCGGCGTTCTCGACGAACTTGCGCGCCCCGATCGACTGCGCACCGGCCTTGCCGAAGCACCCGCATCGGAAGTCGAGCCCGCGCGCCCACGCGGAAGCGACCGCGGCGGTGAACACGACGAGCAGCACCAGCGCGACGAGCGCGCCCGCGCGCGGCTTCACGCGCAACACGAGTGAGAGCCCGGCCAGCAGTTCGATCCACGGCGTCACCATGGCGATCAGGTTCACCCACGCGACCGGCGCGAGCCGGTAGTGATTCACCTGGTTCGCGAAGTCGCCCAGGTCGCCGAGCTTCGCGAGCGCGGCCGCGAGGAACAGCACCCCGAGCGCGAACTGCGCGAGCGTGCCCGCCGTGCGTGTCACGTTCACGGCTGCGCGCCCTTCGTCACCGGCATGCCGGCCGCGGCCCAGCCGGGCAGCCCGTCCTTGAACACGAGCACGCGCTTGTGGCCCGCCTCGATGAGCGCGTACGCGAGCGTGCGCGCGAGGTCGCAGTCGCCACCGCCGCAGTAGACGATGATCGGCAGCCCCTTCTCGTCGAAGGCCTTCGCGAGCTCGGGCTTCTTGTACACGTCGTCGAACGGCAGGCTCGCCGCGCCGGGAATGTGGCCCTCGGCGTACTCCTCGGCCGAGCGCGCGTCCACGAACGCCGCGCCGCGCCCGGCGTGGAAGCGCTTCGTGAAGTCGAGCCCGACCTCGAGCGGTTCGCGCGTCTCCGGCACCACCGGCAGCACGACGGGTACGGGCGCCGCGACGCTCTCGTCGGTCACGATCTGCGGCTGCGCCGGCGTGCCCGCCGGTGCGGCGGGCGGAGTCGCGGCGGGCTTGCCGGTCGGCTTCACACCCTGCTGGGCGGGCGCCGCAGGCGCCGAAGGCGCCGAAGGCGTCACGGGCACGGGCTTCGTGCCGGCAGAGGTCGCAACGGGCGCGGGAGCGCTTCCGACCGCCTGCGGCGTGGGCTCGGGCGCGGGTCTCACCGCGGCGGCCGCTGGGACTTCCTCCGGCAGCGTGCCCGCAAGGCTCTCGAAGCTCGCGAGCTTCGGCTCGTGACGGATCCACGAGAGCGCGCGCGGCGAACGCGCGGACGCCTGCAGCGCGTTGAACGACAGGCCGAGCGCGATGCCGGCGAGCACGATCACGGCGACGTCGCGGGCGAGCGAGGAGCGGCGCGGGGTCGATTCGGTCGAAGGTTCGGTCATGACGTGACACTCCAAGGAGAGATGGACGCCCGAAGCATAGCCGCACTCCCACGCGCTCCGGTACTGGTCCCTTGGGAGAGGGCGTCGCGGCGGGTGCCGAATCGCGCGATCTCGTATAGCCTCCCGCGCATGCCGAACGAACGGCGGTGGCCGTGAGCGCGCGCTTCGACGTGCGCGCGTACCGCGAACCGCGCCCGGTGCCGTGGCTCATCCGGCTCCTCGGGCCGGTCAATCGCGCGCTCATGCTTCGAGGCGTGCTGCGGCTGCGCGCGTTCGACCTGCCCGAGCCGGACCTCGCGCGGCTGCGCGCGGCCGTGCACCCGGGCACCGCGGCGTTCCTCGGCCCGAACCATCCCGAGTTCACGACCGACTGGCTCGTGGACAAGGAAATCTCGTGCCGGTGCTCGCCGCTCATGGCGCACTGGGCGTCTTACGAGATCGTGAACGGCTCCCCGCTCTCGCAGCGTTTCTGGCTCGCGAACAACCTGATCGCGAACGCGCCCGGCGGCGGCGGCAAGGAGTACTCCGTACGCTGGGCCCGAGCCGGGCACGGCGTGCTGCTCCACCCCGAGGGCACGGCGACGTGGCAGGCCGAGCGCACGTCGCCGCTGCTGCCCGGCATCGTGGACATGGCGTGGGAGGCGGCCGAGCAGGTGCGCGCGGCGGGTGAGTCGCGACCGGTGTTCGTGGTGCCGCTCGTCTGGAAGCTCGTGTTCACCGCCGACGCCTCGGACGGCCTGCGCCGCGAGATGGCGCGGATCGAACGCGCGCTCGGCCTGCCCGCGGGTGGTACGCACGTGGGTGAGCGCTTCGCGGCGCTCATGCGCGGCGCGCTCGCGGCGCGCTGCCGCGCCCTCGAGCTGCCCGTCGCCGCGGCGGAGGCGCCCTACTTCGCGGCGCAGTCGGCCGCGATGGCGGCGATCCGCGAGCGGCTGACCGAGCGCCACGGTGAGTTCGACGCCGACATGACGCGGGCGCAACACCGGCTCCGCGGCGCCATCCGGCGCCGGCTCAAGTCCGACGGCGACGAGCCGGCCGCACGGCGCGACCGCGCCCTCGTCACCGAGCTGCAGCGCCTGCACAGCTTCGATCGGGCGTTGTACGACCGGCCGACGCTCACGCAGGAACAGGTCGCCGAGAACCTCAAGCGCGTGCGTTCGGCGCTGCTGACGCACGGCTGGCGCGACGCGCTCCACAATCTCGTGCCCGTGG
Source organism: Candidatus Eiseniibacteriota bacterium (assembly GCA_016215625.1). GTDB lineage: Bacteria > Eisenbacteria > RBG-16-71-46 > RBG-16-71-46 > RBG-16-71-46 > CAIXRL01. Next base: position 6,505 of record JACRIW010000104.1, on the reverse strand, counting down.
CGGTCGCGCCCCGCACCGTGCACGTGCGCGTCCCGGAGCCGCTCGACGTGGGCGCCTCGCTCGCGTCGGCGCTCGCGCTCGGGCGCGACCCCGCCGAGGCCCGCGCGGGCCTGCTGGCGGACCTGCACGAGCGGCTCCAGCGCGGACTCGACCGGCTCGGCGCCGAACTCGCACCGTTGCAGGCTGCCCGGCGTGTGCCGTTCCCGCTGCACGATCCCGCGAGCTGAGCGCGACGCAACTGCCCGCAAGTTCGTCGAACGCTTCCGAACGGGCGCTCAAGCAATTCCTTTCCGCTCCGAGAATGGAGGCGGCCGGACCAGTCTTCCGGCTTCACCCCCCTCGTCCACCCGCGCCCCGGAGACGGAAAGTGGTGCGAATCCTGTTCGTCGACGACGAACCCATGGTCCTGGACGGCATCCGCCGCATGTTGATCGCGCAGCGGAACAAGTGGGACATGAAGTTCGCAGTCAGTGGTGACGTCGCGCTGCAGGTGTGCGCGAACTCGCCCGTGGACATCATCGTCACCGACATGCGCATGCCGGAAATGGACGGCGCGACGCTGCTCGAGAACATCGCGCAGCAGTATCCGGACATGATCCGCGTCGTGCTTTCGGGCCACTCCGAACTGAACGCAGCCTTGCGGGCCATGAACGTCGCCCATCAGTACCTCGCGAAGCCGTGCGACGGCCCGGCGCTGCTGCAGACGCTGACCGACGCGCTCGCGCTGCGCGAGCGGCTGACCAACACGCGCGTCCGCCAGCTCGCGAATCGCCTCGGCAACCTGCCCAGCATTCCCGACACCTTCACGCGCATCAACCGCCTGCTCGCCGATCCCGCGAGCAGCATGAGTGACGTCGCGAACGCGATCGCGCACGACCCGGCACTGACCGGGAAGGTGCTGCATCTCGCGAACAGCGCCTTCTTCGGACCGTCCCGGCACGCGACGAGCCTCCCGGCCGCGACCGCCATGCTGGGCATCGCGGCGATCCGTCACCTGGTGCTGACCGCGGAGGTGTTCGACGCCCTCCCGATCCGCGAGGGAACGCGTGGGATCAGCGTCGCGCAGCTGCAGGAGCACTCCTCGCTCGTCGGCCGCATCGCCGCCTCCCTGGAGCCGGGAGCCCCATGGTGCGACGACGCGTTCGCGGCGGGGCTGCTGCACGACGTGGGCATCCTCGTGCTCGCGGCGCGCATGCCCGCGGAGTTCGACCAGATCCAGCTCTTCGTCGAGGCCGGCGCCCCGCGCGCCGAAGCGGAACGCGCCGTGCTCGGCGTCGATCACGGCGAGATCGCGGGTTATCTGCTCGGGCTCTGGGGCCTGCCCGCGACGATCATCGAGGCGGTGGCGGGACACGTGAACTTCCGCCCCGAGCAGGCGCTGCCGCTGACCGTGTCCTCCGCGGTGGGCGTAGCGAACCATCTGGCGCGCGAACTCGCGGCGAAGCAGTGCCCGGGGACGGAATCCGTCACGGGTCCCGATTGGGACCGCTGGCGCGAGGCCGCCGCGACCCTCACCCGTCAGGAGGCCGCATGAACCCCGTGGGCGAAGCTCTCTGGCCGCCGATCGACCGCGTGATGATCGCCGACGACGAGCGAACGGTCCGCATGACGCTCACTCACGGACTCGAGAAGGCGGGATTCGACGTCACCAGCGTGGAGGACGGACATGCGGCGCTCGCGATGATGACGAGCGACTCCCCGCCGCAGGTCCTGCTGCTCGACTGGAGCATGCCGGGCCTGACGGGTCCGGAACTCTGCCGATGGGTCCGCTCCCAGCCGGTGCTCGCGAGCTGCTACGTCATCCTTGTCACCGCGCGGGACACGACCGAGGACATGCTCGAGGGCATGGAAGCCGGAGCGGACGATTTCATCCGCAAACCGTTCCAGATCGCCGAGGTCGTCGCCCGGGCACGCGCCGGGCGCCGGCTCGCCTCGATGCAGGCGGCCCTCAACGCGCGCCTCGTCGAGCTGGAGGCCGCGCTCGCGGAAGTCCGCAACCTGCGCGGCCTGATTCCGATCTGCGCCCACTGTCACAGCATTCGCTCGAGCGGCGAGCACTGGCAGAAGCTGGAGGCCTACATCGAGCAGCACTCGGAGGCCACGTTCAGCCACTCCATCTGCGACGCCTGCATGGACAAGTACTACCCCGAAGAGCCGGAGGACGGTCTCGAGGAGAAGAGCGCATGAGCGTCCCACGTTCGAACGAGATCCCGTCCCAGTGGCATCCGCTGCTCGCGCGCCAGCTCCGGCGCGCGTTCGGCGCGCACGCCGAAACGTCCGAGCCGCTTCAGCGCCTGCTGGCGCTCGTCGATCGGTCGTACCGCGACCGCGACGATCAGCGCGGGCTCGTCGAGCACTCGCTCGCGACCATGACGGAGGAACTGAACGAGCGGAACAACGAACTCGCCGAGCAGCTCGAGCGGCTGCGCCGCCAGGCCTGCATCCTCGAGTACATCCACGAGGCGGTGTTCGTGATCGATCGGGCGGGAACGATCCTCACGTGCAACAGCGCCACCGCCGAGTTGTTCGGCTGCGCGACGTCGGAGCTCGAGCAGGAGTCGCTGCGGCGTTTCCTCGCGACCGGAGAATCGGACCAACGGTTCGAGGAGATCCTCACCGGGGCGATCGAGAGCGCCCGCTGGAGCGGCGACGTCGGGTTCACGCGCGCGGACGGCCGGGCACTGCTCGCCGAAGCGACGGTCGTGCGCCAGGGATCCTCCGCGGACGACCGCCCCGAGTTCGTCGTCGTCGCCCGGGACGTCACCGACCGCCGGCTCATGGAGCGCCAGCTGCTCCAGTCGCAGAAGATGGAAGCGATCGGCCAGCTCGCCGCCGGCATCGCGCACGAGATCAACACGCCGGCGCAGTACGTGGCCGACAATCTCCGCTTCCTCGACGAAGGCTTCACCACCATTTCGCGTGCGCTCGGCGAATGGCGTGCCGGCGCCCCCCCGACGCCCGAGCTCGAGGAGGAACTCGCGATCTACGAGAGCGAGATGTCGCCCGCCATCCACCAGTCCCTCGACGGCATGGCCCGCGTCGCCGCCATCGTGCGCGGCATGCGCACGTTCGCCCATCCCGGCGGCAGCTCGAAATCGGCCGTGGACCTCAACGCCGAGATCGCGAGCACCGTCACGGTCAGCCGGAACGAGTGGAAGTACGTCTCCGAAGTGGTCACGGAGTTCGACCCCGACCTTCCGCCGGTCCCGGCGATCGCGGGCGAAATCAACCACGTCTTCCTGAACATCATCGTGAACGCCGCCCATGCGATCGAGGAACGCCTCAAGACCGTCCCCGCTCCCCCCGGCCGGATCCTGATCCAGACGAGGCGCGAGGACGACGAGGTCGTCGTGCGCATCTCCGACAACGGCTGCGGCATTCCCGAAGCGATCCGCGAACGCGTCTTCGATCACTTCTTCACGACGAAGCCGGTCGGAAAAGGCACCGGCCAGGGACTCTCCATCGTCCACCGGCTGGTCTACGAGAAGCACGGCGGGAGCATCCAGTTCGAGCCCGCTCATCCCACCGGCACGACGTTCGTGATCCGGTTGCCGCTCGGCGGCACCGGCACGTCCGTGCTTTCCGAAGCGGCGTAGCCGCGAGAACAGGAGATTCGGCATGAATACCAATCGCGTGCTCTTCGTCGACGACGAACCGAACATTCTCGAAGCCGTGAAGCGGACGATCAAAGGTCCGTTCGAGGTCGTGACCGCGCTCGGTGGCGAAGCCGGGATGGCGGAGATCGACAAGGGCCAGCCGTTCGCGGTCGTCGTGAGCGACCTGCGCATGCCGGTCGTGGACGGCGTGCTGCTGCTCCGTCACGTCCGTGAGCGCTCACCCGAGACCGTGCGCATGCTGCTCACCGGCAACGCCGACATGGAAGCCGCGATCGCCGCCGTGAACGACGGTCAGGTCTTCCGCTTCATGACGAAGCCGTGCCCGGGCAGCACGATGCGAGGGGCGCTCATCGCGGCGCTCGAGCAGCACCGCCTGGTGACTTCCGAGCGCGTCCTGCTCCAGCAGACGCTGCGGGGATGCATCCGCGCGCTGGCCGAGATGATCTCGCTCGTGCATCCGGCCGTCTCGGCGCACACCAGCCGCGTCCGGCGCCTCGTGGTCGAGATCGGGACGCGCATGCAGGCGGACGAACTCTGGCGCATCGAGGTCGCGACGATGCTCGCCCATCTGGGATGGGTGACGCTTCCGGCGGAGACCGTGGCGAAGCTGCACGTGGGAGCGGACCTCGCGGCACACGAGGCGACGGCGGTGCTGAAGGTGCCCGAGGTCGCGGCCCAGCTGATCGCCAACATCCCCCGGCTCGAGGAGGTGCAGTCGATCCTCATGTACCAGAACGCCGGCTACGACGGCGTGGGCTCTCCCGTACCGTCGGTGATCGGCGAGCGGATTCCGCTCGGAGCGCGCCTCCTTCGGGCGGCGACGGACTACGACATGCTCGAGTCCCGCGGACTCTCGTCTTCGGAAGCGCTCACGGTCATGCAGTCGAAGGCGTCCCAGTACGACCCGAACGTGCTGCGCATCATGAACGAGATCCAGCAGGGCACGAGCATTTCCGGCGTGGTCCGGCAGATCGCCATCCACGAGATGCAGCCCGGCATGGTCTTCGCGCAGGACGTGCTCGACACGAGGGGCTTGCTGCTGGTCGCCCGAGGGCAGGAGGCGAGCCAGAGCCTGCTGACCCGGCTGCACGAGTACCAGGATCCCGCGCTGCAGACGATGCGCGTGCTCGTGGCGACGCCGCCGGGATACAGCGCCCAGAGGCGGGCGGCCTGATTCCGGGCGTCAAGCTCCGCGCATTCCTTCCGAGACTCCAGGGAGGACGACTCGAAGGCCCCCGCACGCTCTCCGAGCGGGCGGGCCGGCAGGCAGGTGCATGGGCACAGGACGGCCCGGAGACGACATGAAGCGGATACTTTGCGTGAATGACGAGACGCGCACGCTCGAACAGTGGCGACGAAGCCTGCTCGAGCGTGAGCGCACCTGGGAAGTCCGCCTCGCGACGTCGGACTCGGAGGCCATGTCCGTGTTCCAGTCCTGGCCGCCCGATGCCGTGGTCGCCGCCTCCCGCCCACCGGCGACCGACGGCACCATGCTGCTTTCGCACGTGCGGGACCTGCGCCCGGAGACGATCCGGATCGTCGTGGGAGAATCCGCACAGGGGGAGAAGTCGCTCCGCGCGCTCAAGGTGGTGCACCGCGCGCTGCCGGCCGAATCCGACGGCGAGCTGCTCGTCGAAACGCTTCGCCGTTCGCTGCTCATGCGCGACTACGTCGCCCAACCCCAGTTGCGTGCGCTGATCGGCCAGGTCGGCCAGCTGCCCGCGGTTCCGAGCGTCTACGCCGAACTCACGCGCCGGCTGAACGACCCTTCCGTCTCCGTCTTCGAACTCGGTGAGCTGGTCGCCGAGGACGCCGCGCTCTCGGCGCAGGTGCTGCGCCTCGCGAACAGCGCCTACTTCGGGCGCGGCCAGGTCGTCACCCGCATCGCGGACGCGGCGGCGCGGCTCGGCACCCGGCTGCTTCGTTCGCTCGTCCTCACCGCCGAGATCTACGGACACCTGCCCGTCTCCCCGGCGCTCGCCGGCCGTATCGAGGCGCTGCAGAGGCACGCGTCGCTCGTCGCCCGCATCGCCTCCAGCCTCGACCCGCGGGCTGCATGGAAGGACGACGCGTTCACCGCGGGACTGGTCCACGACATCGGCAAGCTCCTGCTCCTGTCACGGCTGCCCGAGCTGAGTGCGCGCATCTCGCAGGAAGCGGCGGATTCGTTCCGGCTCGAGCACGAGGTCGAGGTCGAGCAACTGGGCGCGCATCACGGCGCGCTCGGCGCCTGCCTGCTGGGGATGTGGGGCCTTCCGAGCGCGGTCATCGAGGCCGTGCACGGACATCACGACCTCGCCCTCGACATCCCCCACTCGCTCAACGCCGCGCGCGCGGTCGCGATCGCCGACCGTCTCGCGCACGCCGCGACGGACGACGAGGAGATGAAGATGCGCGGCGAGCCGCTGCCCATGACGATCGTCACGGATCCGCGCTGGGCGTGGTGGCGCGAGATGGCCGAACAGATCGCCCACGAAAGCAGCGTCGTCTGAAACGGCCGTCGACGACGGCGTGAGGAGCGAAGCACACATGCGGCGGGTCCTGGTGGTGCACGACGATTCGGTGTCGCTCGAGCGGCTGCGACGTGCCATGCAGCAGCGTGAGCCCGCCTGGGAGATGAGCTCCGCGTTCTCGGTCGAGGACGCGTGGCAGGAAGTCGAACGCTTCCGTCCCGACGTCGTCGTGACCGTCGCACGCCCGCATCTCGACGGCGTCGCACTCCTCGCGCGCATTCGCGACGCGCAGTCCGAAATCGTGCGCGTTCTCGTGGGCGTGCAGGGCGCGGACGAGAACGCCCTGCGCGCACTCCGGATCGCCCACCGGGCGGTGCCCGAGCCCGTCGAGATCCACACGCTGCTCGAGGCCATCCGGCGCACGCTGCTGCTCCG
>JACRIW010000106.1 GCA_016215625.1 Candidatus Eiseniibacteriota bacterium | reverse complement strand
GCGCGCTCGATCGTCGGCGCGGGCGCGGCGAACAGGTCGCCGCCCGCGGCCGGCGCGCTCGCGCGCTCGGGCTGCTCGGCGGCCGTGCCGCGCCGTTCGGCCGGGCGGCTCGGTGCGCTCTCGCCCGCCTCGGCGGCGCCGACGCCCAGGTCCCGCGCGACGCTCTCGAGCCGGCGCACTTCCCAGCGCTTCGCGAACGCCATGAGGTCGTCGCGGCGCACGGGCGCCACGGCGAGCTGGTCGAGCGTCACACCGAGCTCGAGCCGGTCGCGCACGGTCGCGAGGTCGCGCGACAGGAACGCCATCTCGCGGTTCTCGGTCAGTTTCTTCTTGAGCGCCGGCTTCTTCACTTCCTCGAGCCGCGCGTAGAGGTCCTCGAGCGAGTGGAACTGCGAGAGCAGTTCGACCGCGGTCTTCTCGCCCACGCCCGGCACGCCGGGAATGTTGTCGGACGAATCACCCATGAGCGCGAGCACGTCGCGGATGTGCTCGGGGCCCACGCCCCACTTCTCACGCACGGCGGCCGGGTCCATGCGCTTCATCTCGTCGCCCTTGCCCGCGGGCGCGAGCACGCTCACGCGGTCGTTGACGACCTGCAGCATGTCCTTGTCACCCGTCACGAGCACGACGTCGTAGCCCGCCTCGGCGCCCTCGCGCGCGAGCGTCGCCATGACGTCGTCCGCTTCCATGCCCGGCTTCTCGATCACGGGCAGCCCGAGGCAGCGCGCCAGTTCCTCGACCGGGTCGAGCTGCGTGACGAGGTCCTCGGGCATCGGCGGGCGGTGCGCCTTGTACTCGCCGTACAGCTCGTGACGAAACGTCGGGCCGGGGCCGTCCCACGCGAGCGCCCAGCGGTCGGGCGCGAGGTCGCGCCGCAGCTTGAGCAGCACGTTGCCCATGCCGAAGATGGCCGACGTGTTCTCGCCGCGGCTGTTCTTGAGCGGACGGCCGATGAACGCGTAGTACGAGCGGTAGACGAGACCGAGCGCGTCGAGGACGACGAGGCGAGGCATGCTCTAGCGGCCGGACACGAGCACGAGCACCTGCCACAGCCGCGGCAGGCGCAGGTACCTGCTGAAGTGTCCCGGGAACACCTGCGAGCGCAGCACGCGGTGACGCTTGCCGAACTCCCACGGATACCAGCCGGAGCGGTGCGTCTCGAACGGCAGCCCGGGCACCTCCTGCGGCCGGAAGCCGAAGGGCGTCGTGATGAGCACGGCCTTCGAGACCTTCACGAGCTGGTCGAGCACCGCCCAGGCTTCGTCCTTCTCGAGGTGCTCGATGACGTCGAGCCACAGCGCGAGATCGTAGCGCGGCGCGTCCTTCGGGATCAGCGTCGAGAGCTGCCGGAGGTCGCCTTCGTAGAAGTGGTCGTAGACCGGGTAGCGCGGTGGCGCGATGTCGACGGCGTCCACGCGCGTGGCCGGCGTGTACTCGCGCGCGAGCACGCCGTACTTGCCGTAGCCACAACCCACGTCGAGCACGCTGGCCGGATTCGCGAAGGCCATGGCGTCCACGACGCGCGGGATCTGCCAGTGTTCCGAAGTGGGCATCGCCTCTCTCCGTAGCGGTGGGGCCCGGCGCGGCGCCGGGCGCGCGACCGTAGCCGCGCCCGGCGAAGAGTGTCAACGAATGCGCCCCGGCGGCCGAGGCCACCGGGGCGCGTGCGTTCTGTCCACCGCGTCAGCGGAGCAGGACGCACTTGAGCGAGGCCGAACGTGAACCGCTCGCGAGCCTCGCGAAGTAAACGCCGGGCGCCAGTCCGCCGCCCAGTTCGACGCGCCGCTCTCCCGCGCCGGCGAAGCGGCGCGAGTCGACCACGCGGCCGCTCACGTCGAGCAGGTCGAGCCGCGCCGCGGCTCCGTCGGGCATCGCGCACGTGAGCGCGACCACGCCTGCACGCGATGCGGCACCCGCCCGGCGCAGCGCGAAGGCGGACGCCGAGGGCGTCACGGCGACGATCGCGTTCGGGATCGTCACCCACGCGGGCGCGGACGCCATGCTGCGGCCGTTGGCGGTCACGAGCGTGCGGTAGGCGTACGACGCTCCGGGCGTGACGTCGCGATCGCTCCACGCGAACGTGAGTCCCGAAGGCAGCAGCCGGCCCGCGGACGACCAGCGCACCCCGTCCGTGGTGCGCTGCACGAGTGCCGCGGGACGCGACCGCTCAGGCAGGCTCCACTGGAGCACCGCGCGCCCGGTGACGCCGAACGCCTGCAGCGTCGTCACGGCGACGGGCGTCGTCGGCTTCGACCACTGCAGGAACCAGAGCTGCTGCGAGTAAGTCCAGTCCCAGCCGCCGTACATCCACAGGCCGTCGGCGTTCGGGTCGTACACGGTCTTCATGCCCCAGCGCGGGCTCGGCGTCGTACCGCCGGGCGCGAGCGCGTTCCAGGCCGGCGTGCCCGGCAGGTCGAGCGACCAGAGATCGTCGAAGTTGTGCGAGTACGGCGTCGGCGTGTCGTAGCCGCCGAAGACCACCATGCGGTCCCGCGCGGCGTCGTACACCGCCGCGTGCTCCTCACGCGCGGGAATCGTTCCGGCGGGCGCGAGGGCGACCCACTCCGGCGCGCCGGCGAGCGGCAGCGCCCAGCAGTCGCCGAGGAAGGCGGGACTCGTGCCGCCGAACAGCACGAGGCGGTTCCGGACCGGGTCGTAGATGGCCGACGCGCTCGATCGCGCGACCGGGGCGTTCGTGGCCGGGATCTTCGTCCACGCCGGCGCTCCCGAAAGCGACAGCGCCCACGTGTCGTTCACGCGGGAGTAGGGCGGCGTGACGCCGTCGTAGCCGCTCGTGACGATCATGCGCTCGCCCACGGGATCGAAGACGGCGACGTGGCCGGCGCGCGCGCCTGGCGCAGTCCCCGACGGCGTGAGCCTGTTCCACTTCGGGTTCGGCCCCGCGAACGAAAGCTCCCACACGTCGTTGTAGAACGTGCCGTCGAAACCGCCGAACACGATCATGCGGTCGCGCGGCGTGTCCCAGATCGCGGTGTGCAGGCGCCGCGGCGCGGGCCGGGTGCCGGTCGGCACGAGCATCGCCCAGCCGCGGCCCGAGTCGAGCGAATGCACGTACGTGTCGTTGCGGTACGAGCCGTCGGTGCCGCCGAAGGCGACGAGGCGATGGCGCGCGGGATCGAGCACCATCACTTCCTGCAGGCGCGGCGGGAACAGGTCTTCGTATCCCTGCCAGGCGGCCGGGTTCGCGACGTTCAGCTTCCACACGTCGCCGAGCAGCTGGTAATGCTCGGTCACGCCGCCGCACACGTAGAGATCGCCCGACGGTGAGATCGCGGCGCCCGCGCCCCATCGGGGCAGGATGTTCGGGTCCGGCGTGCTCTCGGTCCATTCGGGCGCCCCGGCGCCGGGCGCGATCGTCCACACGTCGCCGTGCGTGGTCGGGACGAGATTCTCGCCGAGCGCGTCGAACGCGACGCTCAGCCCGCCGTAAAGCACGAAGCGCTGCGACACGGGATCGAATCCACCGGCCGCCCACGCGCGCGCGGCGGGCGCCGCGGGAGACAGGCTGAGCACACGGCTCCACGCCGGCGTGCCCGCGAGTGACAGCTTCCAGAGTTCGCCGCTCTGCGTGGAGTCCTCGCCGCCGAACACGTACAGCGCGCGGCCCGCGCCGTCCCATCCGGACGCGATGCCGAAGCGCGGCGGCGGTCCCGGGATGACGGGCGTGAGCTCGGTCCATTCGGGAGAGGCGCCGAGCGAGAGCGCCCAGACGTCCGACGCCGCGCCGAACGTCAGCGTGTCGCCGTCGTACCCGCCGTACACCAGCAGGCGGTTCGCGGTCGCGTCGAACGCGCACGCGAACGCCGCTCGGGCGCGCGGCGTGCCGGTCACGACGAGACGCGACCAGGTCGGCGTCCCGGACAGCGTCAGCTGCCAGACGTCGTCGAGCAGTCCGGCGCCGCCGAGGCCGCCGAACACGAGCATGCGATCGGCGTTCGAGTCGTACACCGCGCCGTGCAGCCGGCGCGCGGAGGGCGGCGTTCCGGCGGTGGCGAGCGGCGTCCACGATCCCGTCGCGAACGAGAACGCCCACGTCGCCGCGGTCACGACGCTGTCCGCGCCGCCGAACGAGAGCAGGCGCTGGCGCACGGGATCGACGATGACCGCGGGCGTGAAGCGCTGCGCTCCGGCCTGCGGTCCGACGAGGCTCCAGTTGCCGGAGGAGCCGGCGCCGCCGGTGACGCTCGTGGGCGTGGTGCGGCGCACCCGCGGGAGCAGCGAGAGCGCGTCGGCGGGACGCGTGGTCTCGAGCGGCGAGGGCGGGGCGAAGTCACCGGCCCAGCGGTTCGTCGGGGCGGCGACGGTGACGGTGGCCGAGGCCGTGGCGGCTGCGGCATGCGTGGCGGCCATGAGCGCGAGCATCAGGGCGCAGGCGGCGACGCGAAGCAGGTGGCGAGTCATGGACGAGTCTCCTCACGAAATGTCGACGGCGGCGGATCGCCGTCGCGCCTCCCCTCGCGGCGCTCGCTTCGCGGCGTGGGCGGCACGTCGGGGACAGTAGGCCCGGCGCACCGTGCCCACAACAGGGAACTTCCCCCCCACCGCCGGGGGCGGCCGGGGGCGGCCGGCGGCGGCCGAGGGCGGCCGGGGAACGCGCCGGAGAATCCGTACAGACACGTGCGGTCGAATCGGTCATGTTCCGACGAGTCGCCGGAGGGCGGCGACAGGATCCCGGTGAGCCGGAGCGAGGGCATGCCATGCGAGAACGAACACTCGGAGCGATGTGGAAGGATGCGGGGCCACGACTGCGGAGCGTGCTGCGCATGGTCGCGGCCCTGCTCTTCATCTTCCCGGGCACCATGAAGCTGTTCGGCTGGCCGATCGCGATGCCGGGCGGGGCGACCGCGGCGTTCGGCACCCAGGTCTGGCTGGGTGGCGTGCTCGAGGTGTACGGCGGCGCACTGCTGCTGCTCGGGCTCTTCACCCGGCCGGTCGCGTTCCTGCTCGCCGGCGAGATGGCCGTCGCGTACTTCCAGTTCCACCAGCCGAAGGGGTTCTGGCCGATCCAGAACGGCGGACTCGACGCAGCGCTGTACTGCTTCGTGTGGCTGTACTTCTCGGCCGCAGGGGCCGGGCCGTGGAGCGTGGACGCGCTGCGGCACGGGCGGACGAACGCCTGAAGCGAAACGGAGCCGGCGCGCGCGCCGCACTCGCGCCCGTCCGGAGGCCTCGACTGCCGCCGGTGGCACCCCACCGCCGCCCGGCTCCCCTCTCTCACGCGATCGGCGAAAGGAGCGCTCATGTCTCACTGGTGGTTCGCCCGAGCGCTGTGTGTCGCGGCGCTGCTCGATGCGGCGCCCGCGTGGGCAAGTGGCCACTTCGAGTTCGGTGTCGGCGGCCGGG
>JACRIW010000018.1 GCA_016215625.1 Candidatus Eiseniibacteriota bacterium | reverse complement strand
GGTGGAAGCGCGCCTGCCCGGCATCGCGCGGACTGACGGCGGCGGCGCTGGCGCTGCTCGAGCGCCGGGTCGGCTCGCCCACGGCGCGCGCCTCGCTGACCCTCGAACGGGGCCGGACCGCGTCCGCACGGGGCGGCTGGCTGGCGCTCGACCGCCCGAAGCGCGCGTCCGGACGGACGGCGCGCCGCGACGGCGGCAAGGCTGCCCCTCCCAATGCTATCCTGCGGCGCGGCTCCAACCGCCCCCCGGCTCGAACACCATCCCCCGCGGCCCCCGTCCGGGCGGCCGATCACAAGTCGCACCGCCACACCGATCCCGGCGCCACCGACAGGTGACGCCCCCATGGAGCGTCATGACCGAGCAGCGACCCGCCGTGCAGGCCGACCCCGCACTCCGAGTGCTCTTCACCGCCGAACAGATCGCCGAGCGTGTCCGTGAAATGGGACTGCAGCTCGCGGCCGATTACGACGGCACCCGCCCGCTCTTCGTGGCCGTGCTCAAGGGCGCCTGCATGTTCCAGTGCGACCTCGCGCGCGCGACGCCCATCGATCTCGAACTCGACTTCCTCGCGGTGGCTTCGTACGGCCACGGCACCACGTCGAGCGGCCAGGTCCAGCTGATCATGGACCTGCGCTCGGACATCCGCGGCCGCCACGTCGTGCTTTGTGAAGGTGTCGTGGATTCCGGGCTCTCGGTGTCCTTCATCCTGGATCTGCTGAAATCCCGCGGCGCGGCCAGCATCAAAGTCGCCACGCTGCTCAACAAGGAGCCCTGCCGCAAGATCCCCGTCCCCGTGGACTACGCGGGCTGGAAGATCGGCTCCGAGTTCGTGATCGGATACGGCATGGACGCCGGCGAACGATATCGAAACCTGCCCTTCGTGGGCGTTCTCGAGGAGGCTTGATCCCTTGACCATGTTCCACAGGGACGGTGACGACGAAGGCCGCCGCGACCGCGGCCCCAAGGGGGGCGGTCCGCCGCGTGGCCCGCAGAATCCCATCCCGGGCGGCATGCCGTTCCGGACGATGGCGTTCTGGGTGCTCGTCGTGCTGCTGGCGCTCGTCGCGTATCGCATGTACAGCGGCAACCTGATCGCGACGCAGCGGGTCGACATCCCGTACACCGCGTTCATGCAGGAAGTCGAGAAGGGCAACGTCGACAACGCCAGCTTCTCCGAGCGCGAGCGCACGGTGACGGGCGAGTTCAAGACGGCGGTGCCGCAGAAGATCGCGACGCGCGACGTGCAGGTGAAGGCGTTCAAGACGAACTTCCTCGGTGACGGCGCGGCGCTGGCCGACCAGGTGCGTTCGACGGGCGCCAAGGTGGGCGTGAGCGGGCTGGGCATGGACTGGGTGAACATGCTGCTCAGCTGGCTGCCGCTCGTGCTGTTCCTCGTCGCGTGGATGTTCGTGCTCCGCCAGATGCAGGGTGGCGGCAACGCCGCGATGCGCTTCGGCAAGAGCAAGGCGCGCGTGCTCATGGAGTCGCAGACGAAGGTCACGTTCAAGGACGTGGCGGGCTGTGACGAGGCGAAGCAGGAACTGCAGGAGATCATCGAGTTCCTCAAGGAGCCGCAGAAGTTCCAGCGCCTCGGCGGCCGCATCCCGAAGGGTGCGCTGCTGCTCGGCCCTCCCGGCTCGGGCAAGACGCTGCTCGCGCGCGCCGTCGCCGGCGAGGCGGGCGTGCCGTTCTTCAGCATGAGCGGCTCGGACTTCGTCGAGATGTTCGTCGGCGTGGGCGCCTCGCGCGTGCGCGACCTTTTCGAGCAGGCCAAGCGCAACGCGCCGTGCATCGTGTTCGTGGACGAGATCGACGCCGTGGGCCGCCACCGCGGCGCCGGGCTCGGCGGCGGCCACGACGAGCGCGAGCAGACGCTCAACCAGCTGCTCGTCGAGATGGACGGCTTCGAGTCCAACGAAGGCGTCATCATGATCGCGGCGACCAATCGCCCCGACGTGCTCGATCCCGCGCTGCTGCGCCCGGGCCGCTTCGACCGCCAGGTCGTCGTGGACTGGCCGGACGTGCGCGGCCGCGAGGGCATCCTCAAGGTGCACACGCGCAAGATCCCGCTCTCCGAGGACGTCGATCTCAAGGCGATCGCGCGCTCGACTCCGGGCATGGCGGGCGCCGAGCTGGCGAACATCGTGAACGAGGCCGCGCTGCTCGCGGCGCGCCGCAATCACAAGAAGGTTTCCGACCGGGACTTCGAGGACGCGAAGGACAAGGTCATGCTCGGCACCGAGCGCCGCTCGCTCGTGATGACCGAGGAGGAGCGCAAGACCACCGCGTACCACGAGGCGGGTCACGCGCTGGTGGCGTGGCTGATTCCGGGCTCCGACCCCGTGACGAAGGTCACGATCATCCCGCGCGGCCGCGCGCTGGGCGTGACGTTCTACACACCGCAGGAAGAGCGCCACAACCACTCGAAGAAGCAGCTCGAGGACCGGCTCTGCCACGCCATGGGCGGACGCGCGGCCGAGATCCTCATCTTCGACCACCTCACGACCGGTGCGGTGGGCGACCTCGAGATGGCGAGCAACATCGCGCGCAACATGGTCACGCGGTACGGCATGAGCGAGAAGCTCGGCCCGCTGGCGTTCGGCAAGAGCCAGGACACCGTGTTCCTCGGCCGCGAGCTGGGGACGCACAAGGACTACAGCGAGCAGACCGCCGTGCTGATCGACAACGAAGTCCGGCAGATCGTCGAGCGTGCGCACGAGAAGGCCGTGACCCTGCTGCGGGGCGCGACCGACAAGCTGCACCTGCTCGCGAACACGCTGCTCGAGCGCGAGACGCTCGACGGCGACGAGATGGACCGCGTGCTGCGGGGCGAGAAGCTCGAGCCCATGCAGCGTGGCGATTCGTCCGGGCCTTCGGCGGACGCCCCGATCACCTCGGCGCCCGCGGAGTCCACGGGTGGCCAGCTCGACGCGTTCGGGGGCGGTGCGGAGCCGAACCCCGCCGGGGCCTGATCCCCGCGACGAACGCGGTCACTTCCACGGCCCGGCGCCTCCTCCAGGCGCCGGGCCGGTTTGTTGTCGGGGGCTTTGCAACTATTTCCCCCACTCGGACGTTCTAAGGGGTGACAGCAAGAGGGCGGCATCCAGAGAGCCGAGCAAGGATCCAGACGCACCGCGGGTGGCAGCCCGCAGGCCAAACGAGACGAGGCGCCCGGGGAACGTCCCCCCGGGCGCCTCGGGCCATTTCGGGCCTCTCCGCGCTCGCTCCTACCTGCCGGCGAGCAGCGCCGCGACCTTCGCCTTCACCTTCGGAGCCTCGGGATCACCGAGCGTCGCGAGCGTCCGGCCCGCGGGGTCCACGAGGTAGAGCCAGTCGTACGAGCCCCCGCCCTTGCGATAGCGGTGCTGCTCCACGATCAGGCAGCCGGCGCGCGCGCCGCGCTTCACCACGCGCAGCGAGTTCGCGCCGCACGCCTCGCGCACCGCGCCCGTGCGGACGTCCACGGCGCACGCCACGTCGCTCGTGACCGTGGCGGGACTCGTGAACCACACGCGCGCGCCGTCGGGTGAGAACTGCGGCGACCAGAAGCCGGCGATCGGGGAACCGTTGCGGTGCCGCTTCGCGCCCGCGACGAGCAGCACGCGTGCGCCGGAGCCGTCGAGCGCCGAGACGCACAGCTCGCTCACGGGCAGGCTGTCGCCCGAAGGCGCGGCGAGCATGCGCCCGGGCACGAGCCGCACGAACGCCACCTGCCGTCCGTCGAGCGACGTGTCGCGCTCCGAGGCGAACACTTCGCCCTCCTGCGCGTGCGCCACGGCGCAGAAGACGGCCGTCACGAACGCCCCGAGCAGTGCACGCACGATCGCACGCTTCGCGCTCATCGAACCGTTCCTTCCGCCGTGCCGGCCGACGCCGTCCAGCCGGTCCTGCGCCCGCGGTTCTGCTTCACGAGCCAGTCCATGAGCGGCTGGTAGTAGTCCACCATCGCGCGCGTCGAGAGATCCTCGCCCGTGGCCTCGCGCAGGATCGCGCGCCAGTCGCGCGAGGCGCCCGGCGCCTGCATGCGCTCGAGGAACGCGCCGACTTCCGGGTGCCCGGCGAAGTTGCTGCGGCGCGGGTCCTGGTGCAGCACGGTCTTCGCGATGTGGCAGTACACCTGGTACTCGAAGACGGTCGCGATCGCATACGAGAAGTAGTAGGCCGGCGCGTCGTTGACGTGCGTCTTCGTGACCGGGTCGCAGAACTCCTCGCCGCGCGGCGACGGCGGCACGACACCCTGGTAGTCGTTCACGTACTTCCACCAGCGCGCGTTCCACTGCTCCTGCGGCAGCTGGTGGGCGTACACGTCCGCCTCCCAGTGCGTCATCGGGCCGCAGGCGAAGAACAGGAACGGCACGGTGGCGAGCGCGTCGTGCAGCAGCGTGCGGATCTCGTCGTCCTTCGAACGTCCGCCCGCGGGGATCAGCCCGAGCGACTGCAGGTAGGGCGCCTGCCGCGACGCCATCGCCGCCACTTCGGCGAAGCCTTCGTGGAACGCCGGGCTCGAGCCTTCGCGCAGCAGGTACGGCACGCCGGGCCGCGAATACGCGAGGTCGTAGTACGCGTGCCCGAGCTCGTGGTGCACGGTCGTGAACCACTGCTCGTCGCTCTCGACGCTCATGAGCGAACGGATGTCGTGATCGAGGTTCATGTCCCAGCACGAGGCGTGCGAGTTCTTCCGCCGCGTGGACGGCGGCTGCACCGGATACAGGTCCGACCCCGACCAGAACGTCGCGGGGAGCGGCGCGCGGCCGAGGCTCGTGTAGAAGCGCTCACCCGCCTTCACCACCCACTCGGGACTCTTCGCCGCGAGCGCGGCGTCGAGGCCGGGCACCTCGACGAGCGCTTCCCACTCCTGCCCCCAGCGGTTCGGCAGCCAGTCGGCGGGAATGCGGTCGGGCACGGGCTGGTGGTAGCGCTTCGCGAGCTCGTACCGCGTCCACGTGTAGAGCTGCTCGTAGAGCGGACGCAGCGTGCGCAGGAACTCGTCCTGCATCGCCAGCACCTCGGCCGTCGTCATGTCGTGGTTCGCGGCCTGCAGCGCGAAGTAGTCGGGATACCCCAGCTCGCGCGCGACGCCGTTGCGCAGCCCCTGCAGGCGCACCAGGCCCGGCCGCAGCGACGGACCGATCGCCTTGGACGCCTCCCACACTTCGCGGCGCTCGGCGAGGTCGGTGGACTTCACGAGGCGCTCGTCGAGGTCGTTCGCGATCACGTCCTTGCCGCGCAGGCGGAACGTGAACCCGTTCATCGTGGACGCCTGTTGCGTCTCGGCCTCGATGCGGTCCGAGACGAGCGCGGGGTTCGTCATCGGCCCTTCGGCCGCGAGCAGCAGCGCGCGGCGCAGCTGCCGCACCGTCAGCGTGTCGAGCTCGCTCTCGTGCTCGAGCAGCGCGCGCGACTCGGTGATGAGCGCGGGATTGCCCATGAACGCGGCGAGCGCCTTGCTCGCGACGGTGGACGCCGCGTCGTGCGCGTCGCTCACGTCGGTCGCGGCGTCCCACTCGGCGTGCTGCTGCACGGTGTAGAGCGCCTGGTAGCTCGCGTTCACGAGCGCGAGGAACTGGTCGGCGCGCTGCTGGATCGGGGAACGATCGGCCGCGGCCGCGGCGGCGGGAAGAGCGTGCGACAGCGCGCCGGCGAACAGCACGGCGGCGGCGAAACGGGCGAGCTTCATGAGCGGAGTCCCGGAAGAGAGGGGGTGGGTGTGACGCGGCCGGATCAGGCGACCGGTTGCGTGAACGTCTCGCCGCGTTCGGCCTTGCGCACGAGCAGCGCGCAGGGCTCGAAACGCGCGCCCTGCTCGGCGTGCAGCGCGCGCAGCCGGCCCACGACGTGCGGCAGCCCGAGCGAGTCCGCCCAGCGCAGCGGCCCGCCGAGGAACGGCGAGAAGCCGGTGCCGAAGATCATCGCGAGGTCCACGTGCCCGGCCTCGGAGACGATGCCTTCCTCGAGACAGCGCGCGGCCTCGTTGACGATCGCGAGCCCCATGCGCTCGGAAAGCTGCTCCGCGGACGCCGTGCGGCGCGAGGAGCCCAATCCGAGCAGCGCGGGCACTTCGGCGTCGGGCGTGCGCTTGCGGCCCTGGTGCCGGTAGAACCCGCGGCCGTTCTTGCGGCCGAGCCGCCCGGCGGCCACGAGTTTCTCGAGCAGAGGCGCCGGGGCCATGCGCGCGGGGAACGCGGCGCTCAGCACGCCGGCGACCTTCTGCGCCACGTCGAGCCCGACTTCGTCCACGACCTCGAACGGTCCCATCGGCATGCCGAAGCGGCGCATCGCGGCGTCGACGTCGGCGACCGCGTAGCCTTCCTCGAACAGGTGCATGGCCTCGCGCAGGTACGGCATGAGCACGCGGTTCACGACGAAGCCCGGCGAGTCCTTCACCACGACCGGCGTCTTGCCGAGCCGGCGCGCGAGCGCGACCGCGGTGACGAGCGTGGCGTCGGAGGTCTTCTCGCCGCGCACGACCTCGAGCAGCGGCATCTTGTGCACGGGATTGAAGAAGTGGAACCCGACGAAACGTTCGGGACGGCGCAGGCCCTCGGCGAGCGCGTTCACGCTGAGCGACGACGTGTTGGTCGCGAGGATCGCGTCCTCGCGCACGCGCACTTCGAGCTCGGCGAACACGCGGCGCTTGATGTCGAGGTCCTCGACCACCGCCTCGATCGCGAGATCGGCGTTCGCGAATCCCGTCAGCTCCAGCGTCGGAAGGATGCGCGCCATCTGCCCGTCCTTCTCGCGCGCGGCCGTGCGCTTCCTGCGGCCGCGCTCGTCGAGGATGCCGCGCACGGTCTGCAGGCCCTTCTGCAGCGCCTCGGGCTTCACGTCGCGCCAGCGCACCGAAATGCCGACGCGGCTCGCGAGTTCGGCGATACCGCCGCCCATCACGCCCGCGCCCGCGAGCGCCATCGCGCGCACCGGCGCCGGTTCGATCGACGCGTCCGGCACGACGTCGGCGCGCTTGGCGTCCTCCTGCAGGAAGAAGATGCGCACGAGGTTCTTGCACACCGTGCCGGTCACGAGCGGCGCGACGGCGTCGGCCTCGAGCGCGAGCGCCTGCTCGAGCGGCAGCGTCATGCCGCGCTCGATCACGTCGAGCGCCGCGAGCGGCGCGGGGTACTTGCCGCCGGTCTTCTTCATGACGCCGGCGCGCGCCTGCTGGAACACGATCTGCCGCCCCGGCGCCGAAGCGAGCAGCGACGGCACCGCGCCCTTCGGGCGGAAGCGGTCGCGCCGCGCGCCCGCGGGACGCTTCGCGAGCTCGGCGAGGCGCTTCTCGGCGGCGTCGAGCAGCCACGCGGCCGGCGCGGCCTTCGCGATCACGCCCATCTTCTCGGCGCGCTTCGCGTCGAGCGTGCGCCCCGTGAGGATCAGGTCGAGCGCCGCGGGCAGGCCGACGAGGCGCGGCAGGCGCGTCGAACCGCCGAACGCCGGAAAGATGCCGAGCAGCACTTCGGGCAGGCCGATCTGCGTGCGCGGCTCCTCGGCCGCCACCCGCGAATCGCACGCGAGCGAGATCTCGAGCCCGCCGCCCAGGCACACGCCGTCGATCGCGGCGACCGTGGGCACGCCGAGGTTCGCGAGCCGTGAGAACGCGGCGTGCGCGCGGCGCACGAGCACGCGCACCTGTTCGGGGTCGGTGATCGCGCCGATCACGCGCACGTCCGCGCCGGCGACGTACGAGCCGCTCTTGCCGCTGCGCAGGATCACGCCCGTGAGATCGGCGCGTGATTCGATCTCGCCGAGCGCCGTTTCGAGCGCGGCGATCGCCGGCTCGTCGAGCACGTTCACCTTGCGTTCGGGGTCGTCCATGACGAGGTGGGCGAGCCCGGTCTTCGGGTACTCCACGCGGAAGACGCCCATCACGCACGCTCCAGCACGAAGGCCGCGCCCTGCCCGCCGCCGACGCAGAGGGTCGCCATCGCGTAGCGCCCGTTGCGGCGCCGCAGCTCGTGCAGCGCGGTGAGCAGCAGCCGCGCGCCGCTCGTGCCGACCGGATGGCCGAGCGCGATCGCGCCACCGTTCACGTTGAGCTTGTCCATCGGGATCTCGCCGAGCGCGCGGTCGCGCCCGAGTTCGCGCTTCGCGAAGTCGTCCGACTTCGCCGCGGCGAGGCAGCCGAGCACCTGCGCCGCGAACGCCTCGTTGATCTCGAACAGGTCCATGTCGTCGAGCGTCAGGCCGGCTCGGTCGAGCGCCTTCGCCATCGCGTACACGGGGCCGAGTCCCATGTGCGACGGCGCGAGCCCGGCGAACGCGAACGCGCGGATGCGCCCGAGCGGCGGCGTCGCCCAGCCCTGCGCGGTCGCGTCGTCCGCGATCAGGAGCGCCGCGGCGCCGTCGGTCACCTGGCAGGCGTTGCCCACCGTGACCGTGCCGTTCCTGCGGTCGAAGTAGGGCTTCAGCTTCGCGAGCGCCTCGAGTGTCTGGCCGTCACGCGGCCCGACGTCGTCGCGCACCACCTCGTACTTCGGAGCCGCGAACACCGGCACGATCTCCTCGCGCAGGCGCTCCTTCGCGGCGATCGCGAGCTGGTGGCTGCGCAGCGCGAACGCGTCCTGCTCCTCGCGGCCGATCCGGAAATCCTTCGCGAGGTTCTCCGCCGTCTGCCCCATGTTGAGCCCGCACACGAGATCGGTGAGCCCCTCGGCGATCGCGATCCGCGGCGCGAGCATCGCGGGCTTGAAGCGCGTGAGCTGGCCGAGCTTCGCCACCGGCGTCTTCGCGCGCATGAGTCCCTCGAGCCACTCCGCGTACTCGGGCACGAACTGGAGCGGGATCTGCGTCATGTTCTCCATGCCGCCCGCGAGCACGAGCGACGCGTCGCCGGAGGCGATGCGATACAGCGCGCTCGCGACCGCTTCCATGCCCGAGGCGCAGTTGCGGTGCACGGTGAACGCGGGGACGCGCTCGGGCACGCCGGCGCGCAGCGCCACGATGCGCGAGGAGTTCGCGGCCTCGGCCGGCATCGCGCAGTGCCCGAAGATCACCTCGTCGAGCCGGCCCGGGTCGAGGTCGGCGCGCGCGATGGTCTCGGCCGCGGCGATGCGCCCGAGCTCGTACGACGGCACTTTGCGGAACAGGCTGCCCGCCTTGACGAACGGCGTGCGGACGCCCGAGAGGATCCATCCGGAAGTCGGCATCACTTGATCTTCGCCAGCAGCTCCCGCGCTTCCGCCTGGTGCCGGGCGTCGAGCGCGCCGCTGGTCGGTGGCAGCGCCACCGCTTTCTCGAGTTCGCGTTTCGCTTCGGGGTCCCGGTGCAGCGCGTGCAGCAGGCGGCCGTACTCGAGACGGTGGTGGACGTATTCGGGTTCGAGCTGGATCGCTTTCTGGAGCGCCGTCTCGGCGTTGGCGAACGAGGCGCCCTTGGGCACGCCGCCGAGCACGGCGTTCGCGGTCAGGCGTTCGACGGCGTTGAGTTCGGACAGCTTGATGTTCCACACGGCGAGCACGTGCCAGGCGCGGCCGCTGCGCGGATCCATCTTCAGCGCGCGATCCACCTCGGACTTGATCTCGCGCGACAGCGCCAGCTTCGTCTTGGCGCCCTCGCCGAGCGCCTGCCGCCCGAGCGCGACCGCGAGCCACACGTGCCCTGCCGCGGAATCGGGTGCGGCCTTCACCGCGGCGCGCGCATGTTCCACCGCCGCCGCCCGGGTCCGCCGCTGCTCGTCCCCCTTCTGGAGTTCGGCGAGCTCGGATTCGGCGCGCGCCAGCCGGCACAGCGCGACGAAGTGATCGGGGCTCGCCGCCAGCGCCGCCTGGTAGGCGTCGCGCGCGTTCGCGAGATGGGCGGCCGCGTACTCGAGGTCTCCGGCCGCGATCCACTCGGCCGCCGAGGTCGCGGCGAAGGCCGGTGCGACGGCGAAGGGGACCACCGCGAGCGCGAGGGACAGGGCCACCGCCCGCAGCCCGGCCACGACGGCCCGGCGCGCCCGGACGCGGATTGCTCCTGCCATGCCGGCGACCTCCTGATGGGTCACGCACCGCGCGACGACCCCGTGCGACGGACCATGCGTCAGGGCTTTCTGCGTTGTCAAACTCGTGACGATGGTGATAACAATGCAACCTCTCGCGACACAGGTGTGCGCGACCCGCGGCGCGGCGGGAATGGAGCCCGGATGCCCAAGACGCTGATCCAGATCTTCCTCGACACCGCCGACCAGCACGACAAGCCCGCGCATTTCATGCGCAAGAACGCCGTCGGCTGGGAGTCCATCTCTTCGCGGCAGGCGGTGCAGGACGTCGAGTCCCTCGGGCTCGGCCTGGCGTCGCTCGGCGTGAGCCGGGGCGACCGCGTGGCACTCCTCTCGGAGAACCGCTACGAGTGGGCGCTGACCGACCTCGCGACGCTCGGCATCGGCGCGGTGACCGTCCCCATCTACCCGACGCTGACCGCGCAGCAGGTGCGTTACATCCTCGAGAACTCCGAGGCGAAGGTCTGCGTCGTCTCCACCCCCGCGCAGTACGACAAAGTCCAGCAGATCGCCGCCGACCTGCCCTCGCTGCGCGTCATTCTCGCGATGGAGCCCGCCCCGGTGCTCGGCGGCCGCGGCCAGTCGTTCGCGCATCTCGTCGACGCGGGCCGGACGATGCGCGAGCAGGAGCCGCGCGCCTTCCGCCAGAGCGCCGCGCTCGTGAAGGCCGAGGACCTCGCGACCATCATCTACACCTCGGGCACGACGGGCGATCCCAAGGGCGCGATGCTCTCGCACGCCAACATCGCGTCGAACGTCGAGGCCGGGCTGAAGATCGTGCAGCTCGGCCCCACCGACCGCAGCCTGTGCTTCCTGCCGCTGTGCCACATCTTCGAGCGCATGGCCGGCATGTACTGCATGCTCGCCGCGGGCGTGACCATCGCGTACGCGCAGTCGCTCGAAACCGTGGCGGCCGACGCGATGGAAGTGCACCCGACCGTGCTGACCGGCGTGCCGCGCTTCTACGAAAAGGTGTACGCCCGCGTCATGGAGAACGCGCTCGCCCAGCCGGCGCTGCGCAAGAACATCTTCTTCTGGGGGCTGCACGTCGGGATCGAAGTCGCGCGCCTGCACTTCCGGGGTGAGAAACCCTCGGGACTGCTCGCGCTGCAGCACGCGATCGCCGACAAGCTCGTCGGCGCCAAGGTCCGCGCGCGCGTCGGCGGCAACCTGCGCTTCTGCATCTCGGGCGGCGCGCCCCTCGGCCCGAAGGTGATGGAGTTCTTCTTCGCGGTCGGCATTCCCATCTGCGAAGGGTACGGGCTCACCGAGACCTCGCCGGTCATCTGCCTGAACCCGCCCGGGCGCGAGCGCCCCGGCGCCGTCGGCCCCGTGGTTCCGGGCGTCGAGGTGCGCATCGGCGAGGAGGGCGAAATCCTCACGCGCGGTCCGCACGTCATGATGGGCTACTTCCGCAACGAGGCGGCCACGGCCGCGGCGATCCGCGACGGCTGGTTCCACACCGGCGACGTCGGCCACCTCGACGACGACGGCTATCTCGTGATCACCGACCGTCTCAAGGACCTGCTCGTCACGGCGGGCGGCAAGAAGGTCGCGCCGCAGCCGTTCGAGGGCCGGCTCAAGATGTCGAAGTGGATCAGCGAGGCGGTCATGCTCGGCGACCAGCGCCCGTACTGCATCTGCCTGCTCGTCCCGAACTTCGCCGTGCTCGAGACCGAGGCGCGCGCGCGCGGCTGGGCCCACAACAACCGCCGCGAGCTGCTCGCGCACCCGGACGCGCTCGCGCTCTACCAGCGCGAGATCGACAAGCTGAACGCCGACCTCGCGCCGTTCGAACAGATCAAGAAGTTCGCGCTCCTCGACCGCGACCTGAGCCAGGACGCCGGCGAACTGACTCCCACTCTCAAGGTCCGCCGGCGCGTCGTGACGCAGAAGTTCGCCGAGCAGATCGAATCGCTCTACGCGGCGGGCGCCTGAAGACCCGCCTCGACCGGTCCATCCTTCCCATCCCCCCGACCTGAACGCTTCCTCACTTCCGAAAGGAACCCATGAAACTCCACCGCAGTGCGCTCGCCGTCGCGATCTTCGCGGCGCTCCTGGCGCCCACCCTCGCCTCCGGCGCCGGGTACGCCATCTACGAACAGGGCGCGGCCGTGCTCGGCATGGCCGGCGCCGGCACCGCGTCCGTGCACGACGCGTCGGCCGTGTTCTACAACCCCGCGGCGCTCGTCACGCTCGAAGGCAAGAGCGCCTACTTCGGCGGCACGTGGCTCTCCACGCACAACAGCTTCGCGGGCGTGGACCCGAACCCGGGTTTCGGCGTCACCGAGAAGATGAACACCGGCAACTTCTTCCCGCCGACGGTCTACTGGACCAACCGGCTGTCGAACAAGTTCGCCTACGGCGCCGGGCTGAACGCGCCGTTCGGGCTCGGCGTGGACTGGGCCGACCCCGAGACCTTCACCGGCCGCGGCCGCGTCACGAAGGCGACGCTGCAGGGCGTCAACGCGAACTTCAGCCTCGCGTACGCGCTCACGCCCGAGCTTTCGATCGGCGCGGGCTTCGACGCCCTCTTCGCCGGCGTCGAGGTGAACCAGATCGCCACGCAGGTGATTCCCGGCGGCGGCGGCGGTGCGGCGAACATCGCGCAGGTGAAGCTCAAGGGCGGGCTCACGCCCGGCTACGGCTTCAACGGTGCGCTGCAGTGGCGCCCGGACGCCCGGTGGAAGTTCGGCGCGGCCTACCGTTCCGAGATCGTGGTCGACATCACCGACGGTGACGCGACCTTCACGCAGATGCTCACGGGCGACACGCTGTTCGACGCCGTCGTCGCCGCGGGCCTGCCGCCTGCGCAGGGCGTCTCCACGACGCTCAAGTTCCCGGCCATGGTCTCGGTCGGCGGCGCCTGGAGCCCGACGCCCGACTGGACGTGGGAAGTCGACGTGAACAAGACGATGTGGTCGCTCTTCGACGAGCTGCCCATCACCTTCGCGACGACGACGTCCAAGAACTCGGTCATCACCGAGAACTACGAGGACTCGTGGCGCGTGAGCGTCGGCGCCGAACACCGGCTCGCCGGGCACACCTACCGCTTCGGCTACTACTACGACCAGGAAGCCGCGCCGATCGAGTCCGTGACGCCGCTGCTGCCGGACGCGCCGCGCCACGGCGTGACGCTCGGCCTCGGCTGGACCCTGGGCGCGAAGAAGCAGTGGACGCTGGACGCGTACAACCTCGCGCTGTTCGTCGAAAACCGCAGCACCGAGGGCCAGGAGCGCGACGGCTACAACGGAACTTACAAGGCCTACGTGAACGGCACGGGCCTGAGCCTCGCCTACCACTGGTGAGCGCGGGAGGATACGACCACATGAAGAAGCATCTCCGACTCACGCCGATCCTGTTGCTCGCCGCCTTCGTGGCCGGCTGCCAGGGTCCGTGCGATTCCATCGACAGCATCACCGGTCCCCAGCTCACGAGCGGCACGGCCGACTTCACGACGTACGTCGCGGCCGGCACGAGCATCTCCGCCGGCTACCAGTCGGGCGGCATCGTGGACCGGCACCAGACGAACGCGTTCCCCGCGATCTTCGCGCGGCAGATCGGCAAGACCGTGCTCCAGAACGGGCAGGGTGACTTCACGTTCCCGTCCATGGGCCACGACGGCTTCCCGCAGCTGCTCGCGATCAAGTCGTTCTCGCCGCTCATCATCAACAACACGGGCCGGACGCTCGGCTACCCGGCCGCGAACTACAACCAGGCGACGTCGTACCAGAATCTCGGCGTCCCGGGGGCGATCGCGTTCGACTTCGCGGACACGACCCGCTATCACGCGACCGCCGACCCGAACATGTTCTCGGTCGTCGCCCGCTACCGCGGCACGATCGCGCAGCAGATGCTCGGTCAGGCGCCCACGTTCGTCACGTACGAGTACGGCGCGAACGAAGTGCTCGGTTCGGCCACCTCGGGCGGCGCGATCGCGGTGTTCCCCGCGTCGAGCTACGCGGCGCTGCTCACCGGCCACATGAACGCGATCCACGCCACGCTCCCGAACACCAAGGTCGCGATCTTCACGGTGCCGGACGTGGCGAGCATTCCGTTCTGCACGACGTTCAAGCCCTACACGGTGATGATCGCGACCGGCGCCGTCGTGGAGCTCAAGGGACCGAACGGCGACCTGTCGCCGAACGATCTCGTGCTGCTCACCGCGAAGGACTCGCTCGCGGCCGGCACGGGCTTCCCGGTCGGCGCGTACAACTACCTGAACCCCGCCGCGCCGGGGAACGGCCGACCGCTGACGAACACGCAGGTGCTGAACGTGGCCGAACAGACCGCGATCCGCACGGCGGCCGGCCTCATGAACACGGCGGTCGACTCGGTGGCGACCCGTCCGTTCGTCGTGAAGGTGGACATGGCCGCGCTGCTCTCGAGCATGGCCGCCGACGGCTACACGGTCGGCGCGACGCACTACACGACGTCGTTCGTGACGGGCGGACTGTTCTCGCTCGACGGCGTGCACCCGACGGACCTCGGCCACGCGATCCTCGCGAACGCACTGGTCGACGCCGTGAACGCGAAGTTCGGCGCCGGCGTGCCGCGCGCGAACGTGAACGACTACATGTCGGCCACGGCGTCGGCGTCGCGTCCCGCGATGCCCGAGAACGTGCTGCCGGGCATGCGGGTGGACGGGCTCGACACCGGCCTGCGGGCGTTGTTCGGCAACCGCTGGTAGTCGCGTCAGGAGTTGCGAAGGGGGCGGCGCCACGCAGGCGCCGCCCCCTTTCGCATACCCGCTCCGGGCGTTCTTCGGCTACGGCGTCACTGCGGCGCGCCGAGCGCGGTCGCGATCCGCCGCATCCAGCCCGCGAGCTGGTCGAAGTAGCCGGGGCTCAGCTCCGCGCCGTCGTGGCCGGCGTTCGGCAGCGCGAGCCGGTCGATGATGGAGAGCGAACGCCGCGTGATGTCGCGCGTCACGTTCGGAGGCGTCACGTCGTCCTTGCCCGCGTACACGACGAACAGCGGCACCTGGAGCATCGAGACCGCGGAGAGCGGTTCGTCGCTGCCGTCCACGAGCATGCGGTGCTGCCGCACGGCGTCGGGATCACTCGACGTGCCGTTCCAGCGCAGCTGCTCCTGCGCGGTGCGGAAGAGCCCCTCGCAGGCGACGCCGTCGGCATTGCCGCGGTTGCGCGCGGCGGCCGCGACCGCGACCTGCCCGCCGAGATCCTGGCCCCACGCGAACACCAGCGCGCCGGCGGCACGCCTGCGCGCGAAGTGCAGCGCGCCCTCGGCGTCGTTCACCCAGCGCGAGGCGAAGATGAGCGTGCGCAGCGTGTCGGCCTCGCCGATCGAGCCGGGGCCGAAGTCGCGGTAGTCGAACGTCATCACGCCGAAGCCTCGCGACGCCAGCTCGCGCACCGACGGCAGCAGGTCGGCCATCGTGCCCTTGCCGCGCGCGCAGGCGACCACCACGGGCGCGCCGGGCCTGGCCGGGAACCACCAGCCTTCGAGCTCGACCGAGTCGCGCGTCGAGTGGAACGTGACCGCCTCGAAAGGCAGCCCGGTGCGCTTCGGGTCGAGCGCGTGCTGGTTCGAGGGCGTCACGGCGAAGACGGGCGACGTCGCGAGCGCGAGGAGCGCCACGCACGCCGCGCGCCGCAGTGCCGCGGCCGTCACGCGACCCCCAGTCGCGCCCAGATCTCCTCGCGCACGAGGGACGGCGGAATGGTGCCGCTCGCGAGGAGCGCGCCGTGGAACGCCTGCAGGTCGAACTTCGCGCCGAGCTTCTGCTTCGCCTCTTCGCGCAGTTCCGTGATCGCGAGCTTGCCGACGAGGTAGCTCATGGGCTGCGTGGGCGTCATGCAGTAGCGGCTCACTTCGGCCTCGGCGTTCGTCCGCTCGAGCATCGCCTCGTTCACGAGCATGTCCACACCCTCGCCCCAGGACAGGCGGCCGGTGTGCAGGCCCGCGTCGAGCACGACGCGGCACGCGCGCCAGAGCTCGTTGCGGAGCTGGAACAGCCGCGTGAGCGGGTCGGACGTGAAGAAGCCCTGCTGCCACATGAGGTCCTCGCAGTAGAGCGCCCAGCCTTCCGAGAACACGTCGCTCGTGCCGATGCGGCGCAACCGCGTCGGCGCCTGGTTCGCGTGCACCTTCTGCAGGTGGTGGCCCGGGTAGCCCTCGTGGATCGCGAGCAGCGGCAGCATGGGCGTGCAGTGCGCCATGAGCTGCGCGGCCTGCTGCTCCTTCGTGCGGCGCAGGTCCACGGGCGTCACGTAGAACTGCCCGGCCTGCTCGGCGTCGAACGGCGCCGGCGCCTGGTAGAGCGAGTACGGCGTCGTGACGCGCTGGAACACGGGCGTGTCGAGGATCTCGAGCTTCTCGCCCTTCGGCATCGGCACCAGCTTGCGGTCGATCACGAACTGGCGCGCGCGGTCCATCTCGGTGACGTACGCCTCGCGAAGCCAGTGGGACTCGGGCGAGCGGCGCTTGCCCTCTTCGATCAGCTCGCGCCACGGGCGCTTCGGGTCCACGCGGCGCGCCTCTTCCTCGAGGAGCGTGCGCGTGCGCACGACGTGGTCGCGACCGAGCTGCTCGAGGTCGGCGCACGTCCAGCCGAGCAGGTGCTCGCGCTCGAGCTTGTAGTTCATCCAGCGCTCGCCGATCGCGAACGTGCCGCCGGCCCTCGGGCGCAGCTCCTTGTCGAGCGCGTCGTGGAAGCGCAGGAAGCCCGTGCGCGCGCGGCTGCCCGCGTGCTCGAGGCGCTCGCCCTCGCCCGGGAACTGGCGCAGGAGCTGGCGCACGACGTCGTCCACGAAGCTCGGGCCCTGCGCGGCCATCTCGACCGCGACGTCGAGCGAGACCTCGGGCACGACGTCGAGATTGCGGCGCGCGGCGTCGAGGTAGTCGGGGATCGCCATGAGGCGCGCGACCGCGGCCTCCTTGCGCTCGTCGAACGGCGCGAAGGACCGCGTGAGCAGGAAGTGCACGCCCTGGTACGCGCGCAGCAGGTAGATCGCGGGCGTCTTCTGCGGCACCCGGATTTCCTCGAGGTCGGCGCGCAGCGAGGCGATGCGCGAGCGCAGCAGCGCGAAGTCCGAGCGCGACTCGAGCGGCAGTTCGTCCCACGGCACCGACGCCACGAGCCGCTGGTCGAGGTCGCGCAGCCACACCGCGCGGTCCTTGAGCCCTTCGGGGGAGTCGTCCGGCAGCAGGTGGTCGTAGTCGTGGATGCCGGCTTCGGTGGCCGCGACCGGATGATGCTTCATGAAGAGTTCGACGAACTCTTCGCTGAGCGCGCTGAACGTCTTTTGCGTTTCGATCATGGAAGTCCGTGTCCGAGGGGAAAGGCGACCGGGCCTCCGCGAGGATTCCGGGCTGTCACCAGCCCGGACCCGGAGGCCCGGTCGTTATCGGCTCAGGCCGAGGGGCGCTTCACGGCGCGAAGACTACTCCCGCGTGACGTTCGCCGCCTGCTTGCCCTTGGGTCCCGGCACCACGTCGAACTCGACGCGGTCGCCTTCGACCAGCGACTTGAAGCCGTCACCCATGATCGCGGAGAAGTGCACGAAGACGTCTTCTCCCGCGTCCGTCTGGATGAAGCCGAAGCCCTTGGCGTCGTTGAACCACTTCACCGCGCCGGTCGTACGGCCTTCGCTCGGGCCGGTCGGGGCCGACGAACGCTGCGAGCGTCCACCGCCACCGCCGCCGTAGCCACCACCACCACCGCCGCCGTACCCACCACCGCCGCCACCGTAGCCGCCGCCACCGCCGTGACCACCACGGCCGCCGCGACCGCCACCGCCACCACCGTCACCGCGCGCGCCGGAGAAGCACTCGCGGCACAGCACCGGACGGCCGGACGTCGGCTGGAAGGGCACCATCGTGTCCTTGCCGCACTGCGAGCAGACGGCCGGGAACATGGGCTTGTCGGAGCGGCCACCACCACCGCCACCGTAGCCGCCGCCACCGCCGTAGCCGCCACCACCGCCGCCGCCGTGCGAGTCACCTCGGTTGGCCTTGCGGGCATCGCGGCAGGACTTGCACCGTGTGGGCTCGTTCGTCAGTCCTCGCTCGCGGTAGAAAGCCTGCTCGCCCGCCGAGAAGATGAACTCCTGGCCGCAATCCACGCAGGTAATGCTCTTGTCTTCACCGGTAGCCATGACGTTCTCCGACCGCCTCCAGGAACTTCGGGACCAGGACTGTGGGACCAGAACACGAATGCCTCGGCAAGCGCACCTGCCGAGGCGACTCAGGCGACGAGAAAGATGGGTGACGCGGCCGAAGACGAAAGCATGCTGCCCGCAGGAACGGTCACTGGCCTACCAGACTCGACGGGAAAGGACCCACGCACGAACGAACTGCCGTGGAAAGTATCGGCGGCCCGTCAGAACGATGTCAACGGGTGAAAACGCGCGGGGCGCGCGGAACGCGCGGAGCGCGCGCGGGAGTTTCAGTTCCCGAGGTTCTTGCGGATCGCCTCGGTCCAGTCGAGGTCCCGGTAGACACTGCGCGACTGCACCCCGGCGTAGACGTCGAGCACGGACCCGAAATCCAGCATCCAGTGGCGCGTCCCGAACTCCGGAAACAGGTCGTGGACAATGACATTGGTCATCATCGAGGCGGCGAAGGCGAACACGGTTCCGCTCCCCCGGGCGGCCTCCTCGGCCACCTCGGCCCGGACCCGGTCCATCTCGAGGTAGCAGTTCAGCGCCGGGATCTCGATGAACTTCGCCACCGGGAACACCACCCCGTCCAGCGGCCGCAGGTGGGCCGCCCCGATCATCACGATCCGGTGCGCGCGCAGCGCCCGGACGAGCGGGAACAGCTCGCCGTCGCGGTTGGCGTAATGGAAGACGTTGGCGTTGCACCACGGCACCGTGACGCCCGCGCCCTCGAGGTAGCGGCGGATGCGCAGCCCGTCGAGTCCCATGACGCTCGGCTGCATGCCGTAGTGGTAGGGCTGCGGCTGCTCCATGGTGCGCCGCAGGTCCGCGCCGAGCTGGGGGAAGTACTGGTGCCCGTCGGCGTTCGCGCCCTTGTCGCCGAGGATCGCGTACCACTCGCCGTCGCCGAAGCGCGTGAACGAGTAGGGCTCGCCCTTCTCGAGCGGCGTGACGAACGCCGCGAGCGGCAGGTCCTCGTAGCGGATGCGGCGGCGCAGCCACCACGAGCGGACGAACTTGGTCAGCTTCGACATGCGGGCCTTCCGGTGCGGCGGAGCCGGCGGCGCGACCTTCGCGCGGCCATGGCGCGGCACGGTAGCCGAACGCGACGGCGCACGCACGTGTGCACGCACGCACGTGCGCACGTGCGTGCGCGCGGCGTCAGTCCCAGGCCGCGGCGCGTGGCCGCGGGCGTGGCGAGGCGCCGGAGCACAGCGCGTGCAGGAGGTCGCCCATCACGATCACGTCGATCAGGTTGTGATGGAAGACCGGCGCGAGCGGCCACGGATCGCCGCTCTTCACCCAGTCGTGGTAGAGCCCGGGCACCTCGGAGCCGTCCACGTCGCCCTGCCGCAGCGGCCGCCCGCAGATGCGGCGCTCGAGCGTCTGCAGCCGGCAGTTCGGCAGCTCGGTCTTCCAGCGGCGGCGCGAGGCGTGCAGCAGGTCGAAGTGCAGCGCCGGCAGCTGCAGCTTCACGCCGAGCGCGAGGGCGCGCGTGCGCAGCATGGGCGCGTCGAACGTCTTGCCGTTGAACGTCACGAGCAGGTCGTGCTGCTTCGCGTGCTCGTGCACCGCGCGCAGCAGCGCCGCTTCCTCGGCGTAGTGGCGCGCGAAGTACTGCCGCAGCACGAAGTCCTCACCGTTCCAGTGCATCGTGCCCGCCAGGAAGATCGGGTTGCTCGCGAGCCCGCAGGTCTCGAGGTCGAGGAACAGCACGCGCTCGAGTCCGCCCGCCGCGATCGCGAGCAGGTCCGGCTCACCGGGAGGCGGCTCGGGCAGGCGTCCCCAGTGCGGACGGCGGCGTTCGACCGTCGAGCGCAGCCGCTCGTGCACGTACACGGCGACGCCCTTCTCGTCGCGCCACTCGCCGCCGGGCAGGAACTCCTCGACGCCGGCGCGGGAGCGCGCGGCCGCGCCGTCGCCCGCGGCCCGCTTCCGGGCGCGGCGCTTCCCGGCGGCTCCGGGCGGTGCCGTCGCGGCGCCGTCCGCGGCGCCGTCCGCTGCGCCGTCCGCGGCAGCGGCGACCGG
>JACRIW010000101.1 GCA_016215625.1 Candidatus Eiseniibacteriota bacterium | reverse complement strand
CGGCGAGTCCTGTGGCACGCGGTCCGACGCCATTGCGCTCACCATGGCCGACGGTCGCGATGCGCTCAGGGGCGTCGCGACGAACGGCTGGGCGGACGGCCAGGCGGGGGACGTGATGGTCGCTGAGCTCGGCGACGGTGGTGATGGCCTGATGTGGCTCGAGACAAGTGGGCGCATGCCCGACGAGGGCGGCATTCGCGTGGAGCGCGAAACGGGTTCGCAGTGGCTCGAAGTGGCGGTCGTGACGCCGCGCGAGTCGAAATCGCGCGCCTTGATCACCGGCGTCGTCGGGACACGCGTGCGTCTCACCTTCCTCGGTGCACATCGCGTACACGGCCTGGGCTGGTTCCACTCCGCTGCAGGAACACTCCAGCGCACCGAACTTGCGCCGCTCGCGGCCCATCACTCCCGGGAAGGTGAGCTTGCACCGGACGCCGCGGTCGCGCTCGCGAATGCGGACACCGCATGGGTGGACTTCGCAACGCTTGCTGCTCCGGCCGACGGCCTGACGCGTGACTGGTTCCTCGAGGTCGACGGCCGCCCGGTCGGCTACAAGCCGAGCGCGGCGCAACTCGCGGCGCGTCACCTGTCGCCACGCGAAGGCCGGCCGGTCGTGACGCCTCCGCTGGCGTTCGCGTTCCTGGGCGGCGTGCCGAATCCGTTCACTTCGTCCACTCGGCTCGAGTTCGAACTGCCCACGGCTACCAATGTGAAGATCGAAATCTTCGACGCGCAGGGCCGCCGCGTTCATAGGGCAGAGCAGCGGTTCGAAGCAGGGAGGCAGTCGCTCGAGTGGAATCGCCGCGACGTGCGCGGGCTGGTGGCGGCGCCGGGCGTGTACCAGGTTCGGCTGCGCGCCGGGGCGAATGTGGCGACGAAAGCGGTGGTGGTGTTGCCGTAGCAGGCGAAGCCAACGCCCAAACTATCGAACGGCCCGCCCTCTCGCAGCGCGGGCCGTTCGTATTTCGTCGCTCGCGCACCTACCGCCGCAGCCCGCTCTCGCTCACCATCGCCATCGCGCGCGGCAGGCGTTCGACGACGTCGCCGGCCACGAGGCCAATGGCGCCCACTTCGCGCGCCGCGAGATCGCCGGCGAGGCCGTGCGCGAACACCGCAAGGCGCGTCGCGTCCCACGGAGACAGCTTCTGCGCGAGCAGCGCGGCGATCGCGCCGGTGAGCACGTCGCCCATGCCGGCGGTCGCCATGCCGGGATTGCCGGTCGGGTTCACGCTCACGCGGCCGGTCGGGTCGGCGATCACCGTGGGCGCGCCCTTCAGCACGAGCACGCAGTTCCACTTCTTCGCCCACTCCTTCGCCACGTCCACGCGGCTCGCCTCGAGCGTCGAGGGGAGCAGGCCGGTCAGGCGCGCCATTTCGCCCACGTGCGGCGTCACGATGCGCGGCGCCGGCGCCTTCGCCAGAACGGCCGCCAGGTCGTGCTCGGGCGGCGAGAACGCGAACAGCGCGTCGGCGTCGAGCACCGCCGGACGTTCGAGCCGCGGCAGCAGCAGGCGCGCGAAGCGTACGGTGTCGGCGTGGCGCGACATGCCCGGACCCAGCGCGACCGCGTCGGCGAGCGCGGCCTCTTCGAGCACGCGCGTCACCGCGGTCGTCGTGAGCGAGCGCAGCGACCCCTCGCCGCACGGCACCGGCATCTGCTCCACGAGCTGCGAGGCGAGCACGTCGCACAGGCTCGCGGGCGCGGCGACGCGCACGTAGCCCGCGCCCGCGCGGCTGGCCGCTCGCGCGGCGAGCACGACCGCGCCCGCCATGCCCATGGCGCCGCCGACCACGAGCACGCGGCCGGCGCTGCCCTTGTGCGCGCGCATGTCGCGCCGCGGCGCGATCGGCGCGAGCGCCTCGGGCTGCGACAGCGACACGGGCGTGAGGCCGGCGCGTTCGGGCGGAAGCAGCCCGATGTCCACGACCTCGAGCGCGCCCCGGCATTCGCGGCCGGGGAAGAGGAAGTGCCCGCGCTTGGCGCAGCCGAACGTCACGGTGAGATCGGCGCGCACGGCGTGTTCGTAGCTCGTGCCGTCGTCCGCCGACACGCCGGTCGGCAGGTCCACCGCCACGACGCGCGTGCCGCGCGCGCGCAGCAGCAGCAGCGCTTCGCACCCGGTCGCGAGCACGCCCTCGGGCGTGGCGCGCGCGCCCGTGCCCATGAGCGCGTCCACCGCGTACTCCCAGCCCTGCGTGTCCGCCACGATTCCCGCGAGCGTCGCGTCGTCCTCGCAGAACTCCGGCAGCACGCCGGCGTGCTCGAGCAGCGTCAGGTGCACGGCGGCGTCGCCCTGCACCTTGGCGCGCGGTCCCGCGACCACGACGCGCACGCGCGCGCCGGAGCCGTGCAGGTAACGCGCGGCCACGTAGCCGTCGCCGCCGTTGTTGCCGGTGCCGCACAGCACGAGCACGCGCATCGCGAGCAGCGAGCCGAACGTGCGCTCCATGGCGCGCGCGACGCCGTGACCGGCGCGGTCCATGAGTTCGGGGCCGGTCGCGTGTCCGCCGTCGATCGTGGCGCGGTCCAGCGCGCGCTGCTCGGCGGCGGTCAGCAGGTACATCGTCAGTGCTTGCGGTTGCGGGACCGCGCCTCGGAAGTCAGGTCGCGCTTGAGTACGCGAGCGTACTCGGCGTCCGTCTTCACGCGGTTCAGCAGGTCGGGGTCCGACGACAGGAACGGCAGGTCGAACAGTTCGGGTTCGGCTTCCTGCTCGACGTAGATGCGCGCCTGTTCGCTGCGTTGGTGCTGGGTGGCCCGCTCCAGGTTCTCGAACGACTTGTGCGCTTCGAGGAACTCGCCGTGGAACACGTCGAACGTATACACGTGCACCTGGGTGTCCGCCTTCACACCTGCCGGCGGCGCGTACACCTTCACGCGGGCCGCCCGGATCTTGCCTGCCGACATCACGCCTCCTTGTGCGATGGGGCCGCCGCCTTCAGGCGCGGCCGCCGTTGAGTGCATCCACGATGCCCACCAGCTGGAAGACATCGTCCACGTCGTAGTCCGCGCCCGAGACCTTGGTGTCGAACGTGTCGCCGTACTTCGCGAACACGGTCTTCATCCCGAGGCTCTTGGCGCCGACCACGTCGCGTTCCGCCCAGTCCCCGATCATCATCGCGTGACCGGGCTCCACGCCGAGCCGCCGCAGCACTTCGCGGAACGGCGCGGGCGCGGGCTTGCGCTCGCCGGTGTCGTCGAACGTGACGACCGCGTCGAACACGTGCTGCAGTCCGAGCGTGCAGAGCCGCAGCCAGACTTGAAGTCGCGGCGCGTCCGACACGACGCCCAGCTTGATGCCCCGCTTCGCCAGCTCGAGCAGCGTCATCTGCGCGTGCGGGTAGAGCACGAGGTTCGACTCGCGCGCCCGGCGGTAGGCGACGATGCCCGAGGCGAGGATCTTCGGGTCCACTTCGCCGAACTCGCGCGCGAGCAGCTCGTCGAAGACGCGCTGGAACTCGAGCCCCAGCTCGTCGTAGATCGCACGCACGCGCTCGCGCAGCTCTTCGCGCGGCAGCTTGAAACCGGCGTCGATCATGCCGTCGATCGCGGCCTGGATCGCCGCCTCCTTCATCTTCATGAAGTCGGTCAGCGTGTTGTCGAGATCGAAGACGATCGCCTGGATCACGCTCGGCGGCTCCGCGGTTTCGTCACTTGGTGGAAGGCCCGATGGTCCGGCCGAGAGAGATCTCGCCGTTGTCGATGCGCAGGTTGAACCCGCACGTCGGATTGCTGCAGACCCAGGCCTTGTAGGTGATCGGCGCGCCGTCACGTCCGTAGTCGCTCAACGGCAGCAGCACGCCCTTGCCGCACTTCGTGCAGGCGGGAAACGCATCCATCCCCAAACCCCTCCCCTTGTCCTGACCGCTGGACGCGATCACACGGCTGCATTGTTGCGACCGCGGTCCGCGGCTGTCCAGCGGATTATCGGCCGGGTCGCGCGCGGTGATGACGCCCGGATGCGCGTTCGGCACGTTTTCATTGCCCCCCGTGCGCGCGCGTGCCTAAACTTCGCCCCCTCATCCGGCATCCCCCGCCACTCCCCGGAGACCCTGTTGTCCTTCTCGCGACGTTTCGGGATCACTTTCGCGGCGCTGCTCGCGCTGTGTTTCGCGCGTCCGGCGCATGCCGTGCTCGACATCGAGAACCGCGGTCCGACGCTGCAGGCGGGTGCATTCGCCATGCGGGTGACGAACATCGGCGCGCTCGGGAACCCGTACTCGAACGTCGGGCGCTCGTTCGATCCGTCGTTCGAGTACCCGCGCGGCAGCGGCATCGAGGGACTCAAGAGCGCCGACCTGTGGGTGGGCGCGCGCCGCGCCGACGGCGTCTACCGCGTGAGCGGGGGCCCGCTGCTCGAGTGGCGCCCGACGCTCGCGGCCGACGACCACGTGCGCGAGGCGCTCGGCGGCCAGCTCGGCACGCAGCCCGACGTGGACGACGACGGCGACGGGCGCTTCGACGAGGAAGCGCTCAACGGTCTCGACGACGACGGCGACGGCGAAGTGGACGAGGACATGGGCGTGTCGGCGGCGCAGAAGATGTACGCGCAGTACGTGGACGACCGGCCCGAGGCGCTCGACTACGGCTTCTCGGGTGGCGAGCCGCACGAGGCGCTGCACCTGAGCGTGCAGCAGGAGGCGATGACCTGGTCGGTGCCGGGCTACGACCGGATCGCGGGCGTGCGCTTCCGGGTGACGAACCACGGCACCGAGACGCTCGAGGACGTGCGCATCGGGCTGTTCACCGACCTCGACGTGAGCGCGGCGGGAGAGTCGGGCGGGCACCTGAACGACCGCGTGCAGACCTTGCCCTACGTGATCCACTACAACGACGGCGTGTCCTCGGTGCCGAGCGTGGACGTGCGTGCGTACGGCGCGGAGCTGCCGGTGCAGTATTCGAAGTCGTGCATCGGGAGCATCTCCGGCACGGCGAGCATCGTCTCCGACGGCGTCCCGGGCAGCGGCCTGCCGGTGTTCGGCGTGGTGCCGCTGTCGCACTCGCTCGATCCGATCGCGATCATCCGCAAGTCGCAACTCGTGGACAACCGGCTCGACCCGTACATCACCGGGCCGGCCGACGTGAGCTTCGGCACGTCGTACTTCGCGCTCGACCTGCCGCCGGGACAGGGCGGTCCGCCCGTGTTCGACGCCGACCGATATCGCGCGCTCGCCGGGCAGTACCCCGGCCCGCCGAGCCTCGACATCGCGCACGACTACGCGGCGCTCGTCTCGTGCGGCCCGTTCGCGCGCATGGCGCCCGGGCAGACGCTCGAGTTCGAGCTCGCGCTCGTGTGTGCGCCGTCCGTGGACAGCATCGCGAACACCGTGCAGCTCGCGGCGATCACGCGGCGCGGAAACTGGATCTCGCGCTACGCGGACACCACGGCGAGCCTCATCGGCAACTTCCAGGCGGGCAAGAGCGGCTTCACGGGACACGAGACCTGCTACGAGGCGCCGCCGGGACTGAACTTCCGCATGGACCCGCACTGCTACCAGAAGTACCCCGTGGACTCGGACGGCGCGCCGCCCGACTACTCGATCCCGATGCTGCACGGGACGTGCACGTGGGTGGATCTCGACTGCGACGCGTGCACGGGCTTCAACGGCAACGAGACGCAGTCCCACTGGAGCGACCCGGCGCGTGTCCCGCCGTCGCCCGCGTACCGGGCGGTCGCCGGTGACGGACGCGTCACGCTCGAGTGGGACAACTCGCCCGAAGTCGCGCTGCGCGCCCCGACGAACGGCGCGACGTTCGCGCCCGTGCGCTTCACGGGCTACAACGTCTATCGCCTGTCCGACTGGAAGCGGCGCGGCCTGCTGCCCGGACCGGAGAGTTTCCAGATGATCGCCTCGTTCGGCGTGGACACGCTGCAGGGTCAGGCGCCCATCGCGACGATCACGGACGACTCGATCGACTACGACATCGTGCGCTTCGGCGCGAAGCAGTACCCGATCGGGCGGTACCGTTTCGAGGACCGCCGCGTGAACGACGGCTTCGACTACCTCTACGTGGTCACCACGGTGGGCGAGCGCACGACCGTGGTCTCGCCCGCGCTCACGTTCATCGAGCGTTTCGAGAGCCCGGTGCTCACGAGCCTCGATTCGCTCGTCTCGCCGCGCGCCGAGGCGCGCACCGCCGCGGGGCAGGCGTGGGTCGTGCCGAATCCGTATCGCGCCCACGCGCCCTGGGAGCGCCAGCCGGTCGCCGGCGACACCTTCGGGCGCCACGTGGACTTCATGGGGCTGCCGCGCGCCGCGTGCACCGTGCGCGTGTACACGCTGGCGGGCGACCTGGTCGCCGAGCTGCCGCACGACGGCTCGTCGGGCGACGGCCAGCTGCGCTGGAACCTCATCTCGCGCAACGGGCAGGACATCGCCTCGGGCGTGTACTTCTTCACGGTGGACTCCGCGCTCGGGCAGCAGCGCGGCCGATTCGTGGTGATCCGGTGACGCGCGCCGCCGGACTCCGCGCCCTGCTGCTCGCCGCGTTCGCGCTCGTGCTGCTCGCGCTCGCTCCGGCGTGCGGCAGGAAGGAGTCGATCGTGGCGCCGCGCGGCAACGTGCCCCCGGTCGTCACCGCCATGTTCCCGCTGCCGCGTTCGACGGGCGTCGTGTACGACACGCCGATCTACGTGCAGTTCGACCGTGCGCTCGACCGGCGGACCGTGGACACGACCACGGTGTTCCTCAAGGTGGACACGCGCCGCATTCCCGTGGGCGTCGAATACCTCGGCGTCGTGAACCGCATCCAGGTCACGCCCCGGTCGACGCTCGAGCTGAACAAGACCTACACGGTCGAGCTGTCGCCGCGGCTCAAGACGCCGGAGGGCGATTCGCTCGCGGCGAAGGTCGTCTGGCAGTTCAGCACGAACTCCGTGCGCCGGCTCACCTACACGAGCCCGCCGCAGGGCGCGCTCGAGGGCCCGCACGCCATGCTCGGCTGGAGCGGCAACGGCGGCCCTTCGAACACCTACCTCTACGAGGTGTACGCCTCGACCGACTCGGCCGCGGTCGCGAACCGCAGCGTGTCCCCGGTCCAGAGCGCCGTGTACGTGAACTGCCTGCCGCGCGCGTCGTGGGCCGCGGGCGCGCGCACGTTCTGGGCGGTGACGACGGTGAATCTCGTGACCGGGGAGCGCTTCCTCAATCCCGTCGCGTCGTTCGACGTGTACCGCGCGGATGCGCCGGTGGACACGGTGATCATCCCGCTCGTGGACTACGGCGGCGCGGGGTCGAACAACCGCACGCAGTTCTGCGCGACACCGACGTTCACCACGGGACTCGCGTACAACAGCGGTGTCCGCTGGAACCTCTCGGGCGACCGCCCGAACCTGCACGTCGCGGACGCGTACATGACGATCTACGCGAACGCGAGCAGCGCCGCGACGGTGGCGAGTGCGAACACGCAGCTCTGGTACGGGCAGAACTCCTGGAGCGCGTGCGCGTTCACGCTCAACGGCGTCCCTTTCACCGAGACGAACGGCTATCTCGCGACCGCGACCGTCGCGGGACTGCGCGCGGAATGGGTGTCGCCCGGGCTGTCGGCGTTCGTCGAGGCCGGCGCGCGCTTCGGCGGCTGGAACGGGTTCCTATTCCGCGGCACGGGCACGGTGAACTGGGACGTGCTCACGTCGGGAGTGCCGCAGCCGCAGCTGAAGGTCGTGTACTACCGCTGAGCGCGTGGGTGCCGGAGGCCCGACGCACGGCTGCCGCGCGAACTCGATGGGGGCCGGAGGCCCGACGCACGGCCGCCGCGCGAACTCGATGGGGGCCGGAGGCCCCCTTCTTTCCAGATGACAAGCGAGCGTGAGAACTACCCCCGTCGCACGATTCGCGCTTGACCCGAACCGCCATGAGGCCGGAAAACTCCCGCCACCATGAACTCACGCCTGCTTCGCCGGCTCGTGCCGGTCGTGATCGCCGTCTCGCTGTCGTGCGCCGCCGCCTTCGGCGCGCGTGAAGCCGCCGCCCAGGTCGTGAAGCCGTGGGCGCCCGCGAGCGACACGCTGCTGCAGCTCGCCTCGAGCGCCCGCGTGCGCTTCCAGCGCGCGTCCGGCGACAGCGCCACCGGCACCAACTTCGACGCCTACGATCTCGTCGGCCAGGCCGCGCGGCGGCTGCTGCGCCAGCTCGGGCGCGACAACACGCGGCAGGCGCCCGCGATCGAGTCCACGCTCGACTCGCTCGGGCTCGACACCGAGATCGCCTACGACCCGGCCTCACCGACGTTCGTGTTCCTCCTCGTGCGCAATCCGTTCCGCGTCGAAGCGGACGCGATCGGCTTCCTCTTCTGGTACCGCGGCACCGAGCTGCGCATGCAGGGCGTCGGTTTTCCGCCCAGCCTCAACGCGCGCATGCGGGTGTGGTGGACCGGACGCTCCGAGCAGCCGTACGAAGCCGCGATCCTGTTCGACCGCAAGCGCGGCACACGCGTGCCCGCGCTCAAGCTCCTGCGCATGGGCGGCACCGCGGCGTACTGGAACCTGATCCAGTACGAGGACCACGGCCCGTACTTCGAGCCCGAGTCCGAGGCCACCTTCACGGACGTGAACCGCGACGGGCAGCCCGAGCTGCTCGTGTTCTCGAGGCTGCGTCCCGATTCGACGCTCGAGTGCGCGCCCGGCGCTCCGGGGCTCGTGAACGAACTCGTGTACACCGAGCGGCCCGAGGGCTTCGTGCTGCACGACCTGCGCACGCTGCCCGGACCCGTGCACACGCTCTACCTCTTCAGCCAGCTGCTCGCGCAGAAACAGTACGACCGCGCGCGCCAGCTCCTCGTGAAGCCCGAGAAGCTGACCGAGGCGATCACGCGCGGCTGGGGCGGCGACAAGCGCAAGGGCGCGTGGCTCGTCGAGTACGGCGAGTCGCAGCCGTGGCCCGAGTGGCTCGCGCTCAAGGTGAGCGAGAAGGCGGGCGCGAAGCGCTGGATCTTCCACTTCACCATCCGTGACGGTCGCTGGGTGATCCGCGACTGGGTGCCGGTGACCGACAATCGTCCCGGCCGCGTGAGCACGCCCGCCGCGTCCGACACGACCGCGGCCCGCCGCCGGCCGCTCCGTCCATGACCGCGGGCCGATCCGGTTTCGCGCTGGCGGCGCTCGCCGCCCTCGCCGCGCTCGCGCCGTTCGGCGCGGGCTGCGACCGGCGTCCGGCGCTCGTTCCCGCCTCGGCGGACTCGACGGCCGCGGTGGTGGACTCGTTCACGGTGCATGCTCGCCAGGCGGTCGACGCGTGGGACGCCGGCGACGACGCGGCGGCGGCCACCGCGAGCGCGCTCGTCACGCGCGAGGCGCTCGAGGCGCGCCCGAACGCGCCGTGGCCCGAGCGCGCGCGCGGCGTGCTCGACTCGCTCGGCATCGGCGCCGAAGTCACCGGCAACGACCGCGCGACCGTGGTGAACCTGTTCTCGCGCATGCGAGGCGAAGGGGACTCGTGGCCGTGGCTGTTCTGGCGTGAGAACGGCGCGGTGCGCGCGCAGGCGCTCGAGACGCGTGGCTGGCAGCTCTCCGGCGTCGCGGTGCGCGGCATGACCGAAGCGTCCGAGCCGACCGACTCCTCGCAGATCGCGGTGCTGTGGAGCCGCCGCGTGGGCGCGGGCGGCCAGCCGCAGCTCACCGTGTGGCGCCGCGCCGACGGCGGGCGCTGGGATCTCGCGCAGACGCTCGGAACGGACTCGCTGGGCGGCGTCGGCACCGGCGAGTTCGCGGGCGAGGACACGACGACCGAACTCACCACGCGCACCTTCCGCTCGACGCCGTACTTCGACGAGTGCGCCACCTGCCCGCACGTGTTCCAGGAGCGGCGCTTCGCGTGGGGGCCGGACGGCTTCGTGCGCATCGGCACGCACGCGGTACCGTCGCCGTACAGCACGTTCACGGCGTTCATCGCGGCGCTCGTGGCGAACGACCGCGCCGCGGCGAGCGAGCAGGTCGTGGACCCTTCGCTCATCGACTTCGCGCGGCGGTTCGAATGGAACCAGCCGTCCAAGGGCCGCTGGCGCGTGGCGCCCGCGACCGACGAGAGCGCGATCGAGATGGTGTTCTTCCGCGGCCAGAAGGACGCCTTCCGGGTGACGTTCGAGTCGCGCGACGGGCTCTGGGTGATCGCGGGCTTCGAGCCCACGACGCGCGCGGTCGAGTAGGGCGGCGCGGCCCGAGCGGGGCCCTCCGGGAGCCGGTCGGCACGCCGGGACGGCGCCCACCCGAGGTTTCTCTGGACTCCCCGCGGCCGCATCGCGATACTGCCCGCCTGTGCAGTAGCGCCGGAACGCACGCGTCGCCGCGTCCGGACCGGCGCGCGAACCCACGGCGGAGCAGGGCAGGAGGGCGGCATGCAGGCGAAACCCACGAGCTTCCTGCGTGGCGAGGACACGCCGCGCGGCCAGCTCTCGCGCTGGCTCGAGGACTGGGCGGCGCGCCCCGAGAACGAAGGGGCGCTGGCCGAGTGGCGCACGCTCCCCGCGCGCGAGGCGCGCTTCGGCGAGCTGCTGCCGCCGCTGCCCGTGGCGCTGCGCAACGCCCTTGGGGGCCAGGGCATCGAGCGCCTGTACACGCACCAGGTGCGCGCGGTCGAGGCGTCGCGCGCCGCGCGCGACACCGTGGTGGTGACGGGCACTGCGAGCGGCAAGAGCCTGTGCTTCCACCTGCCGACGCTCGAGAAGCTGCTCGAGGAGCCCGAGGCGACCGCGCTCTACCTGTTCCCGACCAAGGCGCTCGCGCAGGACCAGCTCAAGAGCCTCACGCGGCTCGCGGCCGGCGACCTCGACACCACGCGCACGCTCGTCGCCGGCGTGTACGACGGCGACACCGCGACCGGCACGCGGCGCAAGCTGCGCGAGAGCGCGAACGTGATCCTGAGCAATCCCGACATGCTGCACGCGGGCATCCTGCCGCAGCACGCGCGCTGGGCGCGGTTCCTGCGCAACCTGCGCTACGTGGTGATCGACGAGATGCACGCCTACCGCGGCATCTTCGGCAGCCACGTGTCGAACGTGCTGCGCCGGCTCGAGC
Source organism: Candidatus Eiseniibacteriota bacterium (assembly GCA_016215625.1). Classification (GTDB taxonomy): domain Bacteria; phylum Eisenbacteria; class RBG-16-71-46; order RBG-16-71-46; family RBG-16-71-46; genus CAIXRL01. The sequence continues at coordinate 2,770 of JACRIW010000101.1, read as the reverse complement.
GCATCGTGCGCCACTACGGAGGCGAGTTCCGCTACGTGCTCTGCAGCGCGACCATCCGCAATCCGGGCGAGCTGGCCGGGCTGCTCACCGGGCGCGACGTCGCGGTCGTGGACGACGACGGCTCGCCGCGCGGCGCGAAGCACTTCGTGTTCTGGAACCCGCCGTACCGCGACGACACCATGGTCGAGCGCCGCAGCTCGAACGTCGAAGGCTGCCAGATCATGGCCGGGCTCATGGAGCGCGGCGCGCAGGTGATCACGTTCACCAAGTCGCGCGTGTCCGCCGAACTCGTCTACCGCTACACGCGCGAACAGCTCGAGCGCGGCGCATGGCGCGACAAGCGCAAGGGCCGCGCGCTGCCGGGCGACGGCGAAGGGGCGCCGCCGCTCGCCGAGCGCATCCGCCCGTACCGCGGCGGCTACCTGCCGGAGGAGCGGCGCGCGATCGAGCGCGCGCTCTTCAGCGGCGAACTGCGCGGCGTGGTGAGCACGAACGCGCTCGAGCTGGGCATCGACGTCGGCGGGCTCGACGCCGCCGTGCTGATCGGCGCGGCGCCGACGCTCGCGAGCATCTGGCAGCAGGCGGGGCGCGCGGGGCGCAGCGGCCCCGAGAGCGTCGTCGTGCTCGTCGCCTACAACGACACGGTGGACCAGTACCTCATGCGCAAGCCCGACTACTTCTTCGGGCGCTCGCCCGAGGCGGCATGCGTGGACCCGCACAATCCGTACATCCTCGCGCAGCAGCTCGCGTGCGCGGCGTACGAGCTGCCGCTCTCGCCGGACGACGAGGCCGCGTTCGGCCCGCAGACCGCGGCCGTGCTCGCGGCGCTCGAGGACGCGGGCGAGACGCACACGATCGACGACCGGTCGTACTGGGCGAAGACCGACTTCCCGGGCGCGAAGGTGTCGCTGCGCGCGATGAGCGACGACACGTACACGATCCAGGACACCTCGAACGGCCACAAGGTGATCGGCACCGTGGACGCGATCAGCGGGCTCGAGCTCGTGTATCCCGGCGCGATCTACCTGCACGAGGGCGAGAGCTGGTGGGTGAGCGCGCTCGACCTCGAGAAGAAGATCGCTTCGGTCGAGCCGCGCGAGGTGGACTACTACACGCAGCCCGTGCTCGACACGAACATCCGCGTGCGCGGCGAGCTGCAGCGGCGCGACTGGCGCGGCGAGAGCCTGCGCTTCGGCGAGGTCACGTACTCGTGGCAGGTGATCGCCATGAAGAAGATCCAGTACCGCTCGCTCGACGCGATCGGCTACCACCCGCTCGAGCTGCCGCGGCTCACGCTCGACACCGCGGGCTTCTGGTTCGCGCCGGGGCCGGAGAGCTGGGGCGCGCTCGCGCGCGAGGGGCTCAACCCGTGGGAAGGGCTCAACGGCGTGCGCAACCTGTTCGTCACGCTGCTGCCGCTCATGGCGATGTGTGACCCGATGGACCTGGGCGGCATGATCGACTCGTCGAACCTTGGGGCTCCCGCGATCTTCCTGTTCGACCGCTATCCCGGCGGGCTGGGCTTCGCCGAGCAGGGCTACGCGCGGCTCGACGAGCTGGCCGAGGCGGCGCACGCGCACCTCGTCGGCTGCCCGTGCGGCGACGGCTGTCCCGCGTGCGTCGGCACGCCGATCTACCGGCCCGCGCAGCAGCAGGACCTCGACGCGATGAAGAAGGCGCGCGACATTCCGGGCAAGGCGGCCGCCCGCGCGATGCTGGAGGGCTGGCTCATGCGGCGCTGAGGAGGACCGCGGCGCGGTTCCGCGCGGTCCCGCGCGGTCCCGCGTGGCGCCGGGCGAAATCCCCCGGCGCGGCCGCGCGCAGGCACGGTGACCGGCGCCGCGCCCAGCCGCTACAATGTCGCCCCTCGTTCCGCGCCGGTGCGCCGCGCCCGGCCGTGCAGTCCTCCCGATCCAGGAGCTTCGACACCATGCAGCACGAATGGCCGGTTGCCTTCTTCGACGACGACTACCTGCGCATCTACCGGCCGACGTTCACGCCCGAGCGCACCGCCGCCGAAGTGGACTTCATCGAGCAGGCGCTCGAGGTGCCGCGCGGCGGCGCCGTGCTCGACCTCGCATGCGGCTACGGCCGGCACGCGATCGCGCTCGCGCTGCGCGGCCACCGCATGACCGGGCTCGACTTCAACGCGCACTACCTCGACATCGCCGCCGAGGAGGGCCGCGCCGCGGGCGCGCAGATCGAGTGGCGCCAGGGCGACATGCGTGCGCTGCCGTTCGATCGCGAGTTCGCGAGCGTGTACTCGTTCTTCACGTCGTTCGGCTACTACGACGACGACGAGAACGAGCAGGTGCTCGCCGGCATCGCGCGTGCGCTGCAGCCCGGCGGTCGCTTCCTGATCGAGATGCTCAATCGCGACTGGCTGCTCACGCACCCGCAGCAGCTCGTGTGGACGCAGCAGGAGGACGGCTCGTTCCTGATGGAGGAGACCATCATCGAACTCGCCGCCTCGCGCGTGATCACGCGCCAGACGCTCATCGATCCCACGGGCGGCCCGAAGGTGAACAAGGAGTACGCGCTTCGGGCGTACACCTGTGCCGAGCTGACGTCACTGCTGCGCCGTCAGGGCCTGCACGTGATCGCGACGTGGGGCGGCATCCAGCGCGAGCCCTACAGCACCGAGAGCCGGCGCCTCGCGCTGCTCTGCGAGCGCAAGGCATGAGCGGCGGGGCGGGCGATGCCCTGCGCGCCCGCCTCGGCGAGCTCGTGCGCTCACGGCGCGCGAGCCCGCCGGTCGCCGCTGCCGCGG
>JACRIW010000015.1 GCA_016215625.1 Candidatus Eiseniibacteriota bacterium | reverse complement strand
CGGCCCGGACGAGACGCGCGCCGCGATCTACGACCTCATGAACGACGACCAGAAGCGCCTCTTCGAGGAGCGGCACGATCTCGACTTCGCGTTCGAGATTCCCGGCCTCGCGCGCTTCCGCGCCAACGTGCTCGTGCAGCGCCTCGGCGTGCAGGCCGTGTTCCGACTCGTGCCCACGAAGGTGAAGACGCTCGAGGAGCTGGGCGCGCCGCCGGTGCTGCAGCAGCTCGCGAAGCTTGAGCGCGGGCTCGTCGTGGTCACCGGACCCACGGGCTCGGGCAAGTCCACGACGCTCGCCGCGATGGTGGACCACATCAACGAGACCGAGCGCTGCCACATCCTCACGATCGAGGACCCGATCGAGTTCGTGCACACGCCCAAGCGCTCGATCGTCACGCAGCGCGAGGTCGGGCCGCACACCGACTCGTTCACGAACGCGCTGCGCGCCGCGCTGCGCGAGGATCCGGACGTGATCCTGGTCGGCGAACTGCGCGACCTCGAGACGACCCAGCTCGCGATCACCGCGGCCGAGACCGGCCACCTCGTGTTCGCCACGCTGCACACGAACTCGGCGTCCAAGACGATCGACCGCATCATCGACATCTTCCCCTCGGGCCAGCAGGCGCAGGTGCGCACGATGCTGTCCGAGTCGCTCGAGGGCGTGGTCGCGCAGACGCTGCTGCCGTCGAAGGACGGCAAGGGCCGCGTCGCCGCGCTCGAAGTGCTCGTCGGCGTGCCCGCGCTGCGCAATCTCATCCGCGAGGACAAGACCGCGCAGATCATGTCGGTCATCCAGACCGGCGCGAAGGACGGCATGATCTCGCTCGACCAGTCGCTGCGCGAACTCGTCATGCAGGGCAAGCTCTCGCGCGAAGTCGCGGCGAAGCGCTCGAGCAATCCGCGGATGTTCGACGCCCCGACGCCGGGCGCCACGGCCGGCGCCCCGGCGCCTGCGGCGGCGGCACCCAAGACCGGCCTGTTCGGACGCTAGAGGACGATCATGACGCTCGACGACCTGCTCACCGCGATCCGTTCCAATCGGGGCTCGGACCTCTACCTCACCGCCGACGCGCACGCGCTCGTCCGCGTGGACGGCTCGACGATCGAGGCGACCGACCGGCCGCTCGCCGCGGCCGAGGTCGAGGCGCTCGTGCGCGCCGCGCTCTCGAGCGGCGAACTCGAGGAGTTCGACCGCACGCACGAGCTCAACAGCGCGCGCGCGATTCCCGGCGTCGGCCGCTTCCGGCTGAACGTGTTCCGCCAGCGCGGCCAGACCGGGCTCGTCGCGCGCCTCATCCCGATCCGCTTCCCCACGGCCGAGGAACTGGGCCTGCCGCCCGCGCTCACCGAACTGATCATGCAGAAGCGCGGACTCGTGCTCGTGACCGGCGCGACCGGCTCGGGCAAGTCCACGACGCTCGCGGCGCTCATCGACCACCGCAACCGGAACACGCGCGGGCACATCCTCACGCTCGAGGACCCGATCGAGTTCGTGCACGAGCACCGCGGCTGCGTCGTCACGCAGCGCGAGATCGGCGTGGACACGGCGTCGTTCGCCGCGGGACTCAAGAGCGCGCTGCGCCAGGCGCCCGACGTGATCCTGATCGGCGAGATGCGCGACCTCGAGACGGTCGAAGCCGCGATCCATTTCTCGGAGACCGGCCACCTCGTGCTCGGCACGCTGCACGCGAACAACGCGAACCAGTCCGTCGAGCGCCTCATGAACTTCTTCCCCGCCGAGCTGCACGGGCAGGTGTACGCGCAGCTGTCGCTCAACCTGCGCGGCATCGTCTCGCAGCGGCTCGTGCCGAAGGCGTCGGGCGAAGGGCGCGTCGCGGCGATCGAGGTCATGCTCAACACGCCGCGCGTCGCCGACCTGGTCGCGAAGGGCGAGATCGCGTCCATCAAGGGCGCGATCGAAGCGAACGCGCTCGACGGTTCGCAGTCGTTCGACATGGCGCTGTACGAGCTGTACCGGGCCGGGCACATCACGCTCGACGAGGCGCTGCGCCAGGCCGACAGCGCGAACAACCTGCGCCTGCGGATCAAGATGGCCGGCGAGACCCCGAACGCGAATGCCGCCCCCGGCGAAGCGAAGGCGGCGTTCTCGATCAAGCGCGACGACCCGGACGCGTTCGCCGCCTGACGGGGCGTCTCGGCCTACCATGAAAATCGAGCGGCAATCGCTCGATTTTCATAGTGGGCCGTCGCGAGTCGGCGCCCCTCCCAAGCCCTGCGCACCTTCTTCCAGACCGGTGAGCGCTGCTCCGGCGCAAGCCCGGGCGCTCGCCAGGGACTCGGGCTGCTGAACATTCAGAGCTGGGTGGCCGGGTCCAACCCAACCAGCCTGAGCTTTCGCCGTGCAGCGGCCGGGCGCTTCAGTTCGTGCTCCCAGATCCGCACGACGGCCCAGCCACGGCCGCGCAGTTCGCGAGTCTGCCTGCGGTCACGTGCGCGGTTCGTCGTGACCTTGTCGGCCCAGAAGCGGCGATTTGTGCCCGGCTTCGTGTAGCACCGCGGACAGCCGTGCCAGAAGCAGCCATCAACGAAGACCAACACGCGTGCTGCGCGGAAGGCGAAGTCGGGGCGCCCAGGGAGTTTCACGTGTCGGCGCCAGCCCGTGATGTGCAACTCGCGGAGCAGCCGCACCAATGCGAGCTCCGTGGTCCGGTTTCCCTTCGACCGGATGGCTGACATCGAACGGTGGCGCTGCTCCGGGGTGAGCACGTCCGCCATGGGAGGGCGCTAGTCCTTCTTGCGCAAGTGGCCGTACTTCGCGATGAGCCACTCAAGCACGTGCATCTGATCATCGACGGTCGCACGCCGGATCTGCTTGAGCAGCTCGAGCCGGTTCGGCTTTGGGGGCGAGATCGCCTGCAAGCCCTCATTGCAATTCGAGCACACGGCGCGGAGGTTGTTCGGAGTGTCCTCGCCGCCCTTCGACTTATCGATGATGTGCCCCATGACCAAGCGGACCTTGCGGCCCGCGCGGTAGGGGTCCGGATCTGATGCGCCGAGCCCGCACATCTGGCAGGTGTAGCCATTGCGCTCGAGCACGAACGCGCGTGTCTCTTTCGAGATGCCGCGCGAGCCGAACACAAACCTCGCGTCCGGCTCCGCGGTCACCATGAAGTACTGGCCCTGCTTGAGGTCGGCACGGTCGTTGTGCGTGAGGATCTGGTAGCCCTGCTCGTCGCGCAACTCACGGACACGCCGCCCCCACTCGGAGGCGTTGCCCGAGGCTTCACGGATCTCGTCGCCCTCGATGACTCGGCCTATGTTGGCCTTCAAGAACTCCAAGATCCGGACGCGGGAGCCTTTGCCTGCTCTAGGCCTCTTCTGCATAGATGGGTTCGAGCTCGATCCTTTCCTGCCTCGAGGTCACGCGAGCCGGCATACCGTTGAACGCCCGCATGATCGACTCTGCCACGGCCTGCGCGACCGGCGGCGGAAATGCATTTCCGACCTGGCGGTACGCGGCCGTCTTACCGCCGATGAACTGCCACTCGTCCGGAAAGCCCTGAAGCCGGGCGGCCATTCGAACGGTCAACCTCGGCCGAGCGCTCACCGGGAAGTCGGGCCCGGGTGCCTGATCGGCAATCCCCATGCCGTCCACCCCGAGTTCGGCCCACTGCCGCTTCGCCCGTGTCGGCCCGAGGTCCGGGCCGCCATGTTTCTTCGAGCCACCCACGAGCGTCGGAGCGATGCCGTCCGCGCGCTTGCGCCACGCCGCGGCACCGGGCCACCGGCGCGCGGACATAAGCGCCCCTACAGCTTTGCCGACCGTGGGCGGCTCGACGCCGCCTGCGGGCCACTCGAAGCTGCGGAAGAGCTTGGGCTTCATCGCCACGAGGATGAAGCGCGGGCGCAGCTGCGGCACGCCGAAGTCCGAGGCCTGCAGCACCCGCCAGTCGGACTCGAGGCCCGCCTCGCGCAGCTCGCGGCGCAGCTTCTCCCGGTATGACGCGAAGCGCTCGGTCGCGAAGCCGCGCACATTCTCGAGCATGACGGCCGCGGGCTTCGATTCGCGGATGAGCCGCAGGGCCTCGGGGAAGAGGTCGCGCTCGTCCTTCGTGCCGAGCTGTTTGCCAGCGATCGAGAACGGCGGGCACGGAACTCCGCCGGCGAAGAGGTCGAGGCCGCGGAACTCCCGGCCGTCGAGGTCGCGGACGTCGCACTCGCGCACGTCCCAGGACGGGCGGTTGGCCCTGAGAGTCGCGCACGCCTTGCCGTCGAGCTCGGCCGCGGCGAGCATTCCGAAGCCCGCCTCCTCGAGGCCGAGCGCCTGTCCCCCGGCGCCTGCGCAGATTTCGACTGTGGTGCGTTCCATGATGGGTCCATCCATGCGGGAGCGGTTGAGCGGGGACTGGACGCCGAATGTAGCTTAGGGCGGACGGGCCGGCCACCGGCGCTTTTCGAGGCCGCGGACTCGCGGCTTCCCTGCTCGAGCGGCGTGGGGCATCGTGCTATCGTCCGAACCAGAATCCGACTCGCACCACCCCGGGAGCAGGAACCAGGCATGGGAAAGGCGTCCACCCCGACCGTCAGCGCGGTCGACCTCTTCTGCGGCGCAGGCGGTCTCACGCGCGGCCTCATCGCCGCGGGAGTGAAGGTCGTCGCGGGCATCGACATCGACCCGGATGCCGAGCACGCGTACACGGCCAACAACGGCGGTGCGAAGTACCTGCAGTGGGATGTCAGCCGCAAGCAGGCGAAGACCGTCGCGGCGCTCTTCCCGAAGGGAGGCGTCCGGCTCCTCGCGGGATGCGCCCCGTGCCAGCCGTTCTCAAACCTCACGAACGGCATCAAGCGGCACGAAGCGTGGGACCTGCTCACCTACTTCGGGAAGCTCGTCGAGCGCATCCGGCCGGAGCTCGTCACGATGGAGAACGTGCCCGAGCTCGCGCGCCGCGGGCGCGAGGTCTTCGACGAGTTCAAGGCCTCGCTCGAGCGGGCGGGTTACAAGTACGACTGGCGCATCGTGAACTGCGCGGACTACGGCGTTCCCCAGCAGCGTCGCCGGCTCGTGCTGCTCGCCTCGCGGCTGGGCCCCATCAAGGTCCCTCGCGGGCGCCTGCGCAAGGCTTCGCAGTGGGTCACAGTGAGCAAGGCGATCGGGGACCTGCCGCCGGTCCGGAGCGGCGAGGTTCACCCGAAGGACCGGCTGCACCTCTCGGCGAAGCTGTCGGACCTCAACCTCAGGCGGATCCGCGCCACGGCGCATGACGGGGGCGGCCGCGAGGGCTGGCCGGAAGAGCTGCTGCTCGAGTGCCACAAGCGCGAGACCGGCGGGCGGTACACGTCCATCTACGGCCGCATGGCGTGGGACTCGCCGGCGCCGACGATGACCACGCTCTGCCACAACCTCGGGAGCGGCCGCTTCGGCCACCCCGAGCAGGACCGGGCCATCAGCCTCCGCGAGGCGTCCCTCCTGCAGGGTTTCCCGCGCGACTACTCGTTCTGGCCCGAGAAGTCGAAGACGAACCGCTCCGCGGTCGCGCGGCTCATCGGGAACGCCGTCCCGCCCCCGCTCGCGGAGGCGCTCGGCGGCACGCTGGTCCGGCATGCAAGGAAGCACAAACCGAAGGCAAGGAGCAGCAAGTGACCGAACCGACGCCGCTGACACTCGAGATCTCGCTCGACACGCTCCGCCACCTCGGCATGAACCTGTACAGCAGCCTGCCTCCGGTTATCTCGGAGCTTGTCGCAAACGCCTACGACGCGCGGGCGCGACGGGTCGACATCACGGTCGCTGACGACCACGTAGTCATCCAGGACGACGGGATCGGGATGGACCGCGGGGATGCGCAGTCCAAGTATCTGCGCGTCGGCCGAGACCGCCGCGAAGAGGACCCGGCACCGACGGCCGATGCCGACCCATTCCCAGAGTGGCCGCGGCGGGAAGCGCCCATGGGCCGTAAGGGCATCGGAAAGCTCGCGATGTTCTCGGTCGCAAACGAGGTGGAGCTGATCTCGAACAAGCGCGGCCAAGCCGTGGGCATGAAGATGAGCCGCGAGAGCATCGAGGAGAAGTCGAAGGCGCAGCTCAAGTACTCTCCCGACGATCTGGACGTGCCAGATGGATTCCCACAGGGCACGCGCATCACGCTGCGCCGCCTTCGCCGCGTGCGCGCCATCTCCGCAGAGCGCGTCCTCAAGGCGATCGCCCGCCATTTCAGCGTGATCGACATGGATGCGGCGGGCGGGAAGGGCCCGAACGACTTCGCCGTCTACGTGAACGGGGAGCGGGTTACCGTTGACCATTGGGACGTGTTCAAGCGGCTCCAGTTCATGTGGCACCTGGGACCCGAGAGCATGTCATACGCCGCGCGCTGTGCTGCGGGATGCAAGACCTTCCAGCTGGACGATGAGGTCAAGTTCGCGGATGGGACCTCGGCCCGGGTCACCGGGTGGATCGGCACCGTTGCCCAGCCCGAGCAGCTGAAGACGAAGGTCGGCGAGGTCGACATCAACGACAACCGGATCGTCGTCGACTGCCGCGGGAAGGTGGCCATCGCGAACTTCCTGCACCACTTCGGTGAGGCCGGGCTGTATGCCGCCTATCTCGCGGGGTACATCCGTGCGGACTTCCTCGACGCCACTGCGGAAGACATTGCGACAAGCGACCGGGAGCGGATGAAGGAAGACGATCCCCGCATGGTCGCCCTGGGCAAGTACGTCTGGGAGCAGCTCAAGATCATCCAGGAGAAGTGGCGGAAGCTCCGCCGCGAGGCCGCCGTCGAGGATTCGACCAAGGACCCCGCGATCGGGCCCATCGTATCGGAGTGGCTCGAGGGCCTGACTGACGACGAGACCGCGGACGCCCGACACCTGATCGGGCGGCTGAGCGGAGCGCGCTTCTCGAACGACGCCGACAAGGCGCAGGTTCTCAAGTTCGGCATCCTCGCGTTCGAGCGGCTGCGCGTGCAGCACAAGCTCCACATGCTCCGCGATTCACCCGATGACCAGCTCGAGACCATTGCGGCGATGTTCGCTCTCGAGAGCGACCTCGAGAACGCCCTGTACGCGGACATCGCCAGCCAGCGGCTCCTGGTCGTCCAAGAGCTTGAGAAGCTGGTGGATGCCGACGCGAAGGAGCGGACGATTCAGAAGCACATCTTCGAGCATCTGTGGCTGCTCGAGCCGAGCTGGACTCTGCAGGACCAGATCAACAAGCGGCTCGAGGAGCGGGTGAACACGGAGTTTGAAGGGGTCAGCCTTCCGAAGGCCCAGAAAGAGGGCCGTCTCGACATTCGCTACCGGAGAGCCGGCGGCATCCACATCATCGTCGAACTCAAGCGCCCCGGAGTGAAGTCGGACGTGTACGAGCTGCTCAAGCAGGTGTCGAAGTACCGCGACGCGCTGAAGAAGTGCCTGCGCGAGGTCGAGGACAACGCCGACCCCAACATCCAGTGCGTGTGCCTCGTCGGAAAGCGGCCCGACATCGGCCCCGACGAGCGGCGCGTGCTGCAGGCCCACGGTACCGAGATCTACACCTATGACGAGGTGATCGCAGACTCCTGCAACCGGTTTGCCGACTACCTCAAGGCACAGAAGAAGTTCAGCCGGGTGCGCAACATCCTCGCCAAGCTCGACGGCGTAAAGGGCACCGATGAGGATGCAGATCCTGTCGAGGCTCCCGCCAAGTCGAGGCCAGCGATCGCGAAGGCTCCGAAGGGGACACCTCCGCCGGGGCATGCCGCGATTGCCCGCGCGGCCGCGCCCCGCCGGAAGCCGCCGCGCAAGAAGCCCAGGAAGAAGCGCTAGGGTGCCACGCGCCGCATCCGCCTGAGCTGCGCCAGCGCCTCGCGGCGTTCCACGACGTCCGTCTGCTCGGCGACCGCGAGCACCACGAGCTCGGTGATCGCCGTGAGGCGGTCGAGCCGGCGGTCGGTGAGCTGACGCTCGTGCGTCTCCAGCGAGTCCGCTTGGATGCGCTGCCGACTTTCCGAGGCGAGCATCGCGCGAACGTCACTCGTCGCGGCCGAGAGAACCCTGCTCGCGAGCAGGAGCACCGAGACCGCCGCCGGGTCACGATACCGGTGCGCTTCGCGAAACGAACGAACTCTGGTCGCCCTCGCGTGCTCCGATCGCTTCCTCTCCGCGACGAGTTTGCGGGTGCCGTACTTGAGTCGGCTGCTGATCATCAAACCGTAGTAGTGGCCGAGCACACTGCCGCCGCCGAGGTTGAGCACACAGCGAAACTGGCTGTCCGGGTTAGAGCCCGAGATCGGGATCACGCGGGACCCTAGCAACCGGAACGTCGAGACAACCCAAGGCGATGAAGAAGTACGCAAGCCCGCGCGTCATCCAGTCTTAGGGCAGGCCTTCGCGCGCAATGGCAACCGTCCGGCTGCCCACCTCAATTCGCTGGAGCGCCAGCGTGGACCAGGCGACATCGAATCGAACCTCTGTTCAGCCGCACGACTGCCAAATTTATCCAAGGACTGCCACCCCTAGGCCTTCTCCTCCCAGACCTGCGCGAGCTGAAGCACGACCTCGGCGGACTTCTCCATGTCGTGCGCGCTCACCCACTCGAGCCGCGAGTGGAACTCGTGCATGCCGCAGAAGAGGTTCGGCGTCGGCAGGCCCATCTCGGACAGGATCGAGCCGTCCGTGCCGCCGCGGATGCGGCCTTCGTCGATCGTCACGTTCGCGCGGCGCATGGCCTCGCGCAGGTTCTCGACGACGTCCGGCACCTTCGCGAGCACGTCGCGCATGTTGCGGTACGAGTTCGACACCGTGAACGTGACGCTCGAGCCCGGCCAGTCCGCGCACGTCTCCTTCGCGAGCTTCTCGACCAGCGCCTCCTTCACCGCGAGGCCCGGGGTCTCGAAGTCGCGGATGATGAACTTCACCGTCGTGCGGTCCACGGACGCTTCCATGCCCATCGGGTGCACGAAGCCTTCGCGGTCGGCCGTCGTCTCGGGAGCGAGACCGTTCTTCGGCAGCCGGTTCACGAAGTCCGACGCGACCTTGATCGAGTTCACCATCACGTTCGTCGCGAGGCCGGGGTGCGTGTTGAAGCCCTGGAACGTCACGGTCATCGCGTCGGCCGAGAACGTCTCGGCGTCCATGCGCCCGCGGCCCTCGCCGTCGAGCGTGTAGGCGCAGTACGCGCCGAAGCGCTTCACGTCGAACGGGCGCACGCCGCGGCCGATCTCCTCGTCGGGCGTGAACGCCACGCGGATCGTGCCGTGCGGGATCTCGGGGTGCGCGAGCAGGTGCTCGAGCACGGCCATGATCACCGCGACGCCGGACTTGTCGTCGGCGCCGAGCAGCGTCTTGCCCGACGCGGTCACGATGTCTTCGCCCTTGCGCGCCGCGAGCGCGGGCAGCTCGGACGGACGGATCACCGCCGTCGGATCGTCCGGCAGCACGATGTCGCCGCCGGCCCACGCGCGGTGCACGATCGGCTTCACGTTCTCGCCGCTCATCTCCGGCGACGTGTCCACGTGCGCGAGCAGGCCGATCACGGGCACGTTCGCCTTCTTCGTGTTCGCGGGCAGCGTCGCCATGACGATGCCCTTGTCGTCGAGGAACGCGTCGGAAAGACCGAGCGCCTTGAGCTCGTCGACGAGCACGTTCGACAGCACGAGCTGCTTGGCCGTGCTGGGCACGGTGGTCGAGGCGGGGTTCGACTGGGTGTCGTATTTCACGTAGCGCAGGAAGCGCTCGAGGATGGCTTCGCGGAGATCGGCGCTCATGTGGCACTCGGCGGAAAGGGTGAACGGAAGTCGTGGTGGATTGATTCGCCGCCGAAGCTAGAGCCGCCGCCGGGGCCGAGGCAAACCCGCCGCCCTCCGCGCATGCGTCCGGCCCCCGGGTGGCGAACGCCGCCCCGGCGACGGCCGGGCGGCCATCCCCCGATCGGCTGCGCCGGGCGGTTCACGGTGGCGGCAGGGAAGTCACGCGTCTATCCTGCGGCGTCGTTCTTCCACACGTTTCCGTCTTCGGCGATCCAACTGGAGGAATCTCCGTGGCCGATACCGCGGCTGTTGCCGGCAAACACCGGACGATCATGGGCCACCCGCCCGGACTGTTCGTGCTGTTCTTCACCGAGATGTGGGAGCGCTTCTCGTACTACGGGATGCGCGGACTGCTGAAGCTGTACATGGTGAACTACCTGTTCGTGACGATCCGCCAGTCCGTGCAGGGCGGCTCGTACGCCGCCGAGGGCGACCCGAACCACGTGTTCGGCTGGGGCATGCTGCAGAAGCTGCTGCCGGTGCCCGATCCCGCGGCGCTCGCCGCCACGATCCAGGAGCGCACGCAGGCGCTGCTCAGCGGCGGTTCGTACACGCCGGAGATCGCCCACCGCATCGCCTCCGAGACCTCGGCCGTGCAGGCGAGCGCCTCGGTCATCTACGGCTGGTACACCGGCTTCGTGTACCTGACGCCGCTGCTCGGCGGCTACCTCGCCGACAAGTATCTCGGGCAGAAGAAGGCCGTGTTCATCGGCGGCGCGCTCATGGCGATGGGCCAGTTCCTGCTGTGGGGCTCCGAAGGGCTGTTCTTCGTGGCGCTCTCGCTGCTCATCGTCGGCAACGGCTTCTTCAAGCCGAACATCTCGACGCAGGTGGGCAGCCTGTACCCGGCCGGCGATCCGCGGCGCGACGGCGCGTTCACCATCTTCTACATGGGCATCAATCTCGGCGCGTTCATCTGCAACCTGATCTGCGGCACGCTGGCGGCGCTGTACGGCTGGCGGTGGGGCTTCTTCGCCGCGGGCGTCGGCATGTGCCTCGGCCTGATCGTGCAGGCGTTCGGCCAGCGCTTCCTCGCTCCCGACACGCTGCAGGCGCGCCAGGCGTCCGGCGAAGCCACCGCCAAGAAGGCCGAGAAGCAGCAGTCGCTCACGCCGGACGAGTGGCGCCGCGTGTGGGCGCTGGTGATCCTGTGCATGCTCAACATCGTCTTCTGGGCGGTGTACGAGCAGCAGGGCAACACCATGCAGACGTGGGCGGACGAGAAGACCGTGTGGCCGATGATCGGCAGCTTCCAGATCCCCGCCACGTGGTTCCAGTCCGTGAACCCGCTCTGCATCTTCCTGTTCGCGCCGTTCCTCGACATCTTCTGGCGCTGGCAGGCGAAGCGGAACCAGGAGCCTTCGTCGGTCGCGAAGATGGCGATCGGCTCGATGATCCTCGGCCTGTCGTTCATCGTCATGATCCTCGGCGTGCAGGCCGTGGGTGACGGCCGCGGCAGCTGGTTCTGGCCGGTGTTCTGCACCGTGCTGCTCACGTTCGGCGAGCTGTACCTGTCGCCGATCGGCCTGTCGCTCGTGACCAAGGTGTCCCCGCGCCACATCATCTCGATGATGATGGGCATGTGGTTCCTCTCGAGCTTCTTCGGGAACATCCTCTCGGGCTACATCGGCCAGCTGTACACGATGATCCCGAAGGAATCGTTCTTCCTGCTGCTGCTCGTCCTGGGCTGCGCCACGGGCCTGGCGATCTGGCTGTTCAACAAGCCGCTCAAGAAGGCGATGGAGTCGAGCCCGGCGTAGAGGGGCACGACTTTCGTGAAGTCCGTCGGGGAGCGCGGGGCAGATCCCGCGCTCCCTGATCGTTTGCGGTCGAGCCGGCCCCGAGAATGGTGACACGCGCTGTCATCTTTTCGTGGCATCGTGCCGCGCATGACCAAGCCCACGCTCACCGCCGAGGCCCTGCTCGCCGATTTCCCGCCCGCCGTGCGCGCGATCGCGGGCAAGGTCCGCGCGATCGTGCTCGACGTGCTGCCGGACGCCGAGGAGCGCGTGCTGCCCGGCTGGCGCGCGCTCGGCTACCGCTCGAAGGAAGCCGGGCACGTGTGCGCGCTGTTCCCCTACGCCGCCGAAGTGAAGCTGTACTTCGAGCATGGTTCGTCCCTGCGCGACGGCGAGGGCATCGAGTACGGCGACACGCCGCTCACGCGCTACGCGATTTTCCGCCGCGCGTCCGACGTGAAGGCGCGCACGCTCGCGCCGGCCGTGATGCAGGCGTTCCTCGCCACGAGCGAGCGCCGCGCGGTGCGGCGGGGCGCGGCGAAGCCGAAGCGGCGGTCCGGCCGGCTCAGGCGCGGAGGTGGCGCTCGATGAACGCGCTCTTCGCCGCGCGGTAGTCGTCCATCGGCGCGCCCTCGAAGCGGCGCTTGAGCGCGTCGTACTCGGCGCGCAGTTCCGCGTTCGTGTTCAGCAGGTCGCGCCACGCGACGAACACGTCGTCGGCGCTGCCCTCGATCACGAGCTGGATGCCCACGTCCACGCCGTGCGCGGCGGCGACGAACGCGGAGAACGCCGGCGTGCGGTCGGAGCCTTCGTTGCGCGCGTACGTGCGCGCGAGCGCTTCGTCGGCGTCCGCGAACGCCGCGGCACTCACGAGCACGCAGATGTCGAGGTCGCCCTTCGTGAGCGAGCCGGGCACGGACGTGCTGCCGACATGGTTCAGGCACGCGCGCGGCAGCAGCACGCGCAACGCGCCGCCGACTTCCTCGTACGCGGCCGCGACGTCGTCGCGGAACTCGCCCTCGGGCGCGAACGAGACGCGCTCGCTCATCCGCGCGCGCGCCTCATTGCACGAGGGCGCGATTCAACTCCGTGCGCCAGGCGGCCGGATCCGGGCCCGACTCGGGCCCCGCCACGTAGCATTCCCACAGACCGGCGCCGCACTCGTGCCCTTCCGCGGCGATCCACTCCTCGAACTCGCTCCACGCCTCGGCGAGTCCTTCGTACGGCCCCTGGTAGATCGTGCGCGCGAGCTTCACGGCAGGCAGCATGCTCGCGACCACGCGGCCGCTCTCGTCGAAGGTGCTCCACACCGGCACGCCGACCTCGAGGTCGAACACGTCCGGGTCCAGTCGCAGGTGGCGCGTGAACCACGGGCCGGCGGGCGCCACGCCCTGCTCGGCGAGCACGCCACGCACTTCCCCGATCGCCGGGCCCATCACCTCGCGGATCTCCGAACGCGGCACGGTCAGCCGCACCACCGCGATGGGCTGCGCCGTCGTGTGCAGGATCTGGGGTTCGTCGATCACCGCCCACTCCCTCGCGAAGGGTGCGAAGTCCCGCGAACCACCCCGTCACCGGCCACCGGCCGGATCGCGCCGGGCCGAGGTGCGACGCCGGGCGCGCTCCTGCGCGCTTCTTCCCCGCCAGCACCTTCTCGCGGCCGACCGCGAGCAGGAGCAGCGTGAGCGCGCCGAACGGGATCAGCGACAGCGCGTCGGCGTTCGGGCCCGAGAAGAACGGGTTGCTCGCGTTCGCCCACTTCGCGATTCGTCCGTCGGTGTCGCTCATCACGCCCGCGAGGAACGCGATCAGGATGCCGGCGATCGCGCCGCCCGCGATGTAGCCCGACGCCATGAGCACGCCGGGGCTCTTGTCGCCCTCGGCCTGCAGCTGGTCCTCGGTGAGCTTCCTGTGGGCGAGCTCCTTGCGCTTCGCGCGGTCCACGAGCCAGCGCACCGCTCCGCCGATCAGGATCGGCGTCGAGCTCGACAGCGGCAGGTACACGCCCACGGCGAACGCGAGCGAGGGAATGCCGCTCATCTCGAGCACGATCGCG
>JACRIW010000103.1 GCA_016215625.1 Candidatus Eiseniibacteriota bacterium | reverse complement strand
GGGACGGCTCGCATCGGGAAGAGTGAGACCGCCGGCGATCGAGTACGCACGACGCATCGGCCACCATCCCGCGAGGGAGTCGCCGATGCCGTGGTTCACGAGGCCAGTCGAGTGATCCCAGTCCCAGATCGCGTTGTTCGGATCCGTGAGGCTGGGGAAGTTCACGCCCGTGTACAGGTTCCAGTAGTTGGACGTGGCGGACCAATGATCCGTGTACGAGTGGCCGAACCAGACGGTGTCAGGATCAGGGCCCGCAGACGTGTGCAGACGTTCCGCACGCGACTTGAGCAGTTCCTGCATCATCTTGGCGTTGACGAGCTTGTTGCCGGGCTCCGAGGAGCCATCGGCCTGCGCGTACGCCATGTTCGCCACCATCGCGGCTGCTCCAACGAGGAGAAGCAGCGCGACGAACGGCTTCTTCATAAGACTACCTCCATCGTCGCAATGCATGGGCAATGCGAAGTCATCCAGAGATACGGATTGCGAGCGAGGTGTCGCCAAAACAAAGCGCCGACGGACGCCACCCTGAGTTCTCAGGGCACCAGCATTCCGACGGCAGTGGCTGCACTGCTGAGAGAGCCATCCCCCCTTTCCGCTGCCTCGCCAGTTCTTAGGCAGTTCGAACTGGCTGCAGGCACATAGTGCGCTGATCTCGTGGCGAGCTTTCACGAGTGCCCATCACCGCTGCGGCGAGTGGTTCGTGAAGCTGCGGAACTCGAGGTGCAAGTGAAGGACGGGCTGGGGGACACCCAGCACATCTAACACGGGACAAAGGCTAGGCGTCCTACATGGCTCTGTCAATCCGTTTTTTTGCCGCAACTTGGGACTCCAGCGAGAGGCAAGGCACGATTTTGCAGCCACCTGCCGTCATCGCGAGTGTTGCGACCCGCACGGAACCGGGAAATCCGCCCCAGCAGGCCAACTCGTTCCAAGTTGGATGGTTCACCCGAGAAAACCACCCGCGGCTGGATCCTCTCCCGTGTGTGGCGCCGACCCGTGACCGACCCTGGACCCAAGTGTTTCGATCCGATCGGCCCCCGCACGCGCAATCGCTTCCAGGAAGGAGAGCTGCGCCCTGAAACGCCCACCCTGCAGTGGGCTCAGCCGCTGGCGCCGCCCCCACCCGTGGGCGGCGAAGGTTCCGGGGCGAATCGGTCGAGTCCGTGTGCGGCCAGCTCGGACAGATAGAGGTTGAGCAGCTCGACCATCTCGGCCGCCGACCGGGTGCGATTCACCTGCTCGCGCACCTTGTGGCTGTGCGGCAGCCCCTTGATGTACCAGGCGACGTGCTTGCGCATCTCCTTCGCCGCGACGCTCTCTCCCGCGGTCTTCACGAGCATGCCGAGGTGACGCACGCCGGCCTGGAGGCGCTCCTCCGCCGTCGGCGGCGCAAGCTCCTCGCCACGCTCGGCGAGCGCGAGGATGCGCTTGAACACCCAGGGGTCGCCGAACGCGGCGCGGCCGAGCATCACGCCGTCGCAGCCCGTCTGCTCGAGCATGCGCACCGCGTCCGCCGGAGTGCGCACGTCGCCGTTGCCGATGACGGGAATCCCGACGGCCTGCTTGGCGGCGGCGATCATGTCCCAGTGCGCGTGCCCCTCGAACTTCTCGGCGCGCGTGCGGGCGTGAATGGCGACGGCCTTGGCGCCCGCGCCTTCGAGCGCACGCGCCACGTCCACCACGTTGCGGGACTGGCCGTCCCATCCGAGCCGGATCTTCGCGGTCACGGGCAGGTCGGACGCCGCGGCCATGGCCGAGACGATGCGCTCGATGAGCGGCACGTCCTGCAGCAGTGCGGCGCCAGCGTTGCGCGTGACCACCTTGCGCACGGGGCAGCCCATGTTGATGTCGATGAGGTCGGGGCGCTGCTCGGGCGGCAGCTCGGACAACACGCGCGTGGCGTCGGCCATCACCGCCGGGTCGGAACCGAACAGCTGCACGCCGATCGGGCGCTCGTGCGGCTCGAACGCGATGTAGTCCATCGTCATCTTGTTGCCGCGGATGAGCCCGTCCGAGGACACCATCTCGGTGTACACGGCCGCCGCGCCCTGCTCGCGGGCGAGCTGGCGGAACGGCGAATCGCTCACGCCGGCGAGCGGCGCGAGCACGAACGGGGATTCCAACTGGACGTCACCGATCTTCATGAGTGGCGGAGCTCCGGGTCACCGGCCGCGGGGGCCGGAACGCGATGTCGTGCGGGAAGGCCGGGGCAGCGGCGCGGACAGGTCCTGGCGTCGCGCGAACTCGGCGACGTCCGCGAAGTTCTCGAAGGTCACGTGGGGCATGCGCTCGCGCTCGCACCACTTCTGGAGGTCGCCGCGCGCGAGCACCGTGTCGGCCGCCTTCGCGCCGCAGCGATCGGAAAGCCCGTCGCCGACCAGCACCGTGTGGAAACCGCGGCCGCGGTAGCGGCGCACGTGCTGCGCCTTGCAGTTGCCGCACGAGGAGCATGCGGGATCGGCGAAGGGGTGCTCGGGATGCACGCGGTCGCCCTCGAACACGGCGCGGTTCGACGCCCAAGGCAGCTCGGGAAAACCCGCGCGCGCGAGATGATCGCGCACGTAGAAGTCGAAACCCTCGCTCACGACCATCACCGAATCGCCACGTCCGAGCGCCTCGCGCACGAACGGCGCGAAGTGCGGGTCGAGCTTGAACGTGCGCCCGAACGCGATCGCGTCTTCCTCGGTGGCGGTGATCAGCTCGCACTCGCGGCGCGTGAGCTCGCGATGGCCGAGCCCGCCCGCGAACCACTCCTCGAGCAGCGCGTCCCGCTCGGCGTCGCGGCCGGCCGAGAACCGGCGCACGAACGCGGCGCCGATGTCTTCGGGCGAGATGGTCCCGTCGAAGTCGCAGAGGTACGCGAACGGCATGCTCAGCGCCCGGTTCGGCCGGTGTGAGGCGAACGCGGCGCCGCGCTCTTCGCGGGGCGGGCGGGCGCGGGCTTGCCGAACGCGAACACGTCGCGCGGGGCGCGCGCCGCGCGCAGCACCTCGAGCGCCTTGCGTACGACGGGATCGCGTTCGGCCACGACGCGCGCGGCCGCCGACGAACCCTTGCGGCGTGCGTGCTCGCGCTGGAGCGCGGAAGTGAGCGCGGCGCGCTGGTCGTCGAGCTGCGCCGCGGTCAGCTCGGGCTTCTGTGCGAGCGCGAACGCCCGGAACGCGGCCCACTCGTCGGACGACGAACCATCGGCCTCGGCGTGATCCGCGGCCCACTGGTTGGCGAAGCGCAGCACCACGCGCGCGCCTTCGAGCGTGCGCACCGCGGGGGCCACCGAGTCGGGCTTCACCGCGAGGTCCGGCGTGATGCCCCCCCCGCCGTACACGATTCGTCCGAGCGACGTGCGGAACTCCTGCGCCTTGGGGCTGGCCGGCGCGGGAGCCGCGGCGCTGTCGGCAGGGGCCTCGTCGGCGGCGTCTTCTTCGTCCTCCTCGAGCAGCGCGGTGAGGTCCTTGCGAGGCTTGTGGAGCGACCGGCCGCTCGCCGTGTAGTACAGGCCCGTCGTGAGCTTGAGCGCCCCACCGCGGTTGCGCAGCGGGTAGATGTCCTGCACCGAGCCCTTGCCGAACGACGTGCCGCCGACCACGAGCGCGCGATCGAGATCCTGCAGCGCGCCGGTGACGATCTCGGACGCCGAGGCGCTGCCCGCGTCCACGAGCACGACCATCGGCCACGCCAGTTCGGCGCGCGCCTTGCCGGCCGTGAACTTCTTGCCGACGGTGGCCGCGCGGCCCTTCGTGTACACGATGAGCGAGCCTTCGGGCACGAACTGCTGCGCGACGGAGACCGCCTGGTCCACGAGACCGCCCGGATTGCCGCGCAGGTCCAGGATCAGGCTGCGCGCACCGGCGCGGCGCAGCGAATCCAACGCCGTGGCGACTTCGGCCCCCGCACGCTCGGTGAAGTTGGCGAGGCGCAGGTAGCCGGTGGACGATCCCAGCAGGAACGCGTGCGGTACGGCGGGCGTCTCGACACGGCGGCGCACGACCTCGATCTCGTGCTCGTCGGGGTCCCCTTCGCGCACGAGGGTCATGGTGACCTTCGTGCCCGCGGGGCCGCGCAGGCGGTTCGAGACTTCGGGGATGCCGAGGCCGAACGTCATCCGGCCGTCGATGCGGATGATGAGGTCGCCCGGCATGACGCCCTGGTCCCAGGCGGGCGAACCCTCGATCGGCGCGATCACGATCGGGTAGCCCTCGTGCGCGTCCACGAGCACGCCGACGCCGTCGAACTCACCGGCGAGGCGCGACTTCATCGCGTCGTATTCGCGCGGGTCGAGGTACTGCGAATAGGGGTCGAGTTCCTTGAGCATGCCGCGCATGCCGCCCTCGATGAGCGGCCCGGGCTCGACCGGATCCACGTAGTTCGTCTGCACCGCGTGCAGCACCTCGATGAAGAGGTCGAGGTTGCTGTAGAGGTCGCCCGAGGCGCGCACGCGTCCCGCCCACCAGCCCACCGCGAACAACACGGCCAGCAGCGTGCCCAGCAGGATGCGGCGACGAATCACGGGACCTCCGGTTCGGGTGCGGAACGCGGCTCCGGCGGGCCGACGGGCGGGTCACCGGGTGCAGGGGCGGAAACTATAGCACGCGCTTGGGATGCGGCCGTGCGGCGCCCCGGTTCAGGCGCGACGGGCGCTCGGGCGCGCCTCGGCCGGCAGCCGCGCGATCACGGCCTCCCAGACCTGCGCCTCGAGTTCGTCCGGATGCAGCGACGCGTCGAGCACGACCCAGCGCGCCGGCTCGGAGCGGGCCAGCTCGAGGTAGCGTGCACGCACGCGCTCGTGGAAGTCGGTCGGCTCGCGGTCGAGGCGGTTGGTCGCGCCGGGCGCCTCCTGCCGCCGCCGCAGCCCGAGCGACGGGTCCACGTCGAACAGCAGCGTGACGTCGGGGCGGAGCCCCTGCGTGGCCGCCGTGTTCCACTGCTCGAGCAGCGCCGCGTCGATGCCGCGCCCGGCGCCCTGGTAGGCGAGCGTCGAGTCGGCGTAACGGTCGCAGAGGCACACGCGCCCCGCGTCGAGGGCGGGCTTGAGCACCGTCGCGACGAGCTGTGCGCGCGAGGCTTCCATGAGCAGCGCCTCGGCGAGCGGCACCGGACGGCGCTCGGGATCGAGCAGCAGAGCCCGGACGCCCTCCGCGACGGGAGTGCCTCCGGGCTCACGCGTGATCAGCGGATCGATACCCAGCGCACGCAGGCGCGCGGCGAGCCGCGCGACCTGCGTGGACTTCCCGGAGCCCTCGCCTCCTTCGAAGGTGACGAACAGTCCGGGCATGCCGGGTTACTTCTTCTTCGACGCGACGACGGCCTTCTTCGCCGGCGCAGCCGCCTTGGGAGCAACCTTCTTCGGGGCGGCCTTCTTCGCCGGAGCCTTCAGCACGGGCTTCGACTCGCGCTTGAGCGTCGGCGGATTGACGCGCAGCTTCGCCTCGGTGCCCTTCGGGTCCTTGATGTACTGCTCCGTCAGCTCGCGCGAGATGTCGTCCGGAATCTGCACCGGGGGCGACTTCTTGAAGTAGCTCGACGGCGCGATCAGGGCGCCCTTGAGGCCGTGGTCGAGCGCCAGCTTGGCGCAGCGCACCGCGTCGATCACGACGCCGGCCGAGTTCGGCGAGTCCCACACCTCGAGCTTCATCTCGAGATTGAGGGGCACGTCACCGAAGGTCGTGCCTTCCATGCGGATGTGGCACCACTTGCGGTCCTTGAGCCACGGCACGTAGTCCGACGGACCGACGTGCACGTTCTCGGGATCGATGTCGTACGGGATGTTGCTCGTCACCGCCGACGTCTTGCTGATCTTCTTCGACTCGAGGCGCTCGCGCTCGAGCATGTTCATGAAGTCGGTGTTGCCGCCGAAGTTCAGCTGGTACGTGCGGTCGATGCGCACGCCGCGGTCCACGAACAGGTTCGCGAGGACGCGGTGCGTGATCGTCGCGCCGACCTGCGACTTGATGTCGTCGCCGATGACCGGCAGGCCCTTCTTCTCGAAGCGCTGCTGCCAGTACTTCTCACGCGCGATGAACACGGGAATGCAGTTCACGAACGCGCAGCCGGCCTCGAGGATCTGCTCGACGTACCACTTCGTGGCCTCTTCCGAGCCCACGGGCAGGTAGCTGACCACGACGTCCGTCTTGGTCGACTTGAGCAGCTTCACGATGTCGACCGTCGAGCCCGGCGCCTTCTCGATGATCTGCGAGAGGTACTTGCCGAGGCCGTCGTGCGTCATGCCGCGCTGCACCTTGACGCCCATCTTCGGCACCTTGGCGAACACCGCGGTGTTGTTCGGCCACGTCGCGATCGCTTCCGAGACGTCCTTGCCGACCTTGTTCTTGTCGATGTCGATCGCCGCGACGATCTCGACGTCCTTGATGTGGTAGCCGCCGAGATTGACGTGCATGAGACCGGGAACGCGGTCGGTGTCCTTCGCGTTCCGGTAGTAGTACAGCCCCTGCACGAACGACGAGGCGCAGTTGCCCACGCCGATGATCGCGACTCGAACCTTGTTGCCCATGGACTTCATACCTCCGTGTTTATTCGGAATCCGGGTCCTGCTGGCGAGTGCGCCCGTAGACGTGCGCCATCCGCTGGAACGCGGTCGTGAACGAGAGTGCCACCAGGATCAGGAGACCCGCCGGAATGACGGGTCCGAGCCCCGCGAATCCCATGATGATCACGAGCACGATGCGCTCGGGACGCTCGAACCAGCCGACCTTGCAGTCGATGCCGAGCCCCTCCGCGCGCGCGCGCGTGTACGACACCAGAAGAGAGCCGACCGCCGCGAGCATCGCGAGCATCGCGATGACGGCCCACGTCAGGGGCTCGAGCCCCCGCTGCAGGTTGATCAGCACCCGCTGGGGATTCACGGCCATGTCCACGAGGTTGGACATGTAGAACCACGAGAACCCCAGCAACAGCGCCGCGTCCGCGATGCGGTCGAGCGCCGAGTCGAAGAACGCGCCGAAGCGCGTGATCGTGTTCGTCTTTCGGGCGAGCTGCCCGTCGAGGATGTCGCACAGTCCCGAAAGGCACGTGATGACCGCGCCCGTGCGGAAGCGGCCCATCGCGAAGGCGAGGCCGGCGGCGAGGCTGAACAGGAGCCCGAGCACGGTCAGGTGGTTCGGGCGGAGCCCGACCGCGGCGATCCCGGACACGAGCGGATCGAGGGCGGCGTGCGCACCGTCCTTGAGGACGTCCTTGTAGCCGCGTCCCGAGCCCTTGTCCTTGGACATCGTCTCGGCGCTCACGCTTCCGTGGCCCGATCCGCGCGCGACGCGCGCGTCCTGCCGCCCAGCACCAGCACCATTTCCCCTCGTTTCTGGTCGTCGCGCAGCGCCGCCTTCACCTCGGACGCGCTGCCGCGCAGGACCTGCTCGTGCAACTTCGTCAGTTCGCGACACAGCGCGATCGGACGTTCCTGCCAGACCGCCTCGAGATCCTCGAGGCAGCGTTCGATGCGATGCGGCGACTCGAAAGCCACGATGGTCTCGCGGCGATCCGAGTACTCCTCGAGCAACCGCCGCCTCGCGCCGTGTTTCACGGGCAGGAAACCGACGAACGTGAAGGCGTCCGTGGGCAGCCCGCTCACCTGCAGCGCCGCGAGTACGGCGCTCGGCCCGGGAATGCTTTCGACGCGGAGGCCTTCGGCGACCGCCGCTCGTACCAATGGAAAACCGGGGTCCGCGATGCCCGGCGAACCGGCGTCCGTGACCACCGCCACGGACTGACCTTCGTTCAGCCGCGCGACGATGCCGGAAATGCGCGAACGCTCGTTGTGCTCGAACAGGCTCACGAGTGTCGCGGAAATCCCGAAATGATCGAGCAGCCGGCGCGTCCGCCGGGTGTCCTCGGCGGCGACCAGGTCCACTTCGCGCAGCACACGCAGTGCGCGGGTGGTGACGTCCTCGAGATTGCCGATGGGCGTCGCCACCAGGAACAAGGTGCCTCCGTGGCCGGAGTGGCGCGATTCGGTCAAACCTGATCCTTCCGACGGACGGGAAGCCGACCCCGAAAAATCGGGCCGCAAGTTAGCACGGGGGTATTGGGGCGTCTACCGGCAGGCACGAACGGCCTCGGCGAAGGCGCCGGCCGCCCTTTCCACACCCGCATCGTCCACGTCGAGATGACAGATCGCGCGAATGCGCCCGGGCCCGAAGCCCACCATGCGCACACCACGCTTCTCCAGTTCCGCCAGCACCTTGGCGGGATCGAGCGGCGCGGCCAGACGCGCGATCACGATGTTCGTGTCCGGCTCGCCGACCTCGACACCGTCCATGCGCAGCCCCGCGGCGAGGCGCTTCGCCCGCGCGTGGTCGTCCGCCAGCCGCTCGACGTGATGATCGAGCGCGTGCAGGCACGCCGCGGCGAGGATGCCGGCCTGCCGCATGCCACCGCCCCAGCGCTTGCGCACGCGGCGGGCCTGCCGGATCTCGACCTCGGCTCCCACGAGGATGCTGCCGACCGGCGCGCCGAGCCCTTTCGAGAAGCACATCATCACCGTGTCCGCGCACGCCGCCCACTCGGCGATGCTCACGCCGGCGGCCACCGCGGCGTTCCAGAGACGCGCGCCGTCGAGATGCACGCGCGCCCCGCGCGCACGCGCCGCGTCGGCCACGGCGCGCAGCGCGGCCAGCGGCACGATCGCCCCGCCCGCGCGGTTGTGCGTGTTCTCGAGGCAGACGAGCGCGAGCTTCGCCGCGTGGTCGTCCCCCGCGGGGCGCACGGCGCCCTCGACCGCCGTGGGATCGAGTGCGCCACGCTGACCCGGCACGACGTGCGCGAGGCAGCCGCTGTTCGCGGCGATGCCCGCCTGCTCGTACAGGAAGATGTGCGACTCGCTCTCGAGCAGCACGGCGTCGCCCGGCTGCGTGAGCACGTGCACGGCGAGCTGGTTGCCCATCGTGCCGCTCGGCACGTACAGCGCCGCCGCCTTGCCGGAGAGTTCGGCGCAGCGCCGCTCGAGCGCCAGCACGGTGGGATCGTCGCCGAACACGTCGTCGCCCACTTCGGCCTCGGCGATGGCGCGCCGCATGGCGGGCGTGGGACGGGTGACGGTGTCGCTGCGCAGATCGATCGCGAAATCATGGGCAGAATCATGGGCGGACATGACGGCTCCGAAACGAATGCCGGAAAGCGTGCGGACCGGAACGAGTGCGGCGCAGTCTACGCGAGCGGCGCTCCCGGGCGCACGGTCCGGCGGAGTTGACCCGTGGTTCGCCGCCGCGTGACACGGCCGTGACGTGACCGCGGAGCCCCGCGTGGGATAATTTCGCGCGCCGCGACGAGCCGCACTTTCGTCGCGTGCCGCCGAGTCGCGCCGCCCCATGCGGCATCCAACGGCCCGGCGCATCCGCGCACCGTGGCCATGGTGGCCATGCGAGCCCCGTGAAGGAGTGAGGCGGTCATGCCGTTCGGATTCGGTTTCGATCCCACGATGATCCTGCTGCTCCCCGCCATGGGCTTCGCCCTCTGGGCGCAGTTCAAGGTGAAGAGCACGTACGAGAAGTTCTCCGAGGTGCCGGCATCGAGCGGCGTCACCGGCCGCGACATGGCGCGCGCCATCATGACGCGCAACGGCGTCTCCGACGTGAACGTCGAGGCGGTGGGCGGAACGCTGAGCGATCACTACGATCCGGCCGCGAAGAGCGTGCGGTTGTCCGAAGGCATCTACGACGGCCGCAGCATCTCGGCCATCGCGGTCGCCGCGCACGAAGTCGGTCACGTGCTGCAGCATCACCAGGGCTACTTCCCGATGCAGCTGCGCGCGACGTTCGTGCCGGTCGCCAACCTCGGCAGCGCGCTCGCGACGCCGCTGTTCTTCATCGGCTTCCTGTTCGGCGCCAAGACGCCGTTCGGGCCGCTGCTCATGGACGCGGGCATTCTCTTCTTCGCGGCGGCGGTGTTGTTCCACGTCGTCACGCTGCCCGTCGAGTTCGACGCGTCCAAGCGCGCGCTCGCGCAGCTCACGTCGAGCGGCTCGGTGATGCCGCAGGAAGTCGCGGGCGCCAAGAAGGTGCTCGACGCGGCGGCGCTCACGTACATCGCCGCGGCGGCGATGGCGGCGCTGCAGCTCATCCGTCTCGTCCTGCTGCGCAACAGCCGCCGCTGATGCGATGACACGGCGATCCTCGGCCGCGAAGCCCGCCGTCCCACGCACTTCCCGACCCACGGCGCAGGCCCTTCCGCTCTCGCGGATGCCTGCGCCGCTTCGCTACGTCTTCGCCGCGCTCGCGGTCACCGCGTTGCTGCGTGCGGTCGCGCCGCTCGTGCCGGGCCGCTGGCTCTGGGGGATCGATCTCGCGCGCGACCTTCCGGCCGCGGCGTTCTGGCCGGCGTGGCTCGCGCTCGCGGCGGCGCTCGCGTGGCCCGCGCTGTCGGCCACGGTGATCGCGCGGCTCCCGGCGCCGCGCTGGCCGCACGCGCTCGTGCTCTCCCTGCTGCTCGCCGCACTCACGTGGGCGTTCCCCGAGCGTGCGTTCGTGACGGGGGACACCACCCTGCGTCACGGCGCGTTCGCCCAGCTCGAGCACCCCGAACAGTTCACGCCGCAGGCGATGCCCGCCGACCTCGCGCTGCATCACGCGCTGCCCCGCGCGGCCGCGGCGCGATACGGCATCACGTACGACACGGCCGGCCGCATCTGGGGGCTCGGGCTCGCGATCGCGTGGACGTTCGTGGCGTGGATGCTCGCGCGCACGGTCGCGCGAACGCCCGCCGGAACCTGGGCGGCCTTCGGCGCCGCCGCGTTCGGCGCCCAGCTCGCGCTCTTCAACGGCTACGCCAAGGCGACCGTGGACATGAACCTCTGCGTGCTCGTGCTCGCGGCCGCGCTTCTCGCGCTCGCGCGTCACGGGCGCCGGCTCGGCGTCGCGGGACTCGCGATCGCGGCGGCGCTCGTGCTGCATCGCTCGGCGGTGGCGCTGCTCCCGGCATGGTTCGCGGCGCTCGCGCTCGGCGCGACGGCGCCGCGCGAATCCCGTCCGCGTCCCCTGGAATGGCTGCTCGCGGCGGCGCCGCTCGCCGCGCTCGCGGCCGTCGGCCCGCGCATGTGGAGGACCTTCACGACGTTCGACTCCGCGAAGCACGCGCCCCACGGTCTCTCGGCTTTCGCGCCGGTGGAGCTGAACGACTCGCTTCAGACGCTGCTGCTGCTCGCACCGCTCGCGCTGCTCGCGGGCCTGTGGTTCCTGCGCGCGGGCTGGTGGCGCCGGCGCGAGTCCCTCGCGCTCGCCGCGCTCGTGCTGCCCCAGGTGGCGCTGCTGCTGTTCGTGCGGCCGCAGCAGGGCCTGTATCGCGACTGGGACGTCTACGTGAGCGTGGGCATCGCCGTCTCCGCGCTCGTCGCGTGGCTGGTCGCCGAAGCGCTCGACGAAACGCCCTCGGCGGCGTGGCTCGCGCTGCCCGTGCTGCTCGCGGCCGCGGTGCCCTCCGTGCAATGGCTCGCGCACCAGTCCGATCGCGCACGCGCGCTCGCCCGCGCGAGCGACGTGCTCATCGGCCCGCCCACGCGCCCGGCCGACGTGCGCGCCGCGGGCTACGACCATCTCGGCATGATGTGGATGGCGTCGGGCGACCGGGCCGAAGCCGACCGGGCCTACGCCCGCTCGATCGAGGCGGCGCCCAACCCGCGGCTGTTCGTGCAGCGCGGAATGAACGCGTCGCTGGCCGGGGACTACGCGGCGGCGCGCGAACACTATGCGCGCGCGGTCGAGCTCAATCCGGAACTCACGCTCGCCTGGCGCGGCCTCGCCACGTGCGCGAGTGCGCTCGGGGACGTGCCGACCATGGAACACGCGCTGGTCGGCCTGCGCCGCCTGCTGCCCAACGACCCGTTCACGCGCGACGCCGAAGCCTGGCTGCAAGCGAATCGCCCGGCGGCTCGTTGAGGGAAGCGCCGGGCGATCGGGACGTTCGTGATGGGAGCAGCGGAGTTACTGCTGCGACACCATGTCCTTCAGTTCCTTGGACACCTTGAACACGGGCACGCGGCGTGGCGGCACCGGCACGGCTTCACCCGTACGCGGATTGCGCGCGATGCGCGACTTGCGGTCCTTCACCCGGAACGTGCCGAAGCCGCGGATCTCGATGTGATGACCGTTGGCCAGCGCCTTGGTGACGGCATTCAGGAAGCAGTCGACGGTTTCCGCGACATCTTTCTTGGTCAGCCCCGTGCGCTCCGAGATCTGATCCACGATATCCGCCTTGGTCATCTTCTCTCCTCCTTCACGCCGACCCGGCTCGAGTGATGGGTGGCGGGTCTCGAACCGAGGAACGCTCGGACCGTATCCGGCTCGCCCTCGCCCTGTCAATCCGTTTTTAGCCAACAGCTTGAGCCGTCCGCCCGGGTGATCAGGACTCCGGCAGCCCCAGCGCCCTGCGACGCGCCGCCTCCATCGGGTGGGCCGCCGCACGGGCGGTTTCCCGCAGGATCGTCGGCCGGCCGGCCGCCATCTCGCCGGCCAGTTCGCGCGCGAACGACCCGCTGCGGATCTCCTCGAGCATCTCCCGCATGGCCGCACGGCTGGCCGGGCCGATCACGCGGGCGCCGCGCGAGACGTCGCCGTAGAGCGCCGTGCCGCTGATCCCCCGGCGCAGGCCCGAGACTCCGCGCTCGTGCAGCAGGTCGGCGAGGAACTTGAGCTGGTGGACGCACTCGAGGTAGGCGATCTCGGGTGAATACCCGGCCGCGACCAGCGTCTCCCAGGCCGCCGTGACCAGTTCGTTCATGCCGCCGCAGAGCACGCTCTGCTCGCCGAAGAGGTCCACTTCGGTCTCTTCGCGCACCGTCGTGCGCCAGAGCCGCGCACGCGCGCAGCCGAGCGCGTCCGCGTAGTCCTCGGCGCGAGCCCAGGCGCGGCCGGTGCCGTCCTGGTGCCCCGCGAGATACGCAGGCAGGCCGTCGCCGCGTTCGTACACCTGGCGCAGCACGCGCCCGGGGCCGGTCGGGGCGACGAGCACGGCATCGGCGTCCGCGCGCAGGGCGAGCGCGCCGTAGAGCAGGTTGAAGCCGTGCGCGAACACGACGCATGCGCCGCTCTGCAGCGCGGCGCCGACTTCGCCCCACGCCTCGGGCACCGCTTCGTCGGGCACGAGCATCGCGACGACCTGCGCTCGCGCGGCCGCCTCGGCCGGAGCGAACACGTCGAAGTTCGCTTCCTTCGCGCGCGCTTCGGCGCCGCGGCCGGAGCGCGCCCCGACGATCACGCGGCGGCCCGAGTCGCGCAGGTTGAGCGCGTGCGCGGCGCCCTGGTTGCCGTACCCCAGGATCGCGACGACTTCGTTGCGGCCGGCTTCAGTCATGACGCTGCTCTCCCCCGCCGCGCGGCGGTTCACGCGTGTCCGAAAAGCGCGCGGCCTCCAGACCCTTCGGTCCGGAGGCCGCGCAAGGCCGGCGCCGCCGGTGCGTCACCGGCGATCCGCCCGGGCTACTTCTTGCCGAACGACCAGTCCGACTTCTGGACGAGCACGCCGGCCGCGTTGAACGTGAACGCGATCTTCTTCGTGCCGTACACCCACGTCTGCAGCGCGCCCGCCGTGTTGTCCGTCCACATGAGCACGCGCTCCGGCATGCCCATGGACGCCGCCGTGTTGGCCGCCGCCGAGCCCGCCTTGGCGCCCTTGGCCGTCGCCGCCGCATCGGGCGCCGCCGTGCCCGAGTTGAGCGCGAGGTAGACGAACATCATCTCGGTCATGCGCGTGTTGTTGCTCTGCTTGCTGTACACGGCCGCGAGCTGGCGGAAGTACACCTTCTCCTCGGGCTTGATGCTGATCGCCTTGGCGAGCACCTGCTCGGCCTCGGCGAACTTCTTCTCGTCGGCGAGCACGGAGCCGAGCTGCGAGAGCGCGTCGGCGTCGTTCGGCGACTTCACGAGCACGGCGCGCCACTGCGCCTCGGCGAGCGCCAGCTCGGACGCGTTCTGGTACGCGAGCGCGGCGTTGAACGCCAGGTTCGCGTCGGTGTCGCCCAGCGACTAGGCCGTCGCGTACGCATCGCCCGCGAGCTTGTAGTCGGCCTTCTTGGCGGCGTCCTGCTTGGCGCCGGCGCGCGTGAAGTACGCGTTGCCGAGGCCCATGTACAGGTCCACGCCCGTCGGGTCCTGCTTCACGAGCTCGGTGTAGTAACCGATCGCCTCGTCGAGCTTGTTCGCCTGCAGCAGGCCGTTCGCCTTGTTCGCGCGCACCGTGGTGAGCGCGGACGTCAGGTTCGAGTCGCCGGGGATCTCGACGAGCGCGTTCTTGAGCACGGTCTCGGCGTTGTCGAAGTCGCCCATGAGCGCGTAGGCCGTCGCGAGGTTGCGCAGCGTCTGCGAGTGGCCCGGGCGCAGGAGCTTCGCCTGCGTCAGCTTGAGGAGCGCCGTCTCGTAGCTCGTCTTGGCCGCGGCGTACAGCTCCTTCTCTTCGTCGGACGGCTTCTTCGTGAACTCCGGATACGCCGACTGCGCCGTCTGGATCGCGGCGATGCCGTCGTTGTAGCGCATGGTCCAGTAGTGGTCGCGGTTCGTCTCGATGAGCACGACCTTCTTCTTGTCGCCCTTCGCCGTGCCGGCCGAGATCGCCTTCGCGAACCACTCGCCGGCGGGGCCGCAGCTGTCGAGCTCGGCGTACGCCCAGCCGAGGTAGCCGAGCGCCTCGAAGTCGGCCTCGTCCTCCGTGGCGCACATGGAGAGCTGGTCCACCGCCTTGTTCATCTCGCGCTGGTAGTCCTCGGTGTTGCCCTTCTCCTTGTCGCGCAGTCCCTGCATCACGTACTGAATGCCACCCGCGCAGTGCGGGTTGCGCGCGAGCGCGTTGCCCGCGAGCAGGAGACAGAGGACGGCCGCCGTACCGGCGGCGAACACACGAGATTTCACGGCTACCTCCTGAAAAGGGTCAGACGAGGCGGTTTCCGTTCACCGCGAGGCCGAACGTGGCCCCGAGGTACTTGGCCGCCTTGCGCGACGCCATCATGCGCGTCATGAATATCTCGAAGTACTCCATGACGTGCGAAATATTCGGGTCGATGGTCAGTTCCAGCGTGATGTGCTTCCGGTCGTCGTCCACGTTGAGGAAGCTCTTCTCCACCGCGTAGTTGACACGGTCGTGAATGTCGAACCGGATCATGTCGGGATTGCGCACCCGGGTGCGGTGCACGTCGCTCTTGTCCGCCAGGATGATGGCCGCCGCCACGGGGTTGACGGGATCGCCGTCGTTCTCGTGGTGGGTGCCGATCGCGGCGATGATCTTGAGCAGTTCGTGATCCTCCATCCCGAACTCGTGGAGGATCTGCATCGCCATCACGGCCCCGGTCTGCGCGTGGTGCTCGCGATTGACGCCGTTGCCGATGTCGTGGAGCAGCCCGGCGATCGCCGCCAGCTCGCACTCGCGCTCGGGGTACCCCATGCGCTTGAGTACGTTGTGGGCGATCCGGCTGACCAGCCCCACGTGACGCTCGCCGTGCTCGGTGTAGCCGATCTGCTCGAGCGCCGCGTCCGCCATCCGGATGTGGTTCTTCACCCGGGGATGGTCGCGCACGAACTCGAGCGTGATGCGGGGAGCACCGCCGGGGGTGCCGGCGTCGGATGCGGCCTTGGGGCTCGAAGTGGACATGTCGGGAGCATTCCTTTGCGGGAACGATGCCAGCCCCGGTGGCGGCGCCGGTGGGGCGGCGGTGCGACGTTTCGCCGCGCGACCATAGGTCCGCAAAAAGATGGGCGTCAAGCGCATGGGAGATTTGCGCGTGCGCCCCGGCCGGCCCGGTCCGGCGGGCGGCCGCAGCGGGCCCGGGGCGGCCGCGGCCGCCCGAGTGCGGCGTTCGGGCGGCGGGCGTGACGGGGTCGCGACAGGTGCCCGAGCCGGCGGCCGGTGCCTCCCCGGGCGGCACGCCGGCCCGGCACCCGTGCACGAACCGGGGCGGCCGCCCGTCGCGACCGCCCCGGCTCTTCCCCGCCCGACCTGCGCCACGCGTCACCCGATGTGCTTGCCTCGGGCCGTGTAGTGCGTGTGCAGCAACTCGTGGCTCTTGTGGCCGCACGGGCCGTCGGTCAAGAACTCCGTGTACAGCCGCAGCACCGCCGGATTCTCGTGCGACTTCCGCACGGCCGAGCCGGCGTCCTCGGCGTAGATGGCCTTCGCCCGCGCCTGCCGGATCTCCGGGGACGTCGGGATGGGCTGGCCGCCGCCGCCCAGGCACCCGCCCGGGCAACCCATGAACTCGATGAAGTGGCACTCCGAGAACGGGCCGCCGGCACGGATGTCCTCCATCACCCGCTTGGCGTTGGCGGTGCCGTGCGCGACGGCGACCTTCAACGTGACGCCCTTCAGGAAGTCGAAACTCGGGACGTGCTTCCGGATGATCTCCGGCACTTCGCTCGCGACCTGCGTGATCGGCAGTTCGATCAAGCGCACGCCCTCGAACCCGCGGACGGAAACGATGTTCGCGTGCTCGAAGAGCTTCTCGACCTTCAGGCCCGTGACCAGCTCGATCACGGTGCGCAGCGCCGCCTCCATCACGCCGCCCGTCGCGCCGAAGATCACGCCCGAGCCGGTGGCGTCGCCGAACGGATCGTCGAAGCCGCTCTTCGCGAGGCTCGGCAGGTGGATGCCGGCCTCCTGGATCATCTGCGCCATCTCGCGCGTCGTGAGCCCGAAGTCCACGTCCTTGAAACCGCTCGAGTCCATCTCGGGACGGTTGCACTCGAACTTCTTCGCCGAGCACGGCATGAGCGCCACGGTCACGATGTCCTTCGGGTCGATGCCGTTGCGCTGCGCGTACCACGTCTTGATGACCGCGCCGAACATCTGCTGCGGGCTCTTCGCGCTCGACAGGTTGGGGATGTACTCGGGATGGAAGTGCTCGAGGTACTTGACCCACCCGGGCGAGCAGCTCGTGAACTGCGGCAGCGCCGTGGGCTGCTTCTTCACGAGCGCGTCGTGAAGCCGCACGAGCAGCTCGGTGCCTTCCTCGAGGATCGTGAGGTCGGCGGTGAAGTTCGTGTCGAACACCTTGTCGAACCCCGCGAGCTTCAGCGCGGTGTTGAGCTGGCCGGTCATGGGGACGCCCGGCTCGAGCCCGAAACACTCGCCGATCGCGGCGCGCGGACTGGGCGCGGTCTGGATCACCACGTGCTTCGTGGGATCGTCGATCGCGCGCCACACCTCGTCCGACGTGTCGTTCGCATGCAGCGCGCCGGTCGGGCAGCGGTTGATGCACTGTCCGCAGTTGATGCACACGACGTCCGCGAGCGCCTTGTCGAGGTAGGTCGAGATGCGCGTCTCGTGCCCGCGCCCGATCGCCTCGAGCACGCCGACCTCCTGCAGGTCGATGCACGTGCGCACGCAGCGGCGGCAGAGGATGCACTTGTCCATGTCGCGCACCACGGAGTAGCTCGACTCGTCCTTCGGGATGCGCGAGGCCTTCACGTGCCCGAAGCGGAAGAAGTCGACGCCGTACTCCCTGGCCAGCTTCTGGAGTTCGCAGTTGTTGTTCCGCTTGCAGCTGTAGCACTCGCCGCAGTGCGTCGAGAGCATGAGGTCCACGACGTGCCGCCGCGCCTGGCGCACCTTGCGCGTGTGCGTGTGGACCTTGAGCGGGCTCGTCACGGGATACGCGCACGCCGCCTGCAGCGTGCGCTGCCCCTCGACCTCGACCACGCACACGCGGCAGACGCCGGCGACGCGCAGGTCGGGGTGATGGCAGAGCGTGGGAATGTGCACGCCCACCTTCTTGGCGGCGTCCAGGAGCGACGTGCCGATCGGCACCTTCACGTCCTGTCCGTCGATCTGCACGCTCACCTCGCCGCCGATCGACTGCGACGCGTCGGGCGGATAGGTCAGTGGACGCGGGTTCTGGCTGACGGGCGCGCGGTCCGTGCCGGGGCGGGTCTCCTTCACGGTGCTCATCGTGTACCTCCGGCGGCCGCGAGCGAGCGGCCCAGCACTTCGTCGGGGAAGTGCTCGACGATCGACAGGAACGCGTTCGGGCTCGACTGCCCGAGTCCGCACTTCGACGCGAGCTGCATGGTCTCGCCGAGCAGGCGGAGTTCGCGCAGGTACGCGGTCGAGCACTCGCCGCGTTCGAGCATGCGGATGCCTTCGAGCAGCTTGGCGTTGCCCTCGCGGCACGGCGTGCACTGCCCGCACGACTCCTCGCAGAAGAACTCCATGAAGTTCTTCGCGACCGCGAGCATGTCGCGGTGCGGGCCGAACACGATGATCGAGCCGCCCGTCGCGACGTCCTCGAACGCGATGCGGCGGCCGAACTGCGCGGCCGGCACGCACACGCCCGAAGCGCCGCCGACCTGCACGGCCTTCGCGTCCGTGCCGCCGGCCTGCTCGAGCAGTTCGCGCAGCGTGAGCCCGAGCGGGAACTCGTACACGCCCGGCGCGTCGCAGTCGCCCGAGACGCTGAACAGCTTGAAGCCGGCCGAGCGTTCGGAGCCGAGCTTGCGGAAGAACTCCGGGCCCTTCGCGAGGATCGCGGTCACCGCCGCGAGCGTCTCGACGTTGTTCACCACGGTGGGCTGGTTGCGGAAGCCGGTGTCCACCGGGAACGGCGGGCGGTTGCGCGGCTCGCCGCGCTGGCCCTCGAGCGATTCGATGAGCGCGGTCTCCTCGCCGCACACGTATGCGCCGGCGCCCATGCGGATCTCGACGTCGAAGTCGAAGCCGGCGACGCCGCCGATCGCGGCGCCGAGCACGCCGTCCTTCCGGCGCCGCGCGAGTTCGGCGTCGAGCGCGGGCCGCAGGTACACGTACTCGCCGCGCAGGTAGAGGATGCCGCGCTTGGCGCCCACCGCGCGCGCGGCGATCGTCATGCCCTCGAAGACGAGAGGCGCGTACTCCGTGAGCAGCACGCGGTCCTTGAACGTGCCGGGCTCGCCTTCGTCGGCGTTGCAGACGACGAACTTGCACTCGCCCTCGGCCACCTTCGCGGCCGCAGCGAGGTTCCACTTGGTCGCGGTCGGGAATCCCGCGCCGCCGCGGCCGCGCAGGTTCGACGCGGCCACCGTGGCGATGAGATCGGCGCGGCTGAGCTTCAGCGCCACCGCCAGTCCCGTGCCCGGCACGATCGAGTCGAACGTCAGCGGGGTCCTCCTGCTGTCGATCACGGTCATGGCGTCACCCCTCCTTCCGCGGCGAGCGCGGGCTGCGCGGCATGCGCCGCCGGTTCGGTCTGCGCGGCGTGCGCGCCGAAGACCCTGCGGCAGTCCTCGACGATCGCGTGCACGCGCTCGGGCGTGACCTTCGTGTAGACGCGGTCGTTCACGAGCAGCGCCGGACCCTGGTCGCACAGCCCGAGACACGCCGCCCACTCGAGCGAGAAACGTCCGTCGCGCGTGGTCTCGCCGAACGCGATGCCGAGTTCGTTCTCGAGCTGGCGCGCGACCGGCGCGGTGCGCGCGAGCTCGCACGACACCGTGCGGCACAGGCGCACGACGAAGCGTCCGCGCGGCTCGTGCCCGAGGAACGCGTAGAACGACACGACGCCGTACACCTCGGCCGGGTGCAGCCCGAGTTCGTCGGCGACGACCTGCATGGCGAAGTCGGGCACGCACGCGTGCTTCGCCTGCAGGTCCTGGAGAATGGGAAGCAACGCGTCCCGCGTGCGGCCGTGGCGCTGCACGAGCGCACGGATGTCGTCCTGCAGCTTCTGCTGGCTACCGACGAGCATGGCCGGCCTCCGTCTTCTCGAGCAGTTCGCGGACCTTGCGCAGCAGCTCCGCGGGCGGGACGGGCTTCTCGAAGAAGGCGTCCACCGGGACGAGGTCGGCGTCGCTGCCGAACGACATGCCGGTCACCTTGCCCACGCTCGTGAGCATCACGATGGGCAGCTTGCGGCCCGCGCGACGAATCTCCTGCGCCATCGCGATGCCGTCGTCCGGCTGCTCCATCATCACGTCGAGCACCATGAGCTCGGGGTCGTACGACTCGAGCTCCTTCATGCCGGCCGCACGGCTCCCGGCGATGCGCACGTCGTGGCCCTCCGCCTCGAGGAACAGCGAAAGCGCGTACGTGATGTCCGGGTCGTCGTCGACCACGAGAATCCTGGCCATGGGTGACTCTCCCTTCGTTGAACTCACACGCCCGCCGGGGTCGCGCAGGCGAACTCGATGCGAAACGTCGTGCCGGCTCCTTCACGGCTCGACACCGTGACCTGCCCCCGCCAGCGTTCGACGAGGTGGCGCACGATGGCGAGCCCGAGGCCGGTGCCGGACTCCTCGACCGCGCGCGCGTTGGGCGCGCGGTAGAACTCCTGGAACAGGTGCGACAGCGACTCCTCGGGAATCCCGATGCCCGTGTCGGTCACGTCGAGACGCGCGCGGCCGTCCTCGCGCGCGAGCGCCACCAGCACGCTCCCCTCCTTCGTGTACTTGACGGCGTTGCTCACCACGTTGCCCACGATCCGGTCGAGGTCCACGGGGTCGCACTCGACCCACACCGGGGTCTCCGGCAGCCGGCACACGAGCGCCACACCCTTCTCCTCGGCCACGGTGCGGAAGCGCTCGGCCGCGTCGTGCGTCGCCGCCGCGAGGTCGAGCACCTGCGGCTTCGCGGCTTCGAGCGACGCCTTGCCCGCGGCGAGGCTGAGCAGGTCGTCCACGAGCGCGTGCAGCGAGTGCAGGCGCTTCTGCGCGCGATCGAGCAGTTCGGCCTGCTCGGGCGCCAGCGTGCCGGCGTATCCGCCCGACAGCGTGAGGAGCAGGCTCTCGGTCACTCGCACCGGCGAGCGCAGCTCGTGCGTGGTCATGCGCAGGAAGCGCGACTTGTCGCGGTCGAGATCGGCGAGCAGGCGGTACGCCTTCGCATGCTCGATCGCGACCCCGCCCTGCGCGGCGACCGCCTGCAGGAACTCGACGTCGTCCTCGCGGAAGCGGTGCCCCGCCGAACCGTAGGCGCGCAGCACGCCGAGCGAGCCCGTCCGCCCCGGGATCGCCACGCTGAGCATGGTCGCGATGCCTTCTTCGCGCACGCGCTCCGGGTGCCACACGCGCTCGTCGGAGGACACGTCGCGCACGTGCGTGACGCCGTCGTGCAGCGTGTCGCGATCGAGCCGCGAGCGCGCCATCTCGCCCGGCACCTCGTCGCGGTAGTCCTGGCTCAGCCCCCAGCTCGCGGCGAACTCGACCTGCGAGCCCGCGGCGTCGAGCAGCCGGATCGCCGTGGCGCGGCAGCCGAGCACGTGCGCGCCGGCCTGGCAGATGCGCTCGAGCACTTCGTCGAGGTCGAGCGACGAGGCGATGTCGCGCACGCCGTCGTAGAGGCTGCCGAGCTCGGTCTCGCGGCGCCGCAGCCGGCGCGCGATGCTCATGCAGCAGTACGCGAGCACCCAGCACGCGACCGCGAAGAAGCTGACAGACGCGAGCACGAACACCGGGTCCTGGTGGCGCGGGGGCTGCAGGATCGCCACGTGCGGCCAGACGCCGGTGTACTCGAGCGCCGCGACCGCCGCGACGAGCCCCGGCGCGAGCCCGACGTACAGGAAGCCGAGCTTGTGCGGCAGCAGCAGCGACGCGATCGCGATGTGGAACAGGAAGAACACCGCGACGGGGCTCTCCGCGCCGCCGGTGAGCGCCATGAGTTCGGCGGTCGTCACCCAGTCGAGCGCGATCTGCAGCCGCGTGAAGCGTTCGAACACGACCGTGTCGCCCGCGCGCCGGCGGCGCAGCCACCAGAGGATGAAGAAGAGCCCGGAGTTGTAGCCGAGGATCGCGACGCCGGTCGCGGTGAGCCGCGCCGCCGGCAACGGCGCGCCGAGCACCGTGGCCGCGATCGGCGCGCCGAGCACGACCGCCGCACCCGCGAGCCAGCGCAGCGAGATGAGCCAGTCCACGCTGCGGACCAGCTCCTGCTCGACCAGCGGCACGCGCCGCGCGAGGCCGTTCATCGCGCCCCCTCCGCGACCGCGGTGAACGCGGTCGCCGCGGGCAGCCCGCACTCCAGCTCGACCGTGAACGTCGCGCCGCACCCGGGTTCGCTGTTCACGCGCACCGTGCCGCCGTAGAGCGCCGCGAGGCGGCGCACGATCGACAGCCCGAGGCCGCTGCCGTCCACGTGCGCGTTCTCGGGCGTGCGGATGCGCACGAACTCCTGGAACAGTCTCGCCGACTGTTCGCGCGTCAGCCCGGCGCCGGTGTCCGCGACCTCGATCGCCGCGCGGTTCCCCGCGTGCGCGATCGTCACGTCCACGCGCCCGCCGTCGCGGTTGTACTTCACGGCGTTCGACAGCAGGTTGTGCAGGATCATGTCGATCTCGCCGCGGTCGGCGGCGAGCACGACGGGCGTCCCCGCGTGCAGCTCGAGCGTGATGCCGCGTGCGGCGGCCGCGGCCGCGACGGTGTCGAGCGCCGCGAGCGCGGCCTCGGCGAGGTCCACGTCGGCGAGCCGGCGTTCGAGCCGCCCCGACTCGATGCGCGTGAGGTCGAGCAGGTCGCGGATCATGCGCTGCATGCCGCCGAGCCGTGCGGTGCAGCGTCCGAGCACGCCGTCGTACGCGGAAAGCTCGCTCCCGAGCGCGCGCGTGCGCAGCACGTCGAGCGACGACTCGACCGCCGCGAGCGGCGCCTGGAGTTCGTGCCCGAGCACGCGCACGAACTCGAACCGCACCTGGCGCTTCTCGTGAGCGAGCCTGCGCGCCTGCCGGGCCAGCAGCAGGCGCGAGGCCGCCTTCGCGAGGACGCCGCGCAGCTCCTCGGGGGTGAAAGGCTTGGCGAGGAAGTCGAACGCGCCGCGCTGCGTCGCGGTGACGGCGGTCTCGATGGTCGCGTACGCCGTGATCATGATCACGAGCAGGTCGAGGTGGCGCTTCGCGAGTTCGTCGAGCACTTCGAGCCCGCTCAACCCCGGCATCTTGTGGTCGAGCAGCAGGAGGTCCGGCGGCGCGTGCGCGACGCGCTCGAGCGCCTCCTCGCCGGACTCGGCGGCGTCGACCGCGAACGCCACTTCCATGTCGAGTTCGGGCAGCGTGACGCGGGCCTCGCGCAGGGCGCGCGTCACCGCGAGCCGCATGCCGGCCTCGTCGTCCACCACGAGTATGCGAAGCGTTTCCATGGCCG
The DNA here is from genome assembly GCA_016215625.1 of Candidatus Eiseniibacteriota bacterium. GTDB lineage: Bacteria > Eisenbacteria > RBG-16-71-46 > RBG-16-71-46 > RBG-16-71-46 > CAIXRL01. The sequence continues at coordinate 27,286 of JACRIW010000103.1, read as the reverse complement.
CCTGCCTGGCGGCGCCCGCCCCAACGGGCGTCAGCCCTTCCGGGGAACCGTGACGGTGAACGTGGTGCCCGTGGGCCCTTGCGCGGGATCGGAGCGCGACACCACCCGGATGTCGCCGCCGTGCAGCTTGACGATGCCGTAGCTGACGGACAGCCCCAGCCCCGTGCCCTTGCCCATGGGCTTGGTCGTGAAGAACGGATCGAAGAGGCGCGGCAGGTGCTCGGGCGCGATGCCCGTGCCGGTGTCCTCGACTTCGAACGTGACGCGCTGCGCCTCGTCGGACATGCGCAGCGTGATGACGCCGCCGTGCGGCATCGCGCCGACGGCGTTCGAGAGCAGGTTCGCGAGCACCTGCACCATCAGGTCGCGCTCGAGCTCGGCCGCCGGGTCGGCGAGGCGGCGCACGGTGCGCACGGTGACGCCCGCGGGAATCGCGGTCGCGCGCAGCGCGAGATCGGCGACTTCGGGCAGCGTGACGCGCGCGCGCGAAAGCTTGTTCTGGCGCGCGAAGTGCAGCAGCCCGGAGACGATGCGCTTGCAGCGCTCGGCCTGCTCGGTGATCAGCGCGAGGTCTTGGACAAGACCGGCACCTCCGGCGCCGTCCGGGAGGGCGGGGCCTGCGCCTCCGGCGCCTCCGGCGCCGTTCGCGCCGCCCGCGGCGGCCGCCGTGCCGAGCTTGGCGCGGCATTCGTCGAGCAGCAGGTGCGAGTACATGAGCACGACGCCGAGCGGGTTGTTCACCTCGTGCGCGATGCCGGCGGCGAGCTGGCCCATGCTCGCGAGCTTCTCGGACTGCACGAGCGCTTCCTGCGCCGCCGCCAACTCGCGCAGCGTCACGCGCAGCTGCTCGATCGTGTGCGGCAGGCACATCGCGGTCTCGGCGAGGTTCTCGTGGATCGCGACCGCGTGCGCCACGCACGAGTCGTAGCCGCACGCGCCGCAGTTCAGCTCGTCCGACGCCGACGCCTTGCCCATGCGCGCGAGGATCGCCTCGACCGTCTCGCGCCGCGGCGTGCCGATGCGCTGGTCCTGCGCGCGCCACCCGCGCCGCAGCTTCACGTCGCCGAGCAGTGTCAGTTGCGCTTCCCAGTGCTCGCGGTCGAGTGCGTGCAGCCTTGCGCCGACGTGCGCGCGCACCTGCGCCTGCCGCTGGAACAGCGACCGCTCGCTCGTCATGCCGGGGCCGGACACGCAGCCCTCGCAGCACAGCGCCTCGAGCAGCCGTGCGCCGAGGTCGCCCGCGGCGAACTCGCGCACGCCCTCGACGAGGTGCCGCCGGCCCTGCGTCGCGATCACGTCGCCCGTCAGCAGGTCCTCGTCCATGCCGGCCGCGCGCACGATGCCGCGGCTGACCGGGAACAGCCCGCCGAGCCCGCCGTGCGGCGGGTCGAAGTCGCGCGCCGGCGCGTCGCCCAGCGCGACGCCGTCCTCGGCGAACATCTGCCGCAGTTCGCCGAACGTCAGCACGACGTCCACCTCACCCGCCACTTCGGGGTCCTGCGCCTCGAGCTTCTTCGCGATGCACGGCCCCACGAACACGACCGCGAGCGCGGGCCCGTGCAGCTTCCGCATCACGCGCGCCATCGCGATCATCGGCGACACGATCGGCGCGAGCGCTTCCGTCTGCGCCGGCGCGTGCCGCTCGACGTAGCGCGCCGTCGCCGGACACGTGGTCGAGATCCAGCGCCGCCTTCCGTCCTCGCCGAGCAACCGCGCGTACTCGCGCGCGACGAGGTCGGCGCCGAAGGACACTTCGGCGACGTACGTGAAGCCGAGCCGCCGGATCGTGCCCGCGAGCACCGCGCCGCCCGTGCCCGGGAACTCGGCCGGGAAGCTCGGCGCCACGATCGCCGCGACCTCGCGCCCGGAGGCGATCAGCGCGCGCGCTTCCTCCACGCTGCTGCGGAGCAGCTTGGCGTGCTGCGAGCACACACGCACGCAGTTGCCGCACGCGATGCAGCGCTCGGCGATGACGCGCGCCTGACCGTCGGTGATGCGGATCGCCTTCACCGGGCACTCGCGCACGCACGCGTAGCACATGCGGCAGCGTTCGGTGACCGTGGTGATGAATGCGGTGCTCACGGCGACACCTGGTTCCCGTACCTCACGCGAGCCATCAGCCTGTCCTCGCGGCCGGATGGCCGCCACGGTGGGCGAGAGGCGCCGGCGTTTCGCCGGCCTGACCGGGGAACCTCTCGTGCCGCCGCGAGTGTGGTGGAGCGCCCGGTGAAGGCGCTGCACTCGTGGACGGCGCGCACGCTCACGTGAGCCTGCTGTTCGCCGTCACGTCACGAACGGTATCGACCACGCGCGAACGGCGTCAAAGGCGGACTCTCTCGCGGGATGCGAAATCACCGCATTTGGCGCGGCCGTGACGCGTGTCCGGCATTCGCAACGTTTCCCCTTCCGCGACCGTGCACGACGCGAAACCACGAACGATCCGTGGTGCCTTCGTGAACGCGCTGATACGTTCGGCGATGGCGCGCGACGCGCGACGCGAAGCTGTGTCGAGGCTACGCACACGCCGATGACGAAGACGACACCCTCACCATTCCTTCTCGCTCGGGCTCGTGCGCCCCTCGCGGCGGCACGGGCGGGCACCCTGCGTCCGCGCGCACGACGCGCGGCACATCGCGCTCCCGCGCACGCCACGGCCGGGCGGTTCGCCGAGGCCGCATGCGTTCCCCCCGAGCCTTCCTCGCCGCTTCGCTCCCGCTCCTGCTGCTCCTCGCCGTCGCCCCGCTGCACGCCGCGACGCTGCGCGGCCGCGTCGTCGCGCACGACGGCGGCGCCCCGATCGCGGGCGCACTCGTCCGCCTCGCCGAGACCGGCGCCTCCGTGCGCACCGCGGCGGACGGCGGATTCACGTTCGAGCGCCTCGCCCCCGGCCGCTGGACGCTCGCGGTGCGGCACGTCGCCTGGAGCGGCGAAGCGCGCGCGCTCGTGCTCGACGAGCCGGGCGCCGACCTCGTGCTCGCGCTGCGTCCCGCGGTGCATCCGGCGGACGAAGTGATCGTCGAGAGCGCGCGCACCTCGTTCACGCTGCGGCACGCGCCGTGGCCCGCGGGGGTCCGCACGACGGAACAACTCGCCGGACGTACCGCCGTCACGCCCGCCGAACAGGCCGCGGCGCTGCCGGGCGTGGCGCTCGTGCGCGACGGCGCGTGGCAGACGAACGTCTCGATTCGCGGCATGGGCCGCGCGAGCATCGTGTCGCTCGTGGATCACACGCGCATCGAGACCGCGCAGGATCTTGCGGGCGCACTTTCGCTCGTGAACGACGCCGACCTCGAGCGGATCGAGGTGATGAAGACGCCCGGCTCGGTGCTGTTCGGCACCGGCGCGCTGGGCGGCGCCATCCAGCTGATCACCCGCCGCGCCCCCTTCGGCTCCGCCACCGCCTGGAGCGGCGCATGGAGCGAGGGCGTGTCGAGCGTGGACGAGGGCGTCGCGCATCACGCGTCGCTCGAACGCTCGGCCGCGCGCACCGCGCTGCGCCTGAGCGGCTCCTACCGCGACGCGGGGCTCACCGCGACGCCGCGCGGCGACCTGCCGAACTCGCAGTACACCGACTGGAGCGGCAACGCGTCGCTCGGCGTGCGCACGCGCGGCGAGCAGTCGCTGTTCGCGTCGTGGCAGCGCTCGCAGGCCGAGCACACCGGCATCACGGGCGGCACGCCCATCGCGGCGACCGCCACCGCGACCTACCGGCTCGCGCGGCGCGAACGCTTCGCGCTCGAGTACTTGCTGCCGCACCTTTCGCGCGCGCTGCCCATGCTCACGCTGCGCGCCGCGCACCAGGACGTCGTGCGCAATGTGGAGATCGTGCAGAGCCCGACCGTGACCGTGACGCCGCACGCGACGCACAGGACCACGAACGCGCAGGTCGAGGCGCGGCTGCAGCCGTCGCCGCGGCACCTGCTGACCGTCGGCGCCGAGGCGTGGCAGCGCGTGCTCGACAGCCGCCGCGAGCGCAGGCTCTCCGCGCAGGACCGCGTGATCGGTGAGCGGCCGGTACCGCACGCGTCGCACACGAGCGCGGGCGCGTTCGCGCAGGACGACTGGTCGCCGCTGCCCGATCGGGTGCGCGTCACGCTCGGCGCGCGCGCCGACTGGAGCCGCACGCGCAACGACCGCACGCTCAACCCCGAATGGGTGACGGTCGCCGGGGTGCCACAGGTGCCCGTGCCCGGGCAGGTGGAGCTGTGGCCCGCGAACGTGGTGCACGACGCCTCGTGGGACGCGAGCGCGGGCCTGCACGTGCAGGCGACGGGGCACGTGGGCGCGCGCGTGCTCGTCGCGAGCGCGTACCGCACGCCGTCCCTCGAGGAGCGTTTCCAGTTCCTCGACCTCGGCAGCAGCCTGCGCGTAGGCAATCCCGCGCTCGCGCCCGAGCGCGGGCTCACGGTGAACACGGGTGTGCGGCTCGAAGCCGGCGGCACGGCGCTCGACGCCGACGTGTTCTTCAACTCGCTCGCCGACAGGGTCGCCGAGGAGCCGGGCACGTTCGAGGGCCGCGCCGCGTTCGTGAAGCGCAACATCGGCCGCGCCCGCCTCTACGGCGGCGAGCTGTCGCTCGAGCAACGGCTGGCCGAGCGGGTCGCGCTGTCCGCGTCGCTCGCGCAGGTGCGCGGCGAGGACCTGACCGCGCACACCGAGCTCGCGCAGGTCGCGCCGCTCTCGGCGCGCGGAGCGATCGAGGCCGACGCCCGACGCGCGGGCACGTGGCGCCTCGAGTGCGTCGCCTCGCGCGCGCAGCGCCACCCCGGCCCGGGCGAGACCCTCACCGCGGGCTGGACCGCGTGGAACGCCGCGTGGTCGAGCGCGCCGGTCGCGCTGGGCCGCGCCCGGGCGCACCTGCGCTGTGGCGTGGACAATGTCTTCGACCGCGCCTACCGCCAGCACCTCTCCACGCTGCGCGGTGTCGTGAAGCTCGAACCCGGGCGCAACGTGCACGCCTCGCTCAGCGTGGAGCTGCCGTGAACTGGTTCGCGCTCGCCACCGTCTCCGCACTGCTCTCGGCCGCTGCCGCGGTCGCGCAGAAGCGCGTGCTCTTCCGCACCGCCGCGCTCGAGTTCGCGTTCCTCGTCAGCGTCGTGACGCTGGCGCTGTCGGCGTGGGTGCCCGCGAAGCTCGACGTGTTCGCGTTCGACGCGCGCACGCTCGGGCTTCTGGCGTTCAAGAGCGTGATCAGCGGCATCGCGTTCCTGCTCGTGATGAAGGCGCTCGAACGCAACGAGCTGTCGAACGCGCTGCCCATGCTCGGGCTCACGCCCGCGCTCGTCGCGGTGCTCGCGCAGTTCGTGCTGCACCAGCCCCTGCGCGGCGCCGAGTGGGGCGCGCTCGCGCTCATGGTGACCGGCACCACGCTGCTCGAATCGCGCGACGGCGCGGCGCTCGCGCAGTCGTGGCGCGACGCCTGGCGCGACGGGCGTCACAAGTACGTCGGCGGCGCGCTGGCGCTGTTCGCGTTCAGCGCGATCGCCGACAAGCTGCTCGTGAGCGGCATGAAGGTGCCGCCGTTCGTGGTGTTGGTCCACCAGCACGTCGTGTACGTCGTGCTCTTCGGCGCGATGCTCGCCGTGCGCCGCACGACGTTCGCGGCGCTCGCCGCACGCACGCGCGAGCACTGGCCGCTCCTGCTCACGATCGGGCTGCTCACGATCGGCTACCGCTGGTTCCAGCTGCTCGCGACCAAGGCCGGGCCGGTCGCGCTCGTGCTCGCGACCAAGCGCACGTCCATCGTGTACGCCTCGCTCGCCGGCGGCTCGCTGTTCAAGGAGCAGCGCGTGCTCGTCCGCGTGGCGGGCGCGGCGCTGATCGTGGCCGCGGGCTTCCTGCTGCTCGGGCGCGAGTAGCGACCGCCGCCCGGCGGCCTACAGCACCTCGACCGGGTCCACGTCCGCCATCACGCGCACGCGCAGCTTGCGCCCGGGCTCTTCCGCCCACGCGATCGCCGCGGCCGCCGCGGCACGCACGCGCGCGGCGTCGTGCCCTTTGAGCAGCAGGTGCCAGCGGTGCTGGTTGCGCAGCCGCGCGAGCGCCTGCGGCGCGGGGCCGAGCACGGTGACGCCGTATTCGTCCGCCACCGCGTGCGCGCGCTCGGCGAGCGCGTTCGCCGCCGACTCGACCTCCGATTCGTCCGGCCCCGACACGAGCAACGCGACCATGCGCGAGAACGGCGGGTACTCGACCTCGCGACGCTCCGCGAGCACTTCCTTCACGAACGCCGCGGTGTCCCCCGTCGCGACCGCCGCGATCGCGGGATGGTCCGGCGTGCACGTCTGCACGAGCACTTCGCCCGGGCGCTTGCCGCGGCCCGCGCGCCCCGACACCTGCACGAGCAGCTGCCACGTGCGCTCCGCCGCGCGAAAGTCCGGCAGGTGCAGCGCCACGTCGGCGTCGAGCACGCCGACGAGCGTGACGTTCGGGAAGTCGAGCCCCTTCGCGATCATCTGCGTGCCCAGCAGGATGTCCGCCTCGCCGAGTGCGAACGCCTCGAGGATCTTGGCGGGCTCGTCGCGGTCGCCGCGCGCGACGTCGGTGTCGAGCCGCAGCACGCGCGCTTTCGGGAACTTCTGCGCCAGCTCGCGCTCGACGCGCTGTGTGCCCGCGCCGCCGAAGCGCAGCAGCGGCATCTTGCAGTCCGGGCACTGCTGGTAGGCCGGCTGGCGGTGATCGCAGTAGTGGCAGCGCAGCTCGAGCGGGTCCGAGTGCAGCGTGAGCGTGATGTCGCAGCGTTCGCACTCCGGCGTCCAGCCGCAGCCGCGGCACTGCACGTGGTGCGAGTGCCCGCGCCGGTTGAGCCACAGCAGCGACTGCTCGCCGCGCTCGAGCCGCTCGGTGACGGCCGCGAGCATCGGCCGGCTGACGAGCCCGCTCGCGGCGTTCTCGCGCCGCAGGTCCACGATGCTCACGGTGGGCAGCGGGCGCTTGTCCACGCGGTCGGGCAGCGCGAGGCGCGCGTACTTGCCGCGCGCGGCGTTCGCGAGCGATTCGAGCGCGGGCGTCGCCGAGCCGAGCACGACCGGGATGCCGAGCATCTGCGCGCGCCGCACCGCGACGTCGCGTCCGTGGTAGCGGAGTTTCTCGCTCTGCTTGTACGCGCCCTCGTGCTCTTCGTCGACGACGATGACCTTGAGGTTCGGCAGCGGCGCGAACACCGCCGAGCGCGCCCCGACCACCACGTCGAGCGCGCCGCGCCGCGCGAGTTCCCAGTTGCGGCGGCGCGTGCCGACGCCGAGGTAGGAGTGCAGCAGTTCCACACGGCCGCCGAAGCGCGTGCGGAAGCGCTCGACGATCTGCGAGCCGAGCGCCACTTCGGGCACGAGCACGAGCGCCTGGCCGCCGGCCTCACGCGCCGCGCGCGCCGCGCGCAGGTAGACCTCGGTCTTGCCGCTCGCCGTGACGCCGTGCAGCAGGAACGGCTGGAAACCGCCCTTGGCCACGGCCTTTTCCACCGCCGTGGTCGCCGCCCGCTGGGCGGCCGTCAGCGTGACGCGCTCGGGCATCGCCATGCCCATCACGTGGTCCTCGACCGCGCCCTTGCGCGCACGGCTGCGCGCGAGTCCGTCCTGCCCGCCCGGCAGCGCGGCCGCGACCGCCTCGCCCGGAGGGGCGAGGTAGTACTCGGCCACCCAGCGCGCGAGCGCGATCAGGTGCGGCGTGAGCACGGGCGCGCCCAGCACCTTGTCGATCGGGTTCACCTTGTCCGGGTTCAGCTCGGTCGTCTTCGTGCGTTCGACGATCACGCCGCGCATGCGCCGGTTGCGGAACTTGAGCTCGACCGACGCGCCGGGCACGGCGGCGCCTTCCAGCTCCGCGGGGACGCGGTAGGTGAAGAGCTGGCGGGCGGGGACCGAGAGGGCGACGAGTGCGAAGGACATGGGTCGAGTCCGGCGGGGGCGCGTGTGCCGGGCGCCGCGTGCGTCGCGGCCGGCCCGGGGCGCGCAATGTGGCACAGAGGCGCGGCCGCGGTCACGCGTGAGCCCGGCGCGGGCGCGGACCCTCCGAAAACACTCGAGCCCCGCGCCCTTTCGGGAGCGAGGCTCGGGTGGTGTGACCCCAGAACTCGGGTGCGTCAGGCCTGCATGCGCTGCTGCGCGGAGCCCTGACCCAGGATGGCGTTGATACGTTCGACGAGCTTGCGCGGGCTGAACGGCTTGGTGATGTAGTCGTCCGCGCCGACTTCGAAGCCCACCTTCTGGTCCACGTTGCGGCCCTTGGCCGACAGCAGGATCACCGGAATGTGCTTCGTGCTCTCTTCGGCCTTGAGGAGCTTGCAGGTCTCGTAGCCGTCGAGCTTCGGCATCATGATGTCGAGCACGATGAGGTCGGGCTTCTCGGCGCGTGCCTTCTCGAACGCCTGTTCGCCGTCGAGCGCCGTCAGGACCTCGTAGCCTTCCATGCCGAGGCTGAAGTCCAGGATGTGGACGATGTAGATCTCGTCATCCACGACCAGGATCTTGCCCTTCGCCATGCCCGTCACCTCCTGAGCCGGTCCGTTCCGTGACCGGCGGTCGAAATCGCTCTGCCGGGGATGCCCGGCGGTCCGCATACGTGCCCGGTATCGGCCGTGCAGGTTGCGACCTTGAGTGCCAGTTGCCCTCTTCTTATGCGGCCTCGCGCAGCTCCCCTTCCCGCTCCAGCACCTTCAGGAAGGCCTCGACCACCTCGTGGTCGAACTGGGCGCCGGACTCCCGGCGCAGTTCGGCGGCGGCTTCGGCCACGTCCCGGGGCGCCCGGAAGGGCCGCGGCGTGGTCATGCTCTCCCAGGCGTCCACGACGGCCAGGATGCGGCTGCCGAGCGGGATCGAGTCCCCGGTCAGCCCGCGCGGGTAGCCCGTGCCGTCCCAGCGTTCGTGGTGTCCCAGGATGTAGTCGCGCACGACGCCGAGGTACTCGAGCGGGCGCAGGATCTCGATGCTCACTTCGGGGTGCGCGGTCACGGCGCTGCGCTGCTTCTCGTCGAGCCCGCCCGGATGCGCGGTCTCGGCCTCGAGCCGCACCATGCCCACGTCGTGGATGCTCGCCACGTACCCGATCACGTCCACGTCGGCCGGCGACATGCCGAGCTCGCGGGCCACGGCGCGCGCGCGCTTCATCTGGCGGCGTCCGCCGAGCGAGAAGTCGCGCTTGAGCTTGGTCATGCAGCGCACCGCTTCGAGCGCGTCCTCGACCACGCGACGGCTGTCCGGGTAGGCGCAGGCGCGCTCGATCGCGCTGCTCACGCGCTCGGAGAGCATCACGAGCAGCGACAGGTCGTCCTCCTCGAACGCCTCGCCGTTCAACTTGTTGTTCACGTTCACGACGCCGATCACTTCGCCTTCCACGCGCAGCGGCACGCACAGCAGCGACTTCGTGTGGTACTGCGGGTGATTGAGGCGGCGGAAGCGGCGGTCGGTCTCGATGTTCTCGACGAGTACCGGGCGGCCCCACGCGGCGACCGCGCCCGCGACGCCGGAGCGCAGCGTGGTGCGGCGGCCTTCGACGCTCATCGGGTCGAGCCCGACGGACGCCGCGAGGAACAGGTCGCCACGGTCGGGATCCACGAGCACGAGCGAGACGATGCCCGCGTCGAGCGTGGCCGCGACCATCTCGACGATCGCGTCGAACAGCTCGGCGAGGTCGGCGCGGCCGGCGGTCTGGCGCGCGATGCGGCGCGCGCGGCTCGAGGCGACCTGATGCATGGGCATCGCGACGCAGAAGCGCGCGCCCTGCACGGAACCCTCGGAGACGTGCGGCTGCTCGGCCCACATGCGGCCGCCGTGCAGCTGCGTGATGCTGCGAGCGATCGCGAGGCCGAGCCGCGTGCCTTCGTGCGACGGCTGGCCGCCGGGCAGCTGGCGGCGCGCGCGGTAGAAGCCTTCGAACACCAGCGCGAGGTCCTCCGCCGGGAGCGGCGGGCCGTCATCGGTGATCGCGCACGTCCATTCTTCGCCGCGCAGGCCGAAGCGCACGCGCACGGTGCCGCCCTCGGGCGAGAACTGGATGGCGTTCTGGATCAGGTTGCCGAGCACGCGGCGCACGAGCGCCGTGTCCACGTCGATGCGCGCGTCGGACTCGCATTCGAGGCCGATCGTGACGCCGCGCTTGGACGCGTCGTCGGCGTGCTCCACGCACACGGTCCGGCCCAGCTCGACGAGCGACACGCCGGTCAGGCGCAGCGTGGTCTCGCCGCCTTCGATGCGCGACAGGTCCTGCACGTCGGTGACGAGCCCGGAGAGCCGGTCGCACTCCTCCTCGATCACCTCGAGGAAGCGGCGGCGCGGCGCGCGCTCGTTGTCGAGGTTGTTCGCGACGGTCTCGGTGTAGGCCTTGATGCTCGAGAGCGGGCTGCGCAGTTCGTGCGCGAGGATCGACATGAGCCCGGAGGCGGCGTCCTGCGCGGACGTGAGCCGGCGCTCGGCGGCGGCCACGCGGGCGCGCTCCTGGTCGAGCGCGTGCATGAGGTCGATGCGCTCCAGCGCGAGCGCCAGCGCGTCGGCGAGCGACTGCACGAGCAGGCGCTCGGGCGCGCTCAGAGTGCGCGGAGCCTCGAACGCGATGAGCAGGAACCCGTAGTGCGTGTTGCCGGCCTCGAGCGGCACGGTGACGAGCGCCTGCGGAGGGCGCAGCCACAGCAGCGTCTCGCGCGCGGCGTGCGGACCGGCACCGCCGTCGTCGAACATGGCGCGGTCGTGGCGCATGACCCACTCGACCGGGCCGCCGTGTTCGGCGAGGTACGGCGTCTCGACGCCGGACTCCTCGTAGCGGAACAGCGCGCCGCTGCGCCGGTCCAGCCGGAGCAGCCGCGCGTCGGCGGCGTCGAGCGCGCGCATCGCGTTCGCCGACGCGATACCCCACGACACGCCGAGGTCCCCGGTGGTGCGCATGGCGAGCACGGCCTCGGCCAGCAGGGCCAGCGCTTCACCCGGCAGTTCCAGCAGGGTCGTTCCGCGATGCTTCGCGTCCATGCGTTCTCCCGAGGTCAGGCGACGCTTCTTTCGTCGCCGGATTCGGCGCGACGGCGGCGCTCACCCACGAGCACGCTGCCCGGGATGCCCTTGCCGTGCGCCTTCAGTTCCTGCGCGATGTCGATGAGTTCCGCGAGGTGCGACACCGGCACGCGGTCGGTGCTCACGAGCGCGATCGTCAGGCTCATGAGCGGGAACCGCTCGGCCACGTGGCGGCGGTTGAGCACCTCCACGAAACCGCGCTCGCGGTCTTCCTCGTCGTACAGGTCGCGCGCCGAGGTGTTGAACCATTCGAGGATGTCCTCGCCCAGCTCCTCGGCGTATTCGGGGGACGTCAGCACCACGAAGTCGTCGCCGCCGATGTGGCCGACGAAGCCTTCCGGGCCGCCGCGCCGCTGCACGGCTTCGGTCAGGATGCGCGCGAGCATCTGGATCGCCTCGTCACCGCGCGCGTAGCCGTAGTAGTCGTTGAACGCCTTGAAGTGATCGACGTCGAGCTGCAGCAGCGCGAACGGATGGCCGTTCGCGAGGCGGCGCTTGATCTCGTCGTTGATGGAGTGATTGCCGGGCAGGCCGGTGAGCGGGCTCGCGGCGCGCTGCTGCGCGCTCCACGCGACGGCGTTGCGCACGCGCAGGAGCAGCTCGTCCTTGGACCACGGCTTCGTGATGTAGTCGTTCGCGCCGCCTTCGAGGCCGTGCACCTTGCTGTCGAGGTCCGTGCGCGCCGTGAGCATGAGGATGGGGATGTGCTTGGTCGTGAACGAGCGGCGCAGGCGGCGGCAGGTCTCGTGACCGTCGAGGCGCGGCATCATCACGTCGAGCAGGATGACGTCGGGCTGCTTGTCTTCGGCGATCTGGATGGCTTCGAGACCGTCGGCGGCTTCGAGCACGTCGTATCCGGCGAGCGAGAGCTGCATCTGCAGCACCGTCCGCAGCTCAGGCTCGTCTTCCGCGATCAGGATGCGAGGACGTTCCACTCCGGCTCCCTGGAAGCACATCCGGTTCGAATGCAGGGGATCGGGTGCCCCTCGTCGTGAGGGACGCCCGGGTTCAAACGAACCGTTGCTCGCGGTCGTTATCGGCCACTCACCGCATCGGCTTGCGGGATTTTCCGGCGTGCGGAAGGCGGTCCGGCGCCGCCCCGCCGATGGCGGAATCGCCCGATTTCCCGCCCCGATCGGGGCCCGCGACGGCCCCCGGCGGCGCGCTCAGCCCAGATCGAGCCCGGAGGCCTCGAGCGACGCGAACGCATCCAGCTCGGGCCCGGACACCTCGCCGCGGGCGAGGCGCTTCGCCCCGACCAGCGCGATCATCCCCGCGTTGTCCGCGCACAGCCGCGGCGACGGGATGCGCAGGGCCACGCCGCGGCGCTCGCACGCCGTGGCGAGCGCGGCCCGGAGTGCGCGGTTGCACGCGACGCCGCCGCCCAGGCTGAGCGCCTTCGCGCCCACTTCGTCCACCGCGCGCATGGACTTGGCCACCACGGTCTCGACGACCGCCGCCTGGAACGAGGCCGCGACGTCGGCGATGAGCGCGTCGGGGTACGGCGGTTCGCCGTGCGGCTTGAGCGCGGTGCCGACCGCGGTCTTGAGACCGGAGAACGAGAAGTCGAAACCCGGCCGGTCGAGCATCGGGCGCGGGAACGCGAACGCCTCGGCGCGGCCGTTGGCCGCCATGCGATCGATCACCGGGCCGCCCGGGAATCCGAGTCCCAGTCGCTTGGCCACCTTGTCGTACGCCTCACCCGCCGCGTCGTCGAGCGTCGCGCCCATCCAGCGGTACTCGCCGAACGCCTTCACCTCGACCAGTTCGGTGTGGCCGCCCGACACGATGAGCGCCACGTGCGGGTACGGCGGCTCGCCGTGCTCGAGCGTGGCCGAGTGCAGGTGCGCCTCGATGTGGTTGACCCCGATCACGGGAATGCCGAGCGCGGCGCCGTACGCTTTCGCGAATGCGAGCCCCACGACCAGCGAGCCCACGAGCCCGGGCGCGTGCGTGACCGCGATCGCGGTCAGCTCCGCCGGCTCGACGTTCGCCTCGCCGAGCGCGCTCTTCACCATGCGCGGCAGCAGCTCGAGGTGCGCGCGCGAGGCCAGTTCGGGCACGATGCCGCCGTAGAGCTTGTGCACGTCCTGCGCGGCGATCAGGTGCGCGCGCAGCGTGACGCCGTCCTCGAGCACGGCGACAGACGTGTCGTCGCACGAAGTCTCGATGCCGAGCACGAGCGATTCGGGGCGGCGCGCGCTCACGCTTCCTCCGGCGCGAGCGAGTCCTCGAGCCACTGCAGGTAGCGCGGCGAACCCGTCGCGATGCGCGTGGCGATGCATTCCGGCGTGTCGTACGGGTGCAGCTCGTGCAGGCGCGAGACGAACGCGGTCCAGTCCTGCTTGCGCGTCTTCATGAGCACGACGACTTCGCGCTCGTCCTTCACTTCGCCTTCCCAGCGGTAGAGCGAACGCGCGAGCGGCAGGATGTTGGCGCAGGCGATCAGGCGCTCCTCCACGAGGACGCGCGCCACGCGGGCGGCGTCGTCTTCGTTCGCGAAGGTGGTGTGCACCAGCAGCATTTCCGTCATCGGGTCGGGGCCTCCGGCCCCGCGGCGCTTCGCGCGGAGGGTGTGCGGACGAGCGTGGCCATGAGATGCGCGAGGAACGCGTCGGGGTCCTCGCAGAGTCCTTCGTGCACCTCGGACACCTGGATGACCGTGCTGCGCGGCGCGACGAGCCAACGGAAGCGCTCGGCCGCCGACAGGCGCCCGATCGGGCCCGCGTCGTCCGCGCCCGCGGCGACGCGCGCGAGGCTGTCCAGGTGCGACTCGATGAGCGCGACGTCGGCGTCCGGCGCGAGCGCGGCGAGGCGCGCGCGGTCCAGCTCGATGCCGGCGCGCAGCCAGTCGAGCGAGCGGCACCACACGATCACGCCCGCGTTGAAGCGCTCGCCCCGCTCGACGCGCGGGACGACGCGGACGATCGCGTACTCAAACGAGCGCGCTTCGGGCACGGTCCGCCTCCACGGTGAAGACTTCGTGGGCCGCGATGCGCGCGGCGAGCCAGCGCGCGTACGCCTCGCGCGTCGCCGCCGGATCGCCGGGTGCGTCCGCCGCCGCGAGCCATTCGTCGGGCAGCTCAGCGAGCAGCGCGCGCACGTCCACCGTCGCGAGCTTCGCGCGCAGGCGCTCGCCCGCCGCGGCGAGCGCGCTCGCGCGCGGCAGCAGCACGTGATCGCGCACCGGCGCGAACGGGCTCTGCGCGCTCTTCTCCGCGGTCGCCCACGAGTGGTGGAAGTAGAGCGCGGCGCCGTGGTCAATCAACCAGAGCTGGCCTCCGGCCAGCAGCAGGTTGGGGTTTCTTGGGGAGCGGTCGACGTTGAGCGTCATCGCGTCGAACCACACCAGCTCCGAGGCGAGCGCTTCGTCCACTTCGGGCGGCGCGATCGGGTCGTAGGTGAGCGCGCCCGGCAGGAACGCGAGCCCGAGGTTGGCGCCGTGGCTCGCGCGCAGCAGGTCGCGGATCTCGGGATCGGGCTCGTTGCGGCCGAAGGCCGCGTCGAGGTCCACGCGCGCCAGCTCCGGCACCGCGAAGCCGCACGCGCGCGCCAGTTCGCCGCAGATCCATTCGGCCACGAGCGCGCGCGCGCCCTGGCCGGCGCCTCGGAACTTCACGACCCACAGCCGGCCGTCGGAGGCTTCGACGATGGCGGGCAGCGAGCCGCCTTCCTTGAGCGGCGACACGTAGCGGATGGCCTGGAGGGTGCGCATGGAGGGCCAAGCTAGGCGGCGCGGCGCGGCCTGTCCAACACGCGAAACGGCCCGGAAACCGTCGCCGGTTCCGGGCCGCTCGTGACTCCGTGCGGCGGCACCTACAGCGCGTACGCCTCGATCACGCCGTCGGACTTCTTGAAGTAGAGGATGCCCTCGACTTCGTCCACCTCGTATTCGGGCGTCTTGTCGCCGAGCTGCACCGACGACACGATCTTGCCGTCCGCCTTCGCGACCTTCACCAGGCCCGGGCGCTTCTTCCCACCCTCTTCGACGCTCGTGAGGATGTAGCGGAAGTCCACGCCGGCGGTCGTCGCCTTGAAGCGGCGCGACAGCTCGGGATTGCCCGACAGGTAGTAGGTCTGCGTGCCGCCGTAGCGCTGCGCGCGGTCGTACGCGCTCGCGGCCGACGCGGCGTTCGTCGCCATGACCACGGCCGTCGTCACGATCTTGATCCAGCCGGCCTGCCCCGGAGCGGCGTAGTACGCGCGCCACTCTTCCTTGCCCGCCTTCGACAGCTTGAGCAGCGACTGGCTCGAGGTGAGCAGGAAGCCGCCGTCACGCAGCGACAGCGACGAGGGCACCTCGCCTTCCTTGAACTTGAACTTCGCGAGGATCTGGTCCGTGCCGTCGGCGAGCGCGACGGAATGCATTTCGTTGTCCGCGCAGATGTACACGCGGTCACCGTCCACGTCGAAGGACGTCGCGTCCTCGAGATCCTTGAACGGCTTCTTCCACACGGACTCGCCCGTCGCGGGGTTCAGCACGTCGATGAACGGTTTGCCCTTCGGCTTGTCGCCGTCCATGAACGAGGCGCCGCGCACGACGATGCCCTGCTGCACGATCATCATCTGGCAGGGACGGCCGCGGAAATCCTTCTCCTTCTTCCACAGCAGCTCGCCCGACTTCGCGCTCACGGCCTGCAGGCTCTTCTCGTACGGCACGTAGATCACGCCGTCCGCGCTCAGCATGCCGCAGAAACCGTAGTTCATCGCGGCGGGCGTCTTGCCCTTCAGCCCGACGCACGCCCATTCCTTCGCGCCGGTCTCGAGGTTGATCTTGATCGGGCCGTCCTCGGACAGCCACACGACCATGCTGTTCTCGTCCGGGAACGTCGCGGGCTGGTTCCCGGCGATGGACATGCGCTTGAACATGCGGCCGCTGCCCTTCACTTCGAACAGCAGCAGCGGCTTCTCGAACAGCCGCTCCTGCTGCCACTTGATCTCGCCGGTCTCGGTGTCCACGGCGACGGTCATGGGCTTGTTGCCCTTCTTCGCGAGCCCGAAGATCACGAGCATGCGCTTGTGCGCGACCTGGATCTGGCCCGTGCTGCTCAGGATGGGCAGCTTCTCGGAGTCCCACTTCGTCTTGCCGGTCTGCAGGTCGATCACCTCGACGTGCCGGCGCGTGCCGCCCATGCCTTCGCCGATGTCGAGCATGCCGTACGGCGTGTTCTCGAGCTCGTCGAAGTTGCACTCCTTGAACTTCGCGAGGTCCTTGCGCTCCCACAGCACGGAGCCGTCGGCCGGGTTGATCACGCGCAGCGCGTCGTCGGACGACACGAGCAGCGTGCCGAGCGACGTGACGCGCTGGAACGCGATATCGGTCGTCGTGTAGGTCCAACGCGGGGTCGCGGCGAGCGCGGCGACGGGAACGAGGACGGCGCACGCGAGCGCCGCGAGTGTGGTGCGGAACTTCATGAGGCGGTTCCTCCCGGGGAGTGGGTGTGGAGATGGTGAACGGAGAGCCGGCCCGGAGCGGCCGGTGGTACGTCTACTTGTACGCGGCGCAGTACCCGATCCAACAGTCGTCGTTGTCGAGCTTCGTGCGCTTGTGGAGCGTGCCGGTGTGCGTGCGCGCCGTCGCATCCCAGCCCTCGCTGTACACCTCGAAGTCCGAAAAACCGGACTCGATCACGCATTCCTGCAGCTCGCGCAGCGTCCACATGCGCCAGTCGTACACGAACGCCCGCGCCATGCGCGGGGCGTCCTTGAACTCGAAATGAATGTACGCCAGCAGCCGGCGATCGATCGCATTGAACGACTTCTGCTCCCAGACGTAGGTGAACGGCGGCAGCATCCGGCCGTCGGGCGTGTTCGTGGCGCGCTTGCGGGTGCGCTCGGAAAGCGTGCGCTCGGCCTTCGCGCCGCCGAATGCGTTCAGCACGAGCACGCCGCCGTCCTTCAGCCCCGCGCGCGCGGCGCGCAGGTAGGCGAGCAGGTCCGCGCGCTCGTGGAACACCCACCACGAGAAGTTCAGCGCGCACGCGATGTCCACGAGCGGCTTCTGGGCTTTTCGCACGTCGGACTTCACCAGCGTCACGCGGTCCGCGACCTCGCGCACCCACGGCAGCCGGTACTTCTTCGCCCACGCGAGCGGCTCGGGATCGAGGTCCACCGCCCACGAGCGGTTCTCCGGGTGGCGCTGCGCCCAGGCGGTCGCGAGCGCGGCCGTGCTGCAGAAGTCCTCGCGGAAGGTCCGGGGCGCCCGGTCGTTGCGCGTCCGGAAGGCGCGCACGAGGAAGTCGAGGTCCCATTCGACGCCCTGGACGGCGGCTTCGTAGAACGCGTGGCGGTCACGGCGGGGAGCAGGGCTTTTCATCGGTCCGTCCTGAAGTAAGATGCGCGCGATTCCGTTCGGGCCGCGCGGACGCCCTTCGGTGGGCCGCGCGGCGCGGGATGTTCCGCGAGGGAGCGCTCGAGCGTCAAACGCTTTCACCGCTTTTCCGGGAGGGACATGGCCGTCCGCATCCGCCGCACGCCGCGCCCCGCCGCCACGTCGTGGCAGCGACTCGACGACGAACGGCTGCTCGACCTGCGTTTCCGCGACCTCGGGCTCGCCGAGCCGGGCGCGTTCCTGCAGCCGCACCTCGAGCAGGTCTGGGACGAACTCGCGCAGCGCGGGCTGCGGCTCAAGCCGCACGTGTGGCTGTCCACGGAGTGGTTCTCGCCCGACGGCGTGCCCGGCGTGGCGATTCCCTTCTACCTCGCGCACCCGCGGCTGCTGCGGCTCGAGAAGAAGATGATGCTCGAGGCCGAGGGCGGCACGCGCGAGGAGTGCCTGTCGATCCTGCGGCACGAGTTCGGGCACTGCATGCAGCACGCGTGGCGGCTCCACCGCCGCGCCGAGTGGCGGCGCCACTTCGGGAACACGCACAAGCCCTACCCCGAGATCTACCGCCCGAACCCGGCGAGCAACCGTTTCGTGCAGCACCTGCGGCAGTACTACGCGCAGGCGCACCCGGACGAGGACTTCGCGGAGACGTTCGCCGTCTGGCTGACGCCGCGCTCGGCGTGGCGCCGGCGCTACGCGGGCTGGCCCGCGCTGCGCAAGCTCGAGTACGTGGACGAGCTCATGCGCGAGCTGCGCGGTGCGGCGCCCGCCGTGCGTTCGCGCATGCAGGTCGAGCCGCTCGCGCAGGTGAAGCGCACGCTGCGCGAGCACTACGCCGAGAAGCAGGCGCACTACGCGCGCTGGCGGCCCACGGTGCAGGACCGCGACCTGCAGCGGCTGTTCGCCGCCGAACCCGGGCGGCGGCACGAGCCCGCGGCGCGCTTCGTGAAGCGCAACCGCGGCGAGATCCGCCGGCTCGTGTCGCGCTTCACGGGCGAATCCCCCTTCACGCTGGAGCGCGTGCTCGACGACGTGATCGCGCGCTGCCTCGTGCTCGACCTCCGGGCGTCCGGCAACGAACGGCGCCTGCGCGTGGACGTCGCGCTGCTGCTCACGGTGCGTACGGTCCACTTCCACTACAGCCGCAAGAATTGGATCGCACTGTGAAGAAACCACTGCGCGTCCTCGTCCTCATGCATCCGTCGCTGGTGCCGCCCGACACGCTCAAGGGCCACACGCCCGAAGAGATCGCGACCTGGAAGACCGAGTACGGCGTGCTGCACACGCTGCGCAAGCTCGGCCACGAGACGCTCGCGCTCGGCGTGCAGGAGGAGCTGAATCCGATCCGCGTCGCGGCCGAGGAATGGAAGCCGGACATCGTGTTCAACCTGCTCGAGGAGTTCCACGGGCTGTCGAACTTCGACCAGCACGTGGTGTCGTACCTCGAGCTGCTCAAGCTCGCGTACACCGGCTGCAACCCGCGCGGACTCGTGCTCGCGCGCAGCAAGGCGATCACGAAGAAGATCGCCGCGTACCACCGCGTGCGCGTCCCCGCGTTCTTCGTGGCCGCGAAGGGCCAGAAGCCGCGCCGCCCGCGCTCGCTCAAGTTCCCGTTGTTCGTGAAGAGCGCCAGCGAGGAGGCCTCTCTCGGCATCTCGCAGGCGAGCATCGTGGACGGCGACGACAAACTCGCCGAGCGCGTGCGCTTCATCCACGAGAGCATCGGCTCGGACGCGCTCGTCGAGGAGTACATCGAGGGGCGCGAGCTGTACGTGGGTGCGATCGGCAACGAGCGCGTGCGCGTGCTGCCCACGTGGGAGCTCGACTTCGGGCGGCTCGCCGAGACGGGCGAGCCGATCGCCACGGCGCGCGTGAAGCACAGCCCCGGCTACCAGAAGAAGCACAAGATCGACATCCGCCGCGCCGAGGGGCTCGAACCCGCGGTCGAGCGCGCGCTCCAGCGCACGACGCGCCGCGTCTACCGCATGCTGGAGCTGGACGGCTACGCGCGCGTGGACTACCGGCTGACGGCGAAGGGCGAACTGTACCTGCTCGAGGCGAACCCGAACCCCGAGATCGCCGAGAGCGAGGAGTTCGCGAGCGCGGCGGCCGCGGTGAAGGTGAACTACCGCCAGCTCATCGCGCGCATCCTGTCGCTCGGACTGACGCGACCCGGAAGGGTGAGTTAGGAAAGAAGCGGGCCTCCGGCCCGCTCCCGCTGCGAACGCCGCGAGCTACGCGGCGGCCACGCGGCGCAACGCGGCCTTCACACGCGTCACGAAGCGCTTCGCCTCGATGGGCTTGCGGATGTAGTCGTCCGCGCCCTCTTCCATGAGGCGCACCTCGAGATCCGGATCGATCGAGCCCGTGAGCACGATGACCGGCAGCGATGCCGTCGCCGCGGACGCGCGCATCTGGCGCAGCACGTCCTCGCCCTGGATGCCGGGCAGCCCGAGGTCGAGCACGGTGAGCGCGATGTGTTCGTCGGTCGCGAGCACGGCGAGCGCGTCTTCTCCGGAGGTCGCCTCGATCACGTCGTAGCCGCCCTCGACGAGAAGCCGCTTGGCGACCTTGCGGATCACCGAATCGTCGTCCACGACGAGCACGCGCGGCCCCGCGGGCGCGGCCCCGGCGGCCGCGGCGGGTGCGGCAGGCACGGCCGCGGCGGGCGCTCCGGCTTCCGCCGGCATCTCGCCCACAACGCGCTCGACCTCCTGCAGCGTGGTGAGGCCCTCGGCGACGCGGTTCAGCGCCGACATGCGCAGCGTACGCATGCCGTTCTGCACGGCGGCGGCGGAGATCTCCGGAGCCGTCGCGCCGTTGGTGATGAGCTGCTGCAGCGCGGGCGTGAGCGTGAGGATCTCGAGCACCGCGAGGCGGCCCAGGTAGCCGCTGTTGCCGCAGCGCGTACAGCCGCGCGCGCGCACGGTCGGCGCGATGCCGTACGTGCGCGACAACTGCAGTTCTTCCTCGTTCAGCTCGGTGATGCGCTCCGCGCAGTGCGTGCACACGCGGCGCACGAGGCGCTGGGCGATCACGCCGCGGAGCGTGGCCGAGATCGCGGGACGTTCGACCCCGATGTCCACGAGGCGCGCGACGGCGCTCGAGGCGTCGTTCGTGTGCAGCGTGGTGAGCACGAGGTGGCCGGTCATGGACGCCTGCACCGCGATGGTCGCGGTCTCGGCGTCGCGGATCTCGCCGACGAGGATGACGTCCGGATCCTGCCGCAGGATCGCACGCAGCGCCGTGGCGAACGTGAAGTCGCGCTTCGCCTCGACCTGCATCTGCGTGATGCCGGGCAGCTCGTATTCGATCGGGTCCTCGACCGTGCTGATGTTGGTCTCACCGTTGTTCAGCTCGCGGATGATCGAATACAGCGTCGTGGTCTTGCCCGAGCCCGTCGGGCCGGTCACGACGACGACGCCGTTGCGGTTGCCGATCAGGCTGCGCACGAGGCGCAGGTCGCGGTCGGACAGCTGCAGGCTCGAGAGCGTGTCGTTGCTCGCGCCGCGCAGCAACCGGATGACGCACTTCTCGGCCTCGCGCGTTGGCACGGTCGAGATGCGCAGGTCCACCGACTGACCGTCCACCTCGAAGGACGCGCGGCCGTCCTGCGGGCGCAGGCGGTCGGCGATGTCCATCGAGCCCATGACCTTGATGCGCGAGACGACGCGCTGCAGGGCCAGCGTGGGCATGCGCATGTGCACGCGCATGACGCCGTCCACGCGGAAGCGCACCGTGCTCGTGCCCGCGGCGGGCTCGAAGTGGATGTCGCTCGCGCGCTCGTGCGCCGCGTTGCGGAGGATGATGTTCGTGAGCTTCACCACGGGTGCGGCGTCGCCGTCGTCGACGACGTGGTCCTGCGTGGTGGTCTGCATGAGCTTGATCGCCTCGTCGCTGCCGCCGAGGTCCGGCGCGGCGGCCGTGGCGCTCGCCGCGGCACTCACCGGCGCGGCGCCCCCCGCAGCAGCGCCGTAGGCGCGCTCGATGGCGGCGGCGATGGCGACGGGCGAGGCGATCTCGAAGATGGGCATGCGGCCCGAGGCGAAGGCGATCCCGCGTTCGATCTCGTCGTTCAGCGGATCGGCGCACGCGATCACGATCTGGCGGTCGCTTTCGCGCAGCGGAACGACCTGGAAGCGGCGGGCGAGCTTCTCCGGCACGAGCTTGAGGACGTGGGGGTCGCGCTGGCCGATGCGAGCGAGCGGGAGCCGCATCGCGTCGGCGACTTCCTGCGCGAGCTGGTCGACCGAGAGTCCGCAGTGGCGCGCGACGCTTTCCCAGGCGTCCGCGAGGGAAGCGTTCGCGGCGACCTGAAGCGACTGCGCGTCCTGAAGTCCGGCACGCTGTACGAGGTCCACCAGCCAGTGGTGACCCGCAGCCCCTCGTTCCATGAGTCCCCTCGGAAAAGGCATCGGAACCGTGACCCCTGTTCGCCACGGCGCTCCCGGTATCGGTCGGCGAGCGTGCTTTCTTGAATCGGAAGCGCTGCAGCCGCGCGCGTTGCGGGCCACCGCCCGCTCTCCCGTGGATGCCCGGCAGGACTTCACCGCGGCGGCCGCCGCGGACCCAGCCGACACGATTGCCGCAATTTGGGTCGCGTGGTATGGCTGCCGCGCCCCACATCCCGAGAGATGCGCCCCGCGCCGGGCCACCCCGTATTCCGCCCCGAGAGGCTCCCCATGTTCTCGCTCTTCCCGAAGGAAGAAGATTTCTTCCTCCTGTTCCGCAAGCAGGCCGCGCTCGTGCGAGAAGCCTGCGACCAGCTCCACGAGATGATGGAGAAGTTCGACCGTCTCGAGGAGCGCACCAAGGCGCTCAAGGACACCGAGCACCGCGCGGACCTCGTCACGCACGAAATCTTCGAGCGCCTCAACCGCACGTTCATCACGCCGCTCGAGCGCGAGGACATCCACGCGCTGGCGAGCGGCCTCGACGACGTGATCGACGCGGCGGAGGCGATCGCCAGCCGGCTCGTGCTGTTCAACATCACCGGCCCGACGCCCGAATCCATCAAGATGACCGCGATCCTCCGCGACTGCGGCCGCCAGATCGAGAAGGCCGTCGAGAATCTCAAGAACATGCAGAACCTCATGAGCTTCACGATCGAGATCAACCGTCTCGAGAACGAGGCCGACGGCATCTCGCGCCAGGTCGTCGCGGACCTGTTCAGCGGCCGCCACGAAATCCTCGACGTCATGCGCTGGAAGGAAATCTACGGACGGCTCGAGAGCGCGTCCGACCAGTGCGAGGACGTCGCGAACGCGATCGAGTCCATCGTCCTCAAGAGCCGCTGATGGAGCTTCTGCACATCCCGCAGCTCTCGCCGATGCTCTGGGGCATCGTCGTGGTCGCGCTGCTGTTCGACTACAGCAACGGGTTCCACGACGCGGCGAACTCCATCGCGACGGTCGTGAGCACGCGCGTGCTCTCGCCCCGCCAGGCGGTGGTGTGGGCCGCGTTCTTCAACTTCATCGCGTTCGCCGTGTTCGGCGTGCACGTCGCGAAGACCATCGCGAAGGGCACCGTGGATCCGGCGGTCGTCACCCCCGCGATCGTGCTCGCGGCGCTCGCCGGCGCACTCATCTGGAACATGCTCACCTGGTGGTGGGGGCTGCCGACGTCGTCCTCGCACGCGCTCATGGGCGGCTTCATCGGCGCCGCGGTCGTCGCGGTCGGCCCGCAGGCCGTCATGATGTCCGGCCTCACCAAGGTCGCCACGTTCATCGTGGTGTCCCCGGTCGTCGGCCTGCTGCTCGGCTTCCTCTTCATGCTCGTCGTGATGTGGATCTTCCGGCGTTCGACGCCGCGCAAGGTGGACACGCTCTTCCGGCGGCTGCAGCTGTTCTCCGCCGCGGCGTTCAGCCTCGGGCACGGCAGCAACGACGCGCAGAAGACCGCCGGCATCATCACGGCGCTGCTCTACTCCACCGGCACGATCAGCGGCGAGTTCCACGTGCCCTTCTGGGTCATCCTCGCGAGCTACGGCGCCATCGGCCTCGGCACGCTCTCGGGCGGCTGGCGCATCGTGAAGACGATGGGCATGAACATCACGAAGCTGCAGCCCGTCGGCGGATTCTGCGCCGAGACCGCGGGCGCGGTGGCGCTCTTCGGCGCCAGCGCGCTCGGCATTCCCGTGTCCACCACGCACACCATCACCGGCGCGATCGTCGGTTCGGGCGTCAGCGCCACCCGCCGGTTGTCCGCGGTCAAGTGGGGCGTCGCCGGCCGGATCGTCTGGGCGTGGGTGCTCACCATGCCCGCGGCCGCGCTCGTGGCCGCGGCCTGCTGGTTCGTCATCCATCTCGCCGGCATGCGCTGAGCGTCCGGCTTCACGTTCCCGAGGAGAACTCTTCATGCAGCGCATCGACGACTTCATCGCATCGGCGGGCATCGACAAGACCAAGGACGGCTGGCGCACGAACCTGCCCAAGCCCACGGCGCTCACTTTCGACCCGGCGCAGTCGTGGAGCGCGCGCTGCCTGACGAGCAAGGGCGAGTTCGTGATCAAGCTCATGCCGGACGTCGCCCCGATGCACGTCACGAGCTTCGCCTACCTCGCGCGCCTCGGCTTCTTCGACGGCCTCACGTTCCATCGCGTGATTCCCGAGTTCATGGCGCAGGGCGGATGCCCGCTCGGCACCGGCACGGGCGGCCCGGGCTACCGTTTCGACGGCGAGTACTCGAAGAACGTGCGTCACGATCGCGGCGGCCTGCTGTCCATGGCGAACGCCGGCCCCGGAACGGACGGCAGCCAGTTCTTCCTCACGTTCGTGCCGACGCCCTGGCTCGACGGCAAGCACAGCATCTTCGGCGAGGTCGTCGAGGGCAAGGACGTGCTGACCGCGCTCGAAGCGTGCGGATCGCAGTCCGGCCGGACGACCGAGCAGCTCACGCTCGACAAGGTGACCATCGAGATCGCCTGATTCGGCCGTCATCTGTGCGCGTGACCGGCGCCGGCCTTCCCCCGCGGAAGGCCGGCGCCTTCGTTCGGAAGGCGGACGGCCGGCGCGGGCAGCACGCAGGGGCACTCAGGAAACGAGACCTGCCGCCGAGACTTCGACGGGACCGGTAGGACTTCTCGTGCCGTGACGATCACGGCGCCACTCCCCCGACCGTGGCGAATGTACATGTCCGGATACCCCCACTTCCGATTCGCGCGCGCCGCAGCGACGGTGTCGCTGCTCGCACTGCTCCTGCTGTCGGCCGCCTGCATGCGCCGCAGGGAGGAGCCGCTGCGCATCGCGATCACGCCGTGGCCGGGTCACGAGTTCCTCTACCTCGCACAGGAGCGCGGGTTCTTCGCCGAAGAAGGCGTCTCCGTCCGCCTCGTGGAGCTCGAATCGCAGGGTGATTCGCGCGCGGCGTTCGAGAACGGGGCCGTGGATGTGTTCGCGGGCACGCTCGTCGAACTGCTGGTGAGCCACACGCAGGGTTCACGCCACCCCCAGGCGTTCTACGTCACCGACTATTCGAACGGCTCCGACGTCCTGCTCGCCGACAGCACCGTGCGCACGATCGCGGACCTGCGCGGAAGGCGCATCGCGCTCGAAGCCGGCTCGGTGGACGTGGTCGGCGTGGCGGCGGCGCTCGCCTCCGCAGGCCTGACGATGCGCGACGTCGAGCTCGTGCCGATGCCGCAGAACGAGAAGGACTGGGCGTTCGAACACTCCCGCGTGCAGGCGGTGCAGTGCTTTCCGCCGGCGGCGGTGGAGATCGCCTCACGCCCCGGAGTGCATCCCCTGTTCGATTCCTCCCGGATTCCCGGGCTGATCGTGGACGTGCTGGTCGCCGACAGTTCGGATCTCCACCGGAACCCCGGGCACTACGCCGCCACCGTTCGCGCCATCGCGCGCGCGCAGCGATGGGCGTCCGAGCATCGCGCCGAAGCGCTGGCCGTCATGGCGGCGCGCGAGGGGCTGACACCGGAGGAGTTCGCGCGTGGACTCGACGGCCTCCGACTCGTCCCACTGACCGCCCAGTCCGCGCAGCTCGGTCCCGGTGGAAACGTGGTGCGAGCACTGCGGCTCACGCAGGATGCGCTCACGGCGGCAGGCGCGAGCGAGCCGATCGGGGCCTCCGAGAGCATGGAATCCCTCGTGACGGCACGCGCGCTCGCCGCGGAGGCCAGCCGATGAGCCGGGGCCGCGCCGCGGCCATGCGAGCCACACACTCGCTGCGCCGCCGGCTCCTGCTGCCCATCGTCGGAGCGGCGCTCTCTCTCGCGCTCCTTTCGGTCGCGCTCGTGATGCAGGGCATGCGCGACTCGTACTCCCGGCACATGACGCAGGAGTGCGAACTGCTCGCCGCCGCGGCGGTGAGCGCGGCCCAGACGTCGCTCGCCGCGGACGAGATCCAGCGCTTCGTGAGCGCCGTGAGCGCCGAGCACGGCGTGGAGGAGATTCTCGTCTGCACCGGGGACGACTTCACGGTGATCGCCAGCTCGAAACGAGCCTGGATCGGATTGCCGGTTTCCCGAGTTCCCGGACGTGCGGAACTGGCGATCGAAGCCGGGCACCTCGCCCCCGGCGTGGGCGAGCGGCATTCCCACGAGGATGCCGACGGCATGTTCGGTCTCGCGCGCCGCGTCTGGATCCCCGAGCCCGGCGTGAGCTCGGGGCGGCTCGTACCGGCGCTCGTGTTCGTGCACGTGCGCAACCCCGAGCTGCTGTCCGTCATGTTCCGCGAGGGACTCGCCGTCGCCTGCAGTGCACTCGCCCTGGTCACCGCGCTCGGCGTGCTGGCCTTCGTGCTGATCGAACGGCGCGTGCTCGCCCCCCTCGCCGGCATCCTGTTCATGGTCCAGGACCGTCGCGCCGGGCGCCCCTGGCGACGGAGGCGTTCGGTCTCCGACGACGAACTGGGCCTGCTCGGTTCCGAACTGGAGCATCTCTTCGCCCGCGTGGACGAGCAGACCGAGGAGATCGTGCACACGCGCGGCCGCCTGCACGACGCCCTCGAGTCGATCGAAGCCGGCGTGGCCCTCTTCGGCGCCGACGGCGCACTGGTGCTGTTCAATCGCAATTACGCCGCCCACTGGTCCGGAATCGAGGACCTGCTCGTGCCCGGCATCCGCCGCGACCAGCTCGCGGAAGCACTCGCGCATCGCGGAGCGGTGCCCGAGGGCGGGCGTGCCGCGATCGACTACTTCGCGGGCGAGTCGTCGTTCGAAGCCCGTCTCGGGGAGCGCTGGATCCGCTTCGTCCCCGGCGCCTCGCGCGACGGCGGCCGGGTCAGCCTGCAACAGGACGTCACCGCGACCCGGCGCATCCAGGAGAGCCTCCAGCACGCCGAGGCCCGTGCACGGGGACTGCTCGACGCGATGCCCGACCTGCTGTTCCTCGTCGATGCGCAGGACCGCTACCGCGACTACCGGACGCCGGATGTGGCGATGCTGTTCGCTCCCCCGCACGTGTTTCTCGGCCGAAGCGTCTCGGAGTGTCTTCCCGAGCCGCTCGGCAGCCGGGTCGTGGAGGCGCTCGCGCGAGCGCGCCGGGAAGGCGGCGTGCACCTGCTCGAATACCAGCTGCCGTCGCCGGATGGTGGGGCGCTCGACTTCGAGGCGCGGCTCACCGCGGCCGCCGACGGCGAAGTGCTGATGGTCGTGCGCGAACAGACCGAGCGCGTCGCGGCCGAGCGCGAACGGCAGGCCGCGAAGGAGGCGGCGGAAGCGGCGAACCGTGCGAAGAGCGACTTCCTGGCGACGATGAGCCATGAGATCCGGACGCCGATGAACGGCGTGCTCGGCATGCTCGGGCTGCTGCTCGACACACCGCTCGGTCCCGAGCAGCGCGACTACGCCGAGACCAGCAAGGCGTCCGCCGAGGCGCTGCTCTCGATCATCAACGACATCCTCGACTTCTCGAAGATCGAGGCCGGCAAGCTCACGATCGAGCCCCTGCCCTTCGACCTGCGCGTCGCCATCGAGGAGGCCGCCGACCTGCTCGCCACCCGCGCGAGC
>JACRIW010000102.1 GCA_016215625.1 Candidatus Eiseniibacteriota bacterium | reverse complement strand
GCGTGATCGTCACGCAGCAGGGCGAGCGCGAACTCCAGCTGGTCCTGACCGACGAAGAGTTCGCCGCGTTCAAAAGGGCGCAGGACCTGCTCGCGCACGTCGTGCGCAACGGCGACCCGGCGGTGGTGGTCGCCCGCGCGCTCGCTCACTACGCGACGCACCTCGAGAAGCGGCGGTTCGGCGCGAAGGAAGGGAAGTCGGAGAACAAGCGTGTCCCACGCGGCCGCCATGTTCCCGCCGCGCTTCGCCGGGCCGTCGCCGAGCGTGACGAACACTGCTGCTCATTCGTGAGTGCCGACGGTCACCGCTGCGGCGAAACGCGCGGGCTGCAGATCGACCACATCACTCCCCTCGCGCACGGCGGCGAGACGACCGAGGACAACCTCCGACTGCTCTGCGCGCAGCACAATCGTCACGAAGCGGCGAAGCGGATCGGCGTGGACGAGGTCGCGGCGAAGCGGGAAGCAAACGAACGGGCGAGAGTGCACGAGCGAGCGGCGAAGCAGCGCGAGGAACGACTCGCGCGGGAGAGAGCGGTCGCGGCATCCCACGTCACCACCGACCCCGGCTCGCCCACGGGCGATGCCGACACCGAAGCCGCCGAGTTCGCCGCGGCGCGCGTCCGCGCCCGCCGGCAGAGCGACATCGACACGGTCGCGGCGCTCCGGTGGATGGGCATCTCGCTCGACGAGGCCCAGCTCGCCGCCGAACGCACGAAGGACCTGGCAGACGGCCCGACCGGCAAGCGCGTCATGGTCGCACGGCGCTTCTGCAGCACGCGCTTCGGCCGCAAGCAGGACTTCCGCCGGAAGCCGGACGACGCGAGGTCGGCGAGCGCCCCGGCCGGCGCGAACGACCATGCCGCGTGAACGAAGCGAGGCGCCCCGCGCTCTCGCGAGGCGCCTCGTCGATCGTCGGCCCGTCGAGCGGCTACGCCGCCGTCGCCTCCGCCCATTCGACCGAGTCCACGTAGGCGCGGTCGAGCTGTTCGTCGTCCACCTGCGCGTACTCGGTGTCGCGGCGCATCTCGTCCACGGTGTCCCAGTCGCCGCGCTCGTACGCGGTGACGAGCTTGAGCACCGGGCCGAGCGGTTCGCTGCCCGCGAGCACGGCCTCGCGCACGGTGGGCGAAACGGACAGGCCGCCGAGGATCTCGTCCGCGGGACGGCCCACCATCGTGTCCACCATGCTCAGCATGCCGGTGAGGAACAGCTCGTGCTCGTGCTGCGCGAGCCCCGACGGCGGCGCGAGCCGCTCCGAGAAGCGCGCGCGCGACAGCGCGGTCACCATCAGCTCGTGCGGCCGGTCGTCGCACAGCGACATCATGCCCATCATCATCGCCCACTTGCGCAGCGGTGAGATGCCCATGAGCGCGAGCGCGTGCCCGATCGAGCTGACCTCGTGGCGCCAGCCGAACGCGGCCGAGTTCAGGTAGCGCAGCAGCCGCATCGTGAGGCCCACGTCCTGGCGGAACAGCTCTTCGAGCCGCTCCATGGACGCGTCGTCGCGGCTCGTCTCGGCGAGGAAGCGCAGCACGGAGAGCTTCGAGGGCGGCAGGTCGCGCGTCTCGATCATCTGCGGCTTCTGGAAGTAGTAGCCCTGCAGCAGGTCGTAGCCCGCGCGCAGCGCCGCGTTCTTCTCCTCGATCGTCTCGACCTTTTCGGCGAGCAGCTTCACGCCGCGTTGCTTCAGCGGCTCGAGCGCACGCGGGTCGAGCGCGTCCTTCCACAGGCGCAGGTCCACCTTCACGAGGTCCACCACGTCGAGGAACGGGTACGACTCGGGCGCGTTCGTGAAGTCGTCGAGCGCGAGCATGTAGCCGTCGGCCTTCACACGTCGGCACGCCTCCATCACCTCGGGGTCGGCGGGGATGTTCTCGAGCAGCTCGATCACCGCGCGCTCGCGCGGCAGGATGCGGTGGTACTCCGCGAGCAGCGCGCCGCGCGACAGGTTCACGAACGCGCGGCGGTCGCCGACCAGGCGGTCGAGACCGATCGCGGTCGCGTTCTGCTCGATGCTCACCGCAGAGGCGAGCTCGGGGTCGGTCGCCGTGAACCGGTTCTCCGGGCCGCTGCGGAACAGCAGCTCGTAGCCGAACACCTCCTGCTGGCGGTCGAGGATCGGCTGGCGGGCCGAATAGATGGTGCGCGTGCCGGGCGCGAACTGCGCCGGGTCGGCCCCGGCGGACGCCGTTTCGGGCGCGGGCAGGTTCGGTCCGGTGGGCGGCACGGACCTGTTGCGACTGGAAGACTTGTCCCAGGGCAGCTTGAACATGAACCCGGACCCCTCGATCTGCGGGTTTGCGGCGGGCGACGGTCCCGGCCGCGGAGGCGCTTCGACGCCCCAGTCATCGGACCGCCGGGCCCCGGTTCTTGACCCCCATTCCGTGGCCCCCGTAGGCTCCCCGCGCCGCACGCCCGCAGCAGGCCTTCCCAGCCCGAATCCATCCGGCTCCGAGGACATACCCATGGCTCGTCGCACCCCGTCCCAGTCCCGCTCGGCCAAGCGCACCGGCGCCACGAGCCCCCGCGCCCGCGCGACTCGCGGCGGCACGGTCGCCCGCAAGAGCGGCGACGCCGCGCACGCCGCGCAGGTCGCCGAGTTCCAGGCGAACTACCCGGCGGACCGCCAGCGCAAGGACCTGTACCCGTTCACGATCTCCGGGCTGCCGATCAAGCCGCTCTACACGCCGGAAGACGTCGCGGACATGGACCTCGCGCGCGACCTGAGCGTGCCGGGCGAGTACCCGTTCACGCGCGGCGTGCACCCGACCATGTACCGCGGCCGCATGTTCACCATGCGCCAGTTCGCCGGCTTCGGCACCGCGCGCGAGACCAACGCGCGCTTCCATTACCTGCTGAGCCACGGACAGACCGGGCTGTCGATCGCCTTCGACAACCCGACGATCATGGGCTACGACAGCGATCACCCGAAGTCGCACGGCGAAGTCGGCAAGTGCGGCGTCGCGATCGACAGCCTCGCGGACATGGAAGTGCTGCTCGAGGGCATCGACCCCGCGGCCGTGTCCACGTCCATGACGATCAACGGCCCGGCTCCGATCATGTTCGCGTTCTATCTCGCGAACGCCGAGAAGCGCGGCGTGCCGTTCTCGAAGCTGCGCGGCACGCTCCAGAACGACATCCTCAAGGAGTACATCGCGCAGAAGTGCTGGTGCTTCCCGCCGCGCCCGTCGCTGCGGTTGATCGTGGACCTCATCGAGTTCTCGACGAAGCACGTGCCGCAGTGGAACACGATCTCCGTGAGCGGCTATCACATCCGCGAAGCCGGCTCGACCGCGGCGCAGGAGCTCGCGTTCACGATCGCCGACGGCTTCACGTACGTGGACGAGTGCCTCGCGCGCGGCATGGACGTGGACGACTTCGCGCCGCGGCTCTCGTTCTTCTGGAACAGCCACCTCGACTTCTTCGAGGAGATCGCCAAGCTGCGCGCCGCGCGCCGCATCTGGGCGCGTCACATGCGTGAGCGCTACGGCGCCAAGAAGCGCGAGTCGTGGCTCATGCGCTTCCACACGCAGACGGCCGGCTGCTCGCTGTGGGACAAGCAGCCCGAGAACAACATCATGCGCACGGCGTTCGAGGCGCTCGCCGCCGTGCTCGGCGGCACGCAGTCGCTGCACACGAATTCGATGGACGAGACGATCGCGCTGCCGAGCGACAAGGCGGTCAAGATCGCGCTGCGCACGCAGCAGATCATCGCGCACGAGATCGGCGTGACCGAGACGGCCGACCCGCTCGCGGGCTCGTACTACGTCGAGTCGCTGACCAACAAGCTCGAGGCGCAGGCCGAGGAGTACTTCCGCCGGATCCAGGACATGGGCGGCGTCGTGGCCGGCATCGAGAAGGGCTTCTTCCAGCGCGAGCTGAACGCGGCCGCGTACGTCTACCAGCAGGAGATGGAGCGCAAGCAGCGCGTCATCGTCGGCGTGAACGAGTACGTGGAGCCGAACGAGAAGCTCGACATCGAGATCCTGCAGATCGGCGAAGAGGTCGAGGTGCAGCAGAAGGCCCAGCTCGAGCAGCTGCGCGCGACGCGGGACAACGCCCGTTGCACCGCGGCGCTGCTGGCCCTGTCCGCGGCGGCCCGCACCGCGCCCGGCGAGGTGAACCTGATGGAGAAGATCCTCGACTGCGCGCGCGCCTACGCGACCGAAGGCGAAATCCGCAACGCCATGCGCGAAGTGTTCGGCGACTACGTGGAGTCGGCGGAGTTCTAGCCGCGCGGTGACCGTCGTCGGGATCGGCCAGCCGGCGCTCGCGCCCGGCTGGCCGAGCGCACGTCGCGGCGAAGCACAAGGCCCGGCGCGTCTGTGCTTGATCATTCATCTGGTGAATGATTATCATCCACGGTATGAAGACCCTTCCGCGCCTCGTCGAATCCGCCCTGGCCGAACGCCTGCGCGTCATGCCCGCGGTCATCGTGACCGGTGCCCGGCAGACCGGAAAGAGCACGCTGGCTGCGGAGCGCGTTTCGGGCCGGCGCCGTTACGTGACGCTGGACGACCTCGATGCGAGGGACATCGCGCGTCGGGATCCCGGCGCCCTTCTGGACGGTGCCGGCGGGCTCACGATCGACGAAGTCCAGCGCGAACCCGACCTGCTCGCCTCGGTGAAGCGAGCCATCGATCGCCACCGGAAGCCCGGGCGATTTCTCCTGACCGGCTCCGCGAACCTGCTGCTCATGCGGCGCGTCTCGGAATCGCTGGCCGGAAGAGCCAGCTACCTGACGCTCTGGCCGATGACCCGGCGCGAGCAGCGGGGGGACGGCCGAGCGGGGCTCTGGGACGAGTTGCTGGCAGCGCGTGACGAGGACTGGCCGGAGGTGCTCGAGGCGGGCGACGAGAGCCCGGTCGATTGGCGTGCGTTCGCTCGGCATGGAGGATTTCCCACACCCGCGCTGGTGCTCGGCAATGCTCGATCGCGTGCGGTGTGGTTCGACGGATACGTGCGCACGTATCTCGAACGGGACCTGCAGGACATCGCATCCGTCAGCGGGCTTCCCGACTTCCGGCGCCTGATGAAGGCCACATGCCTGCGCATCGGTCAGCTCACCAACCAGACCGAACTCGGGCGCGACGTGTCATTGCCGCAGGCGACCGTCCATCGCTGGCTCAACCTGCTCGAGACCTCGTACATGCTGGTTCGCCTGCCCGCGTTCGCCGTGAATCGCACGAAACGGCTGATCAAGACGCCGAAGGTGTATTGGGGTGACACGGGGCTCGCGATGCACTTGGCGGAGTGGCAGGAGCCGGGGGGGGCGACGCTGGAGAACCTCGTCCTGAACGACCTGCTCGCCTGGCGTGACTCACGTCTCGAACGCACCGAGCTCACCTATTGGCGCACGGCGAGCGGGGAAGAGGTCGACTTCGTGGTCGAGGCTTCCGGCCAGCTTCTGCCGATCGAAGTCAAAGCCACCGCTCGCCCGCGGCTCTCGGACGCGAGCCATCTGCGTTCGTTCCGCGCCGAACATTCGAAGCGATCGCGCCCCGGGCTCCTGTTGCACTCGGGTAGCTCGGTGGAATGGCTCGCGCCCGACGTGCTCGCCGCACCGTGGTGGCGCGTGCTCTGAGCGATTCGCTCGCTACCGGTACATCGCCTTGAGCGCGCCCCACGTCGGCGTGCGCGCAGGCGTCGCCGCGGGACAGATCGCCATGCCGCTCGTGCCGCCCTGCCAGGTGACGAAGTTCCGCTGGAGCGGGTTCGTGACGTAGGCGCGAATGCCGCCGCCGAGGGGCGGGTAGTCGTACACGGTCACCGAGTTGAGCACGATGCAGACGGGCGTCGTGCAGCCGGAGCATGCGCCGATGCCGGTGGTCTTCACGTGGCTGATCTGCAGGACGTCCATGAGCATTTCGCCCGACGCGTAGATACCGTCGTAGCCGACGTCAGGGCGCGACGAGATCGTCAGGCGACGCCGCTCCGGTGAGATGCCGGATGAGGTCCAGGCGAGGGTCGTGATCGACCCGGCGGCGTCCGCACTCGCGGTGCAGGAGCCGACTCGTCCGTCGGATTCGAAGCCCGACGCGATCGCTCCGGCACGGCACTCACCCGAGCCCAGTCGCCACCAGTTCGGCAATGTGGCCTGCGCGCTGGTGAGATCCAGCGTCGCGTCGAAGGAGATCGGCAGGCTGCCGATCCACTCCATCGGGAACTCGGCGCTGAGCACCAGGTACTCGGACCAGTAGTTGATGTTGCACGCGAACTGCTTGTTCGCCACGCCCGCGGCCCCGCAGGCGTCCCAGCTCAGGTTGAGACCGTTCGCGTGCACGACGGCGGCGGATATCAGAAGCGCGCCGGTGACGGCGAGCGCGAGGCACAATCGTCGAGCGGACATCACGGGCTCCAGCACATCAGCGGACCTGCCGGCGGCCAGCGCGGCTTGGCGGGGGAACAGCGCGCACGAGTCTACCCCCCCCGAATTCATGTGCACGAACGATCTCTCGCCCTCGGGGTGTCAGCGACACGTTCCCGTCCCGGCCCGCCCATCCTTGACCATGCTTCGCGCGGGCCGGTAGCTTGGCCGCGCTCGTTTCCCGTTCCCCCCAATCGGAGACCTCATGGACAGCCAGATGCTCACCGGCCTGGCCGCCGTCGCCGCCGTCGTGGTCGTGGCGCTGCTGGCCCGCGGCAGCGGCAAGTCGCAGGACGGCCCGGGCGAAAAGGGCGTCCTCACGCCCGAAGACGCCGTCTCCGAGGGCGCCATGCCGGCCGCCGACGAGCTTCCGGAGGGTGACGAGTACGAGGACGAAGAGGACGACGAGGACTTCGACGAGGAGCACGCCGAAGTGATCGCGATCACGTCCGACAACTTCGCCATCGTTCCCGACAAGCACGCCGTGCGCATCGTGCCGCCCGACGAGAGCGGCGAGGCGTGGAAGCCGGGCGCGGGACACCGCCGCGGCCAGCGCGCGCTCGACAACAGCCTGCACGCGGGCGAGTACACCGGCGCGCGCATCGTGCGCGGGGACGCCGACGAAGCCCCGTGGCGCCTCGAGGCGCTCGGCCGCGACGGAGAGTACGCCGCCTACCTGTTCGAGACGCGCGAGGCGGCCGACGCGGCGCTGGCGCTGTTCGTCTCGCGCCGCGTGGTGACGGTGGGCGAGGACGAGGACGGCGTGCCGATCCCGGCGTCGAGCGAGCAGTTCGAGGAGGCGCGCCGCGTGTTCCTCGAGACCGAGGCCGCGCTCACCGAGGAAGATCCGGAGGACCGCCCGTGAGCAACGGCAACTTCGGCTTCGAGGCGAACTTCTACCAGCAGCTCATGTCCGAAGTGGGCGTGAAGCCGAAGCGCATGCTCGTGATCGGCTGCGGCGCGGGCGTCGAAGTGGCGCACCTGGCCGACGCGACCGGTTCGATCGTCGTGGGCATCGATCTCGAGGTGGATCCGCGCTGGAAGAAGCCGAACGTGCTCCTGCTGCGCGCCGACGCGCAGAAGCTGCCGTTCCGCGACGGCGCGTTCGACTGCGTGTACTGCTACCACGTGCTCGAGCACGTGCCGCAGCCGCCGAAGGCGATCGCCGAGGCGCGCCGCATGCTGCCCGAGGCCGGGGCCGGGTATTTCGGGACTCCCAACAAGACGCGCTTCGTGGGGTACATTGGCGGCCGCGCGACGACGTGGGAGAAGATCGTGTGGAACCTGATCGACTGGGGCCGCCGCCTGCAGGGGCGCTGGTCCAACGAGCAGGGTGCGCACGCGGGGTTCTCGCGCGGCGAGCTGACGAAGCTGCTGTCGGCCTCGTTCGAGCGTGTGGAGTCCGTGGACCTGCCGTACTACCTGGGCAAGTACCCGAAGCTCGCCGGCTTCTGGCGGGCGATGTTCCAGATGGGGTTGGCGCGCTTCGTCGCGCCGTCGGTGTATTTCCGCACGCGATGCCGCCCGGACGCGGCGTCGCCGCGATGAACTGAGGAGTGACCATGCAGCGCAAGATCCGCGTACTCGTGGGCAAGCCCGGACTCGACGGACACGACCGTGGCGCCAAGGTGGTGGCCGCCGCCCTGCGCGACGCGGGCATGGAAGTGATCTACACCGGCCTGCACCAGACGCCGGGCCAGATCGTCGAAGCCGCCGTGCAGGAGGACGTGGACGTCGTCGCGCTGTCGGTGCTGTCGGGCGCGCACATGACGCTCTTCCCGGAAGTGCAGCGGCTCATGAACGACGCGGGCATCGGCGACAAGCTGCTCACCGGCGGCGGCATCATTCCCGGCGACGACGTGCAGGCGCTGCTCGACCAGGGCATCGGCCGGTTGTTCGGACCGGGCTCCTCGACCGTGGACATCGTCGCGTACATCCGCGGCTGGTACTCCGACAAGTTCGGCGCCGACGCCCTGCCGCCGCTGCCGCCCCCGCCCGCGCGCCCGGAACCGGTCGTCGGTTCGGGCGACCTGCCCAGCCCCTCGTTCGCGCGCGCGATCGCAGCGGACGACGCGCATCACGCACGCGCGGCACGCGCCGCGAAGAAGGCGAAGGCGAAGTCGGCGAAGAAGGCCGTGAAGAAGGCGCCGGCCAAGAAGGCCGCCGCGAAGCCCGCGAAGAAGAAGGCGGCGAAGCCCGCCAAGCCGGCGAAGAAGGCCGCGCCGAAGAAGGCCGCCAAGAAGGCCGCGAAGAAGGCCGCACCCAAGAAGGCCGCGAAGAAGACCGCCCGGAAGTCCGCGCCGAAGAAGAAGGCGCGCCGCTAACCGCGGCGGGATGCTTTCGTGAGCGCCTGGAACGAGCCCGAGCTGTCGTTCGCCAGTCACGAGGGACTGCCGTTCCTCGTCGAGCACTGGTACCTCGGCTCGCCCACGCGCCGCTACATGATGGTGCGGCGTTTCGCCGAAGTGCTGGATCACGCCGACCTGAAGCCCGGGCACAAAGTGCTCGACCTCGGCTGCGGCTGGGCGTACGGCACGCACTGGGCGCACGCGCGCGGCTGCACGGTGAGCGGCATCGATCTCGGCTGGGACCAGCTGCTGTGGGCGCAGAAGGCGATGCCCGCGGGACTGAACCTCATGCAGGCGAACGCCAAGTGCCTGCCGTTCCCGGACGC
Source organism: Candidatus Eiseniibacteriota bacterium (assembly GCA_016215625.1). Classification (GTDB taxonomy): domain Bacteria; phylum Eisenbacteria; class RBG-16-71-46; order RBG-16-71-46; family RBG-16-71-46; genus CAIXRL01. The sequence goes on along the minus strand of JACRIW010000102.1, from coordinate 4,555 downwards.
GTCGTTCGATCGCGCGGTGTCGGTCGAGATGATGGAGCACGTGTTCCGCCCCGACCGCCCGGCCGTGTTCTCCGAGATTGCGCGCGTCGTGAAGAAGGGCGGGCGCGTCGCCATCTCGACGCCGAATCCCGATTCGCCGATCGAGACCGTGAAGCGTGTCGCGGTGAAGTGGCCGTGGCTGCGCCGCGCGCTGCCCTCGTCGTGCTTCCCCGAGGCCGAGGACGACGCGGGCGAATACCATCCGTACCGCTACCACCATCCGCTCTCGCCGGCCGAGCTCGTCGCCGGGCTCGAACGCGTGGGCTTCCGCGTGCAGGGCACGAAGAGCTTCATGTGGGTGCTCAAGACGCTGCCGACGCCACTGCTCGGGCTCGGGCGCGCGGCCGAATCGCTCGCCGAAGCGCTGCCGCTCGTGAACCGCGCGGGCGCCACCACGCTGGTCTGGGCCGAGCGGGTCTGACGTGACGCGCGCGACGCGGCTCGTGCTCGCGCTGAACGGCAGTCCCGCCGCGGACGGCTCGGTCTCCCGCATGCTCGACGCGCTCGGCGAAGGCGTGCGCGCCGAGGGCGCGACGTTCGAGCACGTGCGCTGCATCGAGCTGCAGGTGCGCGATTGCATCGCGTGCGGACCCGACGCGACGAGCGGTTACTGCATCTTCCACGACGACATGGACCGCGTGTATGCGTCGCTCGAGCGCGCGCACGCCGTGGTCGCGGGCTCGCCGGTCTGGTTCGACACCGTGAGCAGCCCGCTCAAGCGCGTCATCGACCGCTGCAACTGCGTCACGCCGCTCGTCACGCTGCCCGACGGGACCGAGGACCTGGTCCCCAAGTGGGCGCGGACGCGCCGCGGGGTGTTCGTCGTGGCCGGAAGTGCCGAACACACGACCGACCTCGCCGAGCGCACGGTGCGCGGCTGGTTCAAATGGGTGGGGGCGAAGTGGGAAGAAACCCTGGCCTGGCGGCATACGGACAATGTGCGCGGCAGCGTTCCGGCCGAGTTGCTGGACCGTGCGCGCGCGATCGGGCGGCGTCTCGCGACGTCGGACCCGCTCGAACCCTGAGCAGCACCGGAGGACCCCTCGCATGAAGAAGCTGTTCGCTTCGCTCGTCCTGATCGCCTCGCTCGCGACGGCCGCGACCGCCGGGCCGATGGGCTCGACTCCGCCCGCGCCGGGCGCGCCACGGTTCGCCCAGCTCGTCTCGCTCGAAGGGCTGCCCGCCGACAGCACGATCCGCATGCAGTTCATGGACGGCCTGCGCGAGGTCTTCGCCGAGGACCAGTTGCGCGCCGAGCGTGACCAGGGCGCCGGCTGGCAGCCGCAGGTCGCGGTGCCGAACCGCTTCCGCCTGCTCGAAGGCTCGCTCGCGGACGACGCGTGGACGCTGCAGCTCGTGATCGGCGCGCCCGCACCCGCGGTCGTCAACCGCACGCAGGGCGAGAACAGCAAGCGCCGCTCGGACAAGGCGCGCCGCGCCTCGCGCGGCATGATCGTGTCGGTCGTCGCGCTCTCGCCCGAGGCGCGCCAGAACGGCGCGCGGCCGCTGCCGCAGACGATCGCGTTCGCGTTCCCGGCGCCGCCTCCGCCCGCGGACGCGTCGCAGATCGTGACCTCGAGCGGCTACTCGTACTCGTGGGGCGCGGCGGGCAGGACCACCGGGCTGCTCGCGCTCGAGGTGCTGCACCACTTCAGCGAGGACCTCTCGGCGCAGGCGCGCGCAGACATCCCGCCCGCCGTGCGCACCGCGCCCGGCCGAGGAGGCGCGCCGCGGCGATCGCCGCCCTGGCGCTGGTGCTCGGCGGTTGCGGCAAGCCCGCCGCCGACGAGCCCGCGTCCACGCTGACCGAAGCGCAGCGCGACAGCGTGCTGGGGGAAAGCGCCCTGCCCGGAGCCGGCACGATCGGCCGGGCACGTGAGGCCGCGGCAGGGGAGTCCACTCCGCGGGTCCCGGTGGATTCGATCACGCGATAGCGCAGATTTTTCTTGGGGCACGAGTTGGGAGTCGGGTAGCATTTTCCGCCGATTCCCTGCCATGGGAAGACATCCCGTTCGACACCCTTCGAGGAACCCCATGCGTCGCTTGATCACGCTGTTCCTGCTGCTCGCCGCCACGTTCGCCGCCGCTCCGCGCGCGGCCCACGCCGCCATCGGCGCGCCGACCAGCTGGTTCGCCCCTCCCGCCAACGTCTACGAGGTGCTCGGGCATCCCGACGGCACGATCTGGGTCGGATGCTGGCCCGGCGTCTACCGCTTTTCACGAGCGGGCACGAACCTCGGCCCGGTCGCGAACTTCGTCTGCCTGTCGATGGCGACGTGCCCGAACGGCGACGTGGTGGCGCTCGACTACGTGAACCGCACGGTCCACCGCTTCACGTCCTCGGGCGCGTTCGTGCGCAGCTTCGCGCTCACGAACGTCGGCGGTGACGGCGACGCCACGCTCGTGACCGACGACGCGAACAACATCTACGTGCTCTTCAAGTACAACGGTCCGAACTACGTGCTGCCGTGGATCCGCAAGTACGACGAGTTCGGCACGCAGCTCGCCGAGACCGGCCCGATCGACGTGGCGCACGGCCTCACGCGCATCGGCAACACGCTCTACGCGGCCGAGCTGTACACGAAGAAGATCCTGAAGTTCGACCTGAACCTGCAGCCGCAGGGCTTCGTGACCGTGCCCGAGCCGAGCCAGTACTCCTACACGCTCGAAGCCGACCGCGACGGCAACCTGCTGCTCACCGACTACTACTCGCACGAGTTGCGACGCATGACGACGAGCGGCTCGGTGCTCGAGACCGTGCTCAACGGCTTCCCGGGCTGGCCGGGCTACTACCCGTTCTGGAACCCCGCCGGGACGTCGCAGGCGCCCGACGGCCTGTACATCGCCGCCGATCCCGAGCACGGCTTCGTGCTGCTCTTCGGGGCGCAGGTCACACCGGCGCGGACCTCGACCTTCGGCGCCGTCAAGGCCGGGACGCGCTGATTCGCTGCGAAAAACCCGCGAAACACTCCGAGGGGCGCCCGGCACGGCGCCCCTCGATTGTTTCACCGGGTTTCAGGTAGTTTCCCCGTCGCTCAACTCACCCATCCGGCCCGCCGACACCAGCGGCGAGTCTTCAGGCGCCACGCGCCTCTTCCTGACCTTCGATCCGGAGCCACACTGCATGCTGATGCTGACCGAACAGCACCACCAGGTGCGTGACATGGTGCGCCGCTTCGCCGAGGACGTCGTCGCTCCGCGCGCACGCGAGCTGGACGAGACCGAGACGTTCCCGCACGAGGCGGTGAAGCACATGGCCGAACTGGGCCTGCTCGGACTCCCGTATCCGGAAGAGTACGGCGGCGCCGGCATGGACACGCTGTCGTACGCGATCGCGGTCGAGGAAGTCGCGCGCGTGTGCGCGTCCACCGCCATCACGCTCGCCGCGCACGTCTCGCTCGGCTGCGGCCCGGTCGCGGGCGTCGGCACGCACGAGCAGAAGCTGCGCTTCCTCAAGCCCATGGCGAGCGGCGAAGTGCTCGGCGCGTTCGGGCTCACCGAGCCCAACGCCGGCTCCGACGCCGCCGGCACGCAGACGAGGGCCGTGAAGGCCGAGGGCGGCTGGCGCGTGAACGGCTCGAAGATCTACATCACGAACGCGAGCTGGTCGAAGTACATCACGCTCACCGCGGTGACCGATCCCAGCAAGGGTGCGAACGGCATCTCGGCGTTCATCATGGACACGTCCACGCCGGGCTTCCGCGTGGGCAAGAAGGAAAAGAAGATGGGCCTGCGTGGCTCGGACACGGTCGAAGTCGTGTTCGAGGACTGCCTGATCCCCGACGACCAGATGCTCGGCGACCAGACGGACGGCTTCAAGGCGTTCATGAAGACGCTGCAGGGCGGCCGCATCTCGATCGGCGCGCTCGCGCTCGGCTGCGCGCAGGGCGCGTACGAGCACGCGGTGTCGTACGCGAAGGTGCGCCACCAGTTCGGCCAGCCGATCGCGAACTTCCAGGCCGTGCAGTTCATGCTCGCGGACATGGCGATGAAGATCGAGGCCGCGCGCCATCTCGTGTACCACGCGGCGCAGTTGAAGGACGCCGGCAAGAGCTTCGTGAAGGAAGCGTCCATGGCGAAGCTGTTCGCGAGCGAGATCGGCAACTGGGTCACGGACAAGTCCATCCAGATCCACGGTGGCATGGGCTACTGCCGCGACCTGCCCGTCGAACGCATGCACCGCGACGTGAAGCTCATGGAGATCGGCGAGGGCACCAGCGAGATCCAGCGCATGGTGATCGCGCGCGAGATCCTCAGCGGCCGCTGATCGCATGAGCCCCGGGACGGCGGCGAAGATGCAGTGGGCGTGCGCCGTCTCGGATCACGCCGACGCCGCGCAGGCGGCCGCCGAAGTGGCGGAGGTGATCCGCCAGCAGCTCGGCCCCGTGCCCGTGGACCTGTGCCTCGCGTTCTTCACCGTGTCGCACGTGGCGCAGGCCGAGGCGATCGCCGTCGAGCTCAAGCGCGCGCTGACGCCCGCGACGCTCGCGGGGGTGAGCGCGCGCGGCGTGGTCGC
>JACRIW010000002.1 GCA_016215625.1 Candidatus Eiseniibacteriota bacterium | reverse complement strand
GCGGTGGCCGGCGCGGGCGCGCTGCTCTGCGCGTGCGCGCTGCTCGCCGCGCTCACCGCGCGGCCGCTCGCGCCGCCGCCGGGCGCGTGGTGGCTGGTCGCGATCGACGTCGGGCAGGGAGACGCACTCGCGATCGCCGGGCGCGACGGCTGGTGGCTCGTGGACGCGGGGCCGCGCACACCGCGCTGGGACGCGGGCGAGGGCGCCGTGCTGCCGTTCCTGCGCTGGGCCGGAGCGCGCGACCTGCGCGCGCTCGTCGTGACGCACGACGACGGCGATCACGCGGGAGGGGCGCCCGCGGTGCGCCGCGGGGCGCGCGTGCACGCCACGTTCGCGAGCGCCCCGCGGCCCGGTGTCGAGGGACCCTCGCGGCGCTTCGGCGCGCGCACGCTCGGGCGCGGGGACACGCTGCTCGTCGCGCCGGGCGCCCGCGTGCTCTGGCCACCGCGGCCCGGCGAGCCCGGCGAAGCGCTCGCGCGGCGCGGCGACAACGCCGCCTCGCTCGTGCTCGAGGTCGGCGAGGGGCGTTCCCGCGCGCTGCTCATGGCGGACGCCGACTCGCTCGTCGAGGCCGCGGTGGTGGTCGAGCGCGGCGCGGCCGTACTCAAGGCCGGGCATCACGGCTCGGGCAGTTCGAGCGGTGCGGCGTTCGTGTCGCGAGCGCTCCCGGCGCGCGTGCTCGTCTCGGCGGGAAGGCGCAACGCCTACGGCCATCCGCATCCACTCGCGCTCGAACGGCTCGGGTCGCACGGCGCGGTCGTGGATCGCACCGATCGCTCGGGCACCCGCTGGGATGTGCTCGACGAACGCGGCGCGCGGCTGCTCGACTGGCGGGGGGGACTGGGTCCGGGCGGCGGCCTGCGCTTCCGGCTCGGTGTGCCGCCGGGGCCGCGGCCTTGAGTCCGCGCGCGAATCGCGCGGATGCGTTAGGGTGCGCGCCGCTTCGCGCGCCAGCGCGGTACCGCGGAGCCTCGACATCGAACGGGAGCGGCCCATGGCGGACGTGGTCAAGGACAGCAACGGCAACGCGCTCGCGGATGGCGACGCGGTTGCGGTGATCAAGGATCTGAAGGTCAAGGGCGGCTCGACGCTCAAGCGCGGCACCGTGTTCAAGAACATTCGCCTGACGCAGGACGTGCGCGAGATCGAGGTGCGCGACGGCCGGTCCACGCTCGTGCTCAAGACCGAGTTCCTCAAGAAGGCCTGAGCATTCGCCGGTCCGCGTGCGCCTCGACGGCGCGCGCCGGGCGCTGGTAGAGTCCCCGGCCCTCGCGTCACCCGGGGTCCTGCGCTCCGCCGGTCCCGAACCACCTTTCAAAGGCCCATTTCTTCATGCTCCGAGCCGGAATCGTCGGTCTGCCCAACGTGGGCAAGTCCACGCTGTTCAACGCCATCACGCGCACGCGGAAGGCCGAGTCGGCCAACTATCCGTTCTGCACGATCGAACCGAACGTCGGTATGGTCACCGTGCCCGACGCGCGGATGTACGAACTGCAGAAGATCGCGAAGACGCAGGTCGTGATTCCCGCCGTGATCGAGTTCGTGGACATCGCCGGGCTCGTGAAGGGCGCGAGCCAGGGCGAGGGGCTCGGCAACAAGTTCCTCACGCACATCCGCGAGGTGGACGCGATCGTGCAGGTCGTGCGGTGCTTCGACGACGAGGACATCCATCACGTGTCCGGCTCGGTGGATCCCGTGCGCGACATCGAGGTGATCGCGACCGAGCTGATGCTCGCGGACCTCGACACCGTGAAGCGGCGCCGCGAGCGCGGCTCGAAGGACGTCAAGCGCGGGGACAAGACCGCGGTGGCCGAGGAAGCCGTGCTCGCCAAGCTCGAGGACGCGCTCGGCTCGGGCAAGCCCGCGCTCGTGGTGGAGCTGACACCCGAGGAGAAGGCCATCGCGCGGACGTTCTTCCTGCTGTCGGACAAGCGCACGATCTTCGCGTGCAACCTGCGCGAGTCCGAGATGTCGTCCGCCGACTCGAATCCGTACGTGCAGAAGGTGCGCGAGTACGTGAAGACCCATCTCGACTGCGACGCCGTCGTGATCAGCGCGCAGATCGAGAGCGACCTCGTGGACCTCGCGCCCGAGGAGGCCGAGGCCTTCCTGAAGGAGCTCGGCGTCACCGAGAGCGGCATGGGCTCGCTCATCCGCGCGACGTACAGGCTGCTCGGCCTGCGGACGTACTTCACGGCGGGTGAGAAGGAAGTGCGTGCCTGGACGATCCACGAGGGCGACACCGCGCCGCAGGCGGCGGGTGTGATCCACTCGGACTTCGAGAAGGGATTCATCAAGGCGGAGACGGTGGCGTATGCCGATCTGGTGGAGTGCGGGTCGGTGGCGGCGGCGCGGGCGAAGGGTGTGTATCGGATGGAAGGCAAGGAGTACGTGGTGCAGGACGGCGACGTCATGCACTTCCGCTTCAACGTCTAGGTTGTGGTTCGCAGAATGTTGCTGAACACGGGCGCGGCCTTCCATGGCCGCGCCCGTGGTGCGTTCAGGCGGCGAGCTTGAGCGTGTGTCGCTTCGGGTTCGCGATCTCGGCCGTGTCCACGAGCCCGTAGTAGTACTGCCG
>JACRIW010000100.1 GCA_016215625.1 Candidatus Eiseniibacteriota bacterium | reverse complement strand
CCGGTAGCCGGAGCCGGCGTCGATCCGATAGAGCAGCGGGACCTGCAGCCCGGGGCGCTTCAGGTAGTAGGTCGTGTGGAAGGTCTGCGAGGAGAACGTCGCTCCGCAGTGACAACAGCGGAAACGAGGTATCTCCGTCGGCGACGCCTGCCTCGTGTAGGAACCGTGGCGCTTCCAGCGCCAGCCGGCAGCATTCCAGTGGTAGCGGCAACGACTTCGCGGACAGTGCGGGGGCACGAAGGAAGCGATCGTGCGATCCATGCCTGCCAGCTACTGCACGGACCGCGCCGCCACATTCTGCGAACCATAACCGTCAGCGCACGCCCGCAGCCTCCAGCGCCGCGCGGAGGTCGGCCTCCGAGTGCAGCCCGACCATGCTCTTCACGATCCTGCCGTCGCGGCCCACGATCACCGTGAGCGGAATCGACACCGCGCCGTACGCCGTGCCCACCGCGCCTTCCTCGTCGAAGAGCACGGGCACCTTCACGCCGGTCTTGCTCAGGTACTGGCGCACCTGGTCCTTGGTCTCGCGCTCGTTGACCGCGTAGACCAGCACGCCCTTGGGCGCGAGTTCCTTCGCGACCTTCTCGACGATCGGCATCCAGCGCCGGCACGGTCCGCACCACGTGGCCCAGAAGTCGAGAATCACGACCTTGCCCTTGAGCTTCGAGAGCGTGACCTTGCGGCCGTCGAGTCCCGCGAGCGAGAAGTCCGTCGCCGGTTCACCGGTGTGGTCGGGCATCTCCCTCTCGGGCGCGCCGATGCGCGAGACGCGGCGCATGCCGGGTTTCGGCGTGAACGCGTACAGCGCCGCGGGGCCGCCGCCGGAGACGTCGAGATGCACGAAGCGCGTGTCCTGCACGCTCGTGAGCCGGCCGGCCTGCGGGTGGGAGACGAGCATCGTCAGCGAGTCGCGCACGAACAGCCCCGTCGCTTCGTCCACCCACACCGTGCGCGGCAGCATGACCGGCGCCCCGGCGGTGGAATCGGCCTTGTAGGTGACGACGAAGCGCGCGGCGTGCACGACGCCCGCGTCCGTGTGCAGCGTGTCGCGGCCGCCCAGCACGATGGACGCCGCGTCGTCGCGCACGGTGGTGTACGCCGACATCGGATCGAGCGAACGCAGGAAGCCGTCCGCGGCGGGCACGCCCGGCACGATCGAGGGCGAGGGCTGCGAGGCGTACTGCTTGAGCGTGGCCGAAGCGAGCCAGAGCGTGTCGCCGTCGGAGACCACTTCGCTCGGCATCACCGGATTGCGCATCTCGGTGCGCAGCTTCGAGGGCCTCTCGGCGGCGAACACGAACGGGATGTCGAGCTTCTGCGGCTGCGGCAGCGAGCCGCCGGAGATCTCGACGTGCGTCGTGCCCTCGAAGTGGAAGCGCGAAAGCGCGGCGTAGCGCACGCAGGCGCTGTCGAGCAGCGCGGTCGTGACCGTGGCCGGCTTGCCGGGCGAGGCCGCGGCAGGGCGCTTCGGCGCGGCGGCCGCCGCGAGGGAGAGGGCGCCGCAGGCGCCGAAGGCGCCGAGCACGGCGAGAAGCGCGGCGACGGCGCGGGTGGACCAGCGATTCATCGGGATCTCCGGATCGGGACGGGGTGCGTGGGTGGAAGCGGCCCGAAGCATACCCGAGGGCGGCGGCCGCCGGACAACGAACCGGCGGCGTTCCCGTCCGGGATCGCCGCCGGTTCCGACTTCGTGAACTCCCGCGCTCAGCCCTTCGCGGCCCCGTCACGGCGGCGCGCTTCGATGGCGCCGAGCAGGTCGTCATACGACTTCTCGAAGGCGACGACCCCTTCGCCCTCGAGCTGGCCGATCAGCGATTCGACCGGCACTCCGAGCGCGTCCAGCTTGCCGAACAACGCGCGGGCCTCGTCCATCGCGTTGCGGATGCGCGTCTCGACCACGCCGTGATCGTTGAACGCCGCGAGCGTCGCCGGTGGGATCGTGTTCACGGTGTCCGGGCCGATCAGCTCTTCCACGTACAGCACGTCGCGGTAGGCCGGGTTCTTCGTGCTCGTGGACGCCCACAGCGGACGCTGCACGTGCGCGCCCTTCGCGGCGAGGGTCTGGAAGCGCGCCGCGCCGAAGACGCTCTCGAACGCCGCGTAGGCGAGGCGTGCGTTCGCGACGGCCGCCTTGCCGCGCAGCGATTCGAGCTCGGCGCGCTCGGTCGAGCCCGCCGGCAGCGTCGCGGCGCGCGCGTCGATCGCGGCGTCCACCTTGCTGTCCACGCGCGAGATGAAGAACGACGCGACCGAGCGGATGTTCGACAGCTCGCCGCCCGCGGCCGCGCGCTGCTCGAGCCCGAGCAGGTACGCCTCCATCACCTCGGCGTAGCGCGCGAGCGAGAAGATGAGCGTCACGTTCACGCTGATGCCGGCGGCGATGGCGCCGGTGATCGCAGGGAGCCCGGCGGCGGTCGCCGGGATCGTGATCATCACGTTCTCGCGCGCGACCGCGGCGTGCAGGCGCTTCGCGGCGGCGAGCGTGCCGGCGGAGTCGTGGGCGAGACGCGGGCTCACTTCGATGCTCACGCGGCCGTCCATGCCCTTCGAGCCGTCGTACACCGCGCGCATGCGGTCGCACGCCATCTGGATGTCCTCGATCGCGAGCGCCTCGAACAGCGCCTCGCCCTCGAGCCCCTTGGCGATGGCCGCGGCGAGCGCCGTGTCGTAGTCGGTGCTCTTCGCGATCGCCTGCTGGAAGATCGTCGGGTTCGACGTGACGCCCACGACGCCGTCCTCGGCGACCTGGCGGTCGAACTCGCCCGAGACGAGCGGGCCGCGACGGATGAAGTCCAGCCAGACGCTCTGGCCGAGGGTGAGCAACTGCTGCGCGCGCGCGCTCATGAAGGCACTCCTTGCCGATGGGAGCACGGCGGCGGAACCGCGCGCCGTGCGGGTGGCGAACACGCGCGCAAAGATGCGCCGGGCCGCCCGCGCGTGCAAGCGCGGACGGCCCGGAATCGCGTGTCCCGGCGATCAGCGTCGCGTGCGATCGTACAGCTCGGTCAGCTCGCGCAGGCGGCGGGCGACGCCGTCGTCGAGCGCGCCCTCGCGCACTCGCCAGCTCCAGTTGCCCGCGGGCTTGCCGGGAAAGTTCATGCGCGCCTCGCCGCCGAGCGACAGCAGGTCCTGCGCGGACGCCACGAACGTGTCCGCGACCGAGGCCATGCACAGGCGGATCAGGTCCCAGGCGGGCTCGCGTACTTCGCGCCCGAGGTAGGCCTGCATGTGCCCGCGCTCGCCTTCGCTCGCCTGGTGCCACCAGCCCATCGTCGTGTCGTTGTCGTGCGTGCCGGCGTAGGCGACGAGGTTCGCGTTCCAGCCGTGCGGCAGGAACATGTTGTCCGCACCCGAGCCCCACGCGAACTGCGTGACCTTCATGCCCGGGAACGCGAACCGGTCACGCAGCGCTTCCACCTCGGGCGTGAGCACGCCGAGATCCTCCGCGACGATCGCGACCTCGCCGAGCGCGCCTTCGATCGCCTCGAAGAGCGCGTGCCCGGGCGAGGGGCAGAAGCGGCCGCTGCGCGCGTCGGGCGCGTCGGCGGGAATCTCCCAGTAGCGCGAGAAGCCGATGAAGTGATCGATGCGAACGCGGTCCACGGTCGCGAGCAGCGCCTGGACGCGTGCGATCCACCAGGCGAAGCCCTCTCGCTCGTGCGCGTCCCAGCGATAGAGCGGGTTGCCCCAGAGCTGGCCGGTCTCGCTGAAGTAGTCGGGCGGCACGCCGGCGACGACCGTCGGCCGGCCCTCGGCGTCGAGGAAGAAGAGTTCCGGGCGCGCCCACACGTCGGCGCTGTCGTACGCGACGAAGATCGGCGCGTCGCCCATGAGCTGCAGTCCTCGCGCGTGCGCGTGCGCCCGGAGGGCGCTCCACTGTCTAAAAAATGCGAACTGGAGAAAGCGATGCTCCGCGACCTTCTCCGCGTGCTGCGTGCGCGCGGCCGCGAGCGCGGCGCTCTCGCGCGAGCGCAGCGGCGGCGCCCACTCGCACCACGGCGCCCCGCCGTGCGCGTCCTTGAGCGCCATGAAGAGCGTGTAGTCGTCGAGCCACGACGACTGCGCGGCGCACCACGCGTCGTGCTGCGCGCGCAGCGCGGGCGGCGCGGACGAAGCGAAGCGCGTGGCGGCGCGCGAGAGCAGCGCGCGCTTCCACTCGATCACCGGCCCGAAGTCCACGTGCGTCGCGGGGAAGTGCGGCGCGCCCTCGAGGTCGGCCGCCGTGAGCGCGCCGTCGGCGAGCAGCGCCTCGGGCGAGAGCAGCAGCGGGTTGCCCGCGAACGCCGAGAAGCACTGGTAGGGCGAGTCCCCGAACCCGGTGGGGCCGAGCGGCAGCACCTGCCACACGGTCTGGCCCGCGCCGGCGAGCCAGTCGGCGAAGCGGAACGCCTCGGGACCGATATCGCCGATGCCGAAGGGGCCGGGAAGCGAAGTGGGGTGCAGCAGCACGCCGCTGGAACGGGGAAAGCGCACGGGAGCTCCGGGAATCGTCGAGTGGAGGGAGGTGGCGAGGCGGGTTTCGGCGGCGGATATTCGCGGCGCGCGCGCGGACGCGCAAGCGCGCCTCGCGCGTGCCTTGCGCTCGTGGAGCACGCGGCGGAAAGTGCGAGCCCGCCCGACGTTCGAACTTCCTCCCGGAGTGATACGCCATGAAGCCCTGCTGGATGTCGTGGATCGTCCTGACGGCGCTCGCCGCCGGCCCCGCCTTCGCGCAGGAGCGCGGCGCGTTCGTGATGATGCTGGGGAGGGACACCGTGGCGGTGGAGCGGTTCGAGCGCGACGGCGACCGGCTGTCGGGCGTCACGCTCTTCCAGATGATGAACGTGCGTACCGACTGGACGCTCGAGAGCCAGCCGGACGGCTCCGCCCGCCGCATGCGGCTCGAAGCGCGCTACGCGAACGCCCCGCTCGATGCGAAACCGCTGCAGGAGGGCACGCTCGAGTTCCGCGCCGACAGCGTGATCGGCGTGCTCGCGGGTGTGCGTCGCGCCTTCCCGTCCCGGCCCGGTGCGCTGCCGTACCTCAACCCGTCGATGGCGATGTTCGAACAGGCGCTGGTGCGCGCACGCGCCGTCGGGGGCGGTTCACCCTCGGTCGAACTGTTCCTCGTCGCGGGTGGAAGCGTCCTGACGGTGCCGCTGACGCGGACGTCGCCCGACACGGTCACGATGTCGCTCGGCGGCGGCGAGGTGAAGCTCGCCGTGGACGCCGCGGGCCGTCTCGTGGGCGGCGCGATCCCGGCGCAGCGGATCGAGTTCCGGCGCGTCGCCGCGCTGCCGGCCGGCGCGCTCGTCACGCCGAAGCCGGACTACTCCGCGCCGCCCGGCGCGGCGTACACGGCCGAGGACGTGCGCGTGCGCACGAGCGAGGGCTTCGAACTCGCGGGCACGCTCACGAAGCCGAAGAGCCCGCAGGGTGCGAAGGGCCCGTTCCCCGCGGTCGTGACGATCACCGGTTCGGGCAGCGAGGATCGCGACGAGGCGCTCGCGATCGTCCGCGGCTACCGTCCCTTCCGGGAAGTGGCCGAGGCCCTCGCCGCGCGCGGCATCGCGACGCTGCGGCTCGACGATCGCGGCTTCGGCGAGTCGGGCGGCAACGCCGCCGCCGCGACGAGCTGGGACTTCTCGTACGACGTCGAGGCGGCGCTGAAGTTCCTGCGCGCGCGCGCGGACGTGGACGGCCGGCGCCTCGCGCTCGTCGGTCACAGCGAAGGCGGGCTCATCGCGCCGATCGTCGCGACGCGCGACCCGAAGCTGCGCGGCATGGTGCTGCTCGCCGGGCCGGCGTACACGGGGCGGCGCATCCTCGACTACCAGACGCGGCTCGGGTACGAGCGCATGGGCTATTCCGGCGCGCGGCTCGACTCGGCCGCCGCCGCCGCGAGCGCGGCCACGGATTCGAGCGCGAAGTCGAACGCGTGGCTCCGGTTCTTCCTCGGGCACGATCCGTCGAACGTCGCCCGCTCGCTGCGCGGCACGCCGGTGCTCGTGCTGCAGGGTGCGACCGACCGCCAGGTGACGCCCGAGCAGGCCGAGTTGCTCGGCAAGGCGTTCCGCGACGCGGGCAATCGCGACGTCACCGTGCGGGTCTTCCCCGAGACGAACCACCTGTTCCTCGCCGACCCGGACGGCTGGGGGGACGGCTACTCGTCGCTGCCGGATCCGCACGTGCGCCGCGAGGTGCTCGACGCGATCGGGGACTGGCTCGCGTCACGACTGAAGAAGTAGCGCGCCGCGAAGACGATTCGGGCGGACGCCGCGATCGTGGCGTCCGCCCGTTCGTCTTCGAGAAGCCGATCAGCCGCGCGCCCACTCCCTCACGCGCTTCGCGAGCGCCTCGGCGGTGAAGCCGAAGTGTTCGGCGAGCTTCGGCGCCGGCGCGGATTCGCCGTAGCGATCGAGCCCGACGCACAGGCCGCTCTCGCCGACGATGCGGCGCCAGCCACCCGTCGTGCCGGCTTCGACCGACACGCGCCGGCCGCCCGGAGGCAGGATCGCGTCACGCACGGCCGGCTCCTGCTGCAGGAACAGCGTCGTGCACGGCATGCTGACGACGCGCGTCGGGATGCCGTCGGCGTTCAGTTTGCCGGCCGCCTCGACCGCGATGCCGACCTCGGAGCCCGTGGCGACGATCGTGATCGCCTGCTTCTCGGCGCTCTCGAGGAGCACGTAGGCGCCGCGGCGCAGGTCCGACACCTTGAAGCCCGCGGGGCGGTTCAGTACCGCCGTGTTCTGGCGGCTGAGCGCGATGAGCGTCGGTCCGTCCTTGCGCTCGACCGCGAGCGCCCACGCGGCCGCGGTCTCGAGGCCGTCGGCGGGACGCTGCACGTGCAGGTTCGGGATCGCACGCAGCGCCTCGAGGTGCTCCACCGGCTGGTGCGTCGGGCCGTCCTCGCCGACGAAGATGCTGTCGTGCGTGAACACCCAGAGCGAGGGGATCTTCATGAGCGCCGAGAGCCGGATGCTCGGGCGCGCGTAGTCGGTGAAGACGAGGAAGCTCGAGCCGTACGGGATGAAGCCCGTGGCGAGTGCCATGCCGTTCAGGATCGCGCCCATGCCGTGCTCGCGGATGCCGAAGTGCAGGTTGCGTCCGGAGAAGTCGGACTTGCTCACGCTCGGCGAATCCTTGATGCGCGTCTTCGTGCTCGGCTCGAGGTCGGCGCTGCCGCCGACCAGCGCCGGCACGCGCGCGGCGGCGAGCTGCAGCGCGGCGTTTCCGTGCACGCGCGTCGCGGCGCTCGCCGTGGGCGCGGCGGCGCACATCTGCTCGAGCAGGTCGGCGGGTACGCGGCGTTCCATGATCGCGTCCCACAGCGCGGCCTTCTCGGCGTTCGCGGCGCGCCAGGCCTTCATGCCCGACTGCCACGCGTCGTACGCCTTCCGGTTCTCGGCCGCGCGTTCGGCGAAGCGCGCCCGCACGGCGTCCGGGACGAGGAACATCGGCGACTCGGGCCAGCCGAGGTTCTTCTTCGCGGCCGCGAGTTCCTCCGCGCCGAGCGGCTCGCCGTGCACGTGCGAAGTGTCCTGCTTGTGCGGCGCGCCATAGCCGATGTGGCTGCGGCAGATCACGAGGCTCGGCCGCGACGTCTCTGCGACCGCTTCGGCGAGCGCGCGCTCGAGGTCCGGGCCGTCGTAGGGATTCGCGTGGCCGACGTGCCAGCCGTAGGACTCGAAGCGCTTCGCGACGTCCTCGCTGAACGCGAGCGCGGTGTCGCCTTCGATCGTGATGTGGTTGTCGTCGTACGCGAACACGATGTTGCCGAGGGCGAGATGGCCGGCGAGCGACGCCGCTTCGTGCGAGATGCCTTCCATGAGGTCGCCGTCGCCGCAGATGCCGAACACGCGCCAGTCCACCGGCGCGAAGCCGGCGCCGCTGAAGCGCGCGGCGGCCATCTTCTGCGCGAGCGCCATGCCGACCGCGTTGCCCAGCCCCTGACCGAGCGGGCCGGTCGTGACCTCGACGCCGGGCGTCCAGCCGTACTCCGGGTGGCCCGGCGTGCGGCTGCCGAGCTGGCGGAAGCTCTGCAGGTCGTCCATCGAGACGTCGTAACCCGCCAGGTGCAGGAGCGAGTAGAGCAGCGCCGAGCCGTGTCCTGCCGACAGCACGAAGCGGTCGCGGCCGTGCCACGCGGGATCGTTCGGCTGCCAGCGCATGAACTTCGCCCACATCGTGTACGCCACGTCCGCCATGCCCATCGGCATGCCGGGATGCCCCGACTTCGCCTTCTCGACCGTGTCCGCGGCGAGGAAGCGCAGCGTGTGGATGGCCTGCTGGTCGGTCGTGTCGCGAGTGGGGACGGGCGAAACCGGGTTCACGGTCGGCCTCCGGAAAACGAGTCGAAAGGGAGCCGGGGGGAGCGTCTGCCCACCCGGGTGCGCCGTCGGTGTCGGCCGGGAACGCGCCTCAGTGGAGCAGCGCGCGTGCGGCCGCGCCCCACAGCGCGGTCTTGGAATCGAGCACGACGGAAACGGGAATGCGCGTGAGCACGGGCGAGAGGCGGCCCTTCTCGAAGAACGCCTGCATGAAGCCGCCGCGCGTGATCGCGGGAATCATGCGCGGCGCGATGCCGCCGCCGACGTACAGTCCGCCGAGCGCGAGCGCCTTGAGCGCGAGATTGCCCGCCTCGGCGCCGTAGATCTGCACGAAGCGGTCGAGCGCGAGCCGTGCGCGTTCGCACGAGCCGTCGAGCGCGCTCTCGGTCACGACCGCCGCGGGCTGCTCGGCGCGATCGAACGCCATGGCGACCTCGGGCGGCTCCTGGCCGCGCTTCGTTTCGCGGAAGAAGCGATACAGGTCGGCGAGCCCGGGGCCGGAGAGGATACGCTCGTAGCTCACGCGGCCGTACTTGCCGCGCAGCCAGCGCAGGAGTTCGTCCTCGAGCGCGTCGCGCGAGCCGAAGTCCGTGTGCCCGCCTTCGGACGCCATCGGGATCCACGTGTCGCCGTGCTGCACGAGGATCGCCTCGCCGAGCCCGGTCCCCGCGGCGATGAGCGCGCGGTTGCCGCGCGAGCGCACGCCGCCCTGCAGCACGAGCAGGTCGTCGGGGCCGAGCGTCTCGAGCCCGCACGCGTTCGCCTCGAGGTCGTTGAGCAGCGTGACGTGCGCGCCGAGCGAGGAGCTCATGGCGTGGCCGTCCACGTGCCACGGCAGGTTGGTCGTGATGCAGACGTTGTCCGAGACCGGCCCGGCGATGCCGAACACGCAGCGCGAGGGCTTCGCACCCGATGCGTCGAGGAACTGCCGCACCAGCGCTTCGAGCGAAGGGGAGCCGTTCGTGGGCAGGCGCTCTTCCCGGACGGGTGCGCGCGGGTGCGCGCCGTCTTCGAAGAGTGCGAGCTGGGCCTTGGTGCCGCCGATGTCGCCTGCGAGGATCACGCGCGGCATCCTAATGGGCACGCACGGCGCGCGCCAGCGATGCGGCACGATTTCGCCGTGGCGGGCCCGGCCGTGTCGCACTAACGTGCGCTTCGCACCCACCCGCGCCGCCACGCCGGAGAGACATGCCCTCGAACGCTTCGTCCGATTCGTACCCGAAGCTCACGCGCGAAGAGCTGCGCCGCTACGGCCGCCACCTCACGCTGCCCGAAGTGGGCGAGGACGGACAGCGGCGGCTCAAGGGCGGCAGCGTGCTCGTGGTCGGATGCGGCGGGCTCGGCTCGCCCGCGGCGCTGTACCTCGCGGCTGCCGGCGTCGGACGCATCGGGCTCGTGGACTTCGACGCGGTCGAGGAGAGCAACCTGCAGCGCCAGATCGCGCACGGCACCGAGCAGCTCGGCTGGCCGAAGCTCGAGTCCATGCGCCAGCGGCTCACGAACCTGAATCCGCTCGTCACGGTCGAGACGCACGACCTGAAGCTCGACCGCACGAACGCGCTGGCGGTGGTCGAGCAGTACGACGTCGTGCTCGACGGCACCGACAACTTCCCGGCGCGCTACCTCGTGAACGACGCGTGCGCGCTCGCGGGGAAGCCGTACGTGTACGGCAGCATCCTGCGCTTCGAGGGGCAGGCAAGCGTCTTCGATGCGCGCACGGGCCCGTGCTATCGCTGCCTGTTCCCGCAGCCGCCCGAGCCGGGCACGGTGCCTTCGTGCGCCGAGGCCGGCGTGCTCGGCGTGCTGCCGGGCGTGATCGGCAGCATCCAGGCGACCGAGGCGATCAAGCTGATCCTCGGCGGGGGCGACACGCTGCTCGGCCGGCTGCTGCTCTACGACGCGTGGACAATGCGCGTCCGCGAGGTGCGCCTCGGGCGCGATCCGGCATGCCCGCTGTGCGGCGAGTCGCCGAGCATTCGCGAGCTGGTGGACTACGAGGAGTTTTGTGGAATGCGATCGGCACCTCCGGCGCCGCGCGAGCAGGCGCCGCGCCGTCCCGCTCACCGGAGCGCGCGCGAGGTGATCGCCATGCGCGCACGCGGCGAGGACTTCGTGCTGCTCGACGTCCGCGAGCCGTTCGAGCTCCGGCTCGCGAGCGTCGGCGGCACGGTGGACATCCCGCTGGCGCTGGTTCCCCTGCGGGCGTCCGAACTGGACCGCACGCGTCCGATCGTGGTGATGTGCCACCACGGCGCGCGCAGCATGGCCGCGGCGGAGTGGCTCCTTCGCGACGGATTCACGCACGTGAGCAATCTCGACGGTGGTATTCACGCATGGTCGGACGAAGATCCGGCCGTGCCGCGTTACTAGAGCCGCAGCGTTTTCCGCCCCACGATGCACGCTTCCAAGGAGGAACATTTGTCCACGGCTCCCGGACTGGGTCGCACACACGGCGCGTGTCGCGCTCTCGCCGCGTTCGCCGCACTCTCCGCATCGCTCGCGTTGCTCGTGCTCACCGGCTGCGCGGTCAATCCCGTCACCGGCAAACGTGAGCTCTCGCTCGTCTCCGCCGACCAGGAAGTGCAGATCGGACGCGACGGTTACGCCGCGACGCTCGCGGAGTACGGCCAGTACGACGACGCGAAGCTGCAGGCGTACGTGGACAGCGTGGGGAAGAAGCTCGCCCGTGTGAGCGAGCTGCCGAACCTCGACTGGCATTTCACCGTGCTCGACGACCCGGTGGTCAACGCCTTCGCCATGCCGGGCGGCTACATCTACATCACGCGCGGCATCCTCGCGCACCTGAACAGCGAGGCGCAGCTCGCGGGCGTGCTCGGGCATGAGATCGGGCACGTGACCGCGCGCCACTCGGCCAAGCACATCACGCAGCAGCAGCTCGCCGGGCTCGGCCTCGGGCTCGCGGGCGCGTTCTCGGAGACGTTCGCGCGTTACAGCGGGGCGGCCGAGCAGGCGCTCGGGCTGCTCATGCTCAAGTACAGCCGCGACGACGAGAGCCAGTCGGACGCACTCGGCATCAAGTACGCGGTCGCCGCGGGCTACGACCCGCGCGAGATCCCGGCGACGTACGCGATGCTCAAGCGCATCGGCGAACGTGGCGGCAGTTCCCTGCCCTTCTACCTGAGCACGCATCCCGATCCGGGCGATCGCGAAGCGCGCACCACGGCGCTCGCCGAGGCCGCGGTGGGGACGCGCACGGGACTGCTCGTGCAGCAGAAGCCGTACATGGACCGCCTGCGCGGCGTCGTGTTCGGCGAGGACCCGCGCGGTGGCTACTTCGACGGCGCGCGCTTCTACCAGCCGGGCATGGGCTTCGAACTGCTCTTCCCCGAGGGCTGGGCGAAGCAGAACAGCCACTCGTCGCTCGTGGCGCAGGAGCCGTCGAAGGCCGCGTTCGCGCAGGTCACGCTCGCGCCCAACGCCGGCACGCTGTCGCCGCTCGAGTACGTCGCCGCGCTCAAGCGCGACGGCCGCATCGCCAGCGCGTCCGGCTCGGTCGAGACCGTCGGCGGCTGGCCCGCGTGGGTCGGGCACGTCGTCGTCCCGCCGGCGAACGGCGCGACCTCGGGCACGGTGCTGTTCGCGGCGTTCGTCCGGCAGTCGCCGGAGCGTCTCATCCAGTTCCTCGGCCAGAGCAAGGCGATCGGGGACGCGAACGACCTCAAGCTCGTCGCGCTCGCGCGCTCGCTGCGGCCGCTGCAGGACGCGCGCCGCGCGAACCCGGTGCCGGACCGCGTCGTCGTGGGGCAGGCGCCCTCGGCCGGTGTCTTCAACGTGATGATCGGCAGGCTCGGACCGATGGCGATTTCGCTCGACGACGCGGCGATCCTCAACGGCCGCGAACTCGACGAGCGCGTGATCACCGGCGACTGGCTCAAGAGCGTCGCGCCGGGGAAGAAACTCTGAGGGTCACGGACGGCAGGAGAAGGTTCAGGAGGGAGTCAGCGCTCGGCCCGCTCACGAGTTGGCCCGGACTTCGTGCCAACGTTCACAATCCGGTTGACACGTCGGGGACACTTCCCTAGGGTGCCGCACGGCCATGAACAAGACCATCGCCGCAGTACTCGTCTTCGCGACCCTCGCGGTCGCCAGCGTCGCCCTTTCGCAGTCGTTCAGCGTCCCGATGGGCGCCAACAAGGGGCCGGCGCAGCCCATCAAATTCAGCCACAAGATCCACGCCGGCAAACTGCAGATGGATTGCAGGTTCTGCCATTACGGCGCGTACAAGTCGCAGTGGGCGAACATCCCCGCGATGAGCACGTGCATGGGCTGCCACAAGATCGCCGTCGCCGATCGCCCCGAGATCATCAAGCTCACGGGCTTCTGGGACCGCGGTGAGCAGATCCCGTGGGTCAAGGTCCACTACCTGCCCGATCACGTGCGCTTCAACCACAAGCGCCACGTGCAGTCCGGTTTCCAGTGCCAGGAATGCCACGGGCCGGTGCAGGAGATGGACGTGGTCTACCAGTATTCGTCGCTGAAGATGGGGTGGTGCGTCAGCTGCCACCGCCAGAACCTCAACGACCAGAAGCGTCCGGCGACCATGGACTGCCTGGTCTGTCACCACTAGAGGACCCATGTCGGATTCCGTGGTCTTCAGCCGTCGCGACTTCCTGAAGCTGGTCGGTGTCGGTGTGGCCGGCGCCGCCGCAGGTTGCGCCAAGCCCCCGGCGGACAAGCTCTATCCGTACCTCGTCGCGCCGGACGACATCCTGCCGGGCGTGCCGTACTTCTACGCCAGCACCTGCCGCGAGTGCCCCGTCGGGTGCGGCATCGTGGTGCGCGCGCGTGAAGGCCGCGCCATCAAGATCGAAGGCAATCCCAAGCACCCGATCGGCCAGGGCGGCCTGTGCGCCCGCGGCCAGTCGAGCCTGCAGGGGCTCTACGATCCCGATCGCGTGAAGTCGCCCATGGTGCGCAACGGCTCCACGTGGAAGAACGTCACTTGGGACGAGGCGATCGCCATGGTGGGCGAGAAGCTCGCCGCCGCGAAGGGCAAGACGCTCCTCCTCACGGGGCTCGAGTCAGGTTCGCAGCGCGCGCTCGCCTCCGAGTGGGCCGCCGCCGCCGGCGCCCGCCACGTCATGTGGGAGCCGTTCGGCTACGAAGCCGTGAAGGCCGCGAACGCGAAGACGTTCGGACTCGCCGCGGTGCCGCGCTACGCGTTCGAGAACGCGCGCTGCGTCGTGTCGTTCGGCGCGGACTTCCTCGAGACGTTCGGTCAGCCCGTCTCGCAGGCGCGCGGATTCGCCGCGATGCGTGCGAAGCACGAGGACGGCGCCGGGCACTTCGTCGCCGTCGAGCCGCGTCTCTCGCTCACCGGCGCCAACGCCGACGAGTGGGTGGCCGTGAAGGCCGGAGCCGAGCTCTCGCTCGCGCTCGGCATGGCGCAAGTGATCCTGTCCGAGAATCTCGGGCCCGCGCTCGGCGAGCGCGGCGCGCTGCTGTCGGCCGTCTCGGCGTTCACGCCGGAAGCGGTCGCGGCGCAGACCGACGTGAAGGCCGAGGACGTGCAGCGCCTCGCGCGGCTGTTCGCGAAGCACTCGGGCAAGTCGCTCGCGGTCGCGGGCGGCATCGCGACGCAGGGCGCGAACGCCACGGCGCTCGTCGCCGCGGTGAACCTGCTCAACTACGCCGCCGGCAACGTCGGCAGCACGGTGCTGTTCGACCGTCCGCTGAACCTCGACGGCCTCGCGTCGTTCGCGGAGTTCGGAGCGCTCGTCGGCGAGATGGCCGGCGGTGCGTTCGACGTGGCGTTCGTGCACGGCACGAACCCCGCGTACTCCACGCCCGCGTGGACGAAGTTCGCGGAGAGCTTCGGCACGGTCGGCTTCAAGGTCTCGCTGTCGGGCACGCTCGACGAGACCGCGGCGCTCTGCGACGTGATCCGGCCTTCGGCGCACGCGCTCGAGAGCTGGGGCGACGCGCAGACCGCGAAGGGTGTGTGGTCGCTGCAGCAGCCGGCGATGCGCCCGCTGCCGATGTTCGACTCGCGCCCGATGGGCGACACGCTCATCGCGCTGGCCACCGCGGCCAACGTGACGGGCGGCTGGGGCGCCACGGCGTTCGACGACCTCAAGGCCCGCTGGAAGGCGCAGCACGCGCGCTTCGGCGCCGGCCGTACGTTCGAGCTGTTCTGGGACGAGACGGTGGCGGCGGGCGGTGTTTGGGAAGACGCCGCGAACACGTCCGTGCGCTGGAACGGCGCGCCGGCGTTCGCCGCGCCCGCGACGGCCGAAGGCGACTTCGCGCTCGTGGTGACTCCCTCGAACAACTTCTACGACGGCCGCGGCGCGAACAAGCCGTGGCTGCAGGAACTCCCCGACATGACCTCCAAGGCCGTGTGGGGATCCTGGGCCGAGATTCATCCCGAGACCGCCAAGAAGCTCGGGGTCGAGGACGGCGACGCGATCGTGATCGAGACGAGCGCGGGCAAGGTCGAGGTTCCGGCCTACCTGTACTCCGGCATCCGCAAGGACGCCGTCGCGCTCGGTCTGGGACAGGGCCACACGGCCTACGGCCGCTACGCGCAGGCGCGCGGCGTGAACGCGCTGGCGCTGCTCCCCGAGGGCACCGACGCCGCGAGCGGCGCGCTGGCCTACCAGGGCGCGCGCGCGAAGCTGGCCAAGGGCTCGAAGGCGATGGGCCTGTACCTGCAGCAGGCCGAGAAGAACCAGCACGAGCGCGAGCTCGCGCAGATCATCCCGGTCTCCGCGCTCCTCGCGGGCGGGCACGGCGAACACGCCGGTCACTCGCTCGGCCGCCTCACCGAGAAGGGCGGCATCCTCTCCGAGGACGTGCAGACCAAGCCCGGCAAGTACACCGAGCCGCTCGCGCGGCCCGAAGGGTACGTGCCGCCGGCGCACTCCATCTCGGCGTTCGAGCCGAAGGAGAAGGTCCGACACCCGAAGTCGGAGCCGGTGTCCGCGGGCAGCTACGGCAAGAACGCCAAGCACCGCTGGGCGATGGCGATCGACCTGAACGCGTGCAACGGCTGCGCGGCCTGCGTGGTCGCGTGCTACGCCGAGAACAACATCCCCGTCGTCGGGCCCGAGCTGATCAAGAAGGGCCGCGAGATGGCGTGGATCCGCATCGACCGCTTCGAGGACAAGCTCGGCGGCGGCGCGAACGACGTGCGCTTCCTGCCCAGCATGTGCCAGCACTGCAGTGACGCGCCGTGCGAGATGGTGTGCCCGGTCTACGCGACCTACCACACCTCCGAGGGCCTCAACGGCCAGGTGTACAACCGCTGCGTCGGCACGCGGTACTGCTCCAACAACTGCCCGTACAAGGCGCGCTCGTTCAACTGGTTCGACTACTCGGCGCCGGAGAAGACGACGTTCGCCTTCCCCGAGCCGCTCAACTGGCAGCTCAACCCGGACGTGACCGTGCGCTCGAAGGGCGTCATGGAGAAGTGCACGATGTGCGTCCAGCGCATTCTGGAAGGCAAGGGCAACGCGCGCGACGAGAAGCGCGAACTGCGTGACGGCGAGATCCAGACCGCCTGCTCGCAGAGCTGCCCCACGCAGGCCATCACGTTCGGCGACCTCGCGGATCCCGCGAGCGCCGTGCACGCGAAGAGCTACGGCGAGCGCAAGTACTGGGTGCTCGAAGAGCTGCACACGCGTCCGGGCGTGACGTACCTGCAGAAGATCCAGCGTGAAACCACGAACGAGGGCCACGCGTGAGCTCGACGACCCTGAAGAATATCGCCGTGGACGGCGTGAACGACGTTCCGGACCGCCCGGTCACCCAGAAATCGCTCAACGACGACGTCCTGAGCATGGTGGCCTGGCCGGGCAAGGTCTGGTGGGCGCTGTTCCTGTTCGACCTCGTGGTGCTCGCCGTCGCGCTCGCCGCCGTGCGAAACCTGATCGTGCACGGCTGGGGCGTCTCCGGCTTCATGCGCCCCGTCATGTGGGCCGTCGACATCACGAACTTCGTGTTCTGGGTCGGCATCGCGCACTGCGGCACGCTCGTGTCCGCCGTGCTCTTCCTGTTCCGGTCGCACTTCCGGCGCGCGGTCTACCGCATCGCCGAGGCGATGACCGTGTTCGGGGTGCTGACCGCCGCGATGTTCCCGGCCATCCACACGGGCCGTCCGTGGTTCGACTACTGGCTTTTCCCGTACCCGAACCAGCGCCAGCTGTGGACGAACATCCGTTCGCCGCTCGAGTGGGACGTGTTCGCCGTGAACACGTACCTGACCGTGTCGAGCATCTTCTTCCTCGTCGGCCTGATCCCGGACTGCGCCGCGGCGCGTGACCGGGCCAAGCATCCGATCCTGAAGCTCATCTACACGATCTTCTCGTTCGGCTGGACCGGCGCGAACTATCAGTGGAAGCACTTCTACGGGGCGTACCTGTTCTTCGCCGCGCTCGCGACCCCGCTCGTGTTCTCCGTGCACAGCGTCGTGTCGTGGGACTTCGCGATGGCGCAGACGCCCGGCTGGCACTCGACGCTCTTCGCCCCGTACTTCGTCGCGGGCGCGATCTTCTCCGGCGTCGGCATGGTGATCTTCCTGCTCGTGATCATCCGCAAGGGCTTCGGCCTGCAGCACCTGGTCACGATCGACCACATGGAGAAGCTCGCCAAGCTCGTGCTGCTCACGAGCTGCATGGTCGGCTACTCGTACCTGACTGAGTTCTTCATGGCCTGGTACGGACCCAGCGCGGCCGAGCGCGACGTGTTCTGGTTCCGCGCCACCGGCCACTACTGGTGGGCGTTCTGGATCATGTTCTCTTGCAACGTCATCTTCCCGATGTCGCTCTGGTTCAAGTCGGTGCGGCGGAACATGACGGCCCTGCTGGTGCTCAGCATCTTCGTGAACATCGGCATGTGGTTCGAACGCTTCGTCATCATCGTCACGTCGCTCACCCGCACGTTCAACCCCGCGAACTGGTTCTACTACCGGATCTCGATCACGGAGCTCGCGCTCATCGTCGGATCCTTCGCGTGGTTCTTCATGTTCTTCCTCGTGTTCGTGCGCGTGCTGCCGGCCTTCTCGATCGCCGAGATCAAGGAGACCCTCCCGATGCCGAAGAGGAGGGCGCACTGATGCTCAACAAGATCCTCGACGGGATGCTCAATCCCCCCGCGCCGAAGTTCCACGGCGTGATGGGCATCTGGTACTATGTGGACGACGCGACCGACGCCGTGACGGCGCTGCGCGGCGCCGGCCACAAGAACCTCAACGTGTTCTCGCCCGTGCCGCATCACGAGATCGAGCACGCGATGGAGCAGGGGCCCTCGCTCGTGCGCTGGGTCACCGCCGTCGGCGGCTTCCTCGGCGTGACGGGCGGCTTCGCCCTCTGTTTCTACTCGATCGCCTCGTGGCCGCTCGTCATCGGCGGCAAGGAACTCTTCTCGGTTCCGCCCATGACCGTGCTCGGGTACGAGTCCATGATCCTCATCGCCGGCCTGTCCAACCTGCTCGGCATGCTGGCGCTCGGCCGCCTGCCGCAGCTCAAGCAGGTCGCGCCCTACGACCCGCGCTTCCAGGAGGACCGCATCGGCATCTGGGTGCCGTGCACCGCCGCCGAGGCCGCGAAGATCGAACAGCTCATGAAGGGCCACGCGGCCGAGGAGGTGCAGGTCCATGCTTAAGGCCAAGCTCCTGCTCGCCTTCCTCGCGCTCTGGTCGGTCTCCTTCCAGCAGGGCTGCCAGGACCTCACCAAGTCGCTCACGCACCTGTCGTATTACCCGATCCGCGACATGCGGCAGACGATCGTACTCGACCCGCAGCGTGGCGATCCGCTCAACCCGAAGGCGCGCCCGTTCCGCGGCCCGGACTCGCTGTCCGTGGCCAGCATCGGCCGCGACCTGTACATCGGCGAAGCGCCCTACGATCCGGCCGCCTCGCTCGCGATCAAGGAGCCGTTCCCCTCGGACGAGGCTTCGGTCGTCCGCGGCGACACGCTGTTCCACACGATCTGCTGGACGTGCCACGGCAAGACCATGATGGGTGACGGCCCGGTGGCCGCGCAGTTCATGCCTCCGCCCGACCTGCTCGCGCAGGCGACGCGCGAGCGCACGGACGGCTTCATCTACTCGTACATGCGCCACGGTGGAGTCGTGATGCCGTCGTTCGGCAACGCGCTCTCGGCCCACGACGCGTGGGACCTCGTCCATTACATCCGCCATCAGCAGAAAGTCAGTCCGCGATGAGCCACGAGGCCGTTCTCCGGGATATCGCCAGCAAGCTGCCGGTCCAGCCGAGCGCCCAGAAGCGACAGATCTGGATCGTGCTGATCGTGGTCGGGCTGGTGGCGTTCGGTTACCTGTTCCTCACGAACCCGCTGCGGGCGTGGGGCGCGTGGACGATCAACACGCTCTACTTCCTCGGCATCGCCATGGGCGGCATCGCGCTCGCGTGCGCCATCCGGCTCGCCAACGGCCGCTGGGGCGGACCCATCATGCGCATCGCCGAGTCGTTCTCGGCGTACCTGCCGTTCGGCATCGCCACCATGGCCGTGCTGCTCGTCGGCGGCATCTGGACCTACCTGCCGTGGGTGAAGCACGTCGAGCCGCGCCAGGCGCCGTTCCTCAACGTGCCGTTCCTGTACGTTCGCACGCTGGGCGGCCTGATCCTGTTCTGGGTGCTCGCCAAGAAGCTCGTGCACGTCTCGATGCGCCGCGACCTGCAGGCGATCAAGCCGTACGTCGACGGCCGGCTCAAGGCCGAGTACGACAAGCTGACCGCGAACTGGAAGGGCGACCAGGCCGAGTTCGAGTCCGCCCGCCACGAAGCCGCGCACCTCGCGCCGCAGCTCGCGCTGCTGTTCGTGGTGTCGTTCACGGTGATGGCGTGGGACTTCATCATGGCGCTGACGCCCAACTGGGTGAGCGGCCTGTTCGGCTGGTGGGTGTACGCCGGTGCGTTCATCACCGCCGTCGCCATGACGAGCCTGCTCGCGACCCAGCTGCGCTCGCGCTACAAGCTCGAGGCCTACATCACGAGCAACATGTTCTGGGACATCGGCAAGGTGCTGTTCGCCTGGTGCGTGTTCTGGGGCTACCTCTTCTGGTCGCAGTACCTGCCGATCTGGTACGCGAACATGCCCGAAGAGACGTGGTGGGTGTTCGTGCGCTTCGAGGAGCCGTGGCGGACGCTGTCGTTCGTCGCCTTCACGCTCATCTTCGTGATCCCGTTCCTCGGCATGCTCAACAAGACGAGCAAGACGAACCCGGCGCTGCTGTCGACGTTCGCGGTCATCGCGATGGTCGGCATCTGGGTCGAGCGTCACGTGCTCGTGATGCCGTCGCTGAACGCCGAACACGTGTGGGTCGGCCTGCCGGAGATCGGCGTGACGCTCGGCTTCGTCGGGCTGTTCGGCTTCGCGGTGCAGAACTTCCTCGCGCGTTACCCGGTCGTCCGCGTGGTGGACGTGTTAGAGGGCGCGGGCGGTCACGGGCACTAGTCCGTACGCAAATCACGCGCACCGGCGCCCGGGACTTCTCGCTCGCGAGAGTTCCCGGGCGCTTTCGTATTCGGCGCGCGAGTTCGGTCAGACGACACGAGTGCCGGGATGGCGAAACTGGCAGACGCAGCGGACTTAAAATCCGCTGGGCCACGAGGCCCGTCCGGGTTCGATTCCCGGTCCCGGCACCAATATTTCCCCGCGTGATGCGAAATAGTCGGTGCGGCGGCCCGTCCGCCTGTGCTCTCCTCGAGTCCCGCGAACGCGTCCTTCCCCCATGCGCCGCGGTCCACTCCGTTGGGAGGCCGCATGGACACGTTTCGTTTCCGCCCCGCGCCCGCGCGCCATCGTTCGTTCCGCCCCGGCGTGCTCGCCGCATTCACACTCCTGACGACGTTCTTCGCGTGCCTGCCGCTCGCCTCGGCCTTCGCCCAGGCCTTCAACGGCACGTGGACCCAGCTGGCGGCCGGGGGAACGATCCCGCCCGCGCGGCGTGACGTGGGAGCGATCTACGACGGCTCGCGCGATCGTATCGTGCTGCTCGCTTCCGATGGTTTCACGTACGCGATGAACGTGGGCACGGGCACGTGGAGCAAGCTGGGCACGTCACAGACCGGCACGTCGCCGGGCTTCGAACGAGCGGTCTACGACGCGGTGGCCGACCGCATGATCGTCGTGAACTCGAACCTGCAGGTCTCGGCGCTGAATCTCGCGAACCCCGTGGCGTGGCAGGTGCTCACTCCCGCGGGTGCGTCACCGGTCGCGCGCAGCTTCTTCGCGCTCACGATCGACCTCGTGCGCAACCGGTTGCTGCTCTTCGGCGGTGGACCGAGCCCGGCTCCGTACGGCGATCTCTGGGAGTTCTCGCTCGGCCCACAGGCCTGGACCCAGCTCGCCCCGGCGGGGGACGGCCCGGCGGGACGCTGGGGTGGCATCGCGGTGATCGATCCCGTCGGGGACCGCCTCCTCGTGGGCTTCGGCTCCGTCTCCACCGCGTACGCCGTCAGCGGTGCGCTCTGGGCCGTGAATCTCTCCGGCAGTCCGCAGTGGACCTCGCTGCCGCTCTCGAATCCTCTCGCGGCACCGAGTGACTGCATGCTTCCGAGCGTGGCCTACAGCCCCTCCGACGGCGGGCTCGTGCTGTTCGGCGGTTACCAGAACACGAGCACGCGGCCGCACCTGCTCACGTTCGCCGGACCGAACGCCTGGTCGGCGCTGACTCCGACCGGCGGGCCCCCGATCGCGCGCTGGTCGGGCAACGCGATGTTCCGCACGACGGGCTCGCAGTTCCTGCTCTTCGGCGGGTTCACCGGAGGCACGGGGCTCAACGACGTCTGGCTGCTCGATCGCACACCCATCCCCGGACCTCCGAGCATCGCGTCGGTCTCGCCCGCGGGCGGGCGCGTCGGCGACCTCGTGACGATCAACGGCACGGACCTCCACGACGTGCACACGGTCTCGTTCGCGGGCACCCCCGCGTCGATCGACAACCAGTACTTCCAGCGGCTCCAGGTGCGGGTGCCCGCGGGTGCGGTCTCGGGGCCGATCACGGTCACCAATCCGCGCGGCACGGTGACGAGCGCGACGTCGTTCTACGTCGGGGTCGCGCCGATCGTGTCCGCGGTCGAGCCCGATTCGGGCCGGCAGGGCGAGGTCGTCCGCGTGCGCGGCCGCCACTTCGCGGACGCGACCCGGGTGAAATTCGGTCCGGCCAGCTCGGCCACTTTCGCGGTGGAGTCGGACTCGGTGCTCTACGCCACGGTGGATGCGAATGCGATCACCGGTCCCGTGACCGTGACGAACCCGGCCGCGAGCGGGGTGAGCGCGTTCGACTTCGTGCGCGTGTTCGACAATCCGCACCCGTTGCTCTTCGCGGTGCGCGACGTGCGCGGCGACCAGGGCGGACGCGTGCAGTTGAGCTGGCAGGCGAGCGACTACGACAAGCCGGCCGTCCACAGCGTCACGGGTTATCGCGTGTGGCGCCGCGGACAGCCTTTCGCGCCGGGCATGCCGCACGATGCACTCCCGTCGGGCTGGATCGCGCGGCCGTCCGCGTCCGCCGCGCTCGCGGCGTTCGCGCCGCCCTCCGAGTACTGGGAGGCGATCGCCACGCTGCCGGCGGCGATGCTGAACGGTTACGCCTACACCGCGGGCACGACGCGCGACTCGGCCGAGGGCGACCCCGCCTGGACCGCGTTCTTCGTGCAGGCGATCACGTCGGACGTGTCGACGTTCTACAACTCCGTCGTGGACTCCGGTTACTCCGTGGACAATCTCGCGCCCCCGGCTCCCGGACCCTTCGCAGTCGTGTACGCGCCGACGGCGAACACGCTGCACTGGACGGCGCGCACGATTCCGGACCTGCGCGGGTACGAAGTGCACCGCGGCGGCCAGCCCACGTTCGTGCCTTCGGCCGCGACCCTCGTCACGACGACGGCGGATTCGTCGTACGCCGACGTGCCCGGCGCGCACTACTACAAGCTCGCGGCGATCGACGTGCACGGCAACCGCAGCCGCTGGTTGTCGGCTTCGCCGTCGTCGCCGGTCGCGACGCTCGCCTCGTTCGTCCGTGCGGATCGTGACGAGCACCGTGTGGCGCTGCTCTGGTATTCGGACGGCAACGCCGGGCTCGTGGCGCGCGTGCAGCGCCGCACGCTCGAGCGTGCGTGGGAGACGCTCGGGGATGCGGTCGCGGACGGCGAGGGCTGGCTACGGTTCGAGGACGCGAACGCCGAGCCGGACGTCCGCTACGCGTATCGGCTCGCCGTGCTCGACGAGGGCGGCGAGGAACTGCTGCTCGGTGAGACCTGGGTGGATCCCGTCCGCGTCGCTTTCGCCGTGCTCGGCGCGGGGCCCAACCCGGCGCGCGACGGGCGCATCACGCTCGCATTCGCGCTGCCCGCGACGGCTTCGGCGCGCGTGCAGCTGTTCGATCTCGCGGGCCGGCTCGTCGATTCACGCGTCCTCGGCGCCACCACGGGCTCCGCGCAGACGGTCGAGTTCGGGGCGGGGGCGAGGCTGCGCGCGGGCGTCTACCTCGTCCGCGCGACGAGCGGCGCGGTCAGCCTCACCCGGCGTGTGGTCGTCCTGAACTGACGCGCGCGAGCGAGCGGCGCGGCGGCGCCGGAAGGCGTCGCCGCGCCGTTTCGCCGTCACGCCTCGTTCCGGTCCTGCGACCGCTCACTTCTCGCGCGCCGCGAACACGAAGGCGAACGCGCGCCCCGGCAGCCACGCGATCATCGGTGCGCCGGCCACCGGCCGCGGCGCTTCGCCGCCGCCGAAGGCCAGGAACGTATCGCCGTTCATGCCGCAGGCACAGCGCTCGTTCGAATGCTCGCCGCGGATGCAGCCGCACTCCGAACACGCGTACCAGACGTGCGGCGCGGCCATCTCGCCGATCGCATCGAGCGCCTCGGACAGGGCCCGCGCGTGCGTCGCTTCCGCCGCCGAGCACCAGCGCAGGTCGGCGAGCACGTCGTACGCGAGTTCGGGACGCACGGCGTCGGCGAGTTTCGGGTAGCGCGCACGGCGTTCGGCGCGCTCGCTCGAGAACGCGCGTTCGAGGTTCTCGCGCGTCGTGCCCACGACCGGCGCAGCGGGTTCGGCCTCCACCGTCACGCCGTAGCCCTCGAGCATGCGCGCGTGCCTCGCCGCGTGCTCCGCCTCGCACTGCTCGAGCGCGCGGTAGAGATCGCGGATACCGAGAAGGCCCTCGGCCTCCGCCTGTTCGGCGTACGCGGCATACTCCGCTCGCGCCGTCACTTCGTTCGCGTGCGCCAGGCGCAGCGCCGGAATCGTGCGCCCTTCGAGCGGCTGCGCGTGCACCACGCCGCCCGCCGTCACGAGTCCCGCGATCATTCCCAGCACGGCCACCGTCCG
This sequence comes from Candidatus Eiseniibacteriota bacterium, assembly GCA_016215625.1. Taxonomy (GTDB): domain Bacteria; phylum Eisenbacteria; class RBG-16-71-46; order RBG-16-71-46; family RBG-16-71-46; genus CAIXRL01. The sequence goes on along the minus strand of JACRIW010000100.1, from coordinate 50,136 downwards.
CATCGCATGCATGGCGTTCCTCCTTCTTCGGAAGGAGCGGCCTCGCGGTGGGGAGCCCCGTCGCCGTGACGGGCTTGTCGAAGTGTGATCGCTCGCGAGTGCCGTTCCTGCGTGCTTGGATACGACGAAGCACCGGAAACGTTGCCCGCGTCCGCCCTGCGGCGCGATTCCTCCGACGAACGGCGCGATGCGGGGGACGAACGGCGTCCCCGCCCTGCGTCAACGCCGTCGGCCGGGGCGCTTTCGTCCGAGCCAGAGCGTGTGCCGGCCGCCGCGCTTGCGTCTCGCGCGGACCGTCCGCAGTTCGACCGTGAACCCGACTTTGCCGAGCCTTTGCGTGAACGCATCGTCGCTCGTCGCGGACCACACGCCGAACACGCCGCCGCCCTTGAGCGCGCGGTGCGCCGCGGCGAGTCCTTCGACACCGTAGAGCCAGTCGTTGCCTGCGCGCGTGAGTCCGTCGGGGCCGTTGTCCACGTCGAGCAGGATCGCGTCGTACGCCCCGTCGAGCCCGCGGTAGAGCTTGCCGACGTCCCCCACGTGCACGTGGGCGCGCGGATCGGCGAGCGGATCGCCCGCGAGGTGGGCGAGGGGGCCGCGGTTCCATTCGACGACGGCGGGCACGAGTTCCGCCACCTCGACGCGCGCACCCGTCGCGAGCACGCGCAGCGCGGCGGCCAGCGTGTAGCCCATGCCGAGGCCCCCGATCAGCATGCGCGCGTCGGCGTACCCCGCGAACGGCGCGCACGCGAGTTCGGCGAGCGCCTCCTCGGAGCCGTGCGCGGCGCTGCTCATGAGCGCGTTGGTGCCGAGCCGGATCACGAACTCCTCGCCGCGTCGCACCAATACGAGCGGTTCGCGTTCGCCGCGCACTTCGGCACGGCCGAGTTCGACCCAGGGCAGCATGGCGCACCTTTCATGGGAAGCGGGAAGAGCCGACGGGAAGGGCGCACTCTACTCCGGCGCCGCAAGTTTCCCGAAGACGCAACGAGGCATTGTCCGGCGTGCGGGTGGTCGCGATACTGCGCCCACACCCACCCCGGGAGCCCCATGCCCCTCTTCCACTGGCTGTTCACGTCCTGCGATGCGGCCTGGCGCCGCCACGCACGCTTCCTCGCCGTCGGCTGGACCCTGGGCGCCGCGCTCTGCCTGTACGCCGCCTGGGCGGGCGAGGGGCTGTACTACTACCTCGACTACATGTGGAACGGCCGGCCGAACGCCGGGCTCATGACGCTGGTGAGCGGCTACTGCCTCGTCGCCTGCGGCATGGGCTTCGCCGTCGCGGCGCGCCGCGCGCGGCGCGAGCCGAAGGGCGAGAACGAGGCGCTCGGCTTCACGCTCGGCGCCATCGGCTGCATCGTGCTCGCATTCGACGAGGTCGCCCAGCTGCACGAGCGTGCCGCGCACTTTCTCGTGCGCCACCACGTGCCGAAGCCCTTCGGCGTGTTCGACGTGGACTCGTACATCTTCCTGCTCTACCTCGGTGGACTCGTGCACGTGCTCGTGCTGCTCTGGCCCACGCGCCGTCCGCTCGAGCCGGCGATGCTGCCGCTCATGGTGGCGATCGCGTGCATGGGCGTCTCCGAAGCGCTCGACCAGATCCCGTGGGAGTGGATGAACCACGACACGCAGCAGATCGTCGGCGCGTTCGAGGAGGCCTACAAGGTCTTCGCGTCCTGGACGCTCGCGATGGTGGGGTTGCTCGTGGCCGACGAGGCGACGCGGCGCGTGAACGACACGCCCGGGGCCGCCCACCCGGGCTGAGGGCGCGCGGCCGTATCGCCGAGGGCGATTCGGGAGTACGCTCCACCCGGCTGTTCCCGCCGCTCCTCCTTCCCGGAAAGCCGCCGCTTGAGGTCGTCCCGCTCGCGCGGCGCCCGTGCGGCCCGCGCTCCCTCCGCCGCGGCGGCGCCCGCGCGGCCCGGCTCCCGCGGTGCGCTCGTGCTCGCGCTCGACTGCGCGCTCGTCGTCGCACTCTGGCTCGCGTTCGTGCGCTCGCTCGGGCACGGCGGAGTCGTGCTCGGCTACGACTCGATCCGCGACATCTCGTATGCGCTTGGCATCGCGCGCGGGCAGGTGGCGCTCGATCCGATGCTCGCCGGGATGCCGGCATGGTATCCGCCGGGCATGCCCGCGCTGTTCGCGCTCGCTTCGTACGCGAGCGGCCGCGGCATCGCCGAGTGCTACGCCAGCGCCGCGTGGTGGGCCGCCTGGTGCAATCCGCTCGTGCTGTTCCTGCTCGTGCGTGCGGTCTGGGGGCGGGCGAGCGCGTGGGTGGCGCTCCCGTGCGTGCTGCTCGGCTCGCGCTGGTGGATGCTCCACGCGGCGATCCCGATGGCGAGCGTGCAGACCGTCGTGCTCGTGCTCGGCACGCTGTGGGCCTGGCACCGCGCGGCGCTCACGGGCGGAGGCTGGCGCTTTCTCGCGCTGCTGCTCGGCGCGGCGACTCTCTGGTGCCACGTGCTCTGCGGCTCGCTCGCGCTCGGCGCGATCGCGTTGCACGCCTGCGGCGACGCGCTGCACCGGCGGCTCGCGCGAAACGTGGCGGGACCGGGGCTGCTCGGCCGCGCGGCCACGGTCGTGGGCGGTGCCGGGGTGCTGGGCGCGCCGCCGCTCGTGCTGCAGCTCGGCATGGTGCGGCTCAACGACGCGCCGCACCACTGGTTCGGGCCCGAGCTCTGGGACGCGCGCTTCGCGCTGCACGCGTGGTCGCCGTTCGTGGCGCTGTTCGGGCTCGCGGGCGTCGTGCTCGCCGTGCGCGACTGGCGCCGCACGGGCTGGCTCGCGGCGTACTTCTTCCTGGCGCTCGTGGGCAGCATGCTCGGCTACGCCGGGCACGGCTTCGGCGCGCCGGTGCCCTGGATCATCCCGCACGAGTTCCAGTGGCACGAGCAGCTGGCGCTCATGATCGCCGCCGCGACCGCGATCACCGCGCTCGCGCGTGGTGTGGCCGCGCGCACCGGCCGCGCGCTGGCTCCCGCGGTGACCGTGGCCGCGCTCGTGCTCGCGGTCGGGCCCGCGGTCCCGCAGCTCGGCGTGGCGGGCAGCTACCTGCTCACGATGGGGCCGGAGTGGAAGCCCGTGCTCGCGACCGCGAACTGGCTCGGCGCGAACGCCGCCGTGAACTCGGTCGTGGCCGCGTCGCCCGCCGCCGGCTACCTCGTGTGCGGGCTCTCCGGCAGCCGCGTCGTCTCGATGCCGGCCGGGCATCTCAACCCCGCCGCGGCCGCAGGCCCGCTCGGCGCCGACCTCGCGACCATGCTCGCGACGACGCGCGAGAGCACGTTCGTGCGCCTCGCGCGCCTGCACGGCGTCGGCTACCTGCTCGCGACCAACGACCACGAGCCGCAGGAGCTGCTGCACGCGCGGTACGAGCACTGGGCGTCGCTCGAACCCGTGTTCCGCTCGGATTCCGCCGCGGTGCTGTACCGCGTGCGGCTGTAGCCGGCTCTAGCGGTAGAGGCTCTTCAGCGATCCCCACGTGCCGCGCTTCACCGGCGTGGGATTGCAGGCGCCGCCCGTGCACGTGGTGCCGGGGCCCGCGGGCGTGCCGCCGAGCAGCGTGCATTCGCCCGGGAACTGCATCGAGCACGAGCCGTCGCTGCCGCAGCAGGCCTGTTCGGTCGGCAGCGCCAGCTCCACCGAGGTGTCGTCGATGTAGTAGTACGAGCCTCCGGGCCAGGCACCCGGACCCGCGACGAGGTTCGTGCTCGCGTCGTCGTGGAAGTTGCCGATCGTCACCCAGTTCTCGCCGCCCGCCGCGACGAACGTCCCGGTGATCGCGGTCCACTGCGCCGCGTTCGTGAGGTAGACGTTCGCGGGGCTCTCGACCTGCGGCGTGTACGGCAGCGCCGCGTAGTTGTTGAGCGGACCCACGGGGCCGACCGAGAAGTACGCGCCGAGCCGGTCGAGCGCGAGGCTCGCGCTGTCGGCGAGCGACACGTAGAAGGTGAGCGTGTACGGCTGTCCCGGCAGGAGCGGTGAAGCGAGCGGCGCGCTGATGTACTCGCGGTAGTCGGGCGCGGCCGAGTAGGGAATCAGCCCGGCGTAGCCCACGCCGGTGCGCGCGTTCTGCCAGCCGAGCTGGTTGTTCGGCACGTTCACGCTCGGGAAGCTCACCGGGGCGCACGCGTTGAAGGCGTCGGACGTGCCCGTGTTCGGCGTGTCCCACGGAGCGCACACGTTGATCTGCCCGAAGCCGGGAGGACACACCGTGTAGCTCTCGAAGCTCGGGTTCGGGATCAGGTTCACGGCCGAAGCGAGAGCGGGCAGTGCGAGCGAGAACAGGGCCGACAGGACGAGCGAGCGCGGGTGCAGGGTGGCCATCGTGGGGTCTCCGGTTCGGGGAAGGGCGGCTCCCGTGCGGGAACTGCCCCGGTCACGTCCGTCCTACGTCCGGGTCCCGGGCGTTCTAACGAAGCCTTCTGGAAGGGGCGTGTCCGCACACGAATTGCCGTGCCGCGCCGCCCTCCGGTCGGCTACAGTCCCGGCCCAATCCTCCCGCTCCGGCCTCCGCCCCGACGGGATCCACGTTCTTCACCCCCTGCAAGGACCCATGGATCTTCTTCTCACGGCTGTCGTCGAAGGACAGCGCCGCAGCTGGCCCGTCACGGGCGATCTCCTGCGCATCGGCCGATCCTCGCGCTGCGAAGTGCAGCTCGCCGACGCCACGGTGTCCAAGGAACACGCCGAGCTCGCCCGCAGCACGGGCGGCTGGCTCCTGCGCGACCTGGGCAGCCGCAACGGCACGCGGTTGAACGGTGTCGAAGTCCGGGACGGCGGCGTCATGCTGAAAGAAGGGGACAGCATCCAGTTCGGGCAGGTCGAGGCGCGCTTCGGCGCCGAGCAGGCCGCGAACCGGACGCGCTTCAGCGAGTCGACCGGGCTCGGCTCCGCCGTGCGCCAGGGTGCGAAGGAGATCATCAGCCGCGCCGGCAAGGGCTCCGACGGCTCGCGCCTCGTGGCGCTGCTCGCCGAAGCCGGGCAGATGCTCGTGCTGCCGCGCCCGCTGCGCGAGACGTGCGAGGAAGTGCTCCGCGTGGTCGAGCGCGCCGTTCCGGCGAGCCGGCTCGTGATCCTGCTGCGCGACAAGAAGGGCGAGACGCCCGAGCAGATCGCCGTGCGCCACCTCGGCGTGCCGACGCGCGAGCCGCTCGCGCTGTCCACGACCATCCTCAACACGGTGCTCGACGACTGCCAGTCGGTCGTCACGCGCGACGCGTCCGAGGACCCGCGCTTCTCCGCGCAGGAGAGCGTGCTCGTGCAGTCGATCCGCTCCGCGATGGCCGTTCCGCTCTTCGACAACGAGAAGGTGCTCGGCGTGCTGTACGCCGACACGACCGACATCCGGGTCGAGTACAACGAGGAACACCTCGAGGTGTTCACGGTGCTCGCGAACATGGCCGCGGTGAAGATCAGCAACGCGCGCCTGCTCGAGTCCGAGGCGCAGCGCCTGCGCATGCAGCAGGAGCTCGCGACGGCCACGCGCATCCAGCAGTCGCTGCTGCCGCCGGCGCCCGACATGCGCGGCTACGCCTGCGCGGCGCGCGTCGAGACCTGCTTCGAGGTCGGCGGCGACCTGTACGACTTCCACCAGCGCTCCGACGGCCGCTGGGTGATCGTGATCGGGGACGTCTCGGGCAAGGGAATGGGCGCCGCGCTGCTCATGAGTTCGACCGTGACGTCCGCGCGCGTGCTCTACAACTCGTGCACCGATCCGGCCGAGCTGGTCACACGGCTGAACGACGTGCTGTTCCGCTCGACCGAGCCCGGGCGCTTCGTGACGCTGTTCGTCGGCTGTCTCGACGCGGCCACGGGCGAACTCACGTACTGCAACGCCGGGCACAACGCCCCGCTCATCTACGGCGAGGGCCCCACGCGCCAGCTCGAAGCCACGGGCATCCCCGTCGCGATGATGGAGTCGTTCCCGTACACCGCGGCGAGCACGACCATCGGCTCCGGCGAGACGCTCGCGCTCTATTCCGACGGCATTCCCGAAGCCATGTGCGGCGAGGAGTTCTTCGGCGACGACCGGCTCGAGGAAGTGCTCGGCAAGGCTTCCGCCGCACCGGATCTCGACCTCGCGACGCGCAACGTGATCGTCACCGTGGACGCGTTCGCCTCGGGCACGCCGCGCGCCGACGACATCACGCTGGTGCTCGTCCGCCGCACGTGACCGCCGCGCGGGCGCTGCTCGCCGCGGCGCTGTGCGTGACGCTCGTGCCTGCCGCGCCCTGCGGCGCGCAGGCGGTGCCGGATTCCGTGCGTGCGCGGCCGCTGCTCTCGCGCGACGACGCGTGGTTCGCCGCGGGCGCCGCGGCGGCGGTCGCGATCGCCGCCACGAACGACGGCGGCTGGTCGCGTCGCATCGCCGCCTCCGACGGCGGGGGAGCGCGCGACGCCGCGAAGGTGGCCAAGCAGTTCGGCAATCACCTCGTGATCGCGCCCGCGCTGCTCGCCGTGGACGGCGCCGCGCGGCTCACCGGGCACGCGCGTCTCGCCGCGGCGACCGAGCGTGTCGCGTTCGCCTGCGCGAGCGCAGGCGTGGTCACCACGGCGATCAAGCTGAGCGCGGGCCGGTTCCGGCCGCACGAGTCGTCCGATCCCGGGCGCTTCGAGCCGTTCTCGGGACACGACAGCTTCCCGTCGGGGCACACCACCATGGCGTTCTCGCTCGCCGCGGCGATCGACGCCGAGACGCGCACGCCGTGGGTACCGGCGGTTCTCTATCCGGCCGCGACGCTCACCGCGTGGTCGCGCGTGCGTGACCACGTGCACTGGCCGAGCGACGTGGTCGCGGGCGCGGCGATCGGCGGCTGGGTGTCGTACCGCGCGAACCAGTGGGCGCAGCGCCGCCGGCCGGACGGACTCTGGGCCGTGGTGCTGCCCCAGCGGGACGGCGCGAGCGTGAGGTTCGGCGCGGCGTTCTAACCGCGCAGGCCGATCCGCCGCAGGAACGGCAGCCAGCGCGCGTCGGAGCGGATCGATTCGAGCTGCGGGCAGAGCGTGCCGATCGACAGCCCCGCGTCGCGCAGCTCGTACGAACGCTCCAGCCAGCGGAACGCTTCGTCGTGTTCGCCGCGCGCGGCGTGGACCATGGCGATCTGGAATCCCCAGTGGTCGCCGAGCGTGAGCAGTTCCTGCAACGAGCGGTCCGATGCGGCCGTGTCGCCGAGCAGGTGCCGGGTCGAACTTTCGTACCAGAGCTGGTAGCCGCGCCGGGTTTCCTTGCGCGCGGCGGCCTCCGCCTCGTCGTGCTCGCCCTGGTAGAAGAGCGTCCACGCGAGTTGCGCCCAGCCGCTCGAGATCCCCGGGCTCAGCTCGAGCGCGCGCCGGATGACGCCCTCGGCCTCGGCGTTCCGCCCCAACCACGCGAGCATCCGCCCGCGATTGAGGACGTTGTTCGCGGACAGCGGATCGAGCGCCAGCGCGCGTTCGCTCATCGCGAGGGCCGCCTCGGTGTCCCCCATGACGCCCTCGAAATGGGCGAGCATCATGAGGATCTGTCCGTTGCCCGGCGCGAGCGCATGCGCCTTGCGAATTGCGTCGTGCGCTTCCTTCCAGCGGAACTCGATCGGCCCGAGCGCCATGGCCATGGTTTCCCAGGCCTGCGCGAGGTTCGGGTCGAGCGCGACGGCGCGATCCACCGCTTCGCGGGCTTCGCGATGCACCTCGGGCTTGCCGGCCTGCTCGCCACGCCAGTACTGCGTCACGCGGCAGAAGCCGAGGCCCGCCCACGCGCGCGCGTCGCCGGGCACGCGCGCGATCGCGTCGCGGTACAACTCCACGGCGCGGTGCACCGACTCCTCGCTCTGCTGCTGCGCGAAGTGGTGCGCGTGCAGCAACAGCTCGAACGTTTCGGCGTTCTGCGGAGCGGGCGCCGCGGGCTGCGTGCCGAGCAGCGTCACGTTCATCGCGAGCGACACGCAGTTCGCGATCTCGTCCTGCACCGCGAAGATGTCGTCGAGCACGCGGTCGAACGTCTCGCTCCACAGGTGGAAGCCGTCGGAGACTTTCACGAGCTTCACGTTGATGCGCACGCGATTGCCCGCCTTGCGCACGCTGCCCTCGAGCAGCGTCGCGACGCCGAGCTTCTGGCCGATCTCGCGCAGGTCTTCCTGCCTGCCCTTGAAGGCGAAGCTCGAGGTGCGCCCCACGACGCGCAGGCCCGGGTTGCGGGCGAGCACGTTGAGCAGTTCCTCGGCGAGCCCGTCGGAGAAGAACTCGTTCTCGGGATCGGCGCTCATGTTCGCGAACGGCAGCACGGCGAGCGACGGCGCCACGGCGGCCGCGCCCGCGCCCGAGCCGCTCGAACCCGTGTGCGTCTCGAGCGCGCGGCGCGCGGCCGCGAGTGCGGCGCGGACTTCGGCCGCGCTCGCGAATCGGCGCTCGGCGTCCTTCTCGAGGCAGCGCCCGACGATGCGGTCGAGCGCGGCGGGCAGCTCGGCGCGCACCGACTGCACGGTGGGAGGCAGGTCGCGCAGGATGGCCGTGGTCACGTCGGCGTTCGTGCGGCCCGCGAACGGCCGGCGTCCGGTGAGCATCTCGTAGAACACGATGCCGAACGCGAACAGGTCGGTGCGCGCGTCCACCTTGTCGCCGCGGATCTGCTCGGGCGCCATGTAGGGCGTGGTGCCGACGACCTGGCCGTCGGCCGACAGCGGCGCCTGCACGGTGAGCGCCTGCGTCCGCATGAGCGCCTCTGCGCCCGTGTCGTCGCCGGAATCGGCGAGCTTCGCGAGCCCGAAGTCGAGCACCTTGACGCGGCCTTCGCGCGAGATCATCACGTTCGCCGGCTTCAAGTCGCGGTGCACCACGCCCCGCTCGTGCGCGGCGCCCAGCGCGTCGGCGAGCGCGAGCGCCCACTTGATCGCGGCGAGCGGCTCGAGCCCGGCCTCGGGGATCCGGTCGGCGAGACTGTCGCCCTCGACCAGTTCCATGGTGAGGAAACGCACGCCGTCCGATTCCTCGATGGAGTGCAGCGTCACGATGTTCGGGTGGTTGAGCACCGCGACCGTGCGCGCCTCGCGTTCGAAACGCGCCAGGCGGTCGGGATCGGAGGCGACCGCCTCGGGCAGCACCTTGAGCGCCACGTCACGGCCGAGCCGCGAGTCGCGCGCGCGATAGACCTCGCCCATGCCGCCCGCGCCGAGTGCGAGGACGATTTCATAGGGGCCGAGGCGGGTGCCGGGAGAGAGTCGCGACATGCGGGCGGCACAATAGGCGAGCGCGAGGCCGGGACCAAGGACTGCCGTGCGATCGAGCGGTCCGGGGGCGCAGTTTTCTGTGTTCGCACCCCCGGGACTCGGGTAGCTTCCGCGGCGAAATGCGTCCGGAGCTCGCCCGGGTGCAGCAGGAGTCGTCGTGCCTTCCGGGGCACCGGCGGCAGGGCGAAGTGCGAGCGGTGCACCAACTTTTCCGGCCGGCTTCGCTATTACCGTAAGCGGGATGGAAACGTCTTTCGCCGCGGGCGCAGCCGTGCGCCGGCACCGGCCTCACGACTCTCACCCCGACTGCGACGCATGCCCCTGACTCCCGGCACGAAGCTCGGTCCGTACGAAGTCGTCGCGCCGCTCGGCGCGGGCGGCATGGGCGAGGTCTATCGCGCCCGCGACACGCGGCTGAACCGCGACGTGGCCATCAAGGTGCTGCCGCAGCACCTCTCGGCCGACGCCGACGTGCGCGCGCGCTTCGAGCGCGAAGCCAAGGCCGTCGCCGCGCTGAATCATCCTCACATCTGCGTGCTGCACGACGTCGGGCGAGAAGGCGACACGGACTACCTCGTGATGGAACTGGTCGAGGGCGAGACGCTGTCGCAACGCCTCACGCGCGGCGCGCTGCCGCCGTCGGAAGTGCTGCGCCTCGGCGCGCAGATCGCGGACGCGCTCGATCGCGCGCACCGCGCGGGCGTGGTGCATCGCGACCTGAAGCCCGGGAACGTGATGATCACCAAGTCCGGTGCGAAGCTCATGGACTTCGGGCTCGCGCGCGCGACCGCCTCGGCGGGTCCGGTCAGCGCGAGTGGCGCCACGATGGCCGCGCTCACGCAGCATCCGACGGTGGCGTCGCCGCTCACCGCGGCGGGCACGATCGTCGGCACGTTCCAGTACATGTCGCCCGAGCACCTCGAGGGGCTCGAGTCGGACGCGCGCGCGGACCTCTGGGCGCTCGGCTGCGTGCTCTACGAGATGGTGACGGGCAAGCGCGCGTTCGAGGGCACGAGCCAGGCCTCGCTCATCTCGGCGATCATGAAGGACGAGCCCCGATCGCTGCTCGAAGTCGCTCCCGTCAGCCCGCCGGCGCTCGACCGCGTGGTGCGCGCCTGCCTCGCGAAGGACGCCGGCGAGCGCATGCAGACGGCGCACGACGTGAAGCTGCAGCTGCAGTGGATCAGCGAAGCGGGCTCGCAGGGCGCGGTCCCCGCGCCACTCGCGACGCGACGCCGGGATCGCGGGCGGTTCGGTTGGGTCGCGGCGCTGGCGGTCGTGGTGATCGGCGCCGTCGCCGCGGTGCTGTGGTTCCCGCGGGACGCCGGCCGGGGCCCCGTCGTGCACGCCTCGGTGCTGCCGCCCGACGGGGTCACGTTCTCGGCCGGCTACGCGAGCCCGATTCCCATCGCGCTCTCGCCCGACGGCTCGCTCATCGCGTTCTGCGCGCGCCAGGGAGAGGGCGCCGACATGCTGTGGGTGCGGTCGATCGGTGCGGACGACGCTCGCCCGATCGCGGGCACCGAAGGGGCATGGGGGCCGTTCTTCTCGCCCGATGGCCGCTCGCTGGGATTCCTCTCGGGCGCCACGATGAAGAAGGTGCCGGTCGGTGGTGGGCCGGTGACGACGCTGTACAAGGGCGACGATTTTCGTGGGGCCAGCTGGGGGCCCGGAGGCAAGATCCTCTTCAGCCATCCCGACGGCCCCGTGTGCATGGTGGACGACGAGGGCGGCCCGGCCACGCCGGTCACCCGGTTGGATTCCCTCGCGGGTGAGAGCACGCACCGCTATCCCAGCTTCCTGCCCGACGGGAAGCACTTCCTCTACCTGGCCCGGAGATCGGGCGCGGGCCGCGGCGTCGAGCCGGGCATCTACGTCGGCAAGCTGGGCTCGCTGGAGCGCAAGCGGGTGCTCTCGGTGGCCTCGAACGTGGTGTATGCCTCGGGGCACCTGCTGTACGTGAAGGAAGGCGTGCTGATGTCGCAGCCGTTCGACACGCGCCGGCTGCAGACCACCGGACCTGCCGTGGCGATCCAGTCGCAGCTGCGGTGGGAGGAGCGATTCAGCCGTGGGGCGTTCGCGGCGTCGCAGACCGGGCTGCTGGCTTTCATGACCGGGAATGCCTCGAGCGGTTCGCAGTTGAAGTGGCTCGACCGCTCGGGCCTCTCGCTCGGAGTCGTGGGCGAACCCACGGATTACACCTACGGTGGCAGCCCGGCGATCTCCCCGGACGGACGCAAAGCGGTGATTCCCGTGCTGAACACGGCGCGCGGCAACTCGGATGCGTTCCTCGTGGACCTCGCCTCGGGGCGCAGCACGCGCCTCACGGTGGACGACGGGGACCATCCCGCGGCGGTCTGGTCGAACGACGACAGCCGAATCGTGGTCAACGGCGGGAACACGCCCAAGAACTCGCTGGAGTTCCGAACCCTGGGCGGGACTCGCGTGGACACGATCGGCGTGGCGCCGGTCATCATGTGGCCGCGGGCGACTTCGCCCGACGGGCGCCACATCCTCTTCGACATCGACGCGCAGGACCCGCTCGACCCGGGCACGAGGCTCTACGCCATGCCCACTGCCGGTGGCGGCCCGAGCGTTCGCATCGGCCCGGCGAAGGCCGTCTCGGGCATGGGACAGTTCTCGCCGGACGGACGGTACGTCGCGTACCAGTCGGATGAGACCGGGCGCGAAGAAGTGTACGTCGTCACCTTTCCCGAACCGGGCGGACGCTGGCAGATCTCGCAGGCAGGTGGCGGGGAGGTTCGCTGGAACCGGAACGGCCGCGAACTGCTCTACTTCGATCGCGACCATCGCCTGCAGTCGGTCGAAGTGCAGCTCGGGCCCGGAGGGTTCCAGGTCGGGCAGACGCGCCCGCTGTTCCAGTTCCACGGAGTCGGCAGCCCGCTGCGCTACGACATCCACCCGGACGGCCAGCGCTTCCTCGTCTCGGCGCCGCCCGCGAACGAGCCTTCGCCCTCGATCACGATCGTCTCGAACTGGACCGCCGGCGCACGGAAGCGCTGAGCGAAAGGCGCCCATGCCCCTGACTCCCGGCACGAAGCTCGGTCCCTACGAAGTCGTCGCACCGCTCGGCGCGGGCGGCATGGGCGAGGTGTATCGCGCGCACGACACGCGGCTGGGGCGCGACGTCGCGATCAAGGTGCTGCCCGCGCACCTCTCCGCCGACGCCGACGTGCGCGCGCGCTTCGAGCGCGAGGCCAAGGCCGTCGCCGCGCTCAACCATCCGAACATCTGCGTGCTGCACGACGTCGGGCGCGAAGGGGAGACCGACTACCTCGTGATGGAGCTGGTCGAGGGCGAAACGCTCTCGCAGCGGCTGCTCAAGGGCGCGCTGCCGCCCGCCGAGGTGCTGCGGCTCGGCGCGCAGATCGCGGACGCGCTCGACCGCGCGCACCGCGCGGGGGTCGTGCATCGCGACCTGAAGCCGGGCAACGTGATGATCACGAAGAGCGGCGCCAAGCTGATGGACTTCGGGCTCGCGCGCGCGACAGCCTCGGCGGGACCGGTCAGCGCGAGCGGCGCCACCATGGCCGCGCTCACGCAGCACCCGACCGTCGCATCGCCGCTCACCGCGGCGGGCGCGATCGTCGGCACGTTCCAGTACATGTCGCCCGAGCAGCTCGAAGGGCGCGAGGCCGACTCGCGCGCCGACATCTGGGCGCTCGGCTGCGTGCTCCACGAGATGGCGACCGGCCAGCGCGCGTTCGATGGGCGCAGCCAGGCTTCGCTCATCTCCGCGATCATGACCGCCGAGCCCGCGCCGATCTCGCAGGTCGCGCCGCTGTCGCCGCCCGCTCTCGACCGCGTGGTCGCGCGCTGCCTCGCGAAGGATCCGGACGACCGCTGGCAGACCGCGCGTGACCTCATGCACGAGTTGCGCGCGCTGGGCAGTGGCGTGACCGGGGGATCCGGCATCTCGACCGGCTCCGGAGTCTCGGGTGCCTCCGGCACCCACACTGCCGCGGTCACGACGACGAGCAGCCGCCGTCACCCGACGTGGCATCTCGCGCTCGTCGCCGTCGCCGCGCTGGTCGCGGGCCCGTTCGTGCTGTCGCGGCTGCTGCCGGGCCTGGGTGCGCGTGGCGCGGCGAAGCAGGCATTCGTGCTGTCCGCGCCGATGCCGCCGGGGCTCGCGCTCAGCTCGAGTGCCGGCGACATCGCGGTCGCTCCCGACGGCAGCGCCATGGTGTTCGTGGCCGCCGACTCGCTCGGCGAGACCGACCTGTGGTACCGGCCGCTGGGTGCAGGCTCGGCGCGCAAGCTGCCGGGCACCACCGAAGCGATGCTGCCCTTCTGGTCCGCGGACGGCGCCCAGATCGGCTTCTTCGCCGGTGGAAAGCTGCGCCGTGTCGCGGTCGCGGGTGGGTCGGCGCAGGACATCTGCGAGGGCGGCTCCGGGCGCGGCGCCACGTGGAATCGCGACGGCGTCATCCTCTTCACGCCCGCCGCCGAGGGGCCCATCTTCCGCGTCTCCGCCGACGGCGGAACTCCCGTGGCCGAGTCGGTCGTGGACACCGCGCGGCACGAGGGCGGGCACCGCTTCCCGCGCTTCCTGCCGGACGGCAGGCACTACTTCTTCACCGTCACACCCAGCATCCAGGACCAGCACGACGTCTATCTCGGCGAGCTGGGCAGTCCGAAACGCCGGCTCGTGCTGCGCTGCGACGGTTCGCCCGTGTGGTCGCCCTCGGGCTGGCTGCTCTACCGGCGCAATGGCCTCGTGCACGGGCAGCGCTGGGATCCGCGTTCGTGCAAGTTCAGCGGTCAACCCGTGCCCTTGGTGGATGCTTTTCAGTCCCAGAACCTGCTCGGCTCGAACACGGTGTGGCTCGTGGGTGACGACGTGCTGCTCACGATTCCCGATCGCCCGGCGGACCAGCGTCTCGCGTGGGTCTCACGGGACGGGAGCATCGAACCCATCGCGGGGCTTCCGGTCGGTGGCTGGTCCGGCCTGAGCCTCTCGCCCGACGGATCGCGCGTGATCGGCACACGCCGACAGACAGGAACGGCCTCGTCGGCGTCTTCCGATCTCTGGATCGCGGACCTCGCTCGCGGGAGCGCGAGCCGGTTCACGAGCCAGAGCGGGCTGACGATCAATCCCGTCTGGTCGCCGGACGGTCGAACGGTCTACTACTCGAACAACGGCAGCGGCGTCTACGAAGTGTTCGCGAAGAGCGTCGCCGCGTCCGGGGCGCCCGCGTTCGTGGCGAAAGGCAAGGGGCTCGTCCTTCATCCCGACTGCATTTCCCCGGATGGCCGGACGCTGGTGCTCGAAACGCAGTCTCCGGGAACGGGCGGGGACCTCGTCCTGCTTCGCCTCGGGGGAGGTGCGCCGCTCGAACCGCTGGTCGCGACTGCGGCCGACGAGCTCGAGGCGACGTTGTCGCCCGACGGCCGCTGGATCGCGTACTCGTCGAACGAGAGCGGCCAGAAGGAAATCTACGTGGACGCGTTTCCCTCGCTGGGGGCCCGGCAGCTCGTCTCCACGCAGGGCGGAGGCTCGCCGACCTGGAGTCGCGACGGCAGGTCGCTCTTCTGGTCGGCGCCGACCGGTTCCATCTGGTCTGTCACGGTGACGCCGGGAGAGCGCATCGGTTTCGGCTCTCCGGCGCTCTGGACCGCTCCGAAGCGTCCGCTGCTCGGGTGGGACGTCGCATCGGATGACCGGCGCCTGGTGGCGGCCGTTCCCAGCGAAGGTGCGAGCCGCGCGGAACCGCGGCTCATCGTGAACTGGCGCGCGCTCCTCGAACAGGCGGAGAAGAAATAGTGGCGCTCACACCGGGCACGAAGCTCGGCCCTTACGAAATCGTCGCGCCGCTCGGCGCGGGCGGCATGGGCGAGGTGTACCGCGCGCGTGACACGCGGCTGGGGCGCGACGTGGCGATCAAGTCGCTGCCCGAGGCGTTCGCGCGCGATCCCGAACGGCTGGCGCGCTTCGAGCGCGAAGCCAAGCTGCTCGCGAGCCTCACGCATCCCGGCATCGCCGGCATCCACGGGCTCGAAGAACAGGGCGGAGAGCGCTACCTGATTCTCGAGTTCGTGGACGGCGAGACGCTGGCCGACCGGCTGCGCCGAGGCGCGTTGCCGATCGAGGACTCGCTCGAAGTGTGCGCGCACATCGCGGCCGCGCTCGAGACCGCGCACGAGAGTGGCGTCGTGCATCGCGACCTGAAACCCGGAAACGTCATGCTCACGGCGGCCGGCGGCGTGAAAGTGCTCGACTTCGGGCTCGCCAAGGGCGCCGCGCCGCTCGGTTCGGGCTCCGAGGCCGGTCTCTCAGCGTCGCCCACGATGACGTACGCCGCGACTGCGGTGGGTGTCATCCTGGGCACGGCCGCCTACATGAGCCCCGAGCAGGCGCGCGGCAAGAGCGTGGACCGGCGTACCGACATCTGGTCGTTCGGCTGCGTGCTGTACGAGTGCCTCACCGCGAAGCCGCTTTTCACGGGCGAAACGGTCTCCGATCTCGTCGCGCAGATCCTCAAGAGCGATCCCGACTGGAGCGCGCTGCCCGCGGAGACTCCGGCGCACGTGCGGCGGCTGCTCGAACGCTGCCTGCGCAAGGACCCTCGCGAGCGGCTGCGCGACATGGGCGACGCGCGGCTCGAACTGCTCGAAGCGGGAGCGCCGCTCGGCGCGAGCGCGCCCGCCGCCGCGACCTCCGCGCGGCCCCGCACCGACATGCTCGTGGGACTCGCACTCGCCGCGCTGCTGACCGGTGCGGTGGGCACGTGGGCCTGGAGTTCGTTGCGCGGCGCGCCGGCAGCTTCGCCGATCCGCGAAGCCAGCGTGATGCTGCCGCCCGACCAGCACTTCGTCATCAAGGGCGGCAACAGTTTTCTCGCCATGTCGCCCGACGGTCGCGCGGTGGCGTTCGTCGCGCGCACCGGCGGACCGCTGTGCCTACACCTGCGAAGGCTCGACACGCGCGAGGACATTTCACTGCCGGGCACCGAGGACGCGCGCGACCCGTTCTTCTCGCCCGACGGCGAGTGGGTCGGATTCTTCGACTCGCACCAGCTGATGAAGGTCTCCGTGCACGGCGGCGAGCCGATCGCACTCGCACCCTCGACGGCCGATCGCGGCGCGGTCTGGCTCGACGACGGCACGATCGTGTTCGCCGCGGACGCGATTCAGCCGCTGTCGCGCATGTCCTCGGGTGGCGGGGCCGTGACGCACGTGACGGCGCTCGACTCGACGCGGTTGGAGCGCACGCACCGCTGGCCCGACGCGCTCGCGGGCGGGCCGTGGGTGGTGTTCACCGTCGGCGTGCAGAACAGCCCGGGTAACTACGACGGCTCCGACATCGACGCCGTGAACGTGAAGACGGGGGAGCGCCGCCACTTGATCACCGGCGCGCGTCACGCGATCTGGGTGGGTCCGGATCACCTGGTGTTCGACCGCAAAGGCACGCTGTTCGCCATGAAGATGAACCCGCGCAACCCGCGCGCGAGTGGCGAAGCCGTGCCCGTGCTCGAGGGCGTCGCGGGCGACGGCTCGTCCGGCGCCAGCTACATCGGCGCCTCGCGCGACGGCTCGCTCGCATGGGTGCCGTCGCACGGCGAGGACACGCAGCGCATCGTCGGCTGGTTCGACCGTGCGGGCGCATGGACGCCGAGCAAGTTCGCGCCGGGTGAATGCCGGGCGTCCTACGTGTCGCCCGACGGACGCAGCGCACTGCTGATGTTCGGCGCCGGTGGCGGCGCGGGCGACGTATGGCTCGGCGATTTCGCCTCGGGCAATCTCCGGCGACTTACGTACACGAACGTCACGAACAGCTTCGCGTGGCTCCCCGACGGGCAGTCGTTCGCCTATTCGCTCGTGGATTCGCTCGGGTCCCAGAACGTCGCGTTGCGGCGCGTGGACGGCGCGGGCGGGCTCCGCCTGGTCGCGCGAGTCAACGGCAACAGCTCCGTGATGGACGTCACGCCGGACGGCTCCGAAGTGCTCGTGGCCGATTGGGGCCAGGCGAACGGGCGACTCTACACGGTGTCGTTGCGCGATTCGGGCGCCAAGCACTCGATCGCGACCGATCTGGGGCCGACCGCGTACGAGACGATGGGGAAATGCTCGCCCGACGGCCGCTGGCTCGCGTACGTCTCGAACCGCACCGGACGCGAGGAAGTCTTCGTGCGCAGCCGCGACGGTGGCAGCGGCCAGTGGCAGGTCAGCACGCACGGCGGTGGCGGCGTGCGCTGGGGCCGCGACAGCCGCGAACTGTTCTTCGTCGAGGACGAGATGCTCAAGTCCGCGCAGCTCGCACCCGGGCCCTCGGGAATCGCGGTCGGCACTGTGACGACCTTGTTCGAAGTGCCCGCTTCGCCCATCGAGCCGACGTTCCGCGACTACAGCTACGATCCGCACACCGACCGCTTCCTGTTCACGCGACCGCCCGCGGGCACCGACGAACGCCGCGAGATCGCGCTTTCCATCGACTGGGGACGGCGGCTCGCCGCGACGAGTCCCACCAAGGGGAACAAGCCTTGAGCCTCACACCGGGCAGCAGGCTGGGCATGTACGAAGTGATCGCGCCGCTCGGCGCGGGCGGCATGGGCGAGGTGTACCGCGCGCGTGACACGCGGCTGGGGCGCGACGTGGCGATCAAGTCGCTGCCCGACGGGTTCGACACCGACGCCGAACGCGTCGCGCGCTTCGAGCGCGAGGCCAAGCTGCTCGCGTCGCTGCATCACACGAACATCGGCAGCATCTTCGGGCTCGAGGTGGTCGAGGGCCGGCGCTACCTGGTGCTCGAGTTCATCGAGGGCGAGACGCTGCAGGCGCGGCTCGCGCGCGGCCGGCTGACGCTCGCCGAGACGCTCGACGTGTGCGGCCAGATCGCGACCGCGGTCGAGGCGGCGCACGAGGCGGGCGTGATCCATCGCGATCTCAAACCCGGCAACGTCATGCTGAAGGCGGACGGCGACGTGAAGGTGCTCGACTTCGGGCTCGCCAAGGCGAGCGGCGGCGACGGCTCGCCGTCGTCCACCGACCTGAGCGCGTCCCCGACGATGACGTACGCGGCGACGGGCGTGGGCGTGATCCTCGGCACGGCCGCGTACATGAGCCCGGAGCAGGCGCGCGGCAAGCAGGTGGACCGGCGCACGGACATCTGGTCGTTCGGCTGCGTGCTGTTCGAGTGCCTGAGCGGCAAGCGCATGATCGAGGGCGAGACGGTGAGCGACATGGTCGCGCGCATCCTCGAGCGCGAGCCCGACTGGAGCGCGTTGCCGGCGGCGACGCCGCCGCGGCTCGTGGCGCTGCTCAAGCGCTGCCTGACCAAGGACGCGAAGCTGCGGCAGCGCGACATGGGCGATGTGCGTCTCGAACTCACGGCGATCGCGGGCGGTGAGACGGGCGCCGCCGCGCCGGTCGCCACGACGAGCGCGCCGCGGCGCACGCCCGCGTGGACCGTGGCCGTGGGCGCGATCGCGCTCGTCGCGTTGGGCGTCGCTGCCGCGCGGCTGCTGCCCGGCGGCCGCGCGAGCTCGCGCGCGATGTCGCTGAAGCTCATGGCACCGGCGGGCGTGAGCTTCGGACTCAGCCCGACCGACCTGGTGCTCTCTCCGGACGGCAAGCGCATCGTGTTCGTCGGCAGCGACACGCTCTCGGGGGCGCGCCTCTGGGTGCGCGAGCTCGATCGCGAGGGCGTGCGGCCGCTCGACCAGACGGCGAACGCCGCCTACCCGTTCTGGTCGCCCGACGGCAAACGGCTCGGCTTCTTCGCCGACGACAAGCTGAAGATCGTCAGCCTCGCGACGGGCGCGGTGACGGTGATCGCCGACGCGCCGTTGCCGCGCGGCGGCGCCTGGGGGCGCGATGCGATCCTCTTCCAGCCGCGCTCGCTCGGGCCGCTGTATCGCGTTTCTCCCGACGGCGGCACGCCGGTCGTGGCGACGGCCGTCGACAGCGCGGGCGGCGACGTGGGACATCGCTTCCCGCAGTTCCTTCCGGACGGCCGCCCCTACGTCGCGGCCGTACTCGGCGCCGGGGAGAACTGGGCCGCGGTCGGAACGCTCGGCCAGCCGAAGCTCACGAAGCTGTTCGAGACCTACGCGGCGACCGGCGTGACGTTCGCCGCGCCGGGCTGGTTGGTCGCGGCGCGCGACGGCGCGGTGAAGGCGCAGCGGTTCGATCCGCGCACACGAAAGCTCACCGGCCCGGCGCTCACCGTTCCGGGACTGCGCGCCGTCTCGCCCTCGGCGAACGGCTCCCCGATCGTCTCCGCATCGAACGACGGACTGCTCATGCAGCGCGCGGCGGGCGATCTTCCGCAGCGGCTCGCGGTCGTGGACGCCTCGGGCCGTGAGGTCGGCCAGATCGCGGCGCCCGAGGGTACGCTCACACGCGGCGGCATCACGGCCGACGGGCGCCGCGTGGCATTCGAGTACGCCACGCCGCAGGCCGGCCACGTGCAGATCTGGGCGGGAGAGATCGACCGGGGTTCGCTCCAGCCATTCACGTTCGAGCAGGACAACTACACGCCTGCGTTTTCGCCCGACGGGCGGCAGATCGCGCTCGCGCGCGAAGTGCGCGGCGGCAGCCAGGACGTGTGGTTGATGGACGGCGTGTCGCCGGGAGAGCCCCGGTTCGTGCTGCGCTCTCCCACGCGTTTCACCTCGGTGCTGGGCTGGGCGCCCGACGGCAAGGGTTTGCTCGTGCGCTCGCAGGGCACCGACACGCGGCAGGACCTGCTGTTCGTGGACCTGCGCGGCGACTCGGCCACCGTTCGCACCGTGGCGGGCACACGCTTCAACGAGCCCGTGGGGTCGATCTCGCCCGACGGCCGCTGGCTCGCGTACGTCTCCGACGAGTCCGGCGCTCCCGAGTGCCGCGTGCGCGCCTTCGGCGGCGCCGGCGGCGGTACGGTCGTCAGCCGGGGCGCGTGGTGCGACCCGGCCGCGAGCAGCCGGATCGGCGTCCCCGTCTGGCGTCGCGACGGCCGGCAGTTGCTCTATTGCGGCTCCGACGCGCACACGTTGATGGTCGTGGACGTCACGCCCGGCGAGGTCCCGCAGTTCGGTCCGCCGCGTCCGCTCTTCCGGCTCACGAACGCCGTTGCCGACCTGCTCGTGAGCCCCGGGCTCGATCGCTTCGTGCTCTCGATCACCCGCGAGGAAGAAGGACGTTCCGCCGCGACGCTGCTCGCCGACTGGCCGAGCATGCTGGAGGACGCGAAGTGAGCCTGGCGCCGGGCACGAAACTCGGCCCCTACGAAATCGTCGCGCCCCTGGGCGCGGGCGGCATGGGCGAGGTGTATCGCGCGCGCGATCCGCGGCTGGGACGCGACGTGGCGATCAAGGTGCTGCCCGAGGCGTTCGCCGCCGATCCCGAGCGGCTCGCGCGCTTCGAGCGCGAGGCGCGGCTGCTCGCGGCGCTCGACCATCCGAACATCGCCCGCATCCTGGGACTCGAGGAGTTGGGAGGCGTGCGCGCCCTGGTGCTCGAACTCGCCGAGGGCGACGACCTGACGGTGCGGTTGTCGCGTGGCGCGCTGCCCGCGGACGAGGCCACCGCCATCGCGCTGCAGATCGCGCGCGCGCTCGAGCACGCGCACGAGCGCGGCATCGTGCATCGCGATCTCAAGCCCGCGAACGTGAAGGTGGGCTCCGACGGCGTCGTGAAGGTGCTCGACTTCGGGCTCGCGCGCGCGTTCGAGGGCGACGCGGCCGCGAGCGACCCGCGCCTGTCGCAGTCGCCCACGGTGACGCGTGACATGACCGTGGCCGGCGTCATCCTGGGCACCGCCGCCTACATGAGTCCCGAGCAGGCGCGCGGCCGCACGGCCGATCGTCGCGCGGACATCTGGTCGTTCGGCGTCGTGATGTACGAGATGTTCACCGGCACGCGCCCCTTCGCCGGGGAGACCGTGTCGGAGATCCTCGCGTCCGTCATCAAGGACCCGGTGGACTTTGCCGCGCTGCCCGCCACGCTGCCTCCACACGTGCGCGCGCTGGTGGAGCGCTGCCTGACGCGCGATCCCGCCGAGCGCCTGCGCGACATCGGCGAGGCGCGCATCGCGCTGTCGCCCGCGGGCGCGGCTTCGTCGCTCTCGATGGCGGGTATGGCGGCGCCGGCCGCCACGCCGCCCACGCGGCGATGGGTCGCGCCGGCGATGGCCGCGGTTCTCGCGGTCGCTGCGACGACCGTCCTGCTGTGGGCGCTGCGATCCTCGCCCGTGGACCGGCCGGTTCGCCGCTTCCGCGTGCCGGTGCAGGGGCTCACGCAGCACTTCTTCACCGCGTTGGCGCTCACGCGCGACGGGCGCGCGCTGGCCTACGAGGCGGACGACCGCATCTGGATCCGGCGCCTCGACCGCGCCGATGCGATCGAGGTGCCCGGCTCCGCCAAGGGCCGCTCTCCGTTCTGGTCGTGGAACGACGCCACTCTGTGTTTCGTGTCCGAGAAGAAGCTCTGGGCGTTCGTGGAGGGAAGCGACCAGCCGCGTGAGCTCTGCACCCTCCCCGAGAGCGGCGAAATCGTGGGTGGCGCGTGGGGCGCGGACGACCGCATCGTCCTCGCGGTCTGGCGCGGCGGGCTCTACGAGGTCTCGGCGCGCGGGGGCGAGGTTCGCCTGACGGTGCCGGCCGACAGCGCGACCATCGACTTCCACGGGCCCAACTTCCTGCCCGACGGCCGGACCGTGCTGCTGACGGTGCACGACCGGTTCGATCGCAACGCTGTGGCGATCGTCGAGGGCACGCCTCCGAAGCTGCGCCGAATCTACGACGCTCCACAATGGAGTTCGGTGAGTTACTCGCCCACCGGGCACCTGTTGGCCACCGCCGAGGAGCTCCGCCCCCAGGTCTGGGCGGCGCCGTTCTCGGTCACGTCCCGGAAAGTCACCGGGCCGCCATTTCTCGTACGAGATGGCGTCGCGTTCGCGAGCGTCAGCCTCGACGGCATGATGGCGGCGCTCGTGGCCGCGCCCTCACCGATGGGGCAACTGGCGTGGCGCCGTCGCGACGGGGGCGGTGAGGTGACGATCGGGGAGCCGCAGCAGGGGCTTTCGGGCCCCGTGCTCTCGCCCGACGGCGATCGCGTGGCCTACGTCGCGGAGACGGACGGCAACGCCGACGTGTGGGTGCGCGACCTGGTGCGGGGTACGAGGACGAGGCTGACCTCGAGCCCGGAGCGAGAACAGCACCCGAGTTGGTCCCCGGACGGAACGCACGTCTATTACGCCTCCGAGGCGGGCGTGGGGCACGTCTTCATCGTGGCCGTCGCGAGCGACGGAGCGGGCGAACCCGACACGGTGGGACACGGCTACCAGCCCGTGCTCAGTCCGGATGGCGCCAGCATGGTCTGCACGATCGACCGCAGGGGCAGCGGAGACCTGTGGATCGTGCCGGTGGTCCCGGGCGGGGAGGCGAAGCCATTCCTGACCACCTCCGCCGACGAGACCGCGCCGTCGCTCTCGCCCGACGGCCAGTGGATCACGTACGCGTCGGACGAATCGGGGCGCAGCGAGATCTACCTGCGTGGCTTTCCCAAGGGCGACGCCCGCGCGCAGGTGTCGGTGAACGGCGGCTCGTGGCCGCGCTGGACTCGGCGCGGCGACGGAATCTTCTACGCTCAGCACGACACGATGATGTTGGTGCCGGTTCGCCGTGGACCGCGCCCCTGGCTCGGGATGCCGCAACCGCTGTTCCCCGTCACCGTGCGCGAGTTCGACTTGAGTGCTTCGATCGTGGGCGGATTTCCGGTCGACGCTCATCCCGACGGCGTACGCTTCCTCTGCGCTCGTCAGGTCGGCCCGCCCGCGTCGCCCTCCCTGCTGTTCGTCGAGAACTGGTTCGAGGAGTTCCGCAAGAAATGACGCTGGTTCCCGGCACCAAACTCGGTCCCTACGAGGTCGTCGCGCCCTTGGGCGCGGGCGGCATGGGTGAGGTGTATCGCGCGCGCGACACGCGGCTGGGGCGCGACGTGGCGGTCAAGGTGCTGCCCGACGGGTTCGACACCGATGCCGAGCGCGTCGCGCGCTTCGAGCGCGAGGCCAAGCTGCTCGCGTCGCTGCACCACACGAACATCGGCAGCATCTTCGGGCTCGAGGTGGTCGAGGGCCGGCGCTACCTGGTGCTCGAGTTCGTCGAGGGCGAGACGCTGCAGGCGAGGCTCGCGCGCGGGCCGCTGCCGCTGGCCGATGCACTCGAGGTGTGCGCGCAGATCGCCACCGCGGTCGAGGCGGCGCACGAAGCGGGCGTGATCCATCGCGACTTGAAACCCGGCAACGTCATGCTCAAGAGCGACGGCGTGGTGAAGGTGCTCGACTTCGGGCTCGCCAAGTCGAGCAGCGGTGACGGCGCGCCGTCGTCCACCGACCTGAGCGCCTCGCCCACGATGACGTACGCGGCCACCGGTGTGGGCGTCATCCTCGGCACGGCCGCCTACATGAGCCCCGAGCAGGCGCGCGGCAAGCAGGTGGATCGCCGCACGGACATCTGGTCGTTCGGCTGCGTGCTGTTCGAGTGCCTGAGCGGCAAGCGCGTGATCGAAGGCGAGACGGTGAGCGACATGGTCGCGCGCATCCTGGAGCGCGAGCCCGACTGGAACATGCTGCCGGCGTCGACGCCCGCGCACGTCGTGGCGCTGCTCAAGCGTTGCCTGACCAAGGACGCGCGCGCACGCCTGCGCGACATCGGCGAGGCGCGCATCGTGCTCTCGGGCGGAAGCGCGCCCGCCGTGGCGGCCGCCGCGCCGGTCGCGCCGCCGGCCGCCTCGCCGCCGGCGTCCACCGTGCAGTGGCGCAGCGGTGTCGCGCTCGGCGTGGGCGCGCTCGCGTGCATCGCGCTCGGCGTGTTCCTGCCGCTGCGTCGAAGCGTGCCGGAACCCAGCGGAGCGACGCGGCTCTCGATGCTCGAGCCTTCGCGGTCGGGACGGCTGGGCGAGGTGGGTTCCTTCGCACTCTCTCCGGACGGACGGTCTCTCGTGTTCACGCTCACGGACAGCGCGGGCACCGACCGGCTCTGGGTGCGTTCGCTCGCGCAGGAGGGCATCCGCCTGCTCGAGGGCACCGAGGGCGCGACGTGGCCGTTCTGGTCGCCGGACTCGCGCGACGTCGCCTTCTTCTCGGAGGGCAAGCTCCGTCGCATCGCGATCTCGGGCGGGGGCGCGCGTGCCCTCTGCGCCGCGTCCAGCGGCCGCGGCGGCGCGTGGGGGAGCGCGGGACAGATCGTCTTCTCACCCGATCCGCGCGGCGGCATCTTCGCGGTCGCGGCCGGGGGCGGCGTACCGCGCGCGTTGACGGCGGTGGATTCGGCCGCGGGCGAGACGTCGCACCGGTTCCCGACGTTCCTTCCAGACGGGAAGCACTTCCTGTTCGTGGTGAACGCCGCCTCGAACGCCGGGGAATCCCAGGTGATGACGGGAGCCCTCGACGGCGCCCGCATCCGGCCCCTCCTCACCGCGCATTCCGCGCCCGTGTTCGCCGCACCGGACCGCATCCTGTTCACGCGCGACGGCGCATTGCTCGCGCAGCGCATCGACCTGCGCACGCTCGCGCCCGTGGGCGAGCCCGAGCAGCTCGCCGACCAGGTCGAGGCGGTCGGCTCGGTGCAGCTCTCGCCGCTGGTCAGCTGCTCGGAGACCGGCGTCATGGCGTACGTGCCGCGCGATCACCGTCCGACCGCTGTCGCCTGGGTCGAGACCGACGGGCGGCTCACTCCGACGCGCGTCGTCTTCCCGGTCGCGGCCGGCACCGGCGTGTTGTCGCCCGACGGCCGCCGGTTCGCCGTCGCGTGCGCCGAACCCTCGGGCTACTCGAACTGGATCGGGGATCTCGAAACCGGTGCGGTCGCGCAGATCGCTCCCATGGGGCGCGGGGTGCACTTTCCCGCGTGGAATCCCGCCGGAACGCGGATCGTCGGCGCGACCAAGTCCGGGCTGCTGCAGATCGATCCCGCCTCAGGCGCCGACAGCGCGCTCGCGCTCGGCGACCAGCTGTGGCGCACGGTGACGGGCTGGACTCCCGACGGAAAGACCATGATCACGGGCGCCCTCGTGGAGGGAAATCGCTTCGACATCCAGACGATCGACTGGCAGCCCGGGGCGAAGCCGATGCCGTGGCTCGCGACCCCGGCGGACGAGAATGTCGCGACGCTTTCGCCGGACGGCCGGCACATCGCCTACGTGAGCGACGTGTCCGGACGCTTCGAGGTCTACATCGCAGACTTCCCGGCCCGAGCGCAGACGATCCGCGTCGGCCCCACGAACTACATCACGATCGGCCGCGACGCGGCGGTGCTCGTGTGGAGCCATGACGGACGCGAGCTGTATTTCCTGAGCCCGGACGGTGCGAGCCTGCTGGCGACGGAGGTTTCGTTCGCTCCGGTGCTGGGTGTCGGCCGCTCCCGAGTCGTGCGACAGGCTCCTCGTGGTGCGTCCGCGATGTGCATGCTGCGGGACGGTCGCATGCTCGTGATGCTGCCGCAGGGTGAGCGGGCGCGCTCGCTGACCGTGGCGAGCGGTTGGATGAGCGAACTGGAGAAGAGCAAGTGACCCTGACTCCCGGCACCCGGCTCGGCCCCTACGAAATCGTCGCGCCGCTGGGCGCGGGCGGCATGGGCGAGGTGTATCGCGCGCGCGACACGCGTCTGGGACGCGATGTCGCGGTCAAGGTCCTGCCGCAGCACCTGAGCGCGAACGCCGACGTGCGCGCGCGGTTCGAGCGCGAGGCGAAGACCGTCTCCAGCCTCAACCACCCGAACATCTGCACGCTGTTCGACGTCGGGCGCGAAGGCGAGACCGACTACCTCGTGATGGAGCTGGTCGAGGGCACGACGCTCGCCGAGCGGCTGCACAAGGGCGCGCTGCCGATGGCGGACGTGCTGCGCTTCGGCTCGCAGATCGCCGACGCGCTCGATCGCGCGCATCGCGCGGGAGTCGTGCATCGCGATCTGAAGCCGGGCAACGTGATGATCACGAAGTCGGGCGCGAAGCTCATGGACTTCGGGCTCGCGCGCGCGAGCGCGGCCGCCGGCCCGGTGAGCGGCAGCGGCGCGACGATGGCCGCGCTCACGCAGCACCCGACCGTGGCGTCACCGCTGACGGCCGAGGGCGCGATCGTCGGCACGTTCCAGTACATGTCGCCCGAGCAGCTCGAGGGCCGTGAGGCCGACTCGCGCTCCGACCTGTGGGCGCTCGGTTGCGTGCTGTACGAGATGGCGACCGGCAAGCGCGCGTTCGAGGGGCGCAGCCAGGCTTCGCTTATCAGCGCGATCATGGGCAGCGAGCCGGCGCCGCTCGCGGCGATGGCGCCGATGAGTCCGCCCGCGCTGGAGCGCGTCGTCACCGCGCTGCTCGCCAAGGACGCCGACGATCGCATCCAGACCGCGCACGACGTGAAGCTGCAGCTGGGATGGATCTCGGAGCCGGGTTCGCAGGTGATGAGCGTGTCGTCGGTGACCGGTGTTCCCGTCTTCCGCACCAAGCCGCGCCACACGGCCTCGTTCGCGGGCTATGTCGTCGGCGCACTCGGCTTGATCGCGGCGGCGATCGCGCTCTGGCAACTTTACTCGCGCACCGAGCCGACGCTGGTCACGCAGGTGCCCGCGCCGCGCGACCTGAGGCTCGGCGGCGCGTGGGGCGGAATGGCTCTCTCGCCCACGGGCGAAAAGGTCGTGGCGTGCGCCCAGCATGGAACGGAGCGCCAGAAACTCTGGCTCTGGCGACTCGACTCCCCGGATCCGGTCGCGATCGAGGGCACGACCGGCGCGGGATTCGTCACGTGGTCGCCGGACGGCAGATCGGTCGCGTACGTCAGCATGACCGACAAGGCGGTCAGCCGGGTTTCGGTGTCGGGCGGAAGCCCGACGCGGCTCGCGGACATCACCGACCCGCGCGGGCTGAGCTGGGGGCGCAAAGGCGTGATCGTTTTCGCGCCGTCCCCGTCCGGGCCGCTCATGAAGCTCCCGGCCGAGGGCGGCACGCCCGAGCCCGCGACCGAGCTCGACGCGTCGCGCAACGAGGCCGGGCACCGCTTCCCGGCATTCCTTCCCGACGGCGAACACTTCCTGTTCACGGCCATGCCCGCGGGCCCGAACGGGTACACGATTCGCGTGGGCTCGCTGGGATCGAAGCGCTCACAGGTCGTGATGGAGGCGAACAGCGGCGTCACCTACGTCGAGCCGGGTTACCTCGTCTTCGTCGTGAACGAGAAGGTGACCGCGCAGCGTTTCGACCTCGGCAAGATGAAGTGCGTGGGCGAGCGCTTCACGCTCGGCGACGCACCCGTGCGCGCCGACGTGGACGGTGAGCCGGTCGCCACGTCGTCACGCGACGGCCGCCTGCTCTACCCGGACGCCCGGGCGCCGGACCAGCGCATCGAGTGGCTCGATCGCAGCGGTGCACCGCGTGGAGTGATCGCTCTTCCGGCGGCCGACTGGAATCTCAGCGCGCTCTCCCCGGATCAGCGCACGGCGCTGGCGACCTCCGACGGCGACCTGTGGCAGGTGGACCTCGAGCGCGGGGTGCCGACGAAGCTGCTGCAGCGCATCGATCCCTACCAGCTCGCGCACTTCTCACCCGACGGCTCGCACATCGTCGCGACTTCGCACGACGGCGGGCGCGAGGCGCTGCGCATCATTCGCCTCGGCGGCAGCGGTCCTCGGGATTCCGTGCCGTCCGTGAAGACGATGTTCGTGGAGGCGCAGGGCTGGGCGAGCGACGGCCGCTCGCTGCTCGTCGCCGGCATCGGCGCTGCCCGCGGGCCGCAGGCCGACGACAGCTGGGATCTCTACGTCGTGCCGCTCGACGGCGGGCCGCCGACGCCGTACCTCGCCACGCCGGCGTTCGAGCGCCGGGCGCTGATCTCGCCCGACGGGCGCTGGGCTGCGTACGTCACGCGTATCGAGGGCCGCGCGGATTTCGTGATCGATTCGTATCCGGTTCCGGGTCATCGCGTGCAGATCTTCTCCGGTGCGAAGGACTACTACATGCGCTTCATGTGGGGGCGCGGGGGGCGCGAGCTGATCTACTCCACGGATGAGCGCAATCTCGTCAGCCTTCCGCTCGAGATCGCGGGCGATGTCATCCGCCCGGGCAAGCCCACGACGCTCTTCGAAATTCCCTCCGACATCGACGACATCGTCACGCGCGACGGCGAGCGGTTCCTCGCGACCCGGCGCGACCAGGCTGCACCCGGACCCGCCATGCGACTCGTCCAACACTGGACAGGACTCCTGAAGAAATGAGCCTCGACGCAGGCACCAAACTCGGCCCCTACGAAATCGTCGCGCCCCTGGGCGCGGGCGGCATGGGCGAGGTGTATCGCGCGCGCGACACGCGGCTCGGCCGCGACGTCGCGGTGAAAGTGCTGCCGCAGCACCTGAGCGCGAACGCCGACGTGCGCGCGCGCTTCGAGCGCGAGGCGAAGACGGTCAGCTCGCTCAACCACCCGAACATCTGCACGCTGTTCGACGTCGGGCGCGAAGGCGAGACGGACTACCTCGTGATGGAGCTGGTCGAGGGGGAGACGCTCGCGCACCGCCTGCAGAAGGGAGCGCTGCCGATTCCCGACGTGCTGCGCATCGGCACGCAGGTCGCCGACGCGCTCGATCGCGCGCATCGCGCGGGCGTCGTGCACCGCGACCTCAAGCCCGGGAACATCATGCTCGCCAAGTCGGGCGCGAAGCTCATGGACTTCGGGCTCGCGCGCGCGAGCGCCGCGAGCGGTCCGGTCAGCGGCAGCGGCGCGACGATGGCCGCGCTCACGCAGCATCCGACCGTCGCCTCGCCGCTCACCGCCGAGGGCGCGATCGTCGGCACGTTCCAGTACATGGCACCGGAGCAGCTCGAAGGCCGCGAAGCCGACTCGCGCTCCGACCTGTGGGCGCTCGGCTGCGTGCTGTACGAGATGGCGACCGGCAAGCGCGCCTACGAGGGCGCGACTCAGGCGTCGCTCATCAGTGCCATCATGCGAGACAGCCCTCGGCCGCTGGCCGAGATCGCTCCGATGTCGCCTCCCGCGCTCGACCGCCTCGTGACCACGCTGCTCGCCAAGGACCCGGACGAGCGCGTGCAGACCGCGCACGACGTGAAGCTCCAGCTGCAGTGGGCGAGCGCGGCCGGTTCGACCGCGTCGGCCCTCGCGCCGGGGTCGCTGCCCGCGCGTACGCCGTCGCGCGGCGCGCTGTTCGCGCGTGTGTCAGCCGCCGTGGCGGTCGCGGCACTTGCACTCGCGGCGTTCTTCGCCACGCGCGGCGGCGGCGACGCGCCGGTCATTCGCGCCATCATCCCGCCGCCGACGAACGCGCTGTTCCTGTTCTTCGGCGACAACGCCGGGCCGCCGGTGATCTCGCCCGACGGCAAGCACGTGGCCTTCGTGGCCGTGGACGCCGAGCACGGGGCGAGGCTGTGGGTGCGCGATGTGGCATCGCTCGAGACGCGGCCGCTGGCCGGCACCGAGAACGCGACGTACCCGTTCTGGTCGTACGACAGCCGCTCGGTGGGTTTCTTCGCGGACGGCAAGCTGCGCCGCGTGGATCTCGCGAACGGTCAGGTGCTGGCGGTGTGCGCCGCGCCCAACGCGCGAGGAGGCTCGTGGAACCGCCAGGGGCAGATCGTCTTCACGCCCGACTTCCAGACGGACGTGATGGTGGTGCCGGCCTCCGGGGGAAAGCCGAAAGTCGTCACCAAGCGCACGCTCGGAACCCACACCACGCATCGCTGGCCGGATTTCCTGCCGGATGGCAGGCACTTCCTGTACTTCGCCGGCGACCACGACGACGTGACCGGGCCCAACAACTCCGTCTGGATCGCGTCGGTGGACGGCCGCGACAACCGCCTGCTCATGCCGTCGGCGACCGAGGCGCACTTCGCGGGCGGCTACCTGTTCTACGTGCAGGACAGCGTGCTCATGGCGCGTCCGTTCGATCCCGGCGCGCGCCGCTTCACGGGCGAAGCGATTCCCACCGCCGAGCGCGTGCAGTTCGACCCCACCACGTGGAAGGCGAACTTCTCGTGCTCGCGCACCGGGCTGCTCGTGTACCAGCCCATCGGCGGCCGCCAGGGCAGCCAGGTGCGGCTGCTCGACCGCACGGGCCGCGTGATCGAGAACGCCGGGCCGAGCGGCAACCATTTCAACCTGCGGTTCGTCGGCGGTGGAAGCGGGGTCGTGTACTCGACCCAGCTGGACCCGAACGGGGACCTGGTTTCGTACGACTTCACGCGGGATTTCTCGCGGCGCCTCACGCACACGGACTCCGATGACGACGTGCCGGTCGCTTCGCCCGACGGTCGTCTGGTCGCGTTCACGTCCTCCAGCCCCGGTACGGGCACCGCGACCCGCCGCTATTCGATCAAGACGGTGCCGACCGATGGCACGGGTGGCCTGCGCGAACTCTTTCGGTGGACGCGTGACATCTGGCCGCTCGACTGGTCGGCCGACGGCCGCTTCCTCCTGATCGCGACTGGCAACTTCACGACCGTCTTCGCGGACAGCCTCGGCATCATCGACGCCCGGAATCCGGGGGATATTCGCTGGATCCCCGGCGCTTCGGTCGGGATCGCGAGCGCAGCCTTCTCGCACGACGGCCGCTGGGTGGCGTTCTCCAGCACCGTGGGCAGCGATGCGCAGGTCTACGTCGTTCCCGTACCGGGAGCCCCGCCCTCGTCCGGATTCGGGAACGGCGGCCGTCTGCAGATCTCGACCGCGGGCGGCGGTGTTCCGCGCTGGCGGGCCGACGACCGGGAGCTGTACTACGCGCGCCCCGACGGCATGATCGTCGCCACGCCGCTCGCGCCGGGAACCATGCAGCCCGGCCGTGAAGTCGAACTGTTTCGCACCATCCTGCGCCCGGGCCTCGTCTCGATGGACGTCACGCCCGACGGCCAGCGCTTCGTGGTCAACATGCTCGCCTCCGAAGGCGCCGCGCCGATCGTGCTGGTTTCGAACTGGAGGAAGGACCTGAACAAGCGATGACCCCGAAGGGGCGCGCGGTTCAGGCGCTCACCCGTCCCGAAATCACCGGCACCTGCCACGAGGCGTAGCGCCCGGGCGTGCGGATGTCGGCGATCATGCGCTCGAAGTAGGCGGTGGCCTGCTCGGCGGTGAAGCGCGTGTGCTCGGCGATCGGCGCCACGTAGCCGTCGCGCCACGCCTCGAGAATCGTCGCGAACGTGTCGCGCTCGACGCGCAGCGTGTCCACGACCACGTAGTCGAGCCGGATGTCCGCGAGCCCGAGCTGTTCGACGAGTCCCGCCACGTGCCGCCCGATGAACAGGTCGGTGCCGGTCGCGGCGCCGAAGCGCGCGGGCACCTCGTGCCAGAAGTCGCGCACGTCCAGCTCGCCGCCCAGGGGGAAATGCAGCTGGCCGTAGTCCTCGGCGATCACGTGCAGCCAGCCGCCGGGCTTCGTCACGCGCTTCAGTTCCGCCAGCACGCGGTCGGCGTGCGGGATGGACTGGATCACGTGGCGGCAGACGGTCAGGTCGTACGTGCCGTCCGGCGTGGGCAGCTCGAAGATGCTCTGGTGCTCGAACGACACGCGCGGAGTCCACGCGGCGTGCCGTGCGCGCGCCAGCTCCAGATGGTGGTCGATGATGTCCACGCCGAGCACGGTCGCTTCGCTGAAGCGCTCGGCGAGCCGCCACGTGATTTCGCCCGTGCCGCAGCCGGCGTCGAGCACGCGCAACGGACCGGACAGCCCGTAGCGGTCGAAGAGCGGCCGTTCCTGCGGCCAGATGGCGCGCGCCTGCGCGTCGAGGTTGCGCACCATGGACTCGTCGGCCATCTGCTGCAGCTGCGGATTGAGGTCCGTCATCGCTTGGGCGCGTCCTCGAGCGGATCGCCGAGGATGGACTTGCCCGCGAGCGCGTTCGCCGCGCCCCAGAGCGCGATTCCCAGCAGCAGCGCGGTCGGAAGCAGCGCGAGCCCGGCATACCACGAGCCGAAGTCGAGCGTCGCCGCCGTACTGCTCAGCACGAGCCCGGTGAACGCCGCGACGACCGTCGCGAGCAAGCCGATCTGCACGACGAGCACGTTGCCGATGACCGGGAAGATCGCGACCAGCAGGGCGAGCTTCCACCCGAGCTGCGAAACGGACGGCACGAAGGTCGAGGACATGGAGAGCAGTCCGGCCACGACGAGCGCGACGTCGGTGCGCCGCACGACGAGCCGTACGATGAGCAGCAGGAAGAGCCACTCGAGCACGCCGAGCACGCAGACCGAGCCGGCGTAGGACATGGCCACGCTGGTGTGTCCCGCGCTGCCGATCGAATCGAACATGCCGCCGTACGCGAGCGCCGGGATGTTGCCCAGCCCGAGCCGCGGGGCGAGTGCGAACGCCCCGAGGCTCAGCGCGGTGATCGTGGCGCCGAGGGCGACGCCGACGAGCATGTCGCGCCCGACGAGCGGGTCGCGGAAGCGCCCGGTGAGCAGTCGCGTCCACGACACGAGCACGCGCGGCCACAGACGGCGCACGTAGGGCTCGAGCGCGACGTAGGCGAACCACATGCCCATCGCGTGC
Source organism: Candidatus Eiseniibacteriota bacterium (assembly GCA_016215625.1). Taxonomy (GTDB): domain Bacteria; phylum Eisenbacteria; class RBG-16-71-46; order RBG-16-71-46; family RBG-16-71-46; genus CAIXRL01. Next base: position 17,447 of record JACRIW010000100.1, on the reverse strand, counting down.
ATGAGCGAGTGGCCCTGGGCGCGCCCATGCAGCACGTCGGCGAGCACGCCGTTGAGACCGACTTCGGAGAGCCGCGTGGCGAACACGCCCTCGCCGATGTTCATGAAGAAGACGAACACCGCGATGCGCGTGGCGCCGCGCCAGTCGCCGCGGCCCGTCTGCAGGTTGCGCATGGCGAAGAAGATCGAGAGCACGTACGGCATGAGCGAGAAGATCAGCGTGAACGGCAGGTCGCTCGCCTGCGTGGTCACGGGGCTCAGCTTGTCGACCGGAGTGGCGGGTACGCCCCACTTGCTGACGACCGTGAAGTGCGTGAGCCGGCCGCGCGAGGCGCCCATCTGCACGGTCGCGGTGTCGGAGGCATCCCACGGCGACGGCCCGTGCCACGCCATGGCCGTGTCGCACAGCGCCGGCACGGGGCGCGCGAGCGGAACGGGCGTATAGGCGGCGCTGTCCATGCCGAACGCGGCGAACCACGCGTTCCAGTCGGGACGGCCGCCGTTCTTCGTGCCCACGCTGTCCGGCGGCTCGGCGCGCAGGCCGAGCAGCTTGCCGTCGGGCGTGAGCAGCACCAGCGCGCTGCTGTTGCCGAGCGTCGCCGGTTCGGAGACGCCCGGGACTTCACTGTGAATGGCCGGCGACTCGATCAGGCGCGGACCCCAGCGGCGCCAGTAGAACACCGCGGGCTTGGTGCGCAGCGTGTCCTTCGGGTGTGCCAGCTGCCATTCGAGCCACTCGCCGTTCTGCGCGAACGTGCCGGCCACGAACGGTGGCAGCTGGTCGAACGAGCCCGACTTGCGCAGCATGTCCTCCGCGCGCACTTCGAGCGCCGAGGGCGCCTGCTTGAGCGGCGCGAACTCGGGGGCGAGCAGCCACGCGCCGACGCCGAGCGCGGCGCAGGTGAGCGCGATCAGTCCGCCGGCGAGCGCGGGAGAGAGCCCGCCGCGATCCGCGGCGTTGGCGACGAGTTCGGGCGAAGGCGTCTCGCCGGCGGCCATCGCGGCCGCGAGCGGGTCGCCGCCGGGCAGCGCGCCGAGCACCGCATACGCCGACGGCGGTCGCATCTCGGGATCGCGCTCGAGGCAGTGCAGGATCAATCGCTCGACCGCGGGCGTGATGCCGCGCGCGAGGCTCGAGGGCGACGTGATCGAGCTGGAATCGTGCTGCTGGCGCAGGTCGGCCGCGGTCTTCGCGTCGAACGCGCGCTTGCCCGTGAACAGCTCGTAGAGCACGAGCCCGAGCGAGTACACGTCGGAGCGCACGGACACGCTGCCGTCGGCGAGCTGCTCGGGCGCCATGTACGCGGGCGTGCCCGCGATCTGGCCGCCGCGCGCGAGTTCGCTCGCGAGCCCCGCGAGGCCGAAGTCGGTGATGCGCGCGCGCCCGCGCCCGTCGATCATGATGTTCGCGGGCTTGAGGTCGCGGTGCAGCATGCCCGCTTCGTGCGCGGCGGCGAGGCCGAGCGCCACCTGGCGCGCGATTTCGACGGCCTTGTCCTCGGTCGGCCGGCCCATGCGGCGCAGCACGGCCGACAGGTCTTCGCCGTCGATGTACTCCATGGACAAGAACACGTGCCCGTCGGCTTCGCCGATGTCGTACACGCGGCAGACGTTCGGGTGCGCTATCTGGCGCGCGACGCGCACTTCGCCCCGGAAGCGCGTGAGCTCGCGCGGGTCCGACGCGACGCCGGGAGGGAGGAACTTGAGCGCGACCGACTGGCCGAGCTCGAGATCGTCCGCGCGGTACACCTCGCCCATGCCGCCGCGGCCGAGGAGAGCGACGATGCGGTAGCGCGTTCCGAGGCGCGTGCCGGGCTCGAAGCGTCCGTGCTCGGACGTGTGCGAGGACGGCGGCGGAGTCGAGGGCGACGTCGCCGACGTGCGCGTGACGTCCTCGCTGATCGCCGCGGTGGGAAGGACGGGGGGAGCGGCCGGAGAGGCCGGAGCCGGAGGCGCCGGAGCGGTGACCGCACCGGCAACAGCGGCGCCGCAGGCGGGGCAGAACTTCGCCGCGTCGGCGAGCGCATGGGCACACTGCGAGCAATAGGGCATGGCGCGCACCATAGCCGCGCGGAGCGCACCAGCGCAGCACGAAAATGTGTTCCGACGCCGGGCGGCCGCTGCTAACTTGCGCGTCCCCCGTCCGTCCCCACGCTCGTCACGGAGGCCGCTGCCCATGCTCGAAGCCGGAACCAAGCTCGGTCCCTACGAAGTGGTCGCCCCGCTCGGCGCGGGAGGCATGGGCGAGGTCTATCGCGCGCGCGACACGCGCCTCGGGCGAGAAGTCGCGATCAAGGTGCTGCCGCAGCACCTGTCCGACAACGCCGAGGTGCGCACGCGGTTCGAGCGCGAGGCTCGCACGATCTCCGGACTCAACCATCCGAACATCTGCACGCTCTTCGACGTCGGCCGCGAGGGCGAGGTGGACTACCTCGTCATGGAGCTGGTCGAGGGGGACACGCTCGCCGAGCGGCTCCGCCGCGGCCCGCTGCCCACCGCCGAACTCGTGCGCTACGGCGTGCAGATCGCCGACGCGCTCGACCGCGCGCATCGCGCGGGCGTGATCCATCGCGACCTCAAGCCGGGCAACGTCATGATCACGCGCTCGGGCGCGAAGCTCATGGACTACGGGCTCGCGCGCGCGTCCGGCATGGGCGGGCCGGTGAGCGGCAGCGGCGCCACGATGGGCACGCTCACGCAGCACCCGACCGTCGCCTCGCCACTGACGGCCGAGGGCGCGATCGTCGGCACGTTCCAGTACATGTCGCCCGAGCAGCTCGAGGGGCGCGAGGCCGACGCGCGCAGTGACATCTGGGCGCTCGGCTGCGTGCTGTACGAGATGGCGACCGGCCGGCGCGCGTTCGAGGGGCGCAGCCAGGCGTCGCTCATCGCCGCGATCCTCGAGCGCGAGCCCGCGGCGATCGCCGAGGCGCCGTCGGGTTCGGGCACGCCGGGCGCCGCGCCCACGGGACTCGACCGGCTCGTGCGCGCGTGCCTCGCGAAGGACGCCGAGGAGCGTCTCCAGACCGCGCACGACGCGAAGCTGCAGCTGCAGTGGATCGGCGAGGGCGCGGGGCTCTCGAACGTGAGCGTCTCGGCGCCCGCGCCGGCTTCCACCGCGCGCCGGGCGAGCGCGACGCTGCCGTGGGCGATCGCCGCGATCGTGACGGTGGTGGCGGCCGGCTTCGCCGCATTCGCGGTGCCGCGGCTCGCGGTGCCGAAGGCCGTGTACCGCTTCAACCCCGACACGAACCCGCCGGGGTTCGCGGGCGCGTTCTGGCCGCGGTTGTCCCCGGACGGCCGCATGCTGCTCTTCCAGGCCTACGACTCGCTCGGAGTGGTTCGCGCCATGCTGCTCCGGCTCGACGAGACGAAGGCACGGCCGATCGCCGGTACGGAAGGACTGCAGCGTGCCTACTGGTCCCCGGACAGCCGCGAGGTCGTCTTCTGCGCCGCCGGCAAGATGCAGCGCGTCGCCGTGACGGGCGGAACGCCCGCGATCGTCTGCCCGGCGCCGGGCGGCGCGGACCTGAGCTGGGGCGCCGGGGGGAAGATCCTGCTCGACGGCACCTTCACCGATTCGCTGCGCGTCGTGCCCGCGGGCGGGGGCGAGTTGCGGCCCGCGACGAGCATCGATCGCGAGCACGGCGAGATCGGCAGCTCCTGGCCCCACTTCCTGCCCGACGGCAAGCACTTCGTCTTCATCGGGAACGTCACGCAGAACGGCAGGGGCAACATCCGGCTCGGCAAGATCGGCTCGCTCGACTCGAAGCTTCTCGGACAGTCGGACGGCCGCGTCGAGTACGCGCCCGGAGGCTGGCTGGTCTTCGTGCGCGGCAACTCGCTCGTCGCGCAGAAGCTCGACCTGAGGGGCGCGCGGCTGACCGGGGAGTTGATCACGATCCTCGACGATCTGCGCACGGGCACGTCTGCCGGGCACTTTTCGATCTCCCGCGGCGGCGTGCTCGCGCTCGTGCGTGGTACGACGATGGGGGGCACCGAACTCCGGCTGAGCGATCGCACCGGCAAGACGGTGGGCCTGCCGCTCGCGGCCGGCGAGGTCGCGAACCCGCAGCTCTCGCCCGACGGCACGCGCCTGGCCTACGAGCGTGCGTCCACGGGGGCCGAGAAGTGGGGCGACCTTCACGTCGTCGACATCTTCCGGCGGACGAGCAGCCGCCTGAGCTTCACCGGGGGACGGCAGATCTCGTCCGCGTGGTCGCCGGACGGACGCAGGATCGCGTACGTGGACGACGATCCGAACGCGAAGCACTCCACCGTGATGATCCTCTCGGCCGACGGTCTCGGTGCGGTGGATTCCATCCCGATCGGGGCGCCCACGATTCGCGTGAACCAGTGGTCCGCGCGCATGCCGTGGCTCGTGGGACACACGATGCCCATGCCCCGCTCGATCTTCCTGCCCGTGGACGGAACCGACCGCACCGTCCACACGCTTCACGACTCGACGCTGCTCGAAGCACAGTCCGTGCTCTCGCCGGACGGGCGATTCGTCGCGGGAGTGCAGGGCAACACGCAGGACTTCCACATCTTCGTCACGAGCGTGGTGGGGCCTCCGGGGCGCTGGCAGATCTCGCCCATGGCGGCGAGCCGCCCGCACTGGACCAAGGGCGGGCGGGAACTCGTCTTCGAGACGACCGACGGCAAGTTGATGGCGGTCTCGATCGACACCAGCCGGGGATTCGAGGTGGGTACGCCGCAGCTCCTCTTCGCGCTGCCGCGGCAGTCCCTCTCCATCGACCTGGCCGCGTGGACGGTGGACGACTCGGGCGAGCGGTTCGTGATCTCGACGGTTCCTCCCGCCAGCACGGAGCAGCGCGCCTTCGAGGTGATGACGGACTTCCGCTCGCTCGTGACGCGCAAGTAGGGCGAGCCGGCGCGTCAGTTCCCCGCGGCGCGCGCGCTCCACCACAGGCCGAAGTCGGCGACGGCCAGCCCGGGGCGCTCGGCGAGGTGCGGCGCGATCCGCGCGAGATCCTCGTCCGTGCGCAGTTCCAGCCCCTCGAGCGGGTCGAAGCCGAGGCGCTTCGCCGCGTCGCGGCGCGCCGCCGGCCACGTGAGCACGCCGCCGTTGAGCACGACCACGCCACGTTTGCGTCCCTCGAGCAGCTGCAGTGCGACGAGCCGCGTGTGGGAATCCGAGTTCCACACGACCACGCCGCGCTCGAACGGCAGCGCGTCGAACGCCTCGCGCACGCTCGCGTCCGCCGCGGCGACCTGCGCGAGCCGGGCGCTTTCCTGCACGACGGGCACCGCCGCGACGCAGAGCGACGTGGTGAGCGCGAGCGCCGCGGGCGTGAGCGGGGCCTCGGAGCGCTCGAGCATCCGCGCCAGCGCGAGCGCGAAGGCCATGGTGACGGGCACGAGCGCGGGCAGAAGGAAGAAGTCGAAATCGGAGACCGCGTAGACCGCGACGAAGGCGCCCTGCGCGACCGCCGCGCCGGCGAGCGCGAGCAGGCACGCGAGCGCAGGGCGGTCACCGCGTCGCGCGATCGAGGGAATCATCCACGCGAGCGCGGCCGCGCCGAGTGCGAACAGCGGCAGCAGCGTGCCGACGAGCGCGAGTCCCGACCCGCCGCCGACACGCGCACCGAGGTACGAGCGGTAGATCGCCCCGGCCGTGTGCTGCAGGAGGCCGTTCACGCCCGGCTCGAGCAGCGGCCACTGGAAGGCGGCGGGATGCAGCGCCCGGTACGCGAACCAGAGATTGGCGCTCGCGGGGAGGAGCGCCGCGCCGAACGCGGCCGCCAGGAGCGCGGGGCGGAGCACGCCGCGGCGCGCCGCGCTCGAGGCGAGCGTGACCGTGAACGAACCGGCGAACGCGAGCATCGTGGGACGGTGGGCGAGCGCCACGCCCGCGAGTGCGCCCCAGGCGAGCGCGGCCCGCAGCAAGGAACGCGTCTCGAGCGGCGGGGCATCGGCGTCGAGGTGGCGCAGGAACCCGAGCGCGGTCACGGCGAGCGCCGCGGTCCACGCGACTTCCCACGAGTACACCTCGGCCTGCGTCGCGGCTCGCAGGAACGTGGGATGCGCGGCCAGAGGCAGCAGCGCGAGCGCGATCACGCAGGCACGGGCGCCACCGCGCAGGCGTCCCGTGGGGGGCAGCAGCCGGTCGGCCAACGTGACCAGTGCGAAGATCGCGGCCGCCGCGCCGCACGCGCTCCACAGGTTGGCGGCGTGTGCCCAGCCGAGGCCGGCGCCTCGCAGCGCGTGCACGAAGACCGACCCCGCGAGCGTGTAGAGCGGATAGCCGGGCGGGTGTGCCGCGCCGGTGAGCGCGAGCGCCAGCGTGAACTCCGCGGAATCCCCTTCGCCGAGGCAGCGGGGAGCGAGCGCCATATAGAAGAGGGCCGCACCGAGTGCGAGCGCGGCGCGCATCCCGCGTGAGAGCCGCGCGGGGGCGTCCGCAACGGTTTCGGCCGCAGCCGTTTCGGACTGCTCGGGCGGGGGGACGTCGTGCATGGTGGGCACTCTAGCATTTCCATTTGCACGCTCCGGGTGGCCGTTCGGTCCAGCGCACCGTGTTCCCGCAATCTCGAAGCGTGCGGACCACTTCCTGCTTGGAGTGACGCAGACGGACTGCATACACTTTCGCCCCCCCCCGACGAGTCCGACCGTGCGGACATCCCCCGCAACCCTCACTTCGGAGCCCCTCATGACTCCCGTTTCACCGCGCGCGCGGCTGGCCGCCGTCGCGCTCCTCACCGCGATCGCGACCACCGCGTTCGCGGACCCGACCGTTCCCGCGCTGCGCCCCGCGCCCTGGAAGCCGCCCGTGACCGCGTCGCGCCCGCAGCCGTTCCTGCCCGGTGTGGCGGGGATGATCGTCGCGCTCGACCCCGAGTCGGGGGAGATGGGCCTGCCGACGGCCCGACAGGCGGAGGCCCTGATGCGCAGCGAGGAGAACATGCTCTCGCGCTCGACCGAGGGGCTGCAGGTGCAGTACCTGCCCAGCGGCGCGGTGATGCTCGACCTGCAGGGTCGCTTCCAGGAGTTCTCGGTCGCGCGCATCGGCGCCGACGGCCGGATCGTGTTCGACTGCCTCTCGGACCTGAACGCGGTGCGCAGCACGCTGCGCGCGCCGCTGCCGCGGCCCGCCGTGTGGGAGGACCGCTGAGATGAAGCGCTTCCGCACGCAGTTCCTGCTCGCCGCCGCGCTCGCGCTGGCGGTTCCGGCCGTCTCGACCGCCGCGGTCATCACGATCGTGAACAACGACGGCGCCGGTGAAGGCTTCAACGACCCGACCGCCGCCGCTCCCGTCGGCGGCAACACCGGCACGACGCTCGGCCAGCAGCGCCTGAACGTGTTCCAGCACGCCGCGAACATCTGGGGCGCGGCGCTGCCCTCGAACATCGAGATCAAGGTGAACGCGCAGTTCAACCCGCTCTCGTGCTCGGCGACGAGCGGGGTGCTCGGCAGCGCGGGCCCGACGACGCTCTTCGCGGATTTCGCCGGCGCGCCGCTCACGGGGCACTGGTACCACGTCGCGCTCGCGAACAAGCTCGCGAACGACGATCTCAACACGACCTCATACGAGATCAATGCGACCTTCAACTCCTCCGTCGGCGGCGCGACCTGCCTGACGGTGGGCTGGTACCTCGGGCTCGACGGCAACGAGGGTTCGCAGATCGAGCTGCTCCCCGTGGTGCTCCACGAGCTCGGGCACGGCCTCGGCTTCTCGACGACGACGAACGGCCAGACCGGCGCGTGGAACACGACACGGCCGTCGATCTTCGACCACTTCCTCTACGACCCGGCGACCGGCCTGCACTGGGACTCGGCGAGCATGTCGAACGCCCAGCGCGCGGCCTCCGGCATCGGCTGCAACAAGCTCGCCTGGGACGGCGCGCAGGTCGTGGCTCACGTGCACGACTTCCTCGGCTCCAAGCCGGTGCTCACGGTCACGGCGCCGGCCGGAGTCGCGGGGGACTACGCGGTCGGGTCGGCCACGTTCGGCCCGCCGCTCTCGAGCACGCCGGTCACGGGGCAGGTCGTGCTGGTCGCCGACAACTTCGGCAATCCCACGAACGGCTGCGAGACCATCACGAACAACCTGAGCGGCAAGATCGCCTTCATCGATCGCGGTACGTGCACGTTCCCGGTCAAGGTGAAGAACGCGCAGAACGCCGGCGCGATCGGCGTGATCGTGGCCGACTCGGTCGCCGGCTGCCCGCCCGCGGGCATGGGCGGCGCGGACGCGACGATCACCATCCCCTCGGTGCGCATCACGCTCGCCGACGGCAACCTGCTCCGCGCTCAGATCGCCAACGGGCTCACCGCGACGCTCATCTCCGACCCCGCGAAAGTCGCCGGTGGCGATGCGTTGAACCGCGTGCTGATGTATTCGCCGACGACCTACGCGTCCGGCTCGTCCATTTCGCACTTCGACACGTCCGCGGAGCCGAGCCTGCTCATGGAGCCGGCGATCACGGGCGGACTCTCGTCGAACATCGACCTCACCCGGCAGGCGTTCGCGGACATCGGCTGGTTCACCGGGGCGCTCGACGTGCCCCCGGTCGCGCGCCGCGCCACGCTCGAGCCGAGCGCGCCGAACCCCATGGCCGCCGCGACCACGATCGCGTGGACGCTGTCGCGCGACGAGAACGTGGACCTGCGGATCTACGACATCACGGGGCGCGAGGTCACGCGACTGGCCGGTGGCCGCATGGCCGAGGGCCGGCACTCGATCGTGTGGAACGGGACCAACGCCCGCGGCGAGCGCATGGCGCCGGGTGTGTACCAGTACCGGTTGCGTACCCCGAGCCTCGACGAGCAGCGTTCGGTCGTCATCGTTCGCTGACGCACCTCCGGGGAACCCACGCGGCCCGTCACTCCCGAACGGAGTGGCGGGCCGTGGTGCGTTCCGGCGCTCGCCCTCGGCGTCCGAGCCTCCGCCGAAGAAGGCGCATCTGAGGCGCAAGTCCACGGGTGTGACGGTCGAAAAAGGCTCTGGCGCCTGCCTTGTTCTCCGGTCGGGGAGAATCTCCCGTCCCGCGTGCCACAGCGACGGACTTCGTGCTACCTTGCGCGCCCATTCCGACACCGCACGACGCATTCGACCAATGGAATCGCGGTCGAAACGCGTTGACCACCGAGGGAACCCATGTCTCGCAGGCTCGACTTCGTCCTTCGCGCCAACGCTGATTTCATCGACGAACAGCACCGCAAGTGGCTCGCCGACCCCGGTTCGGTCAGCGAGGACTGGGCTCTCTTCTTTGCCGGGGTCGATCTGGCCTCCCGCGAGGAAATGGGTCCGCGAGGTGCCGTCGGAACGCAGGCGGACGGCGGCGTGTACTCGCTGGTCCACGCCTATCGCGAGTTCGGGCACCTGGTCTCGGACCTCGACCCCCTTGGCGAGCGCCAGACCTCTCATCCGCTGCTCGAACTGGCGAACTTCGGCCTGGGCAAGGGCGACCTCGACCGCGAGGTGGAAGCCGCCCCCTTCAAGGGTGAGTTCCACGGCACGCTGCGGCAGCTCATCGAGCGCCTGCGTGAGAGCTATTGCGGGACGCTGGCCGTCGAGTACATGGACATCTCCGACCAGGACCAGCGCGAGTGGCTGGCCGAGCAGGTGGAGCGCGCCCGCACCCGCACCACGCCCGCGGCCGCCGAGCGCATCCGCATCCTGCGTGCGCTGCTGGCCGCGGACGGCTTCGAGCAGTTCCTGCACGCCCGCTACACCGGGCAGAAGCGTTTCTCCCTCGAGGGTGGCGCGAGCCTGATCCCCATGGCCGAGACGCTCGTGCAGGAGGCGGCCATGCGCGGGGTGGAGCAGCTGCAGATCGGCATGCCGCACCGTGGCCGGCTCAACTTCCTCGCGAACATCATGAAGAAGCCGCTCGAGCGGCTCTTCGGCGAGTTCGAGTCGAGCTTCGCGCCCGAGGACGTCGAGGGGCACGGCGACGTGAAGTACCACCTCGGCTATTCGTCCACGCAGACGATGAGCGACGGCCGCAGCATCGTGCTGACGCTCCAGTACAACCCGAGCCACCTCGAGTTCGTGAACCCCGTCGTGCTCGGCTCGCTGCACGCGCGCCAGGAAGCCGCGGGCGACTACACGCGCGACCGCGGCGTGCCGGTGCTCATCCACGGCGACGCGGCGTTCGCGGGCGAGGGCATCGTGGCCGAGACGCTGGCGCTCTCGCAGCTGCCGGCCTACGCGACCGGCGGCACGGTGCACGTGATCGTGAACAACCAGGTCGGCTTCACGACGTCGCCGCACTTCTCGCGCGCGACGCGCTACCCGACCACGATCGCGCGCGCGATCGACGCGCCGGTGCTGCACGTGAACGGCGACGACCCCGAGGCGTGCGTGCGGGCGATGAGCATCGCGCTCGACTACCGCATGAAGTTCAAGCGCGACGTGCTCATCGATCTCGTGTGCTATCGCAAGCACGGGCACAACGAGATGGACGACCCGACGTTTACGCAGCCGGTCATGTACCGGAAGATCGCCTCGCACGTGCCGGCCTCGCGCCGCTACGCCGAGCGGCTCGTCGCCGAGGGCGTGCTCGACGGAGCGGGCCTCGAGAAGATCGAGACCGAGATCGACGCCGCGTTCCGCGCCGCGCACCGGCAGGCCGCGAGCGACGCCGCGCCCGCCGCGCGCCAGGCGCCGACGGGACTGTGGCGCGGGCTCGAGTGGGCGGGTGAGGACTGGAGCGCGGTGACGTCGGTGTCGCGCGACGTGCTCGAGCAGGTGCTCCACCGCATCACGCAGCTGCCCGAGAGCTTCCATCCGCACCGCAAGATCACGCAGCTGTCGGCCGACCGGCGCCGCATGTTCCTCGAGGACCGGCTCGACTGGTCGCTCGGCGAGACGCTCGCGTACGGCACGCTGCTGCTCGAGGGGCGCAACGTGCGCCTGACGGGGCAGGACGCGGGCCGCGGCACGTTCACGCACCGGCACGCGGCGCTGCACGACATGGAGAGCGGCATGCGTCACGTGCCGCTCGAGCACCTCGCGCCGGAGCAGGGGCGCTTCGAGATCGTGGACACCATGCTGAGCGAGGCCGCCGTGCTGGGCTTCGAGTACGGCTACAGCACCGCGGACCCGAACACGCTCACCATCTGGGAAGCGCAGTTCGGCGACTTCGCGAACGTGGCGCAGGTCTACATCGACCAGTTCATCGCGAGCGGCGAGACCAAGTGGGGCCGCATGTCGGGCCTCACGATGCTCCTGCCGCACGGCTACGAAGGGCAGGGGCCCGAGCATTCGAGCGCGCGCCTCGAGCGCTTCCTCGAGCTGTGCGCCGACGGCAACATGCAGGTGTGCAACCTCACGACGCCCGCCCAGCTCTTCCACGCCCTGCGCCGCCAGCTGCACCGGCGCTTCCGCAAGCCGCTCGTCATCATGAGCCCGAAGAGCCTGCTCCGGCACAAGGCGGCCGTCTCGACGGTCGCGGAGTTCACGACCGGCGGGTTCCAGCCGCTCATCGGCGATCCCGCGGCCGATCCGGCGAAGACGAAGCGCGTGCTGTTTGTGAGCGGCAAGTTCCACTACTCGCTGCTCGAGGCGCGTCTCGCCCAGGGCGCGACCGACACGGCGCTCGTGCGCGTCGAACAGATGTATCCGTTCCCCGACGCGGAGGTGCGCGCGGAGCTCGAGCGCTTCCCGAACGCGGTGGACGTGTGCTGGGTGCAGGAGGAGCCGGAGAACATGGGCGCGTGGCGCCACCTGCGCCACCGCTTCGAGCGTGTGCTGAGCGAAGGCCGCGTGCTGCGCGTCGCCGCGCGGCAGGACGCCTCGACGCCGGCGAGCGGCTTCTACGGCATGCACCAGCAGCAGGAACAGGCGTTGATCGCCGAGGCGTTCTCGCCGCAGGCCGTTCCTTCACGCGCGGGTCGCAAGGGCGCCCGCGGAGGTGTGCGATGAGCATCGAGATCAAGGTCCCACGTCTCGCCGAGTCCATCTCCGAGGCGACGCTGGTGGAATGGCTCAAGCCCGACGGCGCCGCGGTGCGCCTGGACGAACCCATCGCCACGCTCGAGACCGACAAGGCTGCCGTCGAGATCGTCGCCTCGAGCGCCGGCGCGCTCAAGCACGCGCGCAAGGTGGGGGAGACCGTCCTCGTGGGTGACGTGCTGGCGACGATCGACCCGGCGGCCGCCGGCAGCGCCGCGAGCGCCGCGGCGAGCGCCGCGGCTCCCGTGGCCGCCGAGGCCAACGCACCGCCCGCGGGTGAAGCGCCGCACCTGTCGCCCGCCGTGCGCCGCATCGTCGCCGAGACCGGCGTGGACCCGGCCGCGATTCCCGGCAGCGGCAAGGGCGGACGGCTGCTCAAGGAGGACGTCGCGCGGCATCTGGATGTACCGCGGCCTCCGGCCGCGGCCGGCGCCGCCACGCCTCCTTCGCCCGCGGCGCCCGCACCGACGTACGTGCCGCCCGGTGGGCTCGACCCGTTCGCCGAGGACGCGCCCGGCGCGGGCGAGCGCGTCGTGCCCATGAGCCGCATCCGCTCGCGCATCGCCGAACGGCTCGTGCAGGCGCAGCACACCGCCGCGATCCTCACGACGTTCAACGAGATCGACATGACGCGCGTCATGGAGACGCGCGCGCGCTTCAAGGACGCGTTCGAGAAGAAGCACGGCGTGCGGCTGGGCTTCATGAGCTTCTTCGCGCGCGCCTGCGTGCTCGCGCTGCAGGACGTGCCCGTGGTGAACGGCGAGATCCGGGGTACGGACATCGTCTATCACGACTTCGTGCACATGGGCATCGCGGCGAGCACGCCACGCGGCCTCGTCGTGCCCGTCGTGCGGCACGTCGAGCGCCTCGACTTCGCGGGCATCGAGCGCGAGATCGCGCGGCTCGCCCAGCGCGGCCGGGACGGTCAGCTCACGCCACAGGAGCTCTCGGGCGGCACCTTCACGATCACGAACGGCGGCGTGTTCGGCTCGCTGCTCTCCACGCCGATCCTGAACCCGCCCCAGAGTGGCATCCTCGGCATGCACAAGATCGAGAAGCGTCCCGTCGTCGTGGACGACCAGGTCGTGGTCCGTCCCATGATGTACGTGGCGCTCTCGTACGATCACCGCCTCATCGACGGCGAGCAGGCCGTCACGTTCCTCGTGCGCGTGAAAGAGCGCCTCGAGGACCCCGAGCGCCTGCTGCTCGTCGTCTGACCCTTTCGTTCCGGAGCGCATCATGAGCGACGTCACGTACGATCTCGTCGTGATCGGCGCGGGCCCGGGCGGCTACGTCGCCGCCATCCGCGCCGCGCAGCTGGGCCTGAAGACCGCGTGCATCGAGAAGTACCCGACGCTCGGCGGGACCTGCCTCAACGTCGGCTGCATCCCGAGCAAGGCGCTGCTCGATTCGAGCGAGCACTTCGACCACGCGAACCATGCGTTCGCCTCGCACGGCATCAAGGCGACGGTCGAGCTCGACCTTCCCACGATGATGAAGCGCAAGGACGGCGTCGTACGCGACCTCACGCGCGGCATCGAGGGCCTCTTCAAGAAGAACGGCATCGAACGCGTGCTCGGCACGGCACGCATCGCCGCTCCCGGGGCCGTCGAGGTCACGGGCCCCGAGGGCACGCGCATGCTGCACGCGAAGCGCATCCTGATCGCGACGGGCTCGAAGCCCGCGTCGCTGCCGGGCATCGCGTTCGACGGCCGCCGCATCGTGCACTCGACCGACGCGCTGTCGCTGCCCGAGGTGCCGAAGAAGATGATCGTGATCGGCGCGGGCGCGATCGGGCTCGAACTGGGTTCGGTGTGGCGCCGGCTCGGCGCCGAGGTGCTCGTGCTCGAATACCTCGACCGCATCGTTCCGGGCTCGGACCTGGGCACCGCGAAGCTGCTCCAGCGCGCGCTCGAGAAGCAGGGCATGAAGTTCCGCTTCGGAGTGTCCGCGAAGGGCGCGACGGTGGAGGGCGAGACGGTCACCGTCGAAGTCGCGCCCGCCGCCGGCGGCGACGCCACGACGGAGACGTGCGACGTGCTGCTCGTCGCGGTCGGCCGCCGTCCGTACACCGAAGGCCTGGGCGCCGCCGAGGCGGGCATCCGCATGGACGCGCGCGGGCGCATCGAGGTGGACGCGCACTGGCAGACGAGCATTCCCGGCATCTTCGCCATCGGCGACGTGATCGCCGGACCCATGCTCGCGCACAAGGCCGAGGAAGAGGGCGTCGCCTGCGTCGAGTGCATGACCGGCCTGCCCGGTCACGTCGAATACGGAAGCGTCCCCGGCGTCGTGTACACGTGGCCCGAAATGGCCTCGGTCGGCATGTCGGAGGAGGACGCGAAGGCCGCCGGCCGTGAGATCGCCGTCGGCACGTTCCCATTCCTCGCCAACGGCCGCGCCAAGGCGATGGGGGAGCGCGACGGGCACGTGAAGATCGTGGCCGACGCCAAGAGCGACCGGATCCTGGGCGCTCACATCGTGGGGCCGCGCGCGAGCGACCTGATCGCCGAACTCGTGCTGGCGGTCGAGATGGGTGCGAGTTCCGAGGACGTCGCCCGATCGTTCCACGCGCACCCGACGCTGCCCGAAGCCGTGAAGGAGGCCGCCCTCGCGGTGGCGAAGCGCGCGATCCACATATGAAGTGAAAGAGTGCGAATCGCCGCGAGCGACGCGGGCATCGGAAGCCGGTGCTCGCGTCGTCGTATTTGGGGGAAATGCCCCGATGGGAAACGCCTGACACCCATCTTGCAAGATTCTTCTTGCGGACGATCGGGACGAGAATGCTAGACTAATCGTCGTTACGTACAGCTGGTTCGTCTGCGCGCCCTCGAAGTCCCCCCCTTGCTGCGCAGGCCACTGGTGGCACGGCTGCCCCGGTGTTTCCCCGACACAGACAACTTCAAGACACGCCCCCGAGGAGACTCGCCGATGAGGTGGCTCGTTCCTGCCATGCTTGCTGCGTCCGTGTGCGCCGCGCCGTTGATGGCGCCGCAGGCCCACGCGGCGACCCCCGTACCCGTTCAGTTCGGCACGACCTGGGACGCTCCCAGCCAGTCGCTGCAGAACATCGTGGACGCTTACCTGGGCGTGCCGGGAGCCATCAACGTGCACACCGACTTCGTCGGCGCGCACGTCGGTGATCTCGATCCGTGGTTCTGGGTCGGACGCGAAATCCCCGCGCTGCTCATCACCGAAGTCGCCGGCAATGCGAACAACAACACGATCGGTTGGTACAAGGAGTCCGGTTCCAAGCCGGTCATCGACGGCATCGACGACGGCCTCGTGTTCAACGGCTCGCAGAGCGACGGCGCGAACGTGCTCGTCACGTTTCCGGCCGGCCTGACCAAGTTCGGCTTCTACATGAACCCGAACGGTCCGCTCGGAGCCCCGAACGCTCCCGAACCCGAACTGTTCTGGACGAACCGCTTCTTCAACGACAAGGGCCCGGCGGGCGCCGCGATCCACGCGCCCTACGACGGCGACGTGCAGGCGCTCGTGTTCGACGTGTCGAAGTGGAAGGGCGCGAACACGTGGCTCGTGTGCTTTGAGGACGTCGACTCGGGCGCCCCGATCACGTCCTGCTGTTCGGGCACGGACAACGATTTCAACGATCTCGTCTTCGAAGTCACGGCGCTCGGCGCGACGCCGGCGAAGACGCTGACGTTCGGCCAGCTCAAGCTCAAGGGCGGCTACTGAAGCTTCGCACAGGCCCCTCGCCTGACGGGCGCCCGGCTCCGGCCGGGCGCCCTCTTTCTTGCAGTTGACGGCCCGCGCCCCCTTTCCGCATCTTGCCCGCCATGCCCACTCTTTCACTCGGTGACTGGACGCTGCACACGATCGAGGCCGGTGCGCTCTGGCTGGACGGCGGGGCGATGTTCGGCTCGGTGCCCCGACCGCTCTGGAGCCGCACGAACCCGCCGGACGAGCGCAACCGCATCCCGCTCGCGATGCGCTGCCTGCTGCTCGTCGGGCACGGCCGCAAGGTGCTCGTCGACGTCGGCCTCGGCGACAAGAACGACGCGAAGTTCCGCGAGATCTTCCGGGTCGAGGACGAGCCCACGCTCGAGGATTCGCTCGCGGCGGCCGGGCACGGCATCGAGACCATCACGGACGTCGTGCTGACGCACCTGCACTTCGACCACGCCGGCGGATCCACGCGGCGGGAAGGCGGCACGCTCGTGCCCCGGGTGCCGAACGCGAAGTACTTCGTCCAGCGCCGCAACTGGGAGAACGCGCACTCGCCCAATCCGCGCGAGCGCGCGTCGTACCTGGGCGAGAACTTCGATCCGCTCGCGGAGGCCGGTGTGCTCGAGTTCTGGGACGGGGCCTCGAAGCCCTGGCCCGGCGTCGAGATCTTCACCGCCGAGGGGCACACGCGCGGCCAGCAGCTGCTGCGCGTGGAGGGCGGGGGGAAGGCGGTGTACTACGTCGCCGACCTCATCCCCACGGCCTCGCACGTACGTATCCCGTTCGTGATGGGCTACGACGTCGCGGCCATCGAGACGATGGCCGAAAAACGGGCGTTGCTCGAGCGCGCCTCGGCCGAAAACGCCTGGGTCTGTCTCGAACACGACCCGGTCACGGCGTTTGCCCGGCCCGTCCTCGAAGGACACGACTTCGCCTGGGCCGAGCGCATCGAAGCCTCACGGGCCTGACGGTCCCGCCATTCCCCCCATCCTTCAGGAGCCGAGATGTTCCATCAGTTGTTCGCGACCTGGATGCAGCTCACCCGTGACTGGGGCTACGGCGGCGTCTTCCTGCTCATGGCCGTCGAGTCCACCGTCTTCCCGCTGCCGAGCGAGGTCGTCGTGCCCCCGGCCGCGTACTGGGCGCAGCAGGGCCACATGAGCTTCTGGGGCGTCGTGCTCGCGTCCACGTTCGGCTCGTGGTTCGGCTCGGCGATCTCGTACGGGGTCGCCCGCCGTCTCGGCCGCCCGCTGATCCTGAAATACGGCAAGTTCGTCTTCGTGCCGGAAAAGAAGTGGCTGCTCGCGGAGAGCTGGATCAACCAGTTCTCGGTCGGCGGTGTGTTCTTCGCCCGGCTGCTTCCCGTCGTGCGCCACCTCGTGTCGCTGCCCGCGGGCGCGGCCCGGATGAACTTCCGCAACTTCTCGCTCGCCACGCTCACGGGCTCTTTCCTGTGGTCGTGGGTGCTCGCGTGGTTCGGCGCGCAGGTGCTCGGCGGCGAGCCGCGCCTGCTGCAGGATCCCGAAGCGCTGGTGCACGTGCTGAAGGCCAAGCTGCTCTGGATCTTCGCCGCCGCGGCCGTGATGCTCGTGCTCTACATCGGCGTCATGATGTTCGGGAAGAAGTCGCAGGACGCCCGCCACTGAAGCGCTGAAACAGTTACATCGCGGCCATGCCCGCCGGGGTCCCGGACCCTGTCGTTGCAACGTGATTCTGTCCGCCCTACTGCAACATGATTATGTCCGCCTTGTTCGGGTGGTCAGGGGGTGCGGATGGGCGCTCCCTTGTAGCTTTTCTTCCATGCGTGGGTCTTCGCTGGCCGCCGGATCGTGGT
>JACRIW010000099.1 GCA_016215625.1 Candidatus Eiseniibacteriota bacterium | reverse complement strand
GGGCACGCTGGGTGTGGGAGACGCGATCACGCGCGCGGAGTTCGCCGCGCCCGCCCCGAACCCGGTGCGCGGCGGCGCGACGAGCACGCTGCGGTTCGCGCTGGCGAGCGGCGGCCGCACGAAGCTGGCGCTGTACGACGCACAGGGCCGCGTGGTGCGCGTGCTGGTGGACGGCGTGCTCGAAGCGGGAGCGCACGCGGCGACGCTGCGCGGCGAGGGCCTCGCGCCGGGGCTGGACCTGGCGCGGCTCGAGTCGCCGGGATTCACGGGCGTGCGGCGGGTGCTGGTGATCGAGTAGCGCGAGTCTTCCGGGTCCGAAGCCCCGAAGTCCCGAAACCCCGTCCGGCCTCCGCCGGGCGGGGTTTCGCGTGCGGCGGCGTGTTCCGAGCGCCACCGCATGCCGCTTCCGTCCGGAGGCCCTGAAGCGTCGGATCACACATGTTCACTTCGGCTCCCCCGCGCCTCGTCCATTGTTCCGCAGATGCGAACTCAGCCTTGAGTCCGGCTCCGGCAGCGGCCGATACTGCGGACTGGGCCCGCTCGCCTCCAGCAGCATGCGCCGCACGCGCCTGTCGCGTGTTTCGCATGCGGAGAACGACCTGTGCCTCGGAGATGCGCGTGCCCCGAACGTCGGTGCCCCGGTTCCTCGTGTGTTTCGTCGCCGTCCTCGCGGTGCTGGCTGCCGCCCGGCCGGCGCGAACCGCCGCACCCGCGCCGCCCACGTGTGGCGATCGCGCCTGTCACGGCGCGCTCGTGAAGCGCGATCGCGCGCACTCCCCGGTCCAGGACGGCGACTGCGGCAGCTGCCATCGTGCCGTCGCGGGCGCCTCGCATCCCGACTCCTCGCGCGCCGACTTCACGCTCGTCAAGCGCGGAGCGGCACTCTGCGCGGATTGCCACGATCCCTTCGCCGGCTCGAGCGTGCACGCCCCGGTCGAGGAAGGGGAGTGCCTCGCCTGCCATGATCCGCACGGCAGCGGCCGGCCCGCGCTCGCCCGCCGCGAGGTCAACGCGATGTGCTTCGAGTGCCACGAGGCGAAGTCGTTCGCCGTGCATGCCGTGGTCGGTGTGGACCTCGGCAGCGGCCATCCGCTCTCGGGCCCCCGGGACCCGGCGCGCAAGAGCGGCGCGTTCTCGTGTGCGAGCTGCCACGACCCGCACGCCACGAACACACCGCACCTCTGGAAGTTCGGGGCCACGACCACCTTCGACCTCTGCGGCCATTGTCACCAGAAATGAGAGCCGAGCGATCCATGCCGACCATCCCGATTCCCGGGCGCAGCAGGCCGATCTTCGCCGTCGCGCGCGCGTGGCTGGCCGCGGCCGCGCTCGTGCTGGCCGCTCGCGCGTCGTTCGCCGGCGCACCGCCGGCCGCTCCGGTCTGGCCTCCTCCGCCCGATCGGGCGCGCGTCGCGTTCGTCGAATCGTGGAGCAGCCCGCGGGACTTCGCACGCGGCCTCTTCAAGCGTCTGTCGAACTTCGCCAGCGGCGCCGCGTCGTCCGAGGCGATGGTGAAACCGACGGGCATCGCGGTGTCGGCCGACGGCCAGCGCGTCTGGGTGCTCGACGCGGCGCGCATCGCGATCTTCGCGTTCGATCGCACGGCGCACCGCGCCCGCGTCCTGTCGCTGTCCGGCCTGCCCGTCGGGCCGCTCGCGCCCTTCGGGCTCGCCTCCGACGCCGCCGACACGCTCTACGTGACCGACCAGTCGAGCCATTCGGTCGTCGTGCTCTCGCCCGAGGGGCGGCTGCTCCGCGCGTTCGGCCGTGACTCGCTCGCCCGCCCGGTCGGGTGCGCGGTCGACGCGAAGCGCGGGCTGCTCTACGTGGTGGACACGCCCGCGGGGCGCGAGGCCGCGCATCGCGTCGGCGTGTTCACGCTCGGCGGGACGTTCGTGCGCTGGCTGGGCTCGCGCGGACTCGAGAACGGGCAGTTCAACTACCCCACGTACGTCACGGTCTCGCCCGAAGGCGAGGTGCACGTCGTGGACACGCTCAACTGGCGCATCCAGGTGTTCGACGCCGAAGGGAAGTTCCTGCGCGCCTTCGGCCGGCACGGCGACGCGCGCGGCGATTTCGACCGCCCCAAGGGCGTCGCGATCGATCGCTTCTCGAACCTCTACGTCGCCGACGGCAGCTGGGACCGCGTGCTGATCTTCGATCGCTCGGGCCGCGCGCTGCTCGATTTCGGCGGGCGCGGCACGTGGCCGGGCGGACTGCAGGAACCGACCGCCGTCGCCGTGGGTCCCGACGACCGGATCTACGTCGCCGACACGAACGGCCATCGCCTGAACGTCTATCGCCTGCTCGAGACCGCCGCCGACAGCACCGGCGGCGCCGGGCGCCACTGATGTCCGCAAACCCGAACCGGAGGAATCCCTCATGAAGCGTCATCTCGTTTCGACAGCCCTCGGGAGTCTCGGCCTCGCCGTGCTCGCCGGACTCGCACTCGCGGGGCCCGGCGTCGTGAACTCCTCGCACGACCTGCGCTCGCTGCAGTCGGCGGGGCAGACGAACAACCAGGTGTGCATCTACTGCCACACGCCGCACCGCGCGGCGGACCAGAACCTGATCTGGAACCACTCGCTCGGCACGGGCAACTACAGCTTCAACGCCGCGGGCCCCGCGGGTTCGCCGGGCATGAGCCGCACGTCCACGGGCACGACGCTGCCCACGACCACCACGGCGTTCGGCACCGGCCCGACCAAGATGTGCATGAGCTGCCACGACGGATCCGTCGCGGTCGGCGCGCTCAACAACATCGGTGACGGCGCGACGGGCACGATCGTCACCTCGCCGAGCCGCCTCAACGGCCAGCCGGCGCAGATCGCGTCCGCGACGGGCGGCATGGGCGGCAATCATCCGGTGGCGATTCCGTTCCCCGACCGCGCGGGTGCGACGTACAACGGCATCACCACGGGCGTCACGTCCGGCTTCGGCGGTGTCGCGGGCGGCGGCGGGTGGTCCGACGTCACGACGATCCAGGCGGCGGGCATCAAGCTGCACGGCGGCCCCGCGGCCGGCACGTTCGGCATGGAGTGCACGTCGTGCCACGACGCGCACAACAACAGCGTCGCCACGACCGAAGGGGTCGCGGGCAAGTACTTCCTGCGCGTCAGCGGCGACAACAGCGCCCTGTGTCTTTCCTGCCACCGCAAGTGATCCGTCCGCTGCCCGTCTTCGCCCGCGCGTGCATGCGTGCGGCCGCGCTGCTCGCGGCCGTCGCGTGCGCGAGCGCGGTGTCGCCCGGGCGCTCCGCGGCGGGACAGCCGCACCGGTTCTTCGGCAGCGCCGGGGTGTTCTACCGCGGCGACGAAGGGTCGGTCGCGGGACACTCGTTCCGCCAGTCCTACCTCGATCGCTCGATCGAGCTGGGCATGGGCGGGCAGCTGCTCGGGCCGCGCCTGGGCACGTACTCCCTGACGGGCGGGCTCGGCTGGCTCGGGCAGAAGGGCAGCGGCCCGAACCGCAACGACGCGCGCCAGCGGCTCGACGCGCGCGTGCAGCTGCTGCCGCAGTCGCGCGTCACGCTGAACTCGTTCTACTCCGGCGGCTGGTCGAACCTGCCCGTGTCGTCGTTCGAGAGCGCGCGGTCGGACGGCTTCGGCGGCGGTGTCGGCGCGCGGCTGCTGCGGGGGGCGCAGTCCTCCGTGGACTGGGAGAAGCGCGACGAACACTTCGCGGGCACGCTCAACACGACGCGGACGCTCCGCGCCCATCACGCGCAGGCCGTGTCGTGGCGCGCGCACCAGTTCAACGCCGCGTGGGACTTCGTCGACCGCGATCTCGACGCCGGTCTCGCCGGCATCGAGGAGCGCGCGAAGCGGCACACGGGCCGCGCGGACACGCGTCTCGAACTCAAGCGCCTCGGCCGGCTGGGCGCCTGGTTCCAGTACGACCGTGACCGCACGGAGACGTTGCGCGGACCGCTCGACGAGCGCGCGATGGACAACGTCGCGACGAACGTGAACCACGAGCTCGCGCTCGGGCGCGCGGTGACGCTCACGCAGTCCTTCACGGACCAGCTCTACCGCTATTCCAGCGCGGGCACCCCGAACTCGCTGCGCTTCCAGATCGCCGAGGAGAAGCTCGACGCGCATCGCGCCGTGAGCGAGGGATCGAACCTGCGCGCGATCTTCCGCTCGCAGTTCAACCGTTTCGAGCGCCAGGAGGACCTGTGGCTGCTCACGGCGCTCGCCGAGCTCGAGCCGCGCCGCAACCGCGGTTTCTCGCTCGCGCCGCGCGCGGGCGTGAACTGGTACTCGGGCGGCCTCGGCGACGGCAAGCACGCCGGCGAGCTGTTCGGGCTCACGGCGCGCGCCGGGGGCGAGCACGCGTCGTTCGAGCTCGCCGCGAATCGCGAGCGCACCAAGGGCACGGGGCTCCGCAACCGGCTCGACGGCGGCGGCGCCGGCTATTCGGCGCGCCAGGTCGGAGCGCAGCTCATTCACGGCGTGCGCGCCGCCACGAACTGGGGCGCGGGCTCCGTGTCGTTCGCGGCCGAATACGAGTTCCAGCGCGTCGAGAACACGTCGCTCGGGCTCGACTTCCTGACCCATCGCGTGCACGGCTCGACCAGCTGGCGCGCCGCGCAGAAGCTCGCGTTCGACGCGGGGTTCGACTGGACCACCGCGGACAACGAAGGCGTCTACTTCCAGAACGAATGGCGCGCCGCGACCGGCACGCTCGCGGCGACGCTGCGACCGACGAGCGCGATCGAGCTGCGCAGCCGCGGCTCCTACGGCCGCGCGCCGTCCGGTTCCCGGGAAGCCTTCTGGCTCCTCGACCAGTCGGCCGCCTGGCATTTCCCGATGCTCGAGCTGAGCCTCCTGCACCGGACCGAGCACCGCGCCCCGCGCGCGGGCGCCTTCGATCTCGCGCGCGAGGAACGGCTGCTCGAGCTGCGCGCGACCCGGAGGTTCCTCGGTGCGATCTGATCTCCTCGAAGGCGCGGCGCGCGGCGGAAGGCGTTCGATCGCGCTGGCCGTCCTGCTCGCGTCACTCTCGTGCGGCGCCGTCGCGATCGCCGTCGCGATCCCGCGTGCGGAGCGAGCGGGCGCCGCGGCCGGCCCGGTCTGGCCCGCGCCACCCGATGCGCCACGCCTGCGCTGGCTCGCGAGCGTCTCGTCGGACCGCGACGCGGGCATGAAGCGCTCCTGGGTGGAGCGCGTGCGCTCGACGATCACGGGCGGCACCACGCGCCGTCTCGGCCGTCCGATCGGCCTGTGCGCGCTGCCCTCCGGTGGCTTCCTCGTCTGCGATCCCGGCAGCGCGACCATCTACGAAGCCGACCCGTTCGCGGGCACGTTCCGCGTCTTCGCCTCGGGCGGACGGCTCGCTTCGCCGGTCGGCGTCGCGAAGCTGCCCTCGGGCGAGGTGTGGGTCGCCGACGCCGACCGCGCCGTGATCGTCCGCTTCGACGCGCGTGGCGCCTGGAAGGGCGAAGTCGGCGCCGGGACGCTCGTGCGTCCCACGGGCCTCGCGCGCGATCCCGCGAGCGGGCGCGTGTACGTCGCGGACGCGCACGCGCACCACGTCGCGGTCTTCGAAGCCGACGGCCGCCACGTGACGAACCTCGGCCGCCGCGGCGAAGGCGCGGGCGAGTTCAACTTCCCGACCGACGTCGAGGTGCTGCCGGGCGGGGACCTCGTCGTGTGCGACGCGATGAACTCGCGCATCCAGCGCATCGCCCCCGACGGCCGCCCGGTCGCGAGGTTCGGCCGCGCGGGTGACGCGCGCGGCGACTTCGGCCGGCCGAAGTCGCTCGCCGTGGACGCGGACGGTCACGTGTACGTCGTGGACACGCTGCACGACGTCGTGCAGGTCTTCGATCCTTCCGGCCAGCTGCTGCTCGTCGTCGGCGGCGCCGGCGCGGGCGCGGGCCAGTTCAACCTCCCGGCCGGGATCGCGATCGGCGCCGACCAGAAGGTGTACGTCTCCGACACGGCCAACGGCCGCGTGCAGGTGTTCCAGTACCTGCGCGAAGGCACGGGGGCGCGCCGATGAGCCGCCCGCGCGCCATTGCGGCGCTCGCCGCCGCGGGAATCCTCGTGACCGCCGCCGTCCTCGCGGGCGGGCTCGGGGAGCCGGGATCGAACGCACACAACCTTTCCGCCGGCGGGCCGGGCGCGGTGCACGCGCAGTCGGCGGCCGAGACCCAGACGTGCGTATTCTGCCACACGCCGCACAACGCGAATCCGTCGCAGGAACTCTGGAATCACGCGCCCACCGCCGCGAACTACACCGTGTACGGCAGCAGCACGCTGAACGCGGGCACGGTGGTGCTGCAGCCTTCGGGCGCCTCGCGGCTCTGCCTGAGCTGTCACGACGGCACGATCGCCGTGGGCGCCACGCGCACGCACGGCACGATCGCGATGACCGGGGTGGACGGCGGCGGACGGCTGCCCGCGAGCTCCGGCAGCAACCTCGGCGGTGGCGGAGTCACGCCCGATCTCTCCGACGACCATCCGGTGTCGTTCATTCCCGTGCTCACGGCCGAGATCGTCGCGCCGCCGCCGGGGCAGCCCGTGCAGTTCGACGCGGGCGGGCAGCTGCAGTGCACGTCGTGCCACGATCCGCACAACGACTCGCACGACGGCAATCCGGGCGGGCTGCGCAAGTTCCTCGTCACCTCGAACGCCTCGTCCGCCATGTGCCGCACGTGCCACGCGAAGCAGTTCTGGAACTCCGTGCCCACCACGCACGCGACCTCGACGCGCACCTGGAACGGCCTCGGCACGAACCCGTTCCACACCGGATACCCGAACGTCGCGCAGAACGGCTGCGAGAGCTGTCATCGCACGCACTCGGCGCCGGGCGCGAAGCGGCTGCTCAAGGGGCAGGACCCCGCCAACGCCGCGCGCCGCGGCGAGGAGTGGACGTGCGTGCCGTGCCACAACGGCAACGCGGCCGCGTACAACGTGACGTCGGAGTTCCAGAAGGCCTACGTGCATCCGTCGTTCACGACGACGCCGTCCGTGCACGACCCGACCGAGTCGCCGTCGAACGGCACGTTCCCGCTCCCCGAGACGAACGCCGCCGCGCCGCGTCACGCGGAGTGCGTGGACTGCCACAACCCGCACGCGTCGAGCGGCGGCGCGTCGACCGCTCCGGCGACGCCGCCTTCGATGCGCGAGGTGTCGGGCGTCACGCGCGCCGGCGCCGCCACGGCCTCCGCGACGTACGAGTACGAGGTGTGCCTGAAGTGCCACGGCTCGAGCGCGAACAAGCCGCAGGCGTCCGGCGGACCGTACGGACCCTACACGCGGCGCCAGAACCAGCAGTTCAACGCGATGACGGACTTCCAGACCACGAATCCGTCCTTCCATCCGGTCTTCGGCGCCCGCAACAGCGCCGAGGTGCCGAGCCTGATCGCGCCGTACACCGCCTCGAGCGTCGTCACCTGCACCGACTGCCACAACAACGATTCGGGGACCAACGCGGGCGGCGCGGGACCGAAGGGTCCGCACGGCTCGCAGTGGAAGCGGCTGCTCGAGCGTCGCTACGAACTCACCGACGGCACGACCGAGTCCGCGCAGGTGTACGCGCTCTGCTACAAGTGCCACAGCCGGACGAGCATCCTCTCGGACGCCACGTTCGGCGAGCACAGCAAGCACGTCGTGAGCGAGCGCACCTCGTGCACGACGTGCCACGATCCGCACGGCACGACGGGCAGCGCGACGAACTACTCGCACCTCGTGAACTTCAACCTGAACGAGGTGACCGCCGTGCCGGGAGTCGCGAACACGCCGCGCTACGAGGACACGGGCGCCTACAACGGCCGTTGCTACCTCGTCTGTCACGGCAAGTCGCACAATCCGTTGAGCTACTGATCCGGAGCAGGGCGCGCACGCCGGGCGCGCGGCGCGCCAGACTTTTCCAAGAGTTGTCCGCGGCTCCGCCGATACCCTCGGCGGGGCCGTGTCTTTGGCGGGGATTCCGCGCATGGTCCCGAAGGCCCCGCGGCGCGATCACGGTGCGCGAACACGGAACGCGCGGTTAGACTGGCGCGGTCACGCGGCGCGTGCGGCAACGCGCGTCGCGCAGCGACGAGATGCGATCTCCGAGCGCCCTCCCGGCGCCTCTCCGTGGGTTGAGGTTTCCATGAGCAAGTCCGAAGTCGTCACGAGCGCGCCGCACTCTCCCGCGGCCGACGCGATCCTTTCCAAGCCCCCCGGCGGCGCGGGACTCGAAGCGGTCTTCCGCCCGAAGTCCATCGCCGTGATCGGCGCCTCGCGCGACCGCAGCACGGTCGGCGGCGCGCTGTTCCACAACCTGCTCAAGCACGATTTCCAGGGTCCGATCTATCCGGTGAACCCGAAGTCGACGGTCGTGCAGAGCGTGCGCGCGTACCCGACCATCTCCGACGTGCCCGAAGCGGTCGACCTCGTGATCATGGTCGTGCCGGGCAAGTTCGTGAACGCCACGCTCGAGGAATGCGGCAGGAAGGGCGTGAAAGCGGCCGTCGTGATCAGCGCGGGCTTCAAGGAGATCGGCGGCGAAGGCATCGCGCGCGAGCGCGAGATGGTGCAGATCGCGCGCCGCTACGGCATGCGCGTGATCGGTCCGAACTGCCTCGGCGTGCTGAACACCGAAGCGGGCGTGTCGATGGACGCGACGTTCGCGCCGCAGTACCCGCCGCCGGGGCCGATCGCGTTCTCGTCGCAGTCGGGCGCGCTCGGGCTGGCGATTCTCGAGTACGCGACCGCGCTCAACATCGGGATTTCGCACTTCGTGTCGGTCGGCAACAAGGCCGACGTGTCGGGCAACGACCTGCTCGAGTTCTGGTCGCGCGACGAGGGTACGCGCATGGTGCTGCTGTACCTCGAGTCGTTCGGCAATCCGCGCCGCTTCCTCGAGATCGCTCGCCGCGTCGGCCGCACGAAGCCGATCGTCGCGGTGAAGAGCGGCCGCACCGCGGCCGGCATGCGAGCGGCGTCGTCGCACACGGGCTCGCTCGCCGGCGCGGATTCCGCGGTCACCGCGCTCTGCCACCAGGCCGGCGTCATCCGCACCGACACGATGGAAGAGATGTTCGACGTGGCCATGGTGCTCGCGAACCAGCCGGTGCCGACCGGCAACCGCGTCGGCATCATCACGAACGCCGGTGGTCCGGCCATCATGGCGACCGACGCGTGCGAATCGAACGGCATCGAGGTCGTCACGCTCGCCGACGAGACGCGCAAGGCGCTGCAGGCGTTCCTGCCCGCCGAAGCGAGCACGCGCAATCCCGTCGACATGATCGCGTCCGCGACGGCCGAGTCGTTCGAGAAGGCCGTGCGCATCGTCGCGAACGACCCGAACGTGGACTCGCTCATCGTGCTCTACGTGCCGCCGATCGTGACGAACCCGCTCGAGATCGCGCAGGCGATCGTGCGCGGCAACGAGGAGGCGAAGGCCGATCGCGCGGCGGCGGGCCTCGGTCCGAAGCCGGTGCTGTCGTGCTTCCTCGGCTCGCACGGCGTGCCCGAGGGGCTGCGCTCGCTGCAGGCCGGGCACATCCCGTCGTACACGTTCCCCGAAGCCGCGGCGATCGCGCTCGCGCGCGCGGTGAAGTACGGCCAGTGGCTGCAGTCGCCGGACGGCAAGGTGCCCGAGTTCACGGACGTCGACCGTGGCGCGACGCGCCAGCTGATCGACCAGGCGCTCGCGCGCGGGGCCGCGGGCGACGGCAGCTCGTGGCTCACGCCCGACGAGGTCGCGTGGCTGCTCGCCGCGTGGCGCATCACCACGCCGGCGATCGCGTTCGCGCGCACGGCCGACGAGGCGGTCACTTCCGCCGAGCGGCTCGGCTTCCCCGTGGCGGTCAAGCTCGCGAGCGACACGCTCACGCACAAGAGCGACGTCGGCGGCGTGCGGCTCGACCTGCGCAACTCGAAGGACGTGCGCGACGCGTTCGTCGCGATCGAGACGAAGCTCACGCAGCTCGGCAAGCGCGACCAGATGCAGGGCGTCACGGTGCAGCCGATGATCCGCGAGGGCATCGAGACCATCGTGGGCATGACGCGCGATCCGTCGTTCGGGCCGCTCATCCTGTTCGGTCTCGGCGGCGTGCAGGTCGAGCTGCTCAAGGACGTCGCGCTGCGCGTGCACCCGCTCACGGACAAGGACGCGGCCGAGATGGTGCGCGCCATCCGTGGCGCGAAGCTGCTCGACGGTTATCGCGGCGCTCCTCCGGGCGACGTCGCGCGCCTCGAGGAGGTGATCCTCCGGCTCTCGCAGCTGGTCGGCGAGTTCCCCGAGATCGCCGAGATGGACCTGAACCCGCTCAAGGTCCAGGCGCCGGGCAAGGGCTGCATCGCGCTCGACGCCCGCGTGCTGGTGAGGGCGGCGACGAAGGCGTAACGAGGAGTCCGGCCCCGGGCCGGAGTGCTTCTCACGAAAGCGGCCGGTGGCGTCCTGCCACCGGCCGTTCGTGTGCGTGCGGCGGCGCTCAGGCCGTGCGTGCGATGCGGGAGAGCGGGTGACGGTGGTGCGGCGTGCCCTCCTCGGCCGCGCGGCCGATGGCGATCAGCGCCGGGATGCGCACGTTCGCGGGCAGGCCGAGCAGCGCCTTCACCTTCTCGGGCTCGAACCCGCCCATCGGCGAGGTCGCATACCCGTGCGCCTGGGCGGCGAGCAGCAGGAAGCCGAGCGCGATGAAGCCCTGGCCCGCGGCCCACGTCTCGCGCTGTTCCTCGGTCTGCGGTCCGTAGATGCCGCGGATCATGTTCGTGAACTTCTCGGCCTTCTCAGGCGTCGTACCCGGGCGCACGAGCTGGTCGAGCGTCGCGAGCGTGTCGGCCATGTCGGTGTAGAGCACGATCACGGACGGCGCGGAGGTGACCTGCGGCTGGCGGTAGGCGGCCTCGGCGAGCTTCGCCTTCGTCTCGGGGTCGCTCACGACGACGAACCGCCAGGGCTGCAGGTTGAAGGCGGAGGGCGCGAGCGACGTGGCCTCGAGGACGGCGTCGAGGTCGGCCTGCGGAATCGGGCCGGGCTCGAAGACGCGGATCGAGCGGCGGTGGCGTGCGGCTTCGGTGACGCTGAGCATGGGGAGCGTGGCGGACATGGAATGCCTCGATCGGTGTGGCTTGTCGGAATCGGCTCTTCGCTGGCGGTGAACGGCGCGCGCACACCGTGAGATGGCCGGCGCCCGCTGCGGGTGCGACGAAACTTTAAAAAAACTAGTGGCTAGGTTTTCCGTAGCCCGAGGCCCGCCGCCGCCGATATGCTGGGCACATGAAGAAGCCCTCCCTCGACTCCGGGCTGTGCCCGCGCTTCCAGTACGCCGTGGAGCTGATCGGCCGGCGCTGGAACGGCGCGATCCTGTTCCTGCTCCAGAACGGCGCGACGCGGTTCTGCGAGCTGCGCGAGGGCATCCCGAGCATCACCGATCCCATGCTCTCGGCGCGCCTGCGCGAACTCGAGAGCGAGGGCGTGGTCACGCGCACGGTGCAGGACGGAGCGCCCGTGCGCATCGAGTACGCGCTCAGCGAGAAGGGCCAGGCGCTTTCGCGCGTGTTCGGCGCGATCGGCGACTGGAGCCACGACTGGGTCGCGCCCGACGCGCCGCACGCGAAAGCGGGCCGCCGCGCGACGCGACGACCCGCTTCCGCCAAGCATGCTTCGAGGGCGGCGAAGCCCCGCTGAGGTCAGCCCTCCGCGACGCGCCGCTGTTCCGCGCGCGAGAGGAACGCCACCGCGCCGAGGATGAACAGGAACGACACCCAGTCGGTGACGGCCGGCGGCTTGAGGTGGAAGAACCACGCGAGCAGCAGCGTGGACGTCGTGCCCGCGAGCAGCGACGTGATGCGGTTGACGAGTCCCGCGAACGTCGCCGTGCGTCCCTGGAACATGAACAGGAAGACGCTGAAGAACGCGACCAGCCCGTACGGGAATCCGCTGACGACCGCCGCGAGGTTCGGCGCCTGCACGGCCTCGTGCGTGAGCACGAGCCGCGGATCGGACCAGCCCCACGCCTTCACGCCGAACCAGATGACCATGGCGGCGCCGAAGATCACGCCGCTCGCCGCGAGCTGCTCGAGCGCGAAGTAACCGCGGTTGTCCACGTCGGCCGGGCCCTTGCGCGTGTTCTTGAAGTAGTTCATCAGGTAGAGCCGCACCGCGTACGACACGATGTAGGCGCCGAGCACCCACATGGCGAGCGGGTTGTGCACGAAGTCGAAACCGCCTTTGAGCTTCGCGGGATCGATGCCGAGCATCTTCGCGACCGCGGGGTTCGCCTCGAACCACGGCGCGAGCGGCACGGGCAGCAGGTTCGCGCCCACCGCGAGCAGCGCGAAGGCGACCGCCCAGTTCTCCTCGCCGTACACCTTGCGCTTGAGAATGCCCTGCTGGATCTGCACGGCGTCGATGAGGCGGCTGATCACGATGATGCTGCCGCGCATGATCACCATCGCGACCATGACCGAGATCGGCAGCGTGTAGAGCAGCGTCGTGCCGGGGATGATCACCGCGGTGCACACGCCGCTCGCGATGATGTAGCCCGTCTCGCGCGGCCAGCGCCCGCCCTGCTTGGACGGCCACGGGATCCAGCCGAGCGCGAACACCGCGACGAGCGCGAGGATGTTGCCGCCCGCCGTGTTGTTCACGAGGTAGGCGATGTCCGACATCTTCGGCTCGTGCAGGCCGCCCGTGAACCACTTCACGAGGATGCCGGTGAGGACGTACGAGAAGAAGTAACCGGCGCACAGCTGTAGCAGTCGTGCGGTGCTGCCGGGTTTGGCGTTCAGCATGGGGTCGCCTCCGGGGAGTCTCCTGAAACAGGAAGCATACGCTCCGAACCGGGGCCCGCGCATTGCCGAAATGCGGCGAGCCCGTTCACGGACGGGCCCGCCCGGGATTCCTCGATCGTGTGCTTCGTTACTTCCGGGCCACCTCGACCGCGATGACCTTGTACTCGGGACAGTCCGAAAGCCGGTCGCGCACCTCGCCGACCAGCAGGTTGGTGCACGAATCCGGGAAGTGGAACGTCGTGAACACCGTGCCCGGCGCCATGCGGCCGCTCACGCGGACGCGCAGCGCCGTCGCGCCGTGCGCGCTCGTGACGGCCGCCAGATCGCCGTCCGCGAGGCCGCGCGCCGCCGCGTCGGTCGCGTGCATCTCGAGCACGTCCTCGCCGACGAGCGCGTCGAGCCCGCTGCGTCGCGTCATGGTGCCGCAGTTGTAGTGCTCGAGCACGCGGCCCGTCGTGAGCGTGAGCGGCCCGCCGCGCTCGGGGCTCGACACGAACTCGACGCAGGTGAGCTTGCCCCTGCCGCGCGGGAACGACTCGCGGTGGAGGATCGGCGTGCCGGGGTGCCCGGCCTCGGGCACCGGCCACTGCAGCCCGTGCCCTTCGAGCGCCGCGTACGAGACGCCGGTGAACGCCGGGTTCACGCGCGCGATCTCGTCCATCACGTCCGCGGGCTTCTCGAACGGCTGCGGCCAGCCGCACGCGGCCATGAGGTCGCACAGGATGCGCCAGTCGGGGCGCGTGCCCTCGAGCGGCGGCAGCGCGGCGCGCACGCGCTGGATGCGGCGCTCGCCGTTCGTGAACGTGCCGTCCTTCTCGAGGAAGCTCGCGGCGGGCAGCACGACGTGCGCGATCTTCGCGGTCTCCGAGAGGAACAGCTCCTGCACGACGAGCAGTTCGAGGTTCGCGAGCGCTTCGCGCGTGCGCGTCGTGTCGGGATCGGTCTGCACGACGTCCTCGCCGAACACGAACAGGCATTTCAGCCGCCCGCTGCGCGCGTCGGCGAGCATCTGCGGCAGGCGCCGGCCCACGTTCGTGGGCAGCGGCCGGCCCCACACGCGCTCGAAACGCTCGCGCGCGGACGGGTCGTCCACGGGCGCGTAGCCCGTCGTGCTGTCGGGCTGGCAGCCCATGTCGGCGGCGCCCTGCACGTTGTTCTGTCCGCGCAGCGGGTTCACGCCGACGCCGACGCGCCCGATCGCGCCGCGCAGCAGCGCGAGGTTCACGAGCAGCATGACCGCTTCGCTGCCCTGCAGGTGCTCGGTCACGCCGAGCCCGTGGCACAGCATCGGCCGGCGCGAGCGCCCGAGCAGGTGCGCGGCGCGGCGCACCTGCTGCGCGCTCACGCCGGTCACGGACTCGGACGCCTCGGGCGAGCACAGGCGCACGAACGCGCGGTACTCGTCCCAGCCCTCGGTGCGCGCGGCGACGAACTCCTCGTCCACCATGCGCTCTTCCACGAGCACGTGCGCGATCGCGTTCAACAGCGGCACGTTCGTGCCCGGCCGGTTCTGCAGGTGCACGTCGGCGATCGCCGCGAGTTCGATGCGGCGCGGATCGATCACCACGAGCGGCGTGCCGCCGAGCGCGGCCTGGCGGATGCGCGCGCCGGTGACCGGGTGCGCCTCGGTCGTGTTGCTGCCCGTGACGAACAGCAGGTCGGCCTGCTCGATGTCGGCGAGCGAGTTGGTCGCCGCGCCGGTCCCGAGCGAGAGCCGCATGCCGGCGGCCGAAGGGCCGTGGCAGACGCGCGCGCAGCAGTCCACGTCGTTCGTGCCGAGTGCGCCGCGCACGAACTTCTGGAAGAGGTAGTTCTCCTCGTTCGTGCAGCGCGAGCTCGAGAGTCCGGCGAGCGCGCCGCGGTGGCGTGCGAAGCCCTCGGCGATCACCGCGTACGCTTCGTCCCACGTGGCCGGCTGGAGCACGCCGTCGCGCCGGACGAGCGGGGTCGTGAGCCGGTCGGGGTGGCGCGAGAAGCCGTGCGCGAAGCGGCCCTTCACGCACAGGTGGCCGTGGTTGACCGGCGAGTCCGCCGCGCCCTCGACGTGGGTGACGCGCGCCGCGCCGCCGTCGCCCGCGACGTGCACGTCGAGCTGGCAGCCGACGCCGCAGTAGCCGCACGTCGTGCGCGTCACGTGTGCTTCGCCCGGGCGCGCCACCCGTTCGGCGCGCTCGAGGTCGCGATTCGTGAGCGCGCCGCTCGGGCACGCGGTGACGCACGCGCCGCACGAGACGCAGCCGCTCTCGGCGAACGGCCCGCCGCCCCAGGCGAGGCGCGCGTCCGCGCCGCGGCCTTCGATCGCGTACACGAACTGTCCCTGCAGCTCCTCGCACGCGCGCAGGCAGCGGCGGCAGAGGATGCAGGCGTCGGCGTCGAACCGGATGAACGGGTGCGAGGTGTCGCGCCGCTCGGTCTTCGGCGCGAGCCCGTAGCGCGAGCCGTCGGCGCCCCAGGCGGCGACGCGCCGTCCGACGCGGCCCTGCGGGCGGCTCTCGGACAGCATGAGTTCACCGAGGTCGCGGCGGTACGCGACGACGCGCTCGCTCGTCGTGCACACGTCGGCGCCGTCGCGCGCGGGCGTCGAGCACGCGGCGACCATGCGGCCGTCCACTTCGATCATGCACGAGCGGCAGTGGCCGCCCACCGAGAGCCGGTCGTCCTTGCACATCGCAGGCACGTCCGCGCCCGCGGCGCGGCACACGTCGAGCAGCGTGCCGCGCGCTTCGACCGCCTTGCCGTCCACGGTGATCATCGCAGCACCTCCTCGCCCCACACGGCCAGCAGGTCGCGGAGCGGCTTGGGCACCGTGCTGCCGAAGCCGCACAGGCTGCCCTCTTCCATCGTGGTGAGCAGGCGCTCGAAGGTCGCGCGGTCACGCACCTGCGCGAGCCGCGACGTGCCGACGCGGCACGGCGTGCAGTTGCCGCACGACTCGCCGCGCGCGAACGCGAACAGGTGTTCGGCCAGCTCGCGCGGGCTCACGTGGTCGTCGAGCACCACGATGCCGGCGTGGCCCATGCCGGGCAGCGCTTCGTACGAGAGCGGCGTGTCGAACTTCTCGACCGGCAGCACGCGCCCCATCGGGCCGCCGACGAGCGCCATGCGCCACGTGCGGCCGGGCGCCGCGCCGCCGGCACCGCGTTCGAGCACCTCGCGCACGCTCATGCCGAGCGGCACTTCGACGAGGCCGGGTCGCGCGACCGCGCCGCTCACGCACACGGCCTTCGTGCCGGTCGGCTGCCCGCGGCGCGCCGCCCACGGAATGAGCGCGAGCGTCTCGACGTTCTGCACCACGGTCGGCTTGCCGAACAGTCCGGCTTCGGCCGGGAACGGCGGCTTGGGGCTCGGCTCGCCGCGCAGTCCTTCGATCGAGCGCAGCAGCGCGTTCTCCTCCCCGCAGACGTACGAACCCGCGCCTGAGATCACCTCGACGTCGAACGCCGCGCCGAGCACGCCGCGCGCGCGCGCTTCGCCGATCGCGCGGCGCATGATGCGCTGCGCGTGCGGGTACTCCGAGCGGATGTAGACGATGCCGCGCGTCGCGCCGATCACGCGCGCGCACGCGAGCATGCCGGCGAGCACGGTGTGCGGGTCTTCCTCGAGCAGCAACCGGTCCACGTACGAGCCCGGGTCGCCTTCGTCGCCGTTGGCGACGACGTACTTCACGTCGGCGAGCGTCTGGCGGGCGGTGCGCCACTTGGTCGCGGTGGGGAAGGCCGCGCCGCCGCGGCCGCGCACTTTCGCGGCGTCCACGTTCGCGAGGATCGTGTCGGGGTCCGGAAGGTCGTATTCCTCCCATGCCGGTGCGGCGCCGCCCAGAAGGTGGCGCAGCACGACCGGTTCGTCGCACAGGTTCGCGCGCGGGATGGGGTGGAGGTCCACCATGGGCGAAGGCCCTTCGCCCCACTCGTCGAGCCAGTCCTCGACGCGTTCGCTCGAGGGGCACGCGTACACCTTCTCGCCGGAGCGGAACGCGGGCGCCTGGTAGCAGTGCCCGAGGCACTTGACCTCGCCGACCGGGCCGAGCCCCTCGAGCCGCTCGCGCAGCGCGTGGCCGCCCCCGAAGCGGCAGGCGGTGCCTTCGCACACGCGCGTCATGCGTTCGATCTGGTCGTAGAACGAGCGGATGCCGCGCACGGTCGCCACCGGAAGCCCCCGGCGCTCGGCGACTTCGGCCACGCTCAGGTCGCCGGCCAGGTCGCCCACGGCGTTGCCCGGCGGCGGGTCGCTCACGAGGCGCCGGGCGCGTTCGAGCAGGTGGGACGATCGGGTGCGGTTCGGACCGGCCATGGCGTTCTCCAGACGTGCGGGTCGTTCGTCGGCGAGGAAACCCGGACAGTATGAAGAGCGCGCACTGCGGCGGTCATTGGGCCGGCAGGCCCGTCACGGTGGCGTCGCATGGTGGTGCCGCGTGGCCGGAGGCAGCGGGTGAGCCACTCGCACGACCTCCGATGCCGCACCGCCCTTGCATGGCCAGCGGCCACGCGCATGTAGAAGAACGCCGACCCGTGTTTCCTTTTATGCGGGTCGGCGTTCGTGGTGCTTGTCCGGCGGCATGCATCCTCCTTTCGGATGACACTGCGCGCGGGTCATGGTGAACCGCTCTCTGCGACCGGCACCGGGGACGACTCGTCCCCGCCACCTGTTTGCCGGGAGTGAGCCGCGCCGGACAGGCACAGCATCCGGATCGATGAACTTTCGCGCCTCTCGCGCGTCCCGCTGCACACCTCGCAGGCCGGGATCGTTCGGGGGATTCCGTGATGCTCTCCCGTCGCGCTGGTTCTGCGACTCGCGCTCGACGGACGGTGTGGCGACTGGCGTCCCTCCTGTTGCCCGGACCCGAACCACACCGGGCTCGTGGATGCAGCATCACGCGTGCCTCGCGCGCCCACGAAATCGCCGCGTGCGAACGCGAAACCCAAGCGACGGCGAACGCGTCCGTTGCCCCGCGCCCTGCGACCACGTGTCGCACCGCGCGCGTCGCGCGAGCCGCGTTTTTCGCTGTCACGATGGCAGCCACTGCCACTTCCGTGGCAGTCATCGCGCGTCGCCTCACGTTCACGCTCGACGGAGGGCGCCGTGGTGCGGTAGCACTCCGCCATGTTCTCCTCCCCGCGCACGAAACTTTTCCTGCTCGTGGCCCTGCTCGTGGCACTGCCGATGCGAGCGGCGCACGCCGCCACGGGTGCGGGCGCGGACGCGCTCGCCGCGGTGCTCGAAGCGCTCGTCGTCATCCTCGTCTCCGCCCGCCTGGGCGGTGCGCTCTTCGCGCGCTTCGGCCAGCCGGCCGTGCTCGGCGAGCTGCTCGCCGGCATCGTGCTCGGCAACCTCACGCTGCCCGGACTCGAGATGCTGCACGCCGAAGGCACGCGCGCCTCGCTCGATCTCTTCGCGCAGATCGGCGTGCTGTTCCTGCTCTTCACCGTCGGGCTCGAGTCCGACGCGCAGCGCATGCTCGCGGTGGGTCCGTCGGCGCTGCTCGTCGCCGTGCTCGGCGTGGCCGCGCCCATGGCGCTCGGCTACGGCGTGTCGGCGTGGCTGCATCCCGGCGCGGAGCCGCTCATGCACGTGTTCGTGGGCGCGACGCTCACCGCGACGAGCGTCGGGCTCACCGCGCGCGTGCTCGGCGATCTCGGGCGCGCGGCGAGCGCCGAGGGCCGCATCATCCTCGGCGCCGCGGTGATCGACGACGTGCTCGGGCTGGTGGTGCTCGCGGTCGTGACCGGCGTCATCCGCGCGGCCGACCTCGGCGGCGCGTTCGCGTGGAGCGACGCCGCGCTCATCCTCGGCAAGGCGCTCGCGTTCCTCGCCGGCGCGCTCGTGATCGGGCGCCTGCTCTCGAAGGCCGCCTTCCGCGTGGCTTCGCGCCTGCAGGGCGAGGGGCTGCTGCTCACGGTCGCGCTCGCCTTCTGCTTCGGGCTCTCGTGGCTCGCGACGCTCGCCGGGCTCGCGCCCATCGTCGGCGCGTTCGCGGCCGGACTCGTGCTCGACGAGGTGCACTACGCCGACCTCGCCGCCCGCGAGAAGCACGCGAGCCGCATCGAGGACCTGCTGCACCCGCTCTCGAGCTTCCTCGTGCCGGTGTTCTTCGTGCTCATGGGCATGAGCGTGAAGCTCGCCGCGTTCGCGCAGCCGGGCGTGCCGCTCTTCGCGCTCGTGCTGACGGTCGTGGCCGTGATCGGCAAGCAGCTGTGCTCGCTCGGCGTGCTCGAGAAGGGCGCGGACCGGATCGCGGTCGGGCTCGGCATGATCCCGCGCGGCGAGGTCGGGCTCATCTTCGCCGGCATCGGCGCCTCGCTCACGCTGCACGGACAGCGCGTCGTGGACGACGCGGTCTTCTCGGCGATCGTGGTCATGGTCGCGCTGACGACGCTCGTCACGCCGCCGCTGCTTTCCTGGCGGCTCAAGCAGCTGCGCTGACCGCACTGGTGGGCCGTTCGCACGCGCTCGTCTCCCGGGCGACTTCGTGCTTGAGAGGGGCGCGCCGGCGCTTCTAACGTGCCTGCCTTCCGTCCTCACCCCGGTTCCGCCGGCCGCCCGGCGCGGGCCTTCCGTTTCCGCCGCCCGAGGAGATGCACCGATGTCCTCCGCTCCCCGTACGCCCGCCGCCCTCGCGCGGCGGCTCACCGCGGCCGCGCTCGCACTGGCCGCCGCCTGCACCTTCTGCCGGGCGCCCGAAGCCTTCGCCGGCACGCCGCGCGTGCACGCGCTCACGCACGCGCGCATCGTGCTCGCGCCGGGCCAGGTGATCGAGCGCGGCACGATCGTCGTGCGCGACGGGCTCGTCACGGCGGTCGGCGCCGACGTCGCGATTCCCGCCGACGCGCGCGTGTGGGAGATGGACAGCCTCACCGTGTACGCGGGCCTCGTGGACGCGTTCGTGATGCCGGCCGAGGACACGCCCGCGGGTCCGCCGCGCCTGCCCGGCGGTGGCGGCCGTCCGCGCGCCCCGCAGACGGACACGGCCGAGCCCGCGCGTGGCGCGGCGTCCGGCCTGCCGTCGGTGCGCTCGGAGTACCGGATGATCGAGAACCTCGCGCTGTCCGCCGACCAGCTCGGCGCGCTGCGCGCGGCCGGATTCACCGTGGCGCAGGTCTCGCCGCGCCGCGGCATCGTGCGCGGCACGAGCGCGGTGGTCGGCCTCGGCGACGGCCCGGCGAACGCCAACGCGCTCGTCGCCGACGCCTCGATGATCGCGGCGCTCGATCCGCAGCCGCAGGGTTACCCGGGCTCGCTCATGGGTGCGATCGCGGTCGCGCGCCAGACCTTCCTGGACGCCAGGTGGTATCGCGACGCGAACGCCGCGTACGCGAAGAAGCCCGCCGGTACGCCGCGCCCCGAGACCAACCTGTCGTGGGCGGCGCTGCAGGGCGCGATCGCCGGAACGCAGCAGGTGCAGTTCGTGGCGGACGAGATGCTCGAGGTGCTGCGCTCGGCCGCGCTCATGCGAGAGGCCGGGCTCGCGGGCCGCATCGTCACGGGCGGCGACGAATACAAGCGCGTCGCGCTGGTCGCGGCGACGGGCTTCCCGCTGGTCGTGCCGGTCGCGTTTCCGGATGCGCCGGACGTGTCCACGGCCGACCTCGCCGCCGACGTCGCGACCGAGACCCTGCGCCAGTGGCAGGAGGCGCCGGGCAACGCCGCGGCGCTCGCGAAGGCGGGCGTGACGTTCGCGTTCACCACGAACGGCCTGCGCGACGTGAAGGTCTTCGCGGAGAACGTCGGCAAGGCGGTGCAGCGCGGCCTTTCGGCGGACGCGGCGCTCGCCGCGGTCACGACCGTGCCCGCGAAGATGCTCGGCCTCGACGCGCGCATCGGCACGATCGCGCCGGGCAAGCTCGCGAACTTCACCGTCACGCGCGGCACGCTGTTCGCGGGCGGCAAGGTGCGCGAGGTGTGGGTGGACGGCAACCGCTACGAGGCGGCGAAGGACGAGACCGCGCCCACGGGCGACTGGGTGCTCGACTGGGGCAAGGGCACGGTGCCCATGATGGTCGGCGCGGACAAGGACACGACGGTGAAGCTCGTGTTCGGCGCGGACACGGTCGCGGCGACGGCGGTGTCGCTCGACGGCAAGCGCCTGCGTTTCACGCTCACGCGCGAGAAGGAGACCGCGCGCGTGGACCTGCGCGCGGCGAACGACGCGCTCGCGGGCACGATGAACGGGGCGGCCGGTCAGTCGGTCGCCGTGCGGGGCACGCCCGCCGAGAAGAAGGATCGCCGTGGGGACAAGA
Source organism: Candidatus Eiseniibacteriota bacterium (assembly GCA_016215625.1). GTDB lineage: Bacteria > Eisenbacteria > RBG-16-71-46 > RBG-16-71-46 > RBG-16-71-46 > CAIXRL01. Next base: position 19,368 of record JACRIW010000099.1, on the reverse strand, counting down.
AACCCGACGCCGCTCTCGTGGCGTCGCCCGCGGTGATGGGCAACAGCGAGCCGTGGCGCATGGCGATCCCCGAGCAGCAGACGGTGCTCGTGCGCAACGCGACGATCTGGACCGCCGGGCCGCAGGGCACGCTGGAAGGCGCGGACCTGCTCGTGCAGAACGACCGCATCGTCTCGGTCGGCCGCAACCTCGCGGCGCCCAAGGGCGCGCTCGTGTACGACGCGACCGGCAAGCACGTCGCCCCGGGCATCATCGACGAGCACAGCCACGCCGCCGTGCTCGGCAACGTCAACGAGTGCACGAACAACGTGACGTGCGAAGTGCGCATCCAGGACGTGATCAACTCCGAGAGCCCGAACATCTATCGCCAGCTCGCGGGCGGCGTGACGGCGATGCACCTGCTGCACGGCTCGTGCAACGCGATCGGCGGGCAGTGCGCGGTGATCCGCAACAAGTGGGGCGCTTCGCCGGACCAGCTGTTCATGAGCGAGGCGCCGGGCACGGTGAAGTTCGCGCTCGGCGAGAACCCCAAGCAGTCGAACTGGGAGCCGGGCGACGTGTCGAGCCGCTACCCGCACTCGCGCGGCGGCGTCGAGCAGAGCATCCGCGAGGCGTTCCTCGCCGCGCGCGACTACGACCGCGCGTGGGCCGAGTGGCGCGCGGGCCAGCGAGCGCTACCGCCGCGGCGCGACATCCAGCTCGACGCGCTCTCCGAGATCGTCGCGGGCAAGCGCCTCATCCACTGCCACTCGTACCGGCAGGACGAGATCCTCATGCTCATGCGGCTCGCCGAGGAGTTCGGTTTCCGCGTGAACACGTTCACGCACATCCTCGAGGGCTACAAGGTCGCCGACGAGATGGCGGCGCACGGCGCCTCGGGCATGGGCTTCACCGACTGGTGGCAGTACAAGCAGGAAGTGATCGACGCGATTCCGTGGAACGCCTACCTCATGTGGGACCGCGGCGTGAACGTCGGGTTCAACTCGGACAGCGAGGAGCTCGCGCGCCGGCTGAACACCGAGGCGGGCAAGGCGATCAAGTACGGCGGCATGCCGCCCGAGGAGGCGATCCGCACGGTGACGCTGAATCCCGCGAAGTCGCTCAAGATCGACGGCCGCGTCGGCTCGCTCGAGCCCGGCAAGGACGCCGACTTCGCGATCTGGAGCGGCGTGCCGCTGTCGCCGTACTCGGTGTGCGAGCAGACGTGGGTCGAGGGCCGCAAGTACTTCGATCGCGCCGCCGACCTGGCGGGCCGCGGCGAACTCGCGCGCGAGCGCGACGCGCTGATCGCCGCCGCGCGCGCGGCGAAAGCCGACGCGCCGATGGCGGGAGGACGCGGCCGTGGAGCGCGCCCGCCGCGCTACCTCGAGGACACCGATCAGAGCGGCAACCACTGCGGCGAGCACCAGGGGCACTCGGCGCCCTTCCGCAGCGAAGCCGCGCGTGACCAGCAGGGCGAGGAGGTGTCGCGATGAGCCGCCGCACGCACGTTTCGATCGCGGCGCGTTTCGCGCTCGCCGCATGGCTGGCCGGCGCGACCGCCGCGTGGGCCGGGCCCGAAGTCCCGGGCGCCGCGGGCAGGTACGCCATCACCGGCGCCACGGTGCACACCGTGACGCGCGGCGACGTTCCCAACGCCACGCTCGTGTTCGAGAACGGCCGCATCGTCTCGATCGAGGCGAACGGCGCCGTACCCGCGGGCGCGAAGGTGATCGACCAGAAGGGCCGGCACGTGTATCCCGGCTTCATCGACGCCAACACGCAGCTCGGCCTCATCGAGGTCGGCACCGTGACGGGGGCCAACGACACGCAGGAAGTGGGCAACGTGAATCCCAACCTGCGCGCCGAAGTCATGGTGAATCCCGACAGCGACCTGCTGCCGGTCGCGCGCGTGAACGGCGTCACGAGCGCGCTCGTGATTCCCGGCGGCGGCGCCATCCACGGGCTGTCGGCGCTCCTGCACCTCGACGGCTGGACGCAGGAGGACATGACCGTGCAGCGCGCGGTGGCGCTGCACGTGAACTGGCCCAACATGACGCCGCAGCGCGCGTGGTGGATGCAGCAGTCCGACGAGGACCAGAACCGCCAGCGCGACGAGGCGATCGCCGCGATCCGCTCGGCGTTCGACGACGCGCGCGCGTACGAGAAGGCGCGCGCGGCCGAGGGCGCGGCAGGCGTCCCGAAGCACGACGCCGACACGCGCTGGGACGCGATGCGGCGCGTGGTGCGCGGCGAGGTGCCGGTGTGGTTCCACGCCGATCACGTCGCGCAGATCCGCGCGCTGCTCGCCTTCGTGGACGAGCAGAAGCTCACGCGCGTCGCGATCGTCGGCGGGCGCGACGCGTGGATGCTCGCTCCCGAACTCAAGGCGCGCGACATCGCCGTGATCGTCGCGGGCACGGAGGTCATGCCGGGGCGGCGCTGGGATGCGTACGACGAGGCGTTCGCGCTGCCGGGCAAGCTCGCCGCGGCCGGCGTGCGCTTCTGCATCGCGAGCCAGGGCGGCGGCTTCTCGGCGGCCAACGTGCGCAACCTGCCGCACCACGCCGGCTTCGCGGCGGCGTTCGGGCTGCCGCGCGAAGAGGCGCTCAAGGCCGTGACGCTCTATCCCGCGCAGATCGTCGGCGCGGGCGACCGGCTCGGCTCGATCGAGCCGGGCAAGATCGCCGACCTGCAGATCACGGACGGCGATCCGCTCGAGACCACCACGCAGTGCCTCGCCGTGTTCATCGCCGGGCGGCCGGTCGAGATGTCGAACCGCCAGGTCCGGTTGTTCCAGAAGTACGACGCCCGCCCGCGCGGCCCGCACGCGCGCGCGCGCTGAGCCTCCGCGACACCAGACATCCCCGCATCACCGGCGGCCTCCGACGCGCACCGCGCGCACCACGCGCGGCGCGGCCGGAGGCCGCGAACACCGAAAGGAAGAGGCCCGATGGCGATCAAGGACGCGCTGCTCCCGGAGTTCGATCACGAGATGGCGCAGCTGCGCGTGGCGCTGGAGCGGTGCGAGAAGGCGAGCTTCGGCTTCAAGCCGCACGAGAAGTCGTGGACGCTCGGCCAGCTCGCGAAGCACCTCGCGAACGTGCCCATGTGGGCGCAGATGACGCTGACGACCGACGAGCTCGACTTCGCGACGTTCCCCGCGCCGAAGTACGAGGAGCCCGCGAGCACCGCGGTGATCCTCGAGGAGTTCGACGGCAACGTGAAGGCGGCGCGCGCCGAGCTCGAGAAGGCGACCGACGAGGCGATGATGCGCACGTGGACCGGGCGCACGGGCGAGCAGGTGCACTTCGCCATGCCGAAGGCCGCGATCCTGCGCACGTTCGTCATGAACCACATGATCCATCACCGCGGCCAGCTGACCGTGTACCTGCGCCTGACGGGCGCGAAGGTGCCGGCGCTCTACGGGCCGAGCGCGGACGAAGGCAGCATGTAGGCGCAGCCGCCGGAAGGAAGAAGGCGCCCCGGGCACGGGGCGCCTTTTTCGTGCGGCGAGCGGCGTGAGGCGTGCGGCGCCGGCGCGGTCAGCGCGCCGCGATCGCGCTGATCTCGACGAGGTATTCGGGCGACGCGAGCGCCGCGCCCACGGTGGCGCGTGCGGGCGCCGCCGCGCGGTCCACCCAGGCGTCCCAGGCCTCGTTCATCTCGTCGAACGTCGCGATGTCGGCGAGGTAGATGGTCACCGACAGCAGCCGGGTCTTGTCGGTGCCCGCCTCGGCGAGGCGCTCGTCGATGCGCTTGAGGATCGCCTCGGTCTGGCCCTTCACACCCAGCGATCGGTCGGCCACCACGTGGCCGGCGAGATAGACCGTGTCGCCGTGAATGACGACGCCGGAAAGCCGGGGACCCGGCGCGAGTCTCGAAATGGGCATGTGCGTCTCCGGATTCGGAAGGTGAGCGCGCATCGTGCGCGTTCCCGGCGGGGCTTGTCGAGCGGGCCGGGCGGGCGCTCTCCGGGATGAGAGCGTGCAGCAGGACGCGCGGGAGTTGCGTCGTGGCGAACATCGCGCCGCCGGTACCGCGTTCGTGACTTTTTCATGTCCTTGTCAGGCCACAGAACCTAATCTCTCCACCAGCTGTCGCACCGTGGCTCGCCGGGCGACCCCGTCCTTCGGCGTGCGCACTCATTTCCCCAGCCCCCGGAGGACGCATGAAGAAGTGGCTCGGCATGTTCATCTCGGTCGTTCTGATCGCGGCCAGCGCGACGGTTTCGTTCGCGCAGGCCGTCGAGAGCGATCCCGATCTTCCCACCGGCATCGGTGGCGAGATCGACAAGGAAGCGTACCTGAAGGCGCGCGCCGCCTTCGACGAGCTGCGCTACGGCAGCGCTCCGAGCGACGCGCTCATCCAGGCGCGCCTCGGCGCCGTCCGCCAGCTTTCCACGCAGGGCCGTGCGCTCGCGCCGTTCGTCTCGGCCGGCACGTGGACGCCGATCGGCCCCTGGCCCATCCCGAACGGCCAGACGACCAGCGTCAGCACGGCGATCTCGGGCCGCGTCTCGGCGATCTGCGTGCACCCGACGAACCCGAACATCGTGTACGTCGGTGCGGCCCAGGGCGGCGTGTGGCGCTCGCTCGACGGCGGTGCCTCGTGGACGGCGATCTTCGACAACGCGGCTTCGCTGGCGATCGGTTCGCTCGCGCTCGCGCCGTCGGATCCGAGCATCCTGTACGTCGGCACCGGTGAAGCGAACGGCTCGGCCGACTCGTTCTTCGGTGTCGGTCTCTACCGCATCGACGACGCGGCCGGCGCGGCGGTCCTGAACGGACCGTTCAACCCGACACCGACCACGGACATCATCGGCGCGAAGACGTTCACGGGCCGCTCGATCTCGAAGATCCTCGTGGATCCGGCCGATCCGGCGATCGTGTTCTGCTCGACCGCGAGCGGCATCGGCGGCCTGGGCGGCGAACCGTTCGGCTCCTCGCCCCCGATCACCGCGCTGCGCGGCATCTACCGTTCGACCAACGCCACCTCGGCGAGCCCGTCGTTCACGAAGCTGACGGTCTCTTCGGCGGCGAGCATCGCGCCGGACGTGTCGGGCAACCAGGTCATCGCCGACATGATCTACGACCCGACGGACGCGACCGCCAACACGATCCTGTGCTGGGCGAACGGCACCACGACCGCGCTCAACGGCGGCATCTACCGCACCACGAACGCGAAGGGCGCGGGCACGTTCACGCAGACGTTCGTCACCACGGTCAGCAATGCGCGCGGCGCGTTCGCGGCGAACCGCGTCGGCGCGGCCACCACGATCATCGTCGGCACCGGCGAGACCGCGGCCGGCACGTCGTGCACGACCGGCAGCGGCGCCCTGCGCCGCTCGACCGACGGCGGCCTCACGTGGTCGGCGAAGCTCGCGGGCGGCGGCGGCTACTGCGGCGGCCAGTGCTTCTACGACCTGCCCGTGGCGATCAGCCCCACGGACGCGAACGTCATCCTGCTCGGCGGCGCCGGCAACGGCACGTGCTCGCGCGTGTACGCGCGTTCGGTCAACGCCGGCGCGAGCTTCACGGCGGCGGGCGTGGCCGACGTCGGCCTGCACGCCGACGCGCACGCGATCGTGTTCGCCCCGTCGGACCCGAACATCGTGTACGAAGGCAACGACGGCGGCATCTGGAAGTCCACGAACGGTGGCGCGACCTGGACCAGCCTGAACGTGTTCCCGTTCAGCGCCGCGCAGTACCAGAGCCTCGACGTGCACCCGACCGACCCGAACTTCTCGATCGGCGGCACGCAGGACAACGGCACGCAGCACTACCTGCCGAACGGCACGTGGAACCGCATCGACTTCGGTGACGGCGGCTTCGCGGTGATCGACCAGAACGCGCCGGACAACTCGAACGTGCGCATGTACCACACCTACTTCAACCAGCGGAACAACCTGGTGGCGTACGCCGTCTCGGCGAACGTCGGGTCGGCGTTCGACGGCAACTGGGGAGTGGTCGGCCAGAACCTGAACGGCATCCTCGTGAGCGAGAACGTGAACTTCTACGCGCCGCTGGTGCGTGGCCCGGGCTCGCCGTTCAACTCGATCTACTACGCGACGGACCGCCTGCACCGTTCGACGGACGGCGGCGCCACGAACCCCGTCGTCAGCCAGGCGCCCATCGCGACGGCGAGCGGACTCGGCGTGCCGATCAGCGCGGTCGGCATCGCGCCTTCGGACGACAACGTGCGTCTGGTCGGCCTGAACAACGCCCAGATCTGGGGCACGACGACCGGTTCGAGCACGCTGGTGAACATGACCGGTGCCGGCATGCCGGTGAAGTACATCGGCCGCATCGCCATCGATCCGACCGATCCCAACAAGGCGTACGTCTGCTTCGGCGGCTTCAACATTCCCGCCGGCCAGCACGTGTGGAAGACCACGAACCTCATGACGGGCACGCCGACCTGGTCGGCGTCGGGCTTCGGCCTGCCGGACGTGCCGGTCAACGCCTTCGCGATCGATCCCATGGTGCCCTCGCGCGTGTTCGCGGGCACGGACGTGGGTGTGTACCAGTCGTTCGACGGTGGCGCGACGTGGGCGCCGTACACGACGGGCATGCCGGTCGTGTCGGTGTTCGACATGAAGATCCAGCCCACGAGCCGCACGCTGCGCGTCGCCACGCACGGCCGCGGCATGTGGGAGCGCTTGCTCGACGCCCCGGTCGCCACGCAGCTCGCGCTGGTCGGATCGGAGATCGTCAACGGCCACCCGAAGATGACGTGGTACTCGGCCGACGGCGCGCGTGAGTCGATGAAGCTCTATCGCCGCGCGATCCCCGGCGAGTTCGCGTACGTGCAGGACCTGCAGGCGGACGGTGACGGCCTGCTCACGTACGAGGACGCGAACGTCGTCGCCGGCCGCAGCTACGAGTACAAGATCGGCGTCATCCACAACGGCGTCGAGCGCATGCTCGGCCAGGTGTGGGTGGACGTGCCGCTCGAGACGCAGTTCGCGCTGCGCTCGCTGTCGGCCAACCCGGCGCGTGGCTCGCTGCAGCTGAGCGTGTCGCTCGGTTCGGCGTCGCCCGCGAGCCTCGAGCTCGTGGATGTCACGGGCCGTCGCGTCGCCGGCAAGGACCTCGGCACGCTGGCCGCCGGCACGCACCGCGTCTCGCTCGACGCGTCCGGTGTGGCGTCGGGCGTGTACTTCGCGCGTCTCGCCCAGGCGGGCAAGATCGCGTCGGTGCGCGTGACGATCGTGCGGTAATCGCAGTACGCAGGGCCCGTCACGCAGGCGGGAGTACCACGGGAGGGGCGTCCGAAAGGGCGCCCCTTTCGATTGCCCGGCACGCGCGCCGCGCTCGTGCTGCGGGGTGCGGCGTTCGCCCGTCGGCGCTGGCCGCGCCCCGCGCCCTGGGCGAACGTCCGCGCCCTGTCCATCCCCGCTTCACGCCTCACCTCGGAGGGTTTCCATGCCCACGATCACGCAGCACGCACCGGGCAGTTTCTGCTGGCCGGAACTCGCCACGCTCGACGCCGCCGCGGCGAAGAGCTTCTACATGCCGCTGTTCGGCTGGACCGTCGTCGAGCACGACATGGGACCGAACGGGTTCTACTACATCTTCCAGCTCGGCGGCCGCGACGCCGCGGCGATGTTCCCGATGACGCCCGACATGCTCGAGCGCAAGGTGCCGCCGCACTGGGGCGCGTACGTTTCGGTCGAGAACGTGGACGAGACCGCCGCGAAGGCGGACACGCTCGGCGGCACGCAGGTGATGGCGCCGTTCGACGTGGGTGAGAACGGCCGGCTCGCGGTGTTCATCGATCCGATCGGCGCCCCGATCAACCTGTGGCAGGGCAAGGGCACGCCGGGCGTGGGCGTGATGTACGAGCACGGCGCGCTCGCGTGGACGCAGCTCAACGCGACCGACCCCGCGAAGGCGAAGGCGTTCTACGAGCCGCTGCTCGGCTGGAAGGGCAACGACATGCAGAGCCCGATGGGCGGCGCGTACACGCAGTGGTCGAACGCCGTGGGCATGGCCGCCGGCATGATGCCGATGCCGCCGGACGCCGGTGGTTCGTCGCACTGGCTGACGTACTTCGCGGTGGACGACGTGGACGCCTCGCACGCCAAGCTCACGGCGATGGGCGGCAAGACGTGGGTGCCGCCGATGGACATTCCGGGCGTCGGCCGCATGACCGTGGTGGCCGACCCGCAGGGCGCGACGTTCGCGATGGCGAAGTTCCTGCCGCCGCCTGGGGCGTAGGGCGGGTTCTGCGATTGCCGCCTCACCCACCTCGGCCGCCCGCGTCTCCCGGGCGGCCGCGGTGCGTTTGCGCGGCCGCGCGAGCACGCGTTTACTGTCCGTCCCTCGCACGCACTTCTTCCGTGGAGCCGTTCCGCATGTCGCTTCCGCCCGCCACGCCGTCGCCGCTCGGAAAAATCTCGCCCGAAGTGTTCGGCTCGGTCATCGCGCCACGCCTGGGCGCCGAACGCGCCGAAGTGCTCGCGGGTCCGCGCGCGGGGCACGACGCCGCGATCGTGAAGATCGGCGCGGGCCGCGTGATGGCGGTGACGACCGACCCGCTCAGCGTCATTCCGGCGCTCGGAGCGGCGCGATCGGCGCGTCTCGCCTGCCACCTGATCGCGTCCGATCTCTGGACCACGGGCATTCCTCCAGCCTACGCGAGCGTGTCGTTCGCGCTGCCGCCGCACTTCGGCGACGACCTGTTCGCCGAATACTGGGCCGCGATGAGCGACGAGTGGGCGAAGCTCGGAGTGGCCGTCGTCACGGGCCACACGGGGCGCTACGACGGCTGCGACCTGTCCATCGTCGGCGCCGCGACGCTCATCGGCGTCGGCGACGAGGGGCGCTACGTCACGCCGCTCATGGCCTCGCCCGGCGATCGCGTGATCCTCACGAAGGGCTGCGCGGTCGAGACGGCGGCGGTGATCGCCGCGCTCGCGCCCCAGCGCGTGGGTGACGCGCTCGCCGCGGCCGGACTGGGCGATGGCGCGCTCGCGCGGCTGCAGGCGATGGAGTCGCAGGTGAGCGTGGTCGCGGACTGCCGCGCCGCGCTCCGCGTGGGCGTGCGCGAGCGGGGCGTCACGGCGCTCCACGACGCGACCGAGGGCGGCGTCCTGGGCGGATTGGTCGAGCTCGCGAAGGCGTGCGGGCACGACCTGCGCGTCGAGCGCTCGCGCATTCCGTTGCCCGCCGAAGTGCGCGTCGCGTGCGAGGTGCTCGGCGTGGATCCGTACGTCTCGCTCGCCGAAGGCGCGCTGCTGTGCTGCGCGCGTGCCGAGCACGCGGGCGCGGTGCTCGCGGCGCTGGCCGAAGAGGGCATCGCGGCGGCGGAGATCGGCGAAGTGATGAAGGGCACCGGCAAGCTGTGGCTCGCCGAAAGCGACGGCGCCGTCCTCACGATCGAGGAACCGGCGCCGGATCCCTACTGGGACGCTTACGCCCGCGCCGTGCGCGAGGGCTGGAAGTAGCGGCCGATCAGCGACCGCCCGGCATCGTGGGCGGCGGCGCCGGCGCGAACATGCTCTCGGGCACCACGCGCAGCGCGCGCGCGATCGGGTGCAGGTCCTGCTCCGGATCGGCCCACGGCGAGCGGCGGTAGAAGAAGTCGGTGCGCGCCCACGGGCTCTTCGCGAACGTCGAGTCGACGGCGAGACGGTCGGCGAACTCCTTCGCGAGCTTCGGATCCTTCGCGAGCATCTGCTTCGCGATCGGCTCCATGACGTAGTCCTCGCCGTACTCCTTCTTCGGGAAGATCGTGTCGAACGCGTTCCACGCCATCAGGCCGTCCGGCGCCTGCGGCTCGAACAGGTTCACCGCGAGCGCGGCCGAAGGCTGGTCGAGCGGCACCCACACGTCGCCGGGGCGGAAGCTGCGCAGCTGGCGTTCGGGCTTCACGGCCGCGACGCGTGTCATGCGGTGCCCTTCGAACAGCTCGGGCGCCTGCGACCACTCGGTCACGCGCAGCATCTCGACGCTGTCGCGCCACGCGCGCACGAGCCGCCGGTAACGGATGCCGTGCACGTCGAGTGCGTCGATCGCGCGCGTCCACTCCTGCGGAACCAGGTAGCCCGCGGGCTGCTGCACGGTGAGCGTGGGGACGACCTCGCGGTAGAGCATGATCGTCGTGTCCCACGGCGCGGCGCCGTAGCGCGCGACCGGCGCGCCCGTGATGTCACTCGTCTCCCACGTCGTGACCTTGCCGCGATAGGCGAACGGCACGCCCTTGTCGGTCGTGCGCCCGGCGAGCACGACGGTGCGGCGCGCGGGATTCGTCTCGCGGGCGCGCGCGATCACGGACGCCTCGGCGGCGCGCACCGCGCCGGTCAGCGCGCGCGGACGCACGCGGATCTCGTCGAGCAGCGCGACGAGCAGGTCGTAGGTCGCCTTCACGCGGTCGCCGTAGGGCTTGAGCATGTGCGTCTCGACGAGCACCGACGCGCGCGCGTGCAGCGGCGGGTAGCCGGTCGAGAACCGCGGCGGCGTGGCGCCCATGTCGATGCCGCTCGAAGGCCGCGGCCCGCGGAAGTTGAGGTAGGGCGCGGGCAGGTGCCCCATGGCGGCGAGCGCGGGCACGACGCGGCCCTCGAACGCCTCGGCGTACCAGCGCGCGATGGGCTCCGGCACCTGCGGACCCTGCTGCAGGCCGTAGGTGACGTCGTGCTGGTAGTCGGCGCCGTCCGTGGTGTGGTCGTCCACGAGCAGCTCGGGCCACCACTTCGTGTACACGTTGGTGAGCAGCGCCCGCATCTCGGGCGTTTCGGCCTTCACGTAGTCGCGATTGATGTTCAGCCCGGTGGGATTGACTCGCCAGCCCATCTCCTCGGGGCCGTTCTGGTTCAGGCGGTTGAACTTGCTCCGCCGCTCGTGCGCGTCCACCGAGAAGATGGGCACGACGAGCACGATGCACGAGTCGATCAGGTTCTGGCGCGAGCGCAGCACGGCCATGTCGCGCACGAGCGCGAGCGAGGCGTCCTTGCCCTCGATCTCGCCGGAGTGGATGCCGTTCTGGATGAGCACCACGGGCTTGCCGGTCGCGCGCGCGGCTTCGGGCGTGAACGCGCGGTCCTTCGACACGACGAGCATGACGAGGTCGCGGCCCTGGCCGGACTTGCCGAACGTGATCATCTTGACCCAGCGCGAGCCCGCCTCGAGCTGCTTGCAGTAGCGCATGGTCTCGTCGTAGTCGGCCGTTTGTTTCCAGAGCGTGCGCTCGGCGCGCGTGCGCCAGAAGCCGGGCAGTTCGGCGGGAATCGCCGGACCGGCGGGGGCCTGCGCCGGGGCCACGTCGCGCAGTCGTGCGGCGGGACGCGGCGGCATGTCGGCCGGGCGGCGGGCGCTGTCGGCCAGCGCACGGCCGGGCTCGTAGCGGCGGACGGAGTCGGGGCGCGCGCCGCCGGGAAGGGCGGCCTGCGCGAAGGCGAACGTGGCGCTGCAGGTGAGCGCGAGAGCCGCGAGGGCCGCGAGGGCCGTGGCTCGGCGAAAGAGGGCGGTAGTCGTCATGGCCGCGCAGGTTATCACCCGGCGCGGCCATGATGTAGGCGGAGATTGGGCTTCGGTCAGGCTTCCATGCGCCTCAACCGGTCCTGCACGTGCACGACGTCGGTGGTGATCTCGCCGTTCTTCCAGATCGCGTCCCAGTCGAGCTTGGTGAAGTTGGTGTGCGCGAGCTCGATCGCTTCGGACACGTGCAGGCACTCGGTCATCAGGTCCGGAGTGCGGGGCGCCGGCCGCCGGTGGTGCTCGGCGATGGCGCGCGCGGCGTCCACGCCCATGTCCCAGCGCAGCACCGCGAGGCCGCCGAGCGGCTCGTGCAGGTGGTAGAGCAGCTGGCGGAAGAACACGTCCGGCATCTTCACCTCGCGGCGGCGCTTGTGGCGCAGAGACGAGATGTGGTCGAAGGTGAGCAGCTTGCCCACGTCGTGAAGCAGCGCGAGCGAGTAGGCCGTCTCGCCGTCCACGCCGAACGCCGGGGCGACGGCGCGCGCGATCGGCGCGGTGCGCTGCATGTGCGACCAGACCTTCTGCACGAGGGCGTCGTAGCTGCCGCCCGGCCGGCAGAGCATCTGCTGCACCATGCTCTCCATGAGGATGCCCTGCACGCCCTTGAGCCCGACGCGCTGCACGGCCGCGTGGACGGAGTTGCAGGGGTTGCCGTCGCGCTTGTAGTAGACCGAGTTCGCCTGGCGGAGCAGCGCCTGTACGAGCATCGGGTCGTGCTCGAACAGCACGACGATCTGCGCGAGCGACGAGTTCGGGTTGCGCGCCACGTTGAGCGCGCGCATGGCGGCTTCGGGAGGCTGGCGGATGACCTGTTCGCCGGCCTTCGTGAGTTCCTCGACGAGCGCCGGCGCGTCGGACTGCTGCGCCTCGCGGGTCGCGCCGTCCATGAGCACCTTCGCGCGCCAGTGCAGCGAGCGGCGCAGCGCGGCCTCGACGGTGATCGGATCGTTGGGCACCGGCACGGTGGCGTGCGCGTGTGCGGCGGGCGCGGCCGCCGCCTCGTTGCTCGCGACGGCGGCGGCGAGCGCGGCGGCCTGCGATTCGGCCGAGGCGGCAGCCGATCCCGCGGCCCGGCCGCCGTTGCCGGCGGCGGCCTTGTCGGACGTATCCCCGGACGCTCCGAACAGGCGCTTCAAGAAGTGGGTGAACATGCGGGTCTCCCGGCAGTGGGGCTCTCGATCCGGGCAGGCGCGTGCGTGCCCGTGAAACGGCTGATGCACCGAGTCTCGGACACTCGCGCCGCAACATGAGAGGGCGCTGCCGCGTGCGTGCGGCAGCGCCCTCAAGTGGCGGCAACTTCGTGGAGCCGTCGGGCGCTCAGGCCGTGACGCCCGCCATCTGCGGTGAAACCTTCATGCGCCTGCGCTTCGCGGCCGGCGGCTCGTTCACGCGCGGTGGCGTGGCCGCCGACAGCGTGACCATGAGCGACTTCTGCAGGTGCAGCCGGTTCTCGGCCTCCTCCAGCACGACGCTCTGCGGCCCGTCGATCACCTCGTCCGTCACTTCCTCGCCGCGGTGCGCGGGGAGGCAGTGCATGAACGACGCGTCGCTCTTCGCGAGCGACATGAGGCGCTCGTCCACGGTGAAGCCCGCGAACGCGATGCGGCGCCACTGGGCCTCGGCTTCCTGGCCCATGCTCGTCCAGGTGTCCGTGTAGACGACGTCGGTGTCGCGCACCGCTTCCTGCGGGTCGCGCACGCGGCGCACGCGGCCTTCGGTGCGGCGCTCGGCCTCGAGGAACAGCCCGGCGTCGGGCTCGAAGCCGTCCGGCACGGCGACGCGCAGCGCGAATCCGAAGATCGTCGCCGCCTCGAGCCACGAGTGGAGCACGTTGTTGCCGTCACCCACCCACGTGACCGTCATGTCGTCGAGGTCGCGGCCCTGCCGCCAGAGCGTGTAGAGGTCGGCGAGGATCTGGCAGGGGTGCGAGTGGTCGGTGAGCGCGTTGACGACCGGGATGCTCGCGTGCTTCGCGAGCCCCTGCACGAGCGTGTGCGAGAACGTGCGGGCCACGATGAGGTCGCACATGCCCGAGAGCACGTGCGCGACGTCGGGCACGCTCTCGCGGCCGTGCTCGCTCACCTCGACGGCCGTGAGGTCCACGGCGTCGCCGCCCAGCTCGTGCATGCCGACCGTGAACGACACGCGCGTGCGCAGCGAGGGCTTGTGGAACACGAGCGCCGCGGTCTTGCCCGCGAGCGGCTTCGGCGCCTTCGGGGTGCCGCGCGCCGCACGCAGGCGGTCGGCCTGCGCGAAGAGTTCGAGCACCCATTCCTTCTCGAGGCCGAGGAGCCCGACGAGCGAGCGGGGATTCGTGTCCATGTGCGGAGTCTCCTTCGTCACGAGATGATCGGCAGCGGCGGCTCGACGTAGGCCGCCTGCGGCAGGGGCAGGGTGTACGAGCCGCGCGCCTGCTTCGCGGCTTCTTCGCCGGCGCCGGGCACGAGGTCGAGGGCGACGGCGATTTCGTCGCAGGCGTGGCGGCGCGGGCACTTCACGCAGTCGGTCCACACCTTGCGCGGCAGCAGCTCGCGCTGCTCGACCGTGAAGCCGCAGCTCTGGAAGAACTCGACTTCGCGCGTGAGCGCGATGAGGCGCGGCAGACCGAGCGCGCGCGCGTCGGCGACCACGGCCGCCACGAGCTGCGCGCCGAGGCCCTTGCCGTGCGCGTCGGGACGCACCGCGAGCGAGCGCACCTCGCCGAGGTCGCCCCACAGGAGCCGCAGCGCCGCGGTGGCGATCACCTCGCCGTCCTGCTCGGCGACCCAGAACTCGCGCACGCACTGGAAGAGTTCGGACACCGGACGCGGGAGCAGGATGTTCTGTTCGACGTACTTGCTCATCACGCCGGCGATGCCGGGAATGTCCGACACGCGCGCGCGACGGAGCACGATGCCGTCGGGGCGCGTGACGACGTCCGCGGCGGCGGAGGTCTCGGCACCGTCGGCGCCGGAGGCGCCGGAGGCGCCGACCGTCGAAGCCAACGCTTCGCGCGCGCGCGAGGCGCTCGGCAGCGCCGCCGCGCTCTCGCGGCGTTCGCGCAGCGCTTCGCCGGGCCCCAGGCCCAGCCGCGCCTCGGCGTACGCGAGCTGCTCGGCGACCGAGCCGGGGCCCGCGCCGGGCGAGTGCGAGCGGCGCGCGAGCGCGCCCTCGAACGTGAGCGAGCCGACGCGGTCGTCGGTGAAGAGCGGATGAATGGCCGTGCGCGCCTCGAGCGGCAGCGCGATCGGGTCCACGCCGGCCTTCTCGGCGGCGGCCCACAGCTGTCCCACCACGCGGTGCGCGTCGCGGAACGGCACGCCCTCGGCGACGAGCGCGTCGGCGAGTTCGACCGCGAGCAGGTCGCTCGTGAGCCCGGCCTTCAGCTTCTCGGGATTGGGGACGAGCGCGGCGATCGCGGGCGGCAGCGCCTCGAGCAGGCTTTCGAGCTGGTCGCCGGTGTCGAACACCGCGGCTTTGTCCTCCTGCAGGTCCTTCTGGTACGAGATCGGCAGGCCCTTCAGCAGCACCGCGAGCTGCTGCGCGTTCGCGAGCAGCCGCGCACTCTTGCCGCGCGCGAGCTCGAACAGGTCGGGATTGCGCTTCTGCGGCAGCAGCGAGCTGCCCGTGCTGAAGCCGTCCGGCGCCGCGAACCAGCCGAAGCCGGGCGAGCACGCGAGCACGAGGTCTTCCGCGAGGCGCGACAGGTGCAGCCCGAGCAGCGCGGCGGCGTTCAGGTATTCGAGCGCGAAGTCGCGGTCGCCGACGGCGTCGAGCGAGTTCGCGGCGAGGCGCGTGAAGCCCAGGCGCGTCGCGAGGTCGAAGCGGTCGTACACGAGCGGCGTGCCCGCGACGGCGCCCGAGCCGAGCGGCATGCGGTCGGCGGCTTCGCGCGCCGCGGCGAAGCGCTCTTCGTCGCGCTCGAACGCAGCGGCGTGCGCGAGCCAGAAGTGCGCGAGCAGGATCGGTTGCGCGGGCTGCAGGTGCGTGTACGCGGCGCACGCGAGCCCTTCGGAGCGGCGCGCCTGAGACACGATCGCGCGGCCGAGCGTCTGGACGTCGCTGATCGCCTCGTCGCACAGGCGCATGACGCGCATGCGGAAGAGCGTCGCGACCTGGTCGTTGCGGCTGCGGCCGGTGTGGAGCCGTCGCGCGGGTTCGCCGCAGAAGCCCTCGAGCCCGGCTTCGACCGCCGAGTGCACGTCCTCGCCCTTGAGCGTGATCTCGCCCGCGGCGAGTCCGCGCTCGAGCTTGTCGCACGCGTCGAGCAGCGCGGTGAGGTCGAGTTCGGTCAGGACGCCGCACGAGCCCAGCGTCGTCGCGTAGGCGCGCGACATCGCGAGCTCCTCGGGCCACAGCCGCTTGTCCACGGGCAGCGAGTCGTTGAGCCGCTGCGCGCGCGGGTCGAGACCGGCCGCGAGGCGGCCGGTCCAGACGGCGTCCTTCTCAGCCATGCGTCACCGCCTCTTCCGTGGCGGCGGGCATCGGCTGCCCGCGGCGCGCCGCGGTGGCGAGCGGCATGCCGAAGAGCCGGATGAAGCCTTCGGCGTGCGTCGAGTCGTAGCCCGTCATGTTGAACGAGGCCATGTCGGGGCGGTAGAGCGTGTACGGGCTCGTGCGCGCGACGGCGTTGCAGCGGCCGCGGTAGAGCTCGACCTTCACCTCGCCCGTGACCACGTCCATCGCGGTGTCCACGAACGACTGGAGCGCGCGGCGCAGCGGCGAGAACCACATGCCGTTGTACACGAGGTCCGAGTAGCGGTGCGACAGCTCGAGCCGCGTGTGCTGCAGGTCGTGCGGGAGCGTCAGGTTGCACAGGTCCTCGAGCGCCTCGCGCAGCACGGTGCCCGCGGGCGTCTCGTAGGCGCCGCGCGACTTCATGCCGACGAGCCGGCTCTCGACGATGTCGATGCGGCCGACGCCGTGACGGCCGGCGATCGTGTTGAGCGCCTCGACGAGCTCGACCGGTCCGAGCGTCTTGCCGTTCACCGCGACCGGGCGGCCGCGCTCGAACGCGATCGAGACGATCTCGGGATGCGCGGGCTGATCGGCGGTGTTGGCCGTCATCTTCCACATGGAATCGGGCGCGACCGTGTTCGGGTCCTCGAGCGGGCCGCCCTCGTGCGAGATGTGCCACAGGTTCGCGTCGCGCGAGAACAGGTCGTCCTTCTTCTGTGCGAGCGGCACGTTGTGCTTGGCCGCGTACTCGAGCGCGTCCTCGCGCGAGACGATGTCCCACTCGCGCCACGGTGCGATCACGGGCAGGTGCGGCGCGAGCGCCATGTACGTGAGCTCGAAACGCACCTGGTCGTTGCCCTTGCCGGTGCAGCCGTGCGCGAGTGCGTCGGAGGCGGTGCGCTCGGCGGCCCACACCTGGCGCGACGCGATCAGCGGCCGGGCGATGGACGTGCCGAGCAGGTAGCGGCCTTCGTAGGCCGCGCCGGCGCGCAGCATCGGGAACGCGAAGTCGCGCAGGAAGGGCACGCGCAGGTCCTCGACGATCACGTCGTCGGCGCCGATCTGCCGCGCCTTCGCCTCGAGGCCGTCGAGCTCCATGCCGCCCTGGCCGACGTTCGAGCAGTAGCACACGACCTGGCAGCCGTAGTGCTCCTTGAGCCACGGCACGATGATGCTCGTGTCGAGTCCGCCCGAATACGCGAGTGCCGCCTTCTTCACGTTGCGCCGCTGGTTGCTCACAGTCCTTCTCCCTTGTCGTTCGCCCGCGTCTCGAGAACCGTGAGCGCCGCGTCGAGCCGCGCGAGCGCTTCGGAGATGTCTTCGTTCGTCACGTTGAGCGGCGGCAGCAGCCGCACCGCGCGTTCGCCGCCGCGCACGAGCAGCAGGCCCTGTTCGCGGGCTTCCGCCAGCAAGTCGGCCGGCTGGAAGTCGGCGTCGGCGGATAGATCCAGCGCGCGCAGCAGGCCCATGCCGCGCGCTTCACGCACCGACTTCGGGTGCTTCGCCGCGATCGCCTCCGCACCGGCGGCGAGCACCGCCGCCGCCTCGTTCACGCGCGCGAGGAAGCCGGGCGCGGTGACCTGCGCCAGCGACCAGCGCGCCGCGGCGGTGGCGAGCGGACTGCCGCCGAACGTGCAGCCGTGCATGCCGGGGGAAAGGCACTGCGCGACCTCGGCGCTCATGAGGACGGCGCCGATGGGCATTCCCGCGCCGAGCGCCTTGCTGAGCACGGTCAGGTCGGCCTTCACGCCGAACTGCTCCTGCGCCAGCAGCGTCCCGGTGCGGCCCATGCCGGTCTGCACTTCGTCGAAGATCAGCGCGGCGCCGAGCGCCGTGGCGCGCGCGCGCAGCGCCTGGAGGAACTCGCGCGTCGCGCTCACGGCGCCGCTCTCGCCCTGCACGGGTTCGACCACGATCGCGCAGACGTCCTGCGTGATCGCGTCGGTGAGCGCGCCGAGGTCGTTGTACGGCGCGAAGCGCACGCCGGGAATGAGCGGCTCGAAGGGCGCGCGGTAGGCCGGCGTGTGGGTGGCCGACAGCGCGAAGCCCGTGCGGCCGTGGAAGCCGCCCGTGAACGCGACGATGTCGCGCCCCTTCATGCCGAGCGCGCCGGCGCGGGCGCGCGCGAACTTGATCGCCGCGTCCATGCCCTCGGTGCCCGAGTTGCAGAAGAACACGCGGTCGTAGCCGCTCGCGCGCGTCAGCTCGCGCGCCAGCTCGACGCCGTTCTCGTTCGTGTAGAGGTTCGACGTGTGCACGAGCTTCGCGGCCTGCGCGGCGATCGTCTCGGCGAGTCCCGCCGGGGCGTGGCCGTGCGCGTTGACCGCGATGCCGCTCACGAAGTCGAGGTACTCGCGCCCGTTCACGTCCGTGACGCGCGCGCCCTTGCCGTTCACGAGCTGGAGGCGCGGGAGCGGGTACAGCGGCGCGAAGAGCGACGGCTCTTCGGTCGCGAAGCCGGCGGGCATGACCGGCGCCGAGGTGTCCGTCACGAGAGCATCAGCCATGAGTCACCTCCGTCGCCGAGCCGGATGCGGCGCCGGCATGCAGCAGCGTGCCGTGCGAGCGTTCGAGCAGCAGGGTCGTGAGCGTCTCGGGGCCGCGCCAGGCGGCGATGTGCGCGCGCGCCACCCCGGCACGCACCGCCGCGGCGGCGCCGGCGAGCTTGGGGCGCATGCCGCCCTCGACCTGCGGGTGCGCGAGTGTGGCCTCGAACTCGTCCGCGGCGATCTCGCTCACGACTTCGCCGTCGAGCTTGAGGCCGGGCGTGTCCGACAGCAGCGTGAGGTCGCTCGCGTGCACGGCCGCGGCGAGCGCGGAAGCCGCGTCGTCGGCGTTCACGTTGAGCAGTTCCCCGGCGTCCGTCGCCGCGATGCTCGCGAGCACGGGCGTGCGGCCCTGCGCGAGCAGGGCGTTGAGCAGCGAAGCGTCCACGCCTGCGACCTCGCCGACTTCGCCGAGCGTCGCCGACTGGGCGTGGCGACGCACGCGCAACGTGCCACCGTCGAGCGCCGCCAGCCCCACGGCGTCCACGCCGGCCGCGCGCAGCGCCGCGACGAGCCGCTTGTTGGCGAGCCCGGCCAGCACGGCCGTCGCCACTTCGAGCGTGGCGGGGTCGGTCACGCGCAGGCCGCCCTCGAAGCGCGACGTGATGCCGAGCCTGCCGCACCACGCCGTGACCTCGGCGCCGCCGCCGTGCACCACGACCGCCGGATGCGCGAGCGCGGCGAGGGCCGCGGCGAACTCCGCCGGGGCGCCGGGCGCCTCGAGCGCACGGCCGCCGAGCTTGATCACGACCGGGCGAACGGGAAGCGTGCCCCGCCCGGGGTTCACCACGGGTTGCCGTGGACCGGAAGGCCCCACGCCTCGGGCCAGCCGAGCAGCACGTTGAGGTTCTGCAGCGCCTGGCCGGCCGCGCCCTTGACGAGGTTGTCGATCGCCGTGGTCGCGAGCAGCGTGTGGCCGTCGT
>JACRIW010000096.1 GCA_016215625.1 Candidatus Eiseniibacteriota bacterium | reverse complement strand
GATGCTTGCGGAACAGCGCGCCCGGCGGATCGGCGGCGTCGCTCGCGACGGGCAGGAAGCGCGCGAGCGCTCCGGCGCCGGTGAGCGCGAGCGCGGCGTGCGCGCCCCAGAGCGCGATCGCCGCCGTGTCCGTGCGCCTCGCGACGACGCCGCACAGCAGCAGCGCGCCCTGCAGGCTCGCGAGCGTGCCGACGCGGCGTTCGGGACGGCGCTGCGTCGCGAGCGTCGCGGCGCCCGCGACCAGCGCGATCGCGGCGGCCATCGTGAGCAGCGACTGCGCGAGGGCGTGCCCGGCGGGGAACGCGGCGACGCCCGCCATGCGCGCGCCGAGCAGCGCCGCGCCGGCGCTCTGCAGCGCGGCCGCGACCAGCGGCGCGACGTAGGCGGGCGCGCCGTGCAGCACGTCGGCGAGCCAGAAATGAAACGGCGCGCCGCCGAGCAGCACGATGCCGGCGAGCAGCGTGAGCGCGAGCGCCGCGCCCCAGAGCGCGTACGTGTCGAGCTGCAGCCCGAGCGCCGGCCACTGTTCGGCGGGCACGGCAGTGCCTGCGGCGAGCGCGAGCAGCGACTCGCCCGCCCACGTGAGCGCGAACGCCACACCCATCACCCACGCGAGCTTGAGCGCGGCCTCGCTCTGGCGCCGGTCCTCGCGGTCGCGCGCGAGCAGCGCCACGGCGAGCGCTGCGGCGAGCGCGGCCCGATCGAGCGTCGCGCCCTGCGGCTGCGTCACCCACCACGCGAGCGGCGCGAGCGCGGCCCACGGCAGCAGCGTCGCGAGCGACGCCAGCACGCCGCGGCGCGGCGTGTGCGCGAGGCGCAGCAACAGCGCGGCCGCCAGGGCCACGACCGCGGCCCACAGCACGAGCGCCGGAGGCGCGATCGTCACGGCCACCAACAGGTCGCGCTTCATCGCAGCAACGGCAGCAGCAGCGACAGCACGCTGAGGCCGACCAGGAAGAGGAGGTACTCCTGCGCGTCACCCGTGTGCAGGTCGCGCGCGGGCGCGCCGAGGCCGCGCAGCAGGGCGCCGACCGCGGCCGCGAGCTGGCGTTCGAGCGTCACCACCAGGCGGAACACGGACAGCGCGAAGTCGCGCGCCGTCGCGCCCGCGGCGACCGGCGCGCGCAGCAGCGGCGGCAGGTCGTCCGTGCGCACGCCGGCCGGGCGCGGCGCGAGGGCGAGCAGCGCGGGCGCGAGCCCGAGCGCCGCTTCGGGCACGCTGACGTGCATGCCACCCGCCCACGCGAGCGCGATCGCCGCAGGCCCGATACACGTCACGAGCGCCGCGACCGCGCCGCCGACCCACTTCCACGGATCGCTGCGCGTCACCGCGCGGCGCTCGGGCGCCTCGATCACACGGCGCAGCGACAGCACCGCGGCGAGGTACACGGGCGCGGCGAGCGCGACGTACTCGGCGATTCGCCAGCGGCCATTCCCGAACACGACGTGCGCGAGGAGCATCCACGACAGCGACGCACTCGCGGTCCAGCCGGCGAGGCGCCAGAGCATGGTCACGCGCGGACCGCGCCGTCCGGACGCGCCGCGCACTTCGGCCGCGAGCGCGAGCAGACGTCCGCCAGCCGCGGCGAACCACAGCAGCACGCTGACCTCGGGCGTCACGACGTCGAGCGCCACGAGCAGCGCCGCGAGCGCCGAGTCGAACACCGCGAGCCAGCGCAGCGACGCCGTCCACGTGCGGCGCGTGTAGGCGCGCAGCACCGCGAGCGCCGCGGCGAGCGCGAGCAGAGCGACCGCGAGCTCGCGCAGCAGCGGGCCGTTCATCCACGCGTGCGACTGCCGCCACAGCACGAGGAAGCCGGCCGCGGGCAGCACGGCGGGCAGCCACGGTCCTGCGTACGGCAGCGGCCCGGTGACGTCGGCGTACGGGCGCGAGGCGGGCAGCGCGCCGAGCAGCTCGAGGCCCGCCCACAGCACGGCGAGCGCCTGCAGCGCGCGCAGCGGCGCGAGCGGATCGCGCTCGGCCGGCATCGCGGGACGCGAGAGCTGGGGCACCTCGAGCACCGTCGCGAGCCCGGCGCGCGGAACGGAAGGCGGCGCGGGCGGCACGGGCGGCGCCGGCAGCGCCAGCGCGAGCGCGGCCGCGAGCCACAGCGCCATCGCGGGCCGTCGCAGCCAGCCCCAGCGCGCGATCTGTTCACGGGAGTCGGCCGCCGCGCGCGCCCACACCCAGAACGCGAGCGCGATCAGCTCCACGCCGAGCGCCGCGCGCCACACGCCTTCGTACGCGAGCAGCGCCAGCCCGGCTGCGGCGGCGAGCAGCCCCCACACGGGCGGTGAGGCGAACGCGCGGAGCGCCGGCATGCGGAGCGCGCGCGCCATCAGTCGTGCAGCTCGTGCGCGTCGCTCACCAGCGGCGAGCCCGACCACTGTTCGCGCGAGCCCGCGATGCGCGAGACGAGCGCGACCGCGACGCAGGTGCCGAGCAGCGCGGCGCCCGCGGGCGCGCCCGCGCCCGTGACGTCGGCGCGGCGCGCCGAGGCCGCGAGCAGTTCGAGCCCGAACCCGAGTGCGCCGAACGCGCGCGGCGCGCGGCGCGTGTGGCGGCGCATCACGAGGTGCAGCACGCCCGCGCTCAGCACGAGCGCGCCGAGCGAGGCGCGGCGCGCGTCGAGCGGCGCGAGCGTCGCCGACTGGCGCGAGACGGCGGCGAGCAGCAGCAGCGCGAGCGCCGCGCCGAGCGGCAGCGCGATCGCGCTCGCCTCGAACCCGCCGCGGCGCGGCGCGGGCGTGCGCACGGTGTCGAGCCCGCGCGAGATCGTGAGCGCGGCGATCACGAGCCAGAGCGCCACCCACGCGACACGCACGCCGAGCGGCGCCGAGAGTTCGGCGCACGGCACGACGAGCAGCGCGATCGCCAGCGCGGCCACGCCCGTCAGCCGCCGGCCGGGCAACAGCGCCGCCACGAGGACGGCCGCGGGAATGCCGAGCAGCCGCGCGAGATCGGCGACCGACAGCGCGGTCCATGCGTCGAGCAGGTGCATGGGGCCTCCGCGAGTCTCGGGACGGGCGGCCGTCACGCCCCGCGCGAGCCGCGCGGGCGCCACGGAACCGCGGCGAGAGTTACGACGGGATGTGGATGGCCTCGGCCGCCTTCAGGGCGGCGAGGAACGCCTCGGGGTTGGCAGCATCGCGCAGCGCGCGGCGCACGGTTTCTTCCTTGAGGAGGCGCGAGATGTTGGCCAGCACCTTCACGTGCAGGGCGCCGCCACTCTCGGGGGCGACCAGCAGCACGAACAGCGTGGCGGGCTCGCCGTCGACGGACTCGTACTCGATGCCCTCGGCCGAGACGCCGCAGGCGGCGACCAGCCGGTCCACCAGCCGGGCCTTGCCGTGCGGGATCGCGATGCCGTTGCCGATGCCCGTGGACATCATGGCTTCGCGGCGCAGCACACGGTCGAGGATCTCGCCCTGGCTGGCCAGCCCGTGGGCCGACTCGAGCAGCTCCACGAGCTCGGCGATGG
Organism: Candidatus Eiseniibacteriota bacterium; assembly: GCA_016215625.1. Taxonomy (GTDB): domain Bacteria; phylum Eisenbacteria; class RBG-16-71-46; order RBG-16-71-46; family RBG-16-71-46; genus CAIXRL01. The sequence goes on along the minus strand of JACRIW010000096.1, from coordinate 6,448 downwards.
CCTCACGCTTGGTGCGGGCCTTCAGCCGGGTCGTGACGGACTGCGCGTTGAGCAGTTCGGAGAGCCGCATGCGGGGTATTCCGGGACGAGAAGAAGTGGCGTCGTGAGTGCGGCTGCAACCTAGAGACGCACCGCGCCATCGTCAAGCGAACGCGATTGGGGCATGTCCCCCACCTGTGATTTTCTCACGCCGGGATCGGAGCTCGAGCACGGACTTTGCGCGGCGGACCGGCGCAGGTCGTGTGCTATGGTCGTGCGCGTCACATCCACCCGTTCGACACCTCGCACGACACCCAGAGGCCATCCCCCATTGACCCAGGGCGGTGGAAAGTTGCATCGGACACCCGCAGGGAGGCGAGTGATCCCATGAAGCAGCAGCACATCGGATTCAAGGACCTGCTCGAACGACTGCTTCCCGTCGAGCAGCTTCCGCCGGTGGACCGCATGCGCGTCCAGCGTGCGCTCCGTTCCGGAGTCGCGACCGAAGTCGAGCGCGCGGCGATGCACGCCATCGACCTGCTCGAGCAGCAGGGCGCGCTCAAGCGCCTGCCCTCCGAGGGCACGGGCCTGAGCCCCGTCGTGCGCTACCAGCCGCGCGACCAGCACGACGTGATCACGCTGCAGATGCCGGGACCGCGCATGCGCGACGGCGTCCTCATCCAGCCGCGCACGTCGCTGCCGACGCAGGCGCCCGCGCGCCTCGACCAGGTGCGCCGCCTCGTCCGGCTCGACGATCCGCTCATCTTCAGCGACCCGCGCACGGGCACGACGCGCGCCGGTCTGCTCGCCCAGCTCGACCAGGCCGGCCGCGAACTGCTCGGCTCGGCCGAGTTGCGCTACTTCGGCAAGGACGACGAGCTCGAACCGACCGAGCCGCAGCCGATCGACGCCTCGATCGCGACCGACTCGATGGAGCATCCGACGGCGCTGTTCTACTGCCCCGACACCGAGAAGAGCGCGTCGCTCACCGTGGCCGCGCGCGCGCTCGGCGCCCGATCGGTCGTGGTCGCGGCGGTCACGGCCTCCGACGGCCAGCCGCTCGGCCACATCGAGGCGCTGAGCCCCGAACCCGAGGCGTGGCAGGGCGCGGACCTCGCGATGATCGCGCTACTCGCCGACTTCTGCGGCGGCGTGGTCGAACGCGCCGCGCGCATCGAGAAGCTCGTGTTCGTGGACCCGCTCACGTCCGCGTACAACCGCTCGTACTACGACCTGCAGGTCCGCAACGAAATCGCCCGCGCCCAGCGCGAGCAGTCCTCGCTGGCGCTGCTCATCTGCGACATCGACGACTTCAAGAGCTTCAACACGTCGTTCGGATACGAAGCCGGCAACCAGGTGCTCGTGCAGGTCGCGCAGGTGCTGCGCGCCGGCGTGCGCCCGTTCGACACCGTGGCGCGCTGGGGCGGCGAGGAGTTCGTGGTGCTGCTCACGCCGCCGGTGATCGAGGAAGACGTGCTCGCGATCTCCGAGCGTCTCCGCGCCGCGGTCGAGAAGAACGCGATCCGGCTCGAGGGCCTCGACGGCCGCGCGCACCGCGTGAACGTGACGACGTCGATCGGCATCGCCATGTTCCCCGACCACGCCGAGTCGCCGCAGGAGCTCTGGCGCGCCGCGAACACCGCGCTGCTCAAGGCCAAGCGCCCGCCGAAGAACCAGGTCGTGTTCTACCGCCCGCACGGCGGCGAGCGCGCGCTGCACCTGAAGTAGCGCTCAGCGCCGCCGTTCGTAGACCGTCACGCGGGGCGAGACGGGCAGGCCGTGCGTGTAGCGCGCCGTGAACGGCGGCTCGAACACGTGCGCCGTCCATCGCGCCGGGTCGCGCAGCGGCGCGACGAACGCCGCGGCCACCGCCGAGTCGCGCTCGAAGTACGCCGCGTCCATCGCCGACATCAGCACGAGGTCGGCCCGAGGCGCGCGCGGCGCGGCGGCGAGGGAATCGGGCTTGAGCACGTGGACGCGCTCGAGCGGCACGCGCGCCTGGAAGTGGGGATTGCCGGCCAGCTCGACCGTGGCGCCCGCCGCGAGCTTCGGCGCGAGCCAGCGTTCGGCGGCGAGACGCGAGTCCAGCGCCTGCGTGAGCGTGAGCGCGGGCCCGCCGGTGAGCGCGATGAGCGCGTACGCGAGGATGGACGTGCGCCCCATGCCCGCGCACAGGACGTCGAACGCGCGTACGCCGAGCGGCACCGCGATCAGCAGCAGCGGCATCAGGAATCGCGGGTACACGTAGCCGATCGATCCGACGAACACGATCAGGTAGAGGGCGCATGCGATCGCGCGCGCCTCCAGCCCGCGCCACGGCAGCCGGCGCATCACCACGAACACGAGCGACATCACCAGGGCCCACCCGAGCGCGAGCGGCACCTGCTCGAGCGTGCGCAGCGCGAGCTGCGCGAAGCCGGACGCCGTCGCGTCGAACGTGCGCTCGTAGCGCGCGTCCTCGAACACGAAGCGCAGGTGCTCGCGCCAGCCCGGCAGCCCGAACGGCAGCCGCCATGCGACCGCGTACGCGACCGCCGCGGCGAACGGCGGCAGCAGCGCCGCGCGCCAGCCGGCGTTGGGCGACAGCTGCGGCGCGCGCTTCATCGCGACGAGGGTCGCCACGAGCGCGAAGGGCGCGGCCTGCTCCTTCGTGCACACGGCGAACGCGGCGCACACGCCGGCGAGCGCGAGGGTGCGAGCGCGGCGGCCGTGCTCGGCCAGATGGAACGCGGCCCACGCCCAGAAGAGGTAGTGCATGTCCACGTTGGACGTGCGCGCGTAGTACGTGAACGTCGCCGAACCCGCGAGCAGCAGCGCGGCGACCCACGCGCGGCCCGAGCCGCGGCGGCGCGCCTCGCGCATCGCCATCGCGACGATCAGCAGCGCGGCGAGCACGGTCGTCGCGCGCGCGCCGAGCGTCAGCGCGTTCACCGAGAACTCCGGATGCGCGAAGCCCCACGGGTACGTGCCCGAAGGCGTGCCCAGCTCGTGCGAGAACTTGAACGCGACGAGCATCGGCACCATGGGCACGGCCATCGTGAAGTACGGGACCGGCCCGTAGGACGACGACCAGCGCGGCCCGAACTTCTGCGCGATCGCCTTGAGCACCGAGCCCGGGGCGGTGTTGTCCACGTCCCAGGACGACTGCGGGTGCAGTCCCCACGCGATCCCGGCCAGCAGGAGCACGGCCACGACGAGAAGCGCCAGGGGCTCGGCGGGCGACGCCGTCCGGGGCGTCAGCGGCGGCGGAGCGTTATTGCGCACTCAGGTCGATGATGGCGGCCGGCGGTGTCTGGTCGAGGGAGGCGATGACGTTGACCACGTTGGAGACGGTGGACCAGTTGCCCGCCTTGTCCTGCGCACGCAAGGCCACGTAGTAGGTCGCTCCGGAGGACAGACCGGAGAACGTGAACTGCTGGTACGCGCCGGGTGCGCCCGGAACGGGTTCGCTCGCCAGCGTGTTCGCCGAGGCGAAGTTCGTGTCGTCGATCGGCGAGTTGCTCCAGCGCAGGTCGTACGCGACGGCACCGGTGCCCGTCGGCGCGTCGGCCGGAGCGGTCCACTGCAGGAGCATCTGCGAGTCGCTGACGCCACTCGCGCGCAGGTCGCTCACCGCCGTCGGGCCGGCCGCGTCCGGGGTCGGAGCGGTGCTCCAAAAGGAACCGGCGTCGCTGCCCCCCCATCCGGCGCCCGTGGCCCTCGAGCCCGTGCCGAGACGGGGATTGAAGTTCCGCACGCTGGTCGTGTCGAGGAAGCGCGGCGAGCCCCACGTGGACGCGGAGTCCGCGAGCATGCGGTTCGCCCACGGCTTGCCGACACCGGGCGCGCTGAATCCCACACCGGCCATGTAGATGAGCGAGTCCTTGCTCATCGGGCCGTAGAAGACGTTGTTGTTCGCGACGAGATGCCCCTGCGACAGCGCGACGGGCATGTACATCGCCGAGCTGTTCTGCGAGCGCGGCGCGCTGCCGTGCGTGTAGAACACGTTCGAGCGCATGGCCGTCGTGCCCACCCACGTGCCGCTCGCGTCGAACCCGATCGCGCCGTGGCCGGGATTGAATCCGACGACGGTGCAATGGTCGATCAGCGTCGGGCCGTGGATGACCTGGTTGATGAGCAGGCCGGATTCCTTGCCGACGAACGTGCAGTTCGTGAGCGTGTCCCACTTGCACGCGTCCTGGTACACCATCGCGCCACCGTAGGACGGATTGCCGTACTGCTTCACGATCACCTGGTCGTAGGTGTTGTTCATGACGGTGCCGGGGAAGCTGCCCGAGCCGGCGCCGAAGAACTGCACCTCGCCCGCACCGCCCATCTCGATCGTGTCGCGCGACCAGAAGTTGCTCTGCGTGTAGTCGCGCTGCATGAACCAGCCGGCCTCGTCGCACGCGCCGGTGCAGTCGTTGACGATGTCCCAGCGGCTGTCGAGGAACTTGCAGTTGCGCACCCAGAACAGCTTGTAGACGGAGGCGCTGACGCCGCCGGCGTTCACGTGGATGTTCCAGCGGTTGCGCGCGAACACGCAGCGGTCGATCGCCTTGAGGCGCACCGTGTGGCTGCCGCCCGTGACGACGTTCAGGTTGAACGTGCAGTCCACGATCGTGTCGCGCTCGGCGACGGGCAGCGAATCGGTCTCGGAGCCGTACACCCAGAACCGCTCGGAGTTCACGACCGTGCGCGCGAGCACGCAGTCGTCGGCGGCGAAGATGTTCGAGCGCGATCCGAACGCGATGCAGTCGGCGATCGAGTCGCGCACGCCCGTGATGTCGAAGCCGCCCGTGAGCTGCATGCCCTTGATCGTCACGTCGGTCTTGTTCAGCACGCCGTTCGGCGTGATCACGACCGCGGACGGATTCGCGAGGTTGCCGACGTACGTGATGCGCGCGTTCGCGCTGCCGTTCACCGCCGGGTTCGGGAAGTTCGCGTACGTGCCGTTCGCGACCAGGATGACGTCACCGGCGACGGCGGCGGCGTTGGCCTTCGAGATCGTGCGCCACGCGGTGGCGGGGCTCGCGCCCGTGTTCGTGTCGCTGCCCGTGGGGCTCACGTAGCGCGTCGCGGCCAGCGCAGGCGCGGCCAGCGCGAGCAAGGCGGCGACAGCGGCCGTACGGACGAGCGACCGGCGGAAGGAAGCGAACATGGGCTGCGGGAACTCCTCGCTGAGGGAACTGCCGTGCGCTCCGGCCCCGGCGCGTATGCCGCGTGTGCCGCGGGCCGCAACGGGACGAGGGAGGCACCCCGAATCTGCACGTCATGTGCCACGGAAGGTCCGGACTTCGAACGGTCCCGGCACTGTGCCACAACAAGATAGCCCGGCGCGAGGGCGTCCTGGCGCGAGGGGTGACGCCGGTGGCGGGCAGAATGCGGTCGACTGCTGTGGTTCTGCAACACCGAAGCGTCCTACCCCGCACCCGGACGCACGGTCCGTTTACTTGGACATCGCCTTCCGGATCGCCCGGACGATGGGGTTCAGCCGGGATTCCCGCATGAGCGTGGAGAGATCCCCGTCCACCTTGAACCGGGTCATGGGGTCGCCCGGGGAGGCCTCGATCAGGTTGCGCACGCGCGCGACGCGCGTGCGGATCTCGGCGTTCATCTTCTGCGAGGCGTCCACCAGCTGGAACACGGCCCGTCCGAGCTTGCTGGACGGATCGAACTTCACTTTCGGTGTGCCGTCGTCATGACTCATGCGTGAACCGGATCACCCTTCACGGCGCGGAACGTCAATGCGCCGTGGGCCACGCCCACCTCGGCGAGATCGCCGGGATGGTACGCACCCTCGAGGAGCTGCATGGCCAGCGGGTTCTGCAGCCGCCGCTGGATCGTGCGCTTGAGCGGCCGCGCGCCGAAGTGAGGGTCGTAACCCTCCTCGGCGAGCAGGTCGAGCGCCGCGTCGCTGAGCACGAGTCCCACGCGCCGCTCCGCCAGCAGCGCGCGCACGTGCTCCACCTGAAGCTCCACCACCTGCCGGATGTGCGCACGGGTGAGCGAGTGGAAGATGACGATGTCGTCGAGCCGGTTGAGGAGTTCGGGCCGGAAGTGCGCGCGCAACGCCTTCTGCACGTGCGCCTCCATCGCGGCGCGGTCGTCCTCGCCGTACTCGAGGATCGCGTCCGAGCCGAGATTGCTGGTCATGATGATGATCGTGTTGCGGAAGTCGACCGTGCGGCCCTGTCCGTCGGTGAGCCGGCCGTCGTCGAGCAGCTGCAGCAGCACGTTGAGCACTTCGGGGTGCGCCTTCTCGACTTCGTCGAGCAGCACGACCGAGTACGAGCGGCGCCGCACCGCCTCGGTGAGCGCGCCGCCCTCTTCGTAGCCGACGTAGCCCGGGGGGGCGCCGATCATGCGCGCGACCGTGTGCTTCTCCTGGTACTCGCTCATGTCGAGCCGCACGACGGCCTTTTCGTCGTCGAACAGGAACTCGGCGAGCGCGCGCGCGAGCTCGGTCTTGCCCACGCCCGTGGGCCCG
>JACRIW010000097.1 GCA_016215625.1 Candidatus Eiseniibacteriota bacterium | reverse complement strand
TGGTGATGCGGCCGGTGAAGAAGAACTGGGTGAACAACGTGAGCAGCTGCGCCGCCAGTTCCAGCTGCGCGAGCACCGTGGTGCGCGCCTCACGCGTGGGGTAGAGCCGGCCGACGAGGTCCGACTGCGAAGCGTAGAGCACGGTGGAGCCGAGAATGTAGAGCGTCAGGAAGGCCGCGATCGCGAGCAGGTAGCGCGACTGCAGCAGCCGCGTGAGCCCGCCCCAGGCGCTGCCGCCGATGACGTCCTCATGGGCGGGTGCCCCCGCCTCCGGCGGGGTGGGGGACTTCGCACCGCCCCGCGGGAAGCGTGCGACGACCAGCACCGCGATCTCGAGCAGCAGCGCCGACGCCAGCAGCAGGTTCTTCGTGCCGATGCCCTGCGCCATCGCCGCGGTGAAGGCCGAGCCCGTGATCGAGCCGAGCGTGCCGCCGACGCCGATGAAGCCGAACAGCCGCTTGGCCTGCTCGCTCGTGAACGCGTCGGCCATGAACGACCAGAAGATCGAAATGACGAAGAAGTTGAAGACGCTCGTCCACACGTAGAACGCGCGGCCCATCCACAGCTCGAACGTCGAGCCTTCGCCCTGCGTCGCGAAGCGCATGAGCAGGTAGAACACGAACAGGTTCGCGACGAAGATGTGGTATGTCGCTGCGATGAACATCCGTACGCGAAAGCGCACCACGAGCGCGCCGTAGAGCGGGTTGAACAGCAGCGTCGCGCCGAGCGTGCCCAGGAACAGCCACGGCAGGTTCCTCACACCGGACGCCGCCGCGATCTCGTCGCGGATGGGGCGCAGCACTAACCACGCGCTCATCACGAAGAAGAAGTAGACGAACGACAGCAGCATCGACGAGCGCTCCGGCCCTCGTACGTCGACGAGGAGCCGGAGACTCGTGTGCAGGCGGCCGCCCGCGTGGGACGGCGCGTCGCGGTGCCCGGTCGTCACTTCGCGCGGCTCGCCTTCCAGGCGGCGAGCACTTCCGTCTCACGCGCGGGCGAGAGGCCGTTGAACTTGCCCTCGAGCTGCGCCTGACGCGCCTCCGGTGTGCGCGTCTTGTTCCACTCGATCGTGTCGAGCGCGGTCACGGCGAGCGGGCGGAACTTGAGCCCCGCGGCCACGGCCTTCGCGACCGAACGGAAGTGGAACCCGGCCAGCTCGCCGGTGGGCGGCACCCACACGGGCATGTGCTTCCAGGCCTCGATCTTCTGCTGCTCGAGGAAGTCGGCGCTCGCCCACGTGAACTGCGCACCGGACGTGGTCACCGCCTTGATGCCGTACAGCATCTCGGCCACGGTGAGCGGTTCCGCGGGGCCGGTCGCGTTGAACACGCCGGTCGTGCGCTGCTCGATCATGTGGATCGTCCACTCGGCCAGGTCGCGCGCGTCGATGAACTGCACGCGGTCGTTCGGGTCGCCGGGCGCCAGCACTTCGCCACCGCGATCGATGCGCACGGGCCAGTAGGTGAAGCGATCCGTCGGATCGAGCGGGCCGACGATGAGCCCGGGCCGGATGATGGTCGAGACCGGGTACGTCTCCTGCACGAGCTTCTCGCTGAACGTCTTGAACGCCGAGTACTGGCTGCCGCGCAGCGCGGGATCGGTCGAGTAGGGATCCACGCCTTCGGGCATCGGCGTCGTCGCGTCGGTTTCGTCCTTGCCCGGCTTGCTGTTGTCCGCATACACCGAGATGGTCGAGATGAACACGTAGTGCCCGACGTTGCCCTTCAGGTACTGCGCGACGTTGCGCACCCAATAGGGCGCGGTCGTCGGGATGTCGAGCACGACGTCGAACGAGCGACCTTTCAGCGCGCTGACGTCGGCGTTGAGGTCGCCGACCAGCATGTCCACGCGGCCCTTGAACAGATCGGGCCGGCGCTTGTTGCGGTTGAGCAGCGTGACCTTGTGCCCGCGCGCGAGCGCGTACTCGACCTGCTCGGGCCCGGTGAACCCGGTGCCGCCGATCATGAGGATGTTGAGCCGCTTGTCGGCTTTGCCGGTCACGGGCGTCTTGAGCCCGGGCAGCGGCGTGGTGGGGGGCGACGGCTGCCCGGCGGCCAGCGCCGGCAGGGGGAGCGCGCTCGCAGCCGTGGCCGCGGCGGATGCTTTCAGGAACTGCCTGCGCGTGATTTTCATGCGCGCAGTGTGCCCGCTGCGCGCGCGGTGTCGACACGGCCCTGACGAGCGCGCCCCACGTGGCTCCGAGCGCGACGACGGTTCCGCCGAACGCCGCACGCGAAAAGCACTCGCCCGCGCGCGCCCTCGTGTGCAAACTTTCGCGGGCGATCCACGCACGCACACCGGAGACCTTCCATGTCCGCTCTCGAAGCCGCCCGCCGATATCTCGACGCTTGGAACGCCCGCGACGCGCACGCGATCGTCGCGACCTTCGCCACCGGCGGCACGTACGCCGACACCGCGACGCCCGCGGTCGCGGGCGAGGCGATCGGCGCCTATGCCGCGCGGCTGTGGAGCGTGTTTCCCGATCTGACGTTCGAAGTCGTGAGCCTCGCGGAGGCCGGCGCCGGCCGCGCCGTCGCCGAGTGGGTGATGCGCGGCACCAACACGGGCCCGTTCATGGGGCTGCCGCCGACCGGACGCACGATCTCGCTGCCGGGCGTCGACGTGATCGACGCCGGCGCGGACGGCATCACGTCGGTGAAGGGCTACTTCGACACGCGCGCGATTCCCGAGCAGCTCGGGCTTCAGGTGCTCGTGCAGCCGCACCAGGCCGGACCGTTCGGCTTCGGGAACTCCGTCGCCGTGCCTTCCGGCAGCAAAGCGAAGCCGGGCGCGTTCGCGATCACGACCATCTGGAACGAGACCACGCAGACGGAGGAAGTCCGCGCGATGACGCGCGCGACCGCGGTCGAGATGCTGCGCATGGATGGCTTCCTCGGCGTCGCGTTCTTCCGCATCGGCGAGCGCGGCGTGACGATCTCGGCGTGGGAGAAGCCCGAACAGGTGAAGCAACTGCGCACGGGTGCGCACGCCGATGCCATGAAGCGGTTCTGGGCCGAGGTCGGGTACGCCGCCTTCACGAGCGTCTGGACCCCGGACCACATCAATCCCATGTGGGTCCGCTGCCGCGCGTGCGCGAAGATGATCGATCACGAGCGGCAGGCGGGCGTCTGCCGCTGCGGCCAGCCGCTGCCGGAGCCGCCCAGCTACTTCTAGCGCCGGAGCGTCGCTACCGCGCCAGCGTCGCCACGACGAGCCGGTAGCCGAGGTCGAGCGCGTCCCGTTCGAGCAACTCGCCGTTGCGCGCGTGCCACGCGCCCGACGCGAGGTCGGCGCGCAGTCGCTCGAGCCCGGCGGCCGTGTCGCAGCGCGCGAACGACGAGATTCCCGCGCGCACCGCCGGATCGAGGTAGGCCTCGGGCCGCGCCCAGTACGCGCCGAGGAAGCCGTCCACGCAGTCGCGCGGCACGGGAACGCTCGCGATCTCGACGTCGGCGCGCCCGGCGAAGAGCGTTGCGTAGTCGCCGACGGGCGGGAACTGCCGGCGGTCGAGTTCGAGGAACTCGGGGAAGTAGTCGCGCACGAGCCAGAAGCCCTCCGCGAACGCGTCGAACGTCAGCAGCACCACGCGCTCGCGAGCCACACGCGCGCACTCGGCGAGTCCGTCCGCGCGGTCGGCCCAGTGGTGCAGCGTGAGCACCGCCATCGTCGCGTCGAACGCACGGTCCGCGAACGGCAGCGCCTCCGCGCGCCCCTGCACCGCGGCTGCCGCGCTGGCGGCACGCTGCGCGAGCATCACGCGCGAGGGTTCGAGCGCGACCACTTGCCGATCCGCCGGCTCGTACGAGCCGGCGCCCGCGCCGACGTTCAGCACCGTGCGCGCGCCGCCGAGCGCCGCGGCCAACCGTGCCGCGATGCGCGGGTCGGGCCGGCGTTGCCCGGCGTAGCCCTTGCCGATGGTGTCGTAGTCGGACATGCGGATGGTTCCTTCGCCCTCACGAAACGACGCGGGCGCCGATGGACTCCGGCGCCCGCGCAGTTCAGCACAACGACTCGACCGAGGCGACTACTTCGTCTCCACCCACACCGGCATGCGGCCCGGCGTGTACGGCGCACCCGCCTGCTCGAGCCGCGTCTCGAACGCCCGCACGCGGTCGTGCGCCGCACGCAGGTCGGCGAGCACCTTGCCGAACGACGCACGCGCTTCGTCGTACGCGCGCTCGTACGTGCCCGTCGGGCCCGCGGTCGTGCTCCACAGCGAGCCGATGATCAGGTCGGTGCGGCCCTTCAGCGACATGCGCGCCTGGCCCTCGAACTTGGGCAGCAGCTTGTCGCCCGTCAGCGCGTCGTCGATCTGCTTGAGGGCCTGCTTCGTCGCGGCCAGCTCGGCGAGCATGTCCTCACCGGGCGTCGGCAGGCTCATCACCGCCGCCTCGAGATAGGGCAGCACGTCGCTCAGCTGCGAGCGATGCGCGTCGGCCGCCGAAATCGCGCGCGACAACGCACCGGCCTTCTCGTTGAACGCGCGCAGCGCGACCTGCTCCGCGGCCGGGATGCTCGACTCGTGGAGCGGCACGCACTTCACCGTCTGCGGCGCACCGACGGCCGTCAGCTTGCGTCCCTCGTTGCGGTACATCGTCACCGTGTACGTGCCCGGCGTCACCATCCAGCCCTTCTCGGGCTCGTCCCACGGTGCGGTCTCCGACGGAGGCGTCAGCTCGATCGGGCCGTAGCGGGCCGTGCGGAAGTCCCACGTGAAACGGTGCAGGCCGGCCTTCACCGACTTCTTGTACTTGCGGATCACGCGGCCGTCGGCATCGGCGATCACGAACAGCAGCGAGGGCTCTTCCTCGTCGGCTTCCTTCTTGAGCTGCTCGTACGTGGGGTAGGGCACGTGCTTGCCCGCGTCCTGCAGCTTCTTCTCCTCGGCGATGCGCTTCTTCTTGAGCGACTTGAAGTCGTCCTTCACCCAGTACGTGATCGTCGCACCCACCTCGGGGTTCGGCGCCGAGTAGAACGACGCGCCCTGGAAGCCGAGGCCCGGGAAGCCGAGCGGATCGGCGGGCACGAACATCGCCGCGTCGTTGCAGGGCAGCAGCGCCGCGGGCTGTTCGATCGCGGCGGCGTTCAGCGTGCGCAGCGGCGTGTAGTCGTCGAGGATGAACACGCCGCGCCCGTACGTGGACACGACGAGGTCGTGCTCGTCACGCTGGATCGTCAGGTCCATCACCTGCGCCGACGCCGGAATGCCGCCGCCGAGCTTGATCCACTCGGGCTTCGGGGTGTTCGAGAAGTACACGCCGCTCTGCGTGCCCACGAACAGCAGGTCGGGGTTCACTTCGTCCACGCCGATCGTCCAGGTGGCGCCGTGCGTCGTGGGCAGGTTCGCGACGATCGACACCCACGTCCTGCCGCCGTCGGTCGTCTTGTACAGGTAGGGCGCGTAGTCACCGGCGAAGAAGTTGTTGCACGCGACGTACGCGACGTTCGCGTCCTTCGGCGACGCGGTGATCTGGTGGATGTGCGCGAACTCCGGCATGCCCGGCAGCGTCGCGCGCTGCCACGTCTTGCCGCCGTCGCTCGTCCAGTGCACGAGCCCGTCGCCCGAACCGGCGTAGAGCCGCTGCTCGTCCACCGGCGATTCGGCGATCGTGGTGACGTGCGCGAACGATCCCTTGTTCGCCATTTCCTCCGAACTCCAGCTGCGGCCCATCAGGTCGTGCATTTCCTTCGGCACGCCGCGCGTCAGGTCGGGGCTGATCTCGCGCCAGGTCTCGCCACGGTCGTCCGAGCGCAGCACGAGCTGCGCGCCGTGGTAGAGCCGCTTGTGGTCGTGGCGCGAGATGAGCAGCGGCGTGTCCCAGTCGAACCGGTAGGCCGCCTTGCCCGCTTCCTCGAAGCCCTTCAGGTAGAGCCGCTCGCCGGTGCGCCGGTCGTAGCGCGCGAGCGCGCCGTTCTGCGCCTGCGAATACACGGTGTTCGGGTCGGCCCAGTCCACTTGCGACTGGAAGCCGTCGCCGCCGAGCGTGAACACCCAGTCGCCGTTCGTGATGCCGCTCGAGTTCAGCGTGCGCGACGGTCCGCCGAGGCTGTTGTTGTCCTGCGTGCCCACGAAGACGTGGTAGAACGGCTTCGCGTTGTCCACCGTCACGCGATAGATCTCGGAGATCGGCAGGTTCGACTTGAAGTGCCACGTCGCCGCGCGATCGAACGACTCGTACACGCCGCCGTCGTTGCCCGAGATCATGTGGCGCGGGTCCGCGGGATCGATCCACAGCGCGTGATTGTCCACGTGCTTCAGGTCCTCGCCGAGCCGCGACCACGACTTGCCGCCGTCGGTCGAGACCTGGTTGAACACGTCCATCGCGTACACGCGGTCCACGTTCACGGGATCGCAGAAGAGCTTCTGGCAGTAGAAGGGGTAGCTTGTGACGTAGTCGCCCGCGCGCGTCCAGCTCGCGCCGCCGTCGGCGCTCACGTACATGCCCTTGTCCTTCTTCTCCTTCGCGTCCACCACCGCGAACAGCCGGTCGGGATTCACGGGGGAGACCGCCATGCCGATGCGGCCGACCATCTTCTGCGGCAGGCCGCCGGTGAGGCGCGTCCACTTCGTGCCGCCGTCGGTCGTCTTGTAGATGCCGCTCTCGTCGCCACCCGCGATCGTCGTGCTCAGGTAGCGCTGGCGCTGGTGCGCGACGGCGTAGAGCACGTCGGGATTGCGCGGGTCCATGTGCAGCTCCCAGACGCCGGTGTGGTCGCTCGGGTGCAGCACGTTGACCCAGGTCTTGCCGCCGTCGGTGGTCTTGAACACGCCGCGCTCGCCGCCGGACGTGCGGTGCGGTCCGTACGCCGCGACCCACACGGTGTTCGACTGCTTCGGGTGCACGACGACCGCGCCGATCTGCTGGGTTTCCTTGAGGCCCATGTTGGTCCAACTGGCGCCGCCGTCGTCGCTGCGGTACACGCCGTCGCCGGGGACCACGTAGGTCTGCGCGTTGTTCTCGCCGGTGCCGGCCCACACGGTGTTCGGGTTCGACGGGTCGTAGGCGACCGCGCCGATCGAGAACGACGACTGGCCGTCGAAGACGGGGGAGAACGTCACGCCGGCGTTGCTCGTCTTCCACAGCGAGCCGTGGCCGGATGCCACGAACCATTCGGACTTGTCGCGCGGGTTCACCGCGATGCCGACCACGCGGCCGCCGGTGACCGCGGGCCCGATGCTGCGGAACGACAGCCCGTCGAGCGAGACCTTGGAGAGCGCGGGCTCCGGCGCGGCGGGCTTGGCCGCGGCGGCGGGCTTGGCCGCGGCGGCGGGCTTGGCCGCGGGCTTCTTCGCGGTCGTGGCCGTCGCCGCGTGGAGGGGAAGCGCGAGCGCCAACGACAGCGCGGCGGCGAACAGCGGGGCGGCCGTGGCGCGCGAAACGGCGGAGTACCTCTTCATAAGGGGGCGGCTCCCGGGTGTCGGGTGGAAGTGCGGGAAACGGCGACGCGGAAACCTACCGGTCGTTCGGCGCATTCCACAACGGCCACGGCGGCCCGCGCAGTGTTCGACGGTCGGGCGCGGGAGGAGCGGCGCCGAGCGCGGGTGGGGAATCGTGCTCCCGCCACCCGCGCCGGTTCCGTCCGCCCGCGCCGTCTCTTCTCGCGCCCGGCGCTACTCCACCGCTTCGCGCTCGCGCCGCCGCCATGCCGTCAGCACCGCGCGCGCTTCCGGGTCGGGGCGCGCCGGAAGTTTGCGGTACTCGGAGCAGTCGTCCTTGCGCGCGAGCAGCTTGTGGTTGACCAGCTCGCGCCGGAGCGTGGCGTGATCGCCGAACAGGTGCGCGGTCATGAGCACGGCGTTCACTTCCTTCTCCGTGTACGTGCGCCTGGGCTCGAACTTCGTCCACAGCACCCAGAGCGCGAGGCGCTGCACGGCGAAGCGGCTCGGCCAGCGCACGAGCCGGCCCGCGCCGTCGAACTGCCGCAGCGCCTTGCGCGCGTGCTCCGTGAGAGGGAGCGGCACGGCGTCGTCGTCCGGCGTGCGCGCGGCGCGGGGCACGCGCATCGCCGCGCGCAACGCCTGCAGGTTGCGGTGCCCGGCGGCGCGGGCGATGAGGTTGAGCATCTCGACGTGCGACGGACGTGATTCGGGCCCGCGCTCGGCGAGCGCGCGGGCGAGCGCCCGGGCGAAGGTCGAAAGGTCGGGCGTGGCGAAGGGAATGAGCTCTCGGGGCATGGCGCAACCTCGTCTGCGTGACGCGCGCTCGCGGCCTTCGAAAGAAGGCTGCCGGGGGTCGCCGACTTGCCGGCCGGGCGCGCCGCACACGTGGTGCGACTCGATGGGCCGATGGGAGATGGCAGGTTGAGCTCGCGAGCGAGGCTCGCGCGGCGACGCCTGGGTGAACTGCCGACCCGGCCGGCACGATAGCGGATTCCGCGCCGGGGTGGACCGGAAATCTCGTGCGCGTATGACGAGCGTCATCCCCGGCCGCGCACGGGCCTGCGAAGTTCCCGGTCAGGCAAGTCGCCGCGCCGGCCGGCCGCACCGGCCTCACCCTCCGAGCAGGAGAGTCTTCGATGTCGACCGATCCCATCGCCCGTCTGCTGTCCGAGCACCAGGACCTCATGGCCCGTCTCGAGCCGTTCCGCCGCGCGGTGTCCACCGCGCCCGAGGCCGCCGACGACGCCACGCTCGCCGCCCTGCGCGAAGGGGCGCGCATCATGACCACGGACCTGATCGCGCACGCGAAGCGCGAGGACGACGTGTTCTTCCCCGCGCTCGAAGCCGCCGTCGGCGGCGCGTTCGGTCCCACGACCGTCATGCGCTCGGAGCACGCCTCGATCCACGCGGGCGCCGACGAGTTCCACGCGACGCTGCAGGAGCTCAACGAAGTCCAGCACCCGGCCATCGTCGAGGGCGGCGCCAAGCTTCGCCGGCTGGTCGAGGACGCCGCGGATCCGGCGGCGCTGCGGACGCTGGGCGCGCAGTTGCTCGCGCTGATCGACGATCATTTCGCCAAGGAAGAGCAGATCCTGTTCCCGATGAGCCGGAACCTCCTCGACGAATCCCAGCTCGCCGTCGTGGCGCGCGAGATGGAGGAGCTCGACGCGCGCTGAGCCGGACGGGACGCTCCCGAAGGCGTATGGTGCGCGAGTGGCGGCGGCACGAGAGCCGCCCTCGCGCCGACGACCTGCATTCGAGAGCCGAACGATGGACCTGCCCGAACCCTCCGAACCCGCATCACACGATCACCCGAACCCGTTCGCCCGCCTGCCGCTCGCACGCTGGGTGGTGCAGCTCGTGTGCGCGGCGTTCGTCGTGCTCGTCGGTTTCGAGTTCGCGCGCTTCCACGCCGCCGCGCTCTCCGGCGCCGGGCCGCTGCCCGCACGTCCGGCCGCCGTCGAGGCGCTGCTCCCGATCAGCGCGCTCATGGCGCTGCGGCGTTTCGTCGCGACCGGCGCGTGGGACGATCTGCATCCGGCGGGACTCACGATCCTCGTGGCGGTCATCGCGAGCGCGCTGCTCGCGCGCAAGGCGTTCTGCTCGTGGGTGTGCCCGGTCGGCACGTTGTCGCGCGCGCTCGAATGGGTGGGAGGCCGGCTCGGCTGGATGCGCCGCCGCAAGCCGAGCCAGAAGAAGAGCACGCTCGCGTTGATCGGCCACGCGCCCAAGTACGTCGTCCTCGGCTTCTTCCTCTACATGATGTTCGTCGTGATGGACGTGCGCACGGTGAGCGAGTTCCTCGGATCGCCCTACAACCACGTCGCCGACGCGCGGCTGCTCGCGTTCTTCGCCGCGCCCTCGGGCACGGCGATCGTCGTGATCGGCGCGTTCTTCGTGGGTTCGCTGTTCGTGCGTCACCTGTGGTGCCGGTTCGTGTGTCCGTACGGCGCGTTCCTCGGGCTCGTCGCGTGGGCGTCGCCGCAGCGCGTCGTGCGCGACGCAGCCACGTGCACGTCGTGCAAGCGCTGCACGCAGGTCTGCCCGAGCGCCATTCGCGTGCACACGGAACTGGTCGTGCTCACCCCCGAGTGCACGGGCTGCATGGACTGCGTCACCGTGTGCCCGGTCGAGGACTGCCTCACGGTCGGTGCGCCTCGCCGGAAAGGCTGGGCGCCGGTCTGGGTGCCCGTCGTCGCGATCGCCGTGCTGCTCGGCGCGTACGTGCTCGCGCGCGCGAATGGGCGCTGGTACTCGAAGGTGCCCGCGGCGGAGTTCGCGGAGCGCTACCGGACCGAGGCGATGCAGGCGGAGTTCGAGCGGCTGCACGGTGGCCCGCCGCGCTGAACGCGCGCCGGGCGAGGAGGCACGTGCGAAGTGCACGGCCGGGCGCGCCGGCCGGCCCGCACACCGCATTTTTTTCACCTCGACGGCGGCCCGAACCGCTACGCTCACGCGCATGCCCGGGCATCAGCGGAACTCCCCGGCGCCCTCCATCCTGCGACATCCGCTGACCACGATCCGGAGCCCGACCGACATGCGCCGCGCATCCCCCCTGCGTCTCCTGCTGTCCGCGTTCCTGCTGCATTCCGCCATCGCCGCGCACGCGCAGGTCGTGGACCCGAACCTGTGGGTCACGAACGGCAAGGTGAGCGCCACTCTGCTCGACGGTGCGCGGCTCTACGTCGGAGGCCAGTTCTCGTACGTCGGCCCGCAGACGGGTTCGTTCACGTCGTACGACTGGATCGACCAGCACCTGAAGACACGCTGGCCGCGCGTGGACGGTACGGTGCTGTGCGCCGCGCCCGACGGCGCGGGCGGCTGGTACATCGGCGGCACGTTCACGAAGGTCGGGGGATTCACGCGCAACAACGTCGCGCACATCGACGCCGGCGGCGGCACGGTGCAGTGGAACCCGAATCCCAACGGCGCGGTGCGCAGCATCCTGGTGCGCGGGCGCAAGGTGTACGTCGCGGGCGACTTCACGACCATTTCGTCCACGCCGCGCAATCGCGCCGCCTGCCTCGACGCCGTCTACGGCACCCCTCAGGCCTGGAACCCGAACGCCTCCGGCGCCGTGAACACGATCGTCGCGCTCGACGACAAGATCTTCGCCGGCGGCTCGTTCACGACCATCGGCGGGCAGGCCCGCAACCGCATCGCCGCGCTCGACACGCTGAATGGCGCCGCGACGGCGTGGAACCCGAACGCGAACGCCGCCGTGTTCGCGGTGTTCGCCACGCCGAGCCGCGTGTACGTCGGCGGCGACTTCACGAACGTCGGCGGCCAGAACCGGTCGCGCGTCGCGGCACTGGGCACGGCGAGCGGCCTCGCGCTCGGCTGGAACCCGGGCGCGAACGGCCGCGTGCTCGCGCTCGCGATGCGGTCGCCGCACCTCTACGTCGGCGGCGGCTTCGACGTCGCGAGCGGCGTCACGCGCCACGGCATCGCGGCGCTCGACACGATCAACGGCGCCGCCACGACGTGGAACCCCGGCTGGAACGGGTCCGTGAACGCCATCGCCTTCGACGAGATGCACACCTATCTCGGCGGCAGCTTCACGTACATGAGCGGCGTGCGCCGCGAGAACTTCGCGGTCGTCACCGCCGGCGGCACGGGCACGGCGCTCGCGCCGGATGTCCCCGCCGGCGGCGAGGTGTTCGTCGTCGCGCCGGGGCCGCGCGAGACGTTCGTCGGCGGCGCGTTCGCGAGCTTCGGCGGCGTGCTGCGCGACAATCTCGCCGCGCTCGACGTCGCGAGCGGCGAGGCGCTGCCGTTCGCTCCCAATCCGAACGACGCGGTGCTCGCGATGTCGCGCGCGGCGGGCTGGTTGTACGCGGCCGGTCCGTTCAGCTTCATCGGTGGCGCGTCCCGCTTCTTCGTGGCGCGCGTGGACACGACGGCCGGGCTGGCTTCGACGTGGAACCCGAACCCGGACTCGCTCGTGCGCTGCATCCACGCGACGCCGGGCGCGGTCTACGTGGGCGGGCACTTCCTCAATATCGGCGGCGCGGCGCGCAACCGGCTCGCGACGCTCAACGTCTCGACCGGTGCGCCGACGACGTTCAACGCCAGCGTGACCACCGCGAACGCGGGGCCCGACGTGTACACGTACGTGAGTGCGCTGACCGTCCGGAACAACGCGCTCTACTTCGGCGGCAGGTTCAACCGCGTGAACGGCGTCTACCGCCAGTACCTCGCGTCGGTGGACCTGCTCAACGGAGCGCTGAACACCTGGAATCCCCAGTCCACGGGCGTCCCGATCACGCAGATCACCTACGGTGACCAGCGCATCTACGTCTCCGGCGCGTTCCCCGAGGTCATCGGGTCGCGCCCCGCGAACTTCATGATCGCCGACACGCTCGGCAGCGGGGTGTACCCGACGAACTACTTCGCGGACTCGCTCGTGTCGGCGTTCGCCGTGGCGAACTCGAAGGTGTACCTCGCCGGGGGGTTCCACTATCTCGAGAACTCCGTGCGCGACGGGCTCGGCTCGTGCAATTACTTCAGTACGCTGCCGACCAGCTGGGCCCCCATGCCCGACACGCGCGTCGTCAACGCGATCGCGCTCGAGGGCGAGAACGTGTACGCCGGTGGCGCGTTCACGCGCATGGGCGCGGCGCCGTGCAAGGGGCTCGCGAAGCTGCTGCCGACTCCCGCCGGCCTTCCGACCGTCACGGTGCTCAAGCCGAACGGGGGCGAGATCATCAACCAGATCTCGACGTATCACGTCACCTGGACCGCGAGCGCGCCTTACCCGGGCGTCCAGTCGCTCGACCTCTACATCAGCTACACCGGCGCCGCGGGGCCGTGGGTGCTCTATGCGTCCGGTCTGCCGAACACCGGATCGTACGATCTGTACCTGCCGTCGCCGGGGCAGTGGCCGACCAACTGCTACCTGCGTCTCGACGCGCGTGACTGGGCCGGGCAGATCGGCACCGATCGGAGCAACGGCCCGTGGACGATCGGGAATGCGATCACCACCGGCGCGGACGACGCCGCCCTCGCGGCGTTCGCGATGGACCCGATCGCGCCGAACCCCGCGCGCGGCGCCACGCCCGTGCGATTCGCGCTGCCGCATCGCGCGGACGTGCGGGTGAGCGTGCTCGACGTGCAGGGCCGCGAAATCGCGGTGCTCGCAGACGGCGCGTTCGAGGCCGGCCGCCACGCGGTGACGCTCGATGGCGCGCGGCTCTCGCCCGGACTCTTCTTCGTGCGGGTGCAGTCCGGCGGCGTGTCGCTCGCCCGGCGCGTGGCGATCGTGAGGTAGCTCGCACGGTCTCACCGCTCGCGTTGCGCACGACTCGGCCGTTCTCGGGCGGCCGAGCCGTGATTTTCCACTCACGTTCCCGCGGAACCGCGCGCTACGCTCGTGTGTACGCTCGGGCCGCATGCGGAACTCCCCGGCGCCCTCCATCCTGCGACGTCCGCTGACCACGACCCGGAGTCCGACCGACATGCGCCGCGCATCCCACCCGAGTCTCCTGCTGTCCGCGTTCCTGCTGCTCTCCGCCACCGCCGCGCGCGCGCAAGTCGCGGACCCGAACCTCTGGGTCACCGACGGCGTCGTGAACACCACGTTCCTCGACGGCAACAAGCTCTACCTGGGTGGTGACTTCGAATATGTCGGGCCCCAAACGGGCGCGTGGGCTTCGGTTGCGCGCCCCGGCTACCGCCCGTACTCCACGCCTCCTCGAGTCGAGGGCACGGTGTACTGCTCGGCGAGCGACGGCGCGGGCGGCTGGTTCGTGGGTGGCTCGTTCTCGCGGATCAACGGTGCGACCCGCCAGAACCTGGCGCACTTCCGCGCCGACGGCACGCTCGACGGCTGGGCGCCCAATCCCTCCGCGCCCGTGCGCGCGCTGCTGCGCATGAACGGCAGGCTGTACGTGGGCGGTGACTTCCTCGTGATCGCGAGCCTTGGCCGCCAGCGGCTCGCGGCGTTCGACATCGCGTCCCTCGCGCTGCTCTCGTGGAACCCGGGCGCGCTCGGCGGTTCGGTGCTCGCGCTCGCGGCGAGCGGCAATCGCGTCTACCTGGGCGGCGATTTCACGTCGGTCGGCGCTACGGCGCGCAACCGCATCGCGGCCGTGGACACGCTGACCGGTGCGCTGGTGGTGTGGGACCCCAACGCGAACGGCACGGTCCGCACGATCGTCGCGACTCCGTACCAGGTCTACGTCGGCGGATCGTTCACGAACATCGCCGGTACGGCGCGCAATCGGCTCGCGGCGCTGAAGCCGGCGACCGCCACGGTGTACGCCCTCGACCCGAACTGCGATGGCGACGTCAACGCGCTCGCGCTTCGCGGGGCACAGTTGTACGTCGTCGGCGGGTTCTCGACCATCGCCGGCAGCGCACGCCTGAGCGCGGCTTCGGTGGATACGGCCAGCGCCACGCCGAGCGCATGGGCCCCGGTGCTGTACGGCCGGGTCAACGCGATCGCGTTCGACGACTTCTACGCCTACCTCGGCGGCGCCATCGATGTCTTCGACGGAGGCTACATCCGCCAGGGGATGCTCGTGGTGGACGCGGAAGGCACCGGCGGGCTTCGCAGCGCCGCCGCGCCCGCGGACGGCGAAGTGCACACGCTGCAGGTGGACGCTCGCGATCTGTTCGCGGGTGGCGCGTTCAAGAGCTTCGGCGGTGTTCGCCGCACCCACCTCGCGGCCCTCGACCTCACGACCGGGCAGGCCACGGACTGGGCGCCACAGGCCAACGGGCCGGTGACCGCCGTCCTGCGGGGCGGCGCGCACGTGTACGCCGCCGGTCCGTTCTCCTATGTCGGCGGCGCCTCTCGCTTCTTCGTCGCGCAACTCGACACGTCGGGCGGCGCGGCCACGAACTGGAACGCGAACCCCGACTCCGCGGTGATGTGCATGGCCTACGGAAACGGCGTGCTGTACCTGGGCGGCACGTTCCGCTCCATCCAGTTCTCGACGAACCTGCGCAATCGCCTCGCGGCGGTGAACCTCACCACGGGAGCCATGACGGCGTTCAATCCTAATGTCACGTCGAGCGGCAACGCGTACACGTACGTCAACACCATGCACCTGTACGGTTCGCTGCTTTACTTCGGCGGCAAGTTCACGGGCGTCGGCACGGCCACGCGCGGCAACCTCGCGGCCGTGGACGCGAGCACCGGCGCGTGGGACGTCTGGCGCCCCACCTCGAACAAGATCAAGCAGGTCCAACGCGTCGGTGACCGGGTCTACGTGGCCAACGACAATCCCGGCACGCCCGGGTACTTCCTCATGACGGATCCGACGGGGCCCGGAGTCTTCTCGGACAACTGGTTCCCGGATTCCTCCGTGGCCGCGTTCGCGATCTCCGGTCCCCACGTCTACATGGCCGGCGGCTTCTCCATGCTCTACGACTCCACGCGCAGCGGCCTCGGACAGTCGCTGCTGAACGGCTACGTCGCCACGGGCTGGAATCCCGCGCCCGACGTGCGTGACGTGCGCACGCTGGCGATATCGGGCACGTCCGTGATCGCCGGCGGGGCGTTCTCGGCCATGCGGCAGCAGCCGGTGCGAGGGCTGGCGAGGTTGTGGCCCGCGCCGGTGTCGCCGCCGGCGGTGAGCGTGCTCAAGCCCAACGGTGGCGAGCGGCTGCGCCGCGGCACGACCTACCGCGTCACCTGGAGCGCGACGGCGTCCACGCCCGGCGTGCAGTCGGTGGACATCTCGTACAGCACCGCGGGGGCAGGCGGACCCTGGACCCTGGTCGGCGCCGGCGTTCCGAACACGGGCGGCTACGACTTCGTGGTCCCCACGAGCGTGATTGCGGGCACCACAGGTCTCATCCGTGTGCAGGCGCGCGACTGGACCGGGCAGGTCACAGCCGACGTGAGCAACGCGAGCTTCACGTTCGACAGCGGCACGCTCGACGCGCCCGGCGGCCCCGTCGCGGCGTTCGCGATGGACCCGATCGCGCCGAACCCCGCGCGCGGCGCCACGCCCCTGCGCTTCGCGCTGCCGCATCGTGCGGACGTGCGTGTGAGCGTGCTCGACGTGCAGGGCCGTGAAGTCGCCGTGCTCGCCGACGGCGCGTTCGAAGCCGGCCGCCACGCGGTGACGCTCGACGGTGCGCGGCTGTCGCCCGGACTGTTCTTCGTGCGGGTGCAGTCCGGCGGCGTGTCGCTCGCCCGCCGCGTGGCGATCGTGAAGTAGCCGGGCGCAGGCACTCCACCGCATGTCTCGCGCGGCTCGGCCCACGACATCCCGGCATTTCCGGCCGATGTCGTGCGCCGGGCCGTTCGCGCGAGGACGAGTGCTCACTCCCGACGGATTCTTCTTGCCGCACCAGCTTCGCCCACAGTGAAATGCGCGTCGTTCTCGGCCGCCACCGTGCACGCGATCGTGCGCGGCGGCGTGGCCGAGCGCTCGGGTGGGGACTGATTCGGCCGCGTGACGCCGCGAGTCGTCCCTGTTGGGCACCTCGGCGTCCGGATGGGAATCACGCATGAAGAAGGTCCTGCTCGGCCTGATGGCCGTCCTCGCCGTCGCCATCGGCGCCTTCGCACTGTACGTCGCCTCGCGCCAGCACCTGCGGTTCGACGTCGCGCCGCCCGCCATCGCCGCGACGACCGACTCCACGGCGATCGCACGGGGGCGCTACCTCGTCCGCCACCTTGCCAGTTGTGGCGGCTGCCACGGCGATCCGACGATGCGCGAGCAGGCCGAGGCCGGCGAAGAGATCCCGTTGACCGGCGGATTCGAGTTCAGCATCCCGCCCGGCAAGTTCTATCCGCGAAACATCACACCGGATTCCGCCACCGGCATCGGGGCGTTCACGGACGGCCAGATCGCCCGCGCGCTTCGCGACGGCGTCGGCAACGATGGTCGTGCGCTCCTGCCGTTCATGGA
This sequence comes from Candidatus Eiseniibacteriota bacterium, assembly GCA_016215625.1. Lineage (GTDB taxonomy): Bacteria > Eisenbacteria > RBG-16-71-46 > RBG-16-71-46 > RBG-16-71-46 > CAIXRL01. Next base: position 52,908 of record JACRIW010000097.1, on the reverse strand, counting down.
GATGCAGGGGCTCTCGGACGAGGACCTCGTCGCCGTGATCTCGTACCTGCGCTCGCAGCCGCCTGTGCATCACGTCGTACCCGACCACCAGTACAACTTTCTCGGCACGATCGTGAAGGCGACGGTGCTCTCGAAGCCCGTCGGTCCGAAGGAGACCCCGCCCGTCCGCAATCCGAGCGGCGCGACGATCGAGAACGGCCGTTACCTCGTCGAGGCCGTGGCGAACTGCTGGGCGTGCCACACGGAACGGGACTACAACACCGGTCAGATGGTGGGTGCTCACCTCGCGGGAGGGAAGATGCCGGACGACTTCAACCCGAAGCGCATCTGGTTCCCGCCCAACCTGACCAGCGATCCCGCCACCGGACGGCTCGCCCAGTTCACCGAGGACGAGTTCGTCGCGCGGTTCCATGCGGGGCGGTTGATCCCCGGCTCGCCCATGCCGTGGTCGGAGTTCCGGGGGCTGCACGAAGAGGACGTGCGTGCGATCTACCGCTACCTGAAGAGCGTGCCGCCCGTCGTGCACGCCACCGGGCCGGCCTTCGTGGACAAGCCCTGAGGCCGTACTCGGCCGCCGCCGGAGCACTCGGTGGCGGCCGAGGCGCATCCTCCCGCCGGACGACCACGCACTCTCGCGCCCGGCCCGGCCTTAGGTTTACATTCCCGCCATGGCCCACACACTCGATCCGAAACGCACGATCGCGGAGCTCAAGGAGCTCCGCAGTTTCTCCGCAGACGACCACGGCGCCCAGCGCATCGCATTCACGCCCATGTGGGTCCAGGTCCGCGCCTGGCTCAAGTCCAAGCTCGCCGCGCTGCCGGTCGAGACGCACGTGGACGCCGCGGGCAACCTGTGGAGCACGCTGAAGGGCAAATCCGACAAGTGCGTCCTGATCGGCGGGCACATGGACTCCGTGCCCAACGGAGGCTGGCTCGACGGCTGCCTCAACGTGCTCGCGGGCGTCGAGATCCTGCGCCGCGTCGCCGCGCAGTACGACGGCGTGCCCCCGGTGACCGTGCGCCTCGTGGACTGGGCGGACGAAGAGGGCGCGCGGTTCGGCAAGAGCCTGTTCGGCTCCTCGGCGTGCTCGGGCAACCTCGACATGGACGAAGCGCGCGCGCTCGTGGACAAGGCCGGCATCCGGCTGCCCGACGCGCTGAAGGAAGTCGGCATCGACTTCGAGAACGTGAAGGCGAGCCACGCCGAGCTGAAGGACGCCGTCGCCTACCTCGAGCTGCACATCGAGCAGGGGCCGGTGCTCCTCGATCTCGACCTCCCGCTCGGTGTCGTGCTCGGCACGTTCGGCGTGGAGCGGCACGCCATCAGCTTCCACGGTCAGGCGGCGCACTCGGGCAGCACGCCGATGAACCGCCGCCGCGACGCGTTCCTCGCCGCCGCGAAGATGAGTCCCGAGATCTACGAGATCGCGAAGCGCCACGGCGGCGTGTGCACGATCGGCTCGTGCACCACCAGGCCCGGCATCGTGACGAGCGTGGTCGAGGACTGCCGCATCACGCTCGACCAGCGAAATCTGGACGCGAAGGGCCTGGCGAGCCTCTACGCGGACGCGCGAGCGGCCAGCGAGCGCTTCGCGAAGGAGTGCAACGTCGAAGTGTCGTGGGAGCGGCTCTGGAACATCGAGCCCGTGCTGTTCGACGCGCAGCTCAAGAAGTTCTGCGAGGAAGCGATTCTCGAGACGTGCGGCAAGCTGCACCTGCTGCCGTCGGGCCCGCTGCACGACGCGGCCGAAGTCGCGCGCGCCGGCGTGCCCACCGTGATGATGTTCGTGCAGAGCCTGCACGGCATCAGCCACAACAAGATCGAGGACACGAAGGAAGAGCACCTCGAGCTCTGCGTGACGGCGTTCGACAAGCTCGCCGAGAAGACGATCCTCGCGCACGCGTGAGCGCGGCCGATCCGGTCTCCCGCGCCGCGGAACTCGGGGCGTGTCCTGATCGTCGGCGAGGAGACGCCTCCGATCGCCTGCGCGGCACGACAGGGTGAGCGCATCCGGCGGTTCCGGAGTCGCACCGCATGGGAGGTCGCCGATGGACATGATCGACGCGAGGAAGATCTACGACGAGATGATGCAGTCTTCCGACGGCGTGGACGGCCTGCGTTCGCTGCAACGCGACCTGCTGGAACTGGCCATCCGATATGCGCGGCTGCGCGCGGACTGGCGCATGGAAGACCTCGAAGGACGCATCGCCATGGATGCTCGCCGGCGCCTGGCGCACAACGCATTCATCGACAGCTGCGACATCCTCAGCCGTGCGTGCGTGAAGTTCGAGCGCCCCGACGAGTGGCGCCGCAAACTGGGCTCGGATCGCAAGGAGATCGGCGACTTCGCCTGTCTCGTGCACGCGATCCTCGGCGTGCTGGCGAGGTAGCGAGGCCCGTTCACGCGTCGAACGGCTCGTTGTGGGCGCAGCGCAGCAGGTCCAGCAGGACGCCCCGGGCGATGGCTTCGACGGAGCCACGCTCCTCGAGTTCTCGGCGATCGGAATCCTCGATCCGGAACTTGGTCCATTCCGTGGGGGCGGGCCAGGCGGCTCGGCGCTGCCACTCCTGCAGCGCGTCGGCGATGGTCCGCCGTGCACGCGGAACGCCGTGGAGCCAGCCCACCCACTTCCGATACTCGCCGAACCGCGGTAGTGGGCTGTAGCGCCAGTAGTGCAGGTTCGGCATGTGGAACTGCCTCACGTACGCCATGAGCAGGTCGAACTCGCCCTCGAGGTCGTAGCGCAGGTGTTGGGTCGCGTAGGGGGCCAGGAAGCACTGCGCGGATCGGATGCGCGGTGCGGTGTAGAACCGGCACTCTTCGCGGTCTTCGACCGTCACCAGCGTGCCTCGGATGTCCGGCAGCCGAAGGTGGTTGCGCCCGATGTCGCGAATGAACGTGAACGGCAGCCGATGCCGGTCGCGGCGAAAGTCGGCGAGCACGAGTTCGGCGCCGACGACGCGCACGTCGCCGATCTCGACGAAGTCCGTCTCGGTCCCGGGCACCCTCACGAGTACCGGCCAGTCGAGCGTGATGTCGACCGGCCGAAACACCGCACAGAGCGCCGGTGCGAGCGCCTCGCCGATCTGCACGAGCGCGCGGGCGAGGCGGTCCTGCGCGCGGGTGGATTCGAGTGTGCCGCGGTAGTCCGTCGAAACGCTTCCCATGAGAGCTCCTTTCGGGTTCGTGCTGCTTGGCTCGCTTGCCGGCTGTTCAGCTGTCGCACCTCTTGTCGTCCGTGGCGTCGCGCAGTCGTCGGGCCTCTTCCGCGCGCCGGCGCAACTCTTCGCGTTCTTCCTCGCGGGCCTGCTCCTCGATCGCTTCACGGAGGATTTCCGCGAGTCGTTCGCGCGCCAGTTCCATCGCCTGCGGGTCGGTCCGAGTGGCGCCGCGGCGGCGACGCAGCCGCCGTGCGATCCGCTCGACCTTCGGGGCTGCAGCAGGAGCGTCGGACAACTTGTCCCTGGCAGTCGCCAGGACCTGCGCCAGCAGTTCGCCGACGAGGAAGACGCGCGCTTCATCGGGTTTGTCGCTCATGTCTTGTTCCTTTCGATCGGGTGTGGGACAGCACTCGGAGGACCGCCTTCGCGGTCCGCCGTCCTGCTTGCCGAATCGGTTTTCAAAGAGCGGTTGCTTTCACGTCACACGCCGGGCATGCGCCGCCCGGGCGCAGTGACCCCATGTGATGTCGTGGAGACGTCTCTTGCGGGAGTGGGTGGTCCGGCCGCGATCGCGCAATGATGTGACGCAGGCAGAGCTCCGCCCCGAAGGGCTCGTGGCTTCTGGCGTCAGGCGCGAATCGAATCAGCGACCGAGGTGAAGAACTCCGGACCTGGAGTGAGGCGCCGTGGGTCCCGGGGATCCGGGTGGCGCATGGGGAGAAGTAGCACGGGTCAGGAGGCGTGGCAATCGGGGCCTCCCCATGGGGAGCAGTCCGGATCGCTGCTGTGGGTAGCGTTCGCGCGCCCGCGCCTTGACGCTGCCGAGTGCAAGAGGAGTTTGGCTATTGCCCCTCCCATCCAGTCCCCAAACGTGAGGCTCCTCCCGAGCTCTCGTGGGCATCAGGGCTTGAACCGACTGGGAAGCGATCGAACGGGTGCGTGCACTGCGTCGCGGCGGGGGCGGGAAGCTGCAGGACGAATCGGGAATCCGGCTTCTCTGGGCGAAGTCTCTTGGGTCCCCGGGCTCGACGATGACGAGGGTGGCCACTCACTGAGCTTCACGCAGGAGCCGGCAAAGGTGGTGCGGTCGAACGCCGACGCGTTGCGTGCGCACCATTGCCTGCCGCCTGCGGAATGAGGAGGGACACAAAGGTCGGCGAACCGGCTGAGATACGCGACGAGTGAGCCGAGAGAGAGAATCTCGCCTAGCACAACCACATTCTTGGGGGGGTATACTCGCAACTCAAGGTCGTTGGGCCGCGTCCGCCCGGATCATCGCGATCATAGCGATGCTGGGTATGGTCAGCCGATGCGCGCCCGGAGGGTACGGAGGCAACATGACCGCAACGCCAGATTCGACTGTCCGGGGTTTGAAGGAGATGCGAGAGCGGGTCGTCGTGCTGGAAAGCGAATCCAAGGAACTGGCCGCGCGTTTGGCGGGCTGGCGTGACACGCAGGGCCACCCCGAGACGGTAAGGCGCTCGGAGCGCGAGCGAATCGAAGCTGCACTTCGGGAGAGTCGCCGAGAACTGGAGCAGTGCGAAGCCCGCCCGCCGCTGTTCTTCAAGGGAAAGCACGCCGAAAAGGTCGCGAGTCTAAAGGCCGACGTGAAGGGACTCGAAGATCAGCTGCAGTCCGTGATCGAGCAAGCCGCGCGGGAACTCGAGGCTATCCCAAGCAAGATCGTGGAGGCCGAGGCCCGTGCCGCGCATGTCGCGGACGAACTCGTCACGCTTCGGCCGGAACTGGCGAGGGCAGAGGCCGAGGAGCGGCGGGAGAAGGAGAGATTCTACTCGGAGAAGTTGCGGCCGGCGCTCGAACGATTGGTTGGTCACAAGGCCAACGAGCGGCGGATCGACTTCTTGGACGATCTCAAGCATGTCTCTGCACTCATGGAGTCCGTGCCTTCGCTTGGATTGGACAGGATGACGGTGGGCAAATGCGTGGCGCTGCATGCATACGTCGTCGGTTACCTGTGTATGAAGTGGTATCCCGGTGATCCTGATGACCTGCTTTCCAAGCTCGCCGACGTAGACGATGAACTTCGGAATCAGGAGAGTGACGACGATCTCTTGGAGTTGGCACTGGGGGTCGGGCTCATGCTGAATCCGCTGCGAATCGTCTCCCTGCTCGAGAATACCGGTCATAACGGCTCGGTGACACACCGTTTGAGGCAGATCGAGGGTATCTATCCCGGGAATCTCGCGGCGTGCGAGCGAAAGTTCATGCATGTGATGCGGATCTCTCCCCAGGAGTGGCCTCGAAAGCTGGCCGAGAACGGGCTGGATCGCTTGAACGAAATCCGGCGCTAAGTCGGCGAAGAGGCACTCGGTGCCATGCTCGCATTCTGGCCTGCTGTCGCGTAACTGCTCTTCGAACAGTCCGTGCGAGAAATGCGCTGCGGTGTCGCAACCACTCACCCCAATGAGCGTTTGCTCCTCGAGTACCGCTGATGTCCTACACAATCGAAGATTTCATTTCGGCCCGGCAGCACCGTGCGGAGCTGGAAGGCCAAAGGAATGAAGTTCTGGAGCGAATGCATGCTGGCTCGGCGGATGCCAACGTTCGGGCCACCCTGTCGCAGTTGGAGGAGGCGCTCTCCAATGCAGACGAGTTGATCGGCGAGATCGCGTCATCTCCCGAAGGCTTGGAGGAGTCCAGCGACTGCCTGGTCTGGGGAATGGAAGCGCTGATTGAGGATGACACTGCTCGGGCTCTCGAACATCTGGATCTCGCTCTCGCCCTCGATCTCGCCAACTTCCGCAAGACAGGTGAGTGCGCGTTCTTCGTGCAAAATACGGGGGCGACCCTCGGGAAGATCTGTGCGCGGGAGGGCCTCCGCGACAAGGCAGTGTGGAGCTTCGAGGCTGTGCTGGAAGCCGCCGGGCACGACGAGACTTCTGGGATGCTGGCGATGGCGGCCGAATCGGCGGTTCGCTTGTCCCTGATCGAGTCCGAGCTCGGTCACTCAGAACGCGCTCGAGACCTGCTCGAACTCGCCATTTCCAGAGGGCGTGACAGCGACGACAGCAAGACACGAGGCATGGCGGCATGGGCTGCCGCCCAGCTCGGTGACTGGCTGCGCGACAACGCGCAGCCCGCTCGAGCACGGGCGGCATACCTCGACGCGCTCGTGCTCGCGGAAGGTGGAGAGGGGCTCGAGGGCGTGCTTGCCGGTGCACAGGCCGGTATCTCGCTTGTCTCTGGCCAGACTGGACCCCTTCCAGCAGCCGAGGCCGCCGCGATCGCCCATCGATCCGTGGCCCTCGCCCAGACCGGGGCCGAAGGAGGACACCCCTATGCTCGCCAAGTCCTCTGTTTCTCGCTCGTGAACCAAGCGAACGTGCTCGTCGATGCCGACGAGCATGATGAGGCTGCGGACGCTCTCCAAAAGGCCTTCGAGCTCAGTTCCGGGCTCCCCAAAGAAGCAGTCATTCGCCGCCTGATCTCGATGAGCGTCTCCCGATTTCCCGACGGCTGGTTCGGAGACGATGAGGACCCGGACGACGACGACGAATAGCTTTTCCAGTGGAGAACTGCGATGGACGCCAAAGTCTTCGAAGCGTTGAGCGACAAAGTGAAGAGCGCCCGTGGCTGGATGTGGAAAACGGGGGACCCTTATCAGGGGCCAATCGCTCCGGCCGGTGTCCTCCAGGAGTTGCGGCGTGTCCCCGAGGGCGGAGTCAAGAAAGAGCTTCGCCTCGTTCTGGCGGATCGGGTACCCAAGCTCGTGGCGAGTGGTTGCGAAGGGCTGCGGCCTGGGCGGGTGTTCCACATCATTCTCGCGCGCTTGGACGAGAAGTTTGGGCTTCCGGATTTCGACGAGGAGACGGATGTGCTCGGCGGGCTGACGTCTCTATCTTTTGAGGACGCAACTGTGGCGCGGCTCTGCGAGCGGCGACCGCATTACCAGATGGTGTTCACAGTTGGCACCGCGGACGGACAGGATTCGTAAGCTCCCCCGGAGGAGCGACAGGGGTCTTCCCTCCGAGGGAGCTCCGGTGGTTCACGCAGCCCAGCACCAGCTCATCCGCGGACACGCGGGAGCCGTCCGCAAGTCGAACGGTGGCGGTTCCCGCATAGATGTTCCATTTGACCTCGAATCCAGGACGGCATCTGGCCCAGCGCTCGGCGAAAGCCTTGAACGCGGCCAGAACACCATCCTCGCGAAGACGTCTCAGCACGTAGTTCGAGCAGGATTCCCGGAACAGGCACTTCCGCCGGCGCAGTGCGGGGGTGCGCTGGTAGGCGAGAATCAGCTGTTCGACCCAGTGCTTCACGCGGGCTTCCTGAACACGATCATGTAGACGAAGCGAACGTCTTCGGAATCCGGAACACCGGGCCTCGCGCCGAATCCCATGCAGCCGGCGGAACCTTCGATACCGGGCGTCGTCACGAGCGTCTGGACGCTTTCCAGCCGCACGTACTCCCAGCCGTCGGCTGCATGCTGGTTGATGATGTCCGCCAACTGGCTCGCCGCCGCTTTCGCTCCCTGTCCAGCGATGATGTTCGCGGTGAACGGTACGACGTCGTAGCGCACGGAACCTCCCTCATGTGTGGAGTGAAGACGGACGTGAGCGCCTTCCGGGATCGAGACCTGCTCGCGGCCGGTCCTGCTGCGATCTGGAAGCTCGGCTGGGTGCGTTCGGCCGGGCGACGGCGACGCGCTTGCACTCGTGCGGAGTCGCCGTCGGTCGTTCAGCTCTTTCCGCTGCCGCCGCACACAGGGCATTTGCCCTCACCATCACACAACTTGCATTTGTCGTAGCCGAGTCCGCTCGTCCACATCTTCTTGCCCTTGCCGTCGCAGTTCTTGCACCGGCCGGAGCCGCCGCAACCTTTGCAGTCTGCCATCGTGCGACCTCCTCGATTTCGGGTACGTGATTCGCGCGTGCGTGGAACGAGTGCTGAAACTTTCTTGCGAAAGTCCGGCAGAGGCTAGTCCTCACATTCCGAGCCGGCAACGAATACTCCAGACCGCGAACCCGCAAGGAGAACATGGTCCGCGCCGCGAGTCCGGCGCCATTCGGTCAACGCCTGCGAGATCCGCTTCGGCCCGTCGTCCATTCGGAGCGCCGCCCTCGGGGCCGCCCAGGAGCACACCTTCGACCCGACTGCTTTGGTCGGGTGAGCCGGAAGGGCCTCGGACGCAAGAAGTGGCCGGAATCACCGAGGCGCCCCGCGCCGAACGCTCGGCATCCGGGATTCGCTGGCCGCGGCGGGGTCTTCGTGCGCTAGACTTTCCGGACCCACTCTCTCCCTGTTCCGTTCGAACGGCTCCCCATGTCGCACGACGAAGCCCAGCCCGAGATCACCCGGCTGCTGCGCGAGTCCGCGAGCGGTAACGCGGAATCACGTGAGCGCGTCGTCGCGCTGCTCTACGCGGAGCTCCACCGGCAGGCGAGCCACCACCGCTGGCGCCTCTCGGGTGGACAGACGCTCAACACGACCGCGCTGCTGCACGAGGCGTTCCTCCGGCTCTCGGGTGACTCCGCCCCGGAGTACCAGGACCGCGTGCACTTCTTCCGCGTGTCGGGGCGGGTCATGCGCAACGTCCTCGTGGATCACGCCCGGCGGCGCCTCGCGGCCAAACGCGGCGGCGGCGTTCCCGACGCCGAGCTGACCGATCTCGACGCGCTGCCCGAGGTGAAGGACGACGAGGTCGTCGCGGTGCACGACGCCCTCGCGCGGCTCGAAGCCATGGACGCCCGGCAGGCCCGGGTCGTCGAGCTGCGCTACTTCGTGGGGCTCGAGGTGACCGAGGTCGCCGAGGTGCTCGGCATCTCCGCCGCGACCGTGAAGCGCGACTGGGCGACGGCCCGCGCCTGGCTGCAGCGCGAGATCGAAAGCGCGCGATGAGCCGGGCGCGCCGCGTGAGCCGCGCGAGCGGGATTTCGCGATTACCCGGGTGGCGGAACTTCCGGGAGGAGCCGGCATGACGAACGTCCCCGCGCCCGCGTGGGAGCAGGTCAAAGCGCTGCTCGACGAAGCGCTCGAGAGGCCGGAGGCCGAGCGGGCGGCGTTCGTCGCACGCCGTGCGGCCGGGGACGGCGCGCTGCGCGCCGAGGTCGAGTCGCTGCTCGCCGCCTGGGACCGCGCCGAGTCGAGCGGGGCGATCACGGCCGCGTTCGACCTGCCCGCTCCGTCCGGAGGGGAGCAGGACACCGCCCGGATCGGGCAGGTCGTCGGCTCGTGGCGGCTCGAGGCGCTCGTCGGTCACGGCGGCATGGGCGTCGTCTATCGCGGCGAGCACACGGACGCCCGCCTCGGACAGCGCGCCGCCGTGAAGCTCCTGCGCCGCGACTACCGTCCCGAGGACCTGCGTCGCTTCCGGGACGAGCAGCGCATCCTCGCGCGGCTCGAGCATCCGCACATCGCGCGCATGCTCGACGCCGGAATCACCGAGGACGGCACGCCGTACCTGGCGATGGAGTACGTGGAAGGGGAGCCGCTGCTCGAGCACTGCCGCTCGCACCGGCTCGACCTGCACGCGCGGCTCGAGCTGTTCGAGGCGATCTGCATGGCCGTGCAGGCGGCTCACCGCAGCCTGATCGTGCATCGTGACCTCAAGCCGTCGAACCTGTTCGTGGACGCGTCCGGTGCGCCGCGCCTGCTCGACTTCGGCATCGCGAAGCGGCTCGGCGACACGGGCGAAGTCGAGGACGCCACGCGCACGGGGCAGCACGTGCTGACGCCCGAGTACGCGAGCCCCGAGCAGTTCCGCGCCGAGCCGCCCTCGACGCTGTCCGACGTCTACAGTCTCGGCGTCGTGCTGCACGAGCTGCTCACGGGCGAGCGTCCGCACCGGCTCGCGGGTCTCACCGCCGGGCAGGCCGAACGCATCGTGTGCACGGAAGAGCCGCGCAAGCCGTCGTCGTACGCGGGACCGTTCGCGCGCTCGCTCGCGGGCGACCTCGACCTCGTGGTGCTCACCGCGCTCGCCAAGGAACCGTCGCGGCGCTACGCGAGCGCGGCCGATCTCGCGGACGAACTGCGCCGCTTCCGCGCGGGGCTGCCGATCCAGGCGCGGCCCGACACGATCGGCTACCGCGCACGCAAGTTCGCGGGGCGCAACCGCGGCGTGCTCGCGACGCTCGCGCTCGTGCTGCTCGCGCTCGTCGCCGGCGTCGTGAGCACGGCCCGGCAGGCGCAGCAGACGAAGCGCCGGTTCGAGCAGGTGCGCGCGCTCGCGAACACGCTGTTGTTCGACATCCAGAGCGAGATCCGCGACCAGCCCGGCATGACGCCGCTGCGCGAGCGCATCGTGAACCGCGCGACCGCGCACCTCGCGGGACTCGCGGAGGACGCGAAGCGCGATCCCGCGCTGCGGGGCGAGCTGGCGGCGGCGTACGAGCAGCTCGGCGAACTGCAGGGCGACCCGTCGTTCGCGAGTCTCGGTGACCTGCCGGGCGCGATCGCGAGCTATCGCCAGGCGCGCGTGCTGCGCCAGCAGGCGCTCGCCGACGCGCCCGGCGATCCGGTACGACTGCACGCGCTCGCGCGTGTCACCGCACGGCTCGCGACCGCGCTTTCGTGGGGCGGGGACAACGCGGCCGCCGTGACGCTCGCGAGCGGCGCGCTCGACACGCTCACGCTGCTGCGCCGCGGGCAGCCCGCGGACTCGGCTCTCGTCGTGGACGAAGCGTGCGTGCGGATCGAGCGCGGCTGGTTCCGCATCTGGGCGAGCGACCTGGAGCCCGGGACCGCCGACGTGCGTGCCGGCATCGCGGTGCTCGACTCGATGCGCGCACGCCATTCCGGGAACCTCGACCTCGCGCTCGCGCGGGCCGAAGCCACGATCGACCTGACCGACGGGCTCAAGTTCGCGAACCGCTACACGGACATGGCGCGCGAGATCGAGCCCGTGATCGCCGAACTGGACACGCTCGCGCTCACGCACCCGGCGCACGTGCGCCTGCGCCGCCGCCAGCTCGGGCTGATGCGCCAGCTGGGCGAGGCCTACGAAGTGTTCGCACCCGGGAAGGCCGAGGCGATCTACCGCCGTGCGGTCGCCGTCGCGGAACAGCAGTACGTCGTGGACGCGAGCAACTTCTCCACTCGGCGCAATCTCGCGTCCTGCTGGAACCATCTCGGTGGCGTGCTGCTCGACGGCGGCCGCCCCGCGGAGGCGATTCCCGCGCTGCGGCGCGCGAGCGCCGAACAGCGCTGGCTGTTCGAGCGCGACGCGAGCAATCACTCCGACGGCAGCAACCTCTCGACCTCGCTCATGTGGGAATCCCAGTGCCTCACGAGGCTGGGCCGGCACGAGGAGGCGATCTCCCGATCGCTCGAGGCGCTGGCCGTGCGCGAGTCGCTGCTCACGCGTTCGGCCGGTGACGCCGCGAACATCGGCAATCTCGGCAGCGCGGCCGGGGCGGTCGGCCTCGCGTATCTCGCCGAGGCGCGCGACTCGCGCACGCCGCCCGCGCGCCGGCCGGAATGCTGGCGCGCGGCGCGCACGTACTTCGTGCGCGGCGCCGAAGTCTTCGAGCGCCTGAAGGGTGGCGGTGCGCTGATGGACTTCTGGCAGCAGGACCACGTGCGCTGCCTGCAGGGCATGGCGGCCTGCGACAGCGCTCTCGGGACGAGCCGCACGCGGCGCTGAGCACGGCCGGGAGCGAACAAATTCGTTCCCACCGGGGCCCCGCTCGCGTAGCGTGCCGCCCCATGCGCCTGAACCCCGGTACCACGCTCGGTCCCTACGAAATCATCGCGCCCCTGGGCGCGGGTGGCATGGGTGAAGTCTATCGCGCGAAGGACACGCGCCTCGGCCGTGACGTCGCGATCAAGGTGCTGCCCGAGCACCTGACTTCGAACCCCGAAGTGCGCGCGCGCTTCGAGCGCGAGGCCCGCACCGTCTCGAGCCTCAACCACCCGCACATCTGCACGCTCCACGACGTGGGCCGCGAGGGCGAGAACGAGTACCTCGTCATGGAACTGGTCGAGGGCGAGACGCTCGCGCAGCGCCTCGCGCGCGGGGCCCTGCCGCTGCCCGAGATGCTGCGCATCGGCGTGCAGATCGCCGACGCGCTCGATCGGGCGCACCGCGCGGGCATCGTGCACCGCGACTTCAAGCCCGGCAACGTGATGCTGTCCAAGATGGGCGCGAAGCTCATGGACTTCGGGCTCGCGCGCGTGACCGGACTCGGCGGCACCGCCGCCGGCTCGGGCATCACGATGGCGCACCTCACGCAGTCTCCGACCATGGCGTCGCCGCTCACCGCGGAAGGCACGCTCGTCGGCACGTTCCTCTACATGTCGCCCGAGCAGCTCGAGGGCCGCGAGCCCGACGTGCGCAGCGACCTCTGGGCGCTCGGCTGCGTGCTCTACGAAATGGCGACCGGCAAGCGCGCGTTCGAGGGCAAGTCGCAGGCGAGCCTGATCGGCGCCGTCATGCACACGACGCCCGCTCCGGCTTCGACGATCACGCCGGGCCTGCCGCCCGCGCTCGAGTCGCTCATCGGCGCCTGCCTCACGAAGGACCCCGAAGAGCGCATCCAGACCGCGCACGACGTGAAGCTGCAGCTCACGTGGATCTCGCAGCCCGCCTCGCAGATGGGCGCGCCCGCGATTCCCACCGCGCCGGCGAAGCGGGCCGCGCGCCGCGAGCCGCTCGCGTGGGGCGTCGCCGCAGTGATGCTGCTCGCCGCCGCGTTCTTCGCGTGGCGTTCGTTCGGCGCCGGGGACGGCATGGGCACGCAGCAGCTGCGCTTCAACGTCCCGATCCCCGACGGCGTGCTCGCGCAGTCCATGCCGCGCATCTCGCCGGACGGCTCACGCATCGCGTTCACCGCATCGGACTCGCTCGGTCGCACCGTCATCTGGCTGCGTCCGCTCAACTCGCTCTCCGCGAATCCCATTCCCAGCACCGAGGGTGCGCGCCCGCCCTTCTGGTCGCCGGACGGGCGCTACCTCGCGTTCGTCGCGGGCGGCAAGCTCAAGCGCATTCCGGTCGCCGGTGGCCCGGCCGAAGTGATCTGCGACGCGCCGACCGGCTCGGACGGCTCGTGGAGCAAGGACGGCGTCATCCTGTTCGACGGCTCGGACGCCGATCCGATCTATCGCGTGAACGCCTCGGGCGGCGCGCGCGCCGTCGCCGTCCCCGGCGACTCGGTGAACCAGGTCGGCTGGCCGGAGTTCCTGCCCGACGGCAAACACTTCCTCTACATGCACATCACCGCCACGGGCTCGAAGCTCATGGTCGGCTCGCTCGGCAGCACGAACGCCAAGGAGTTGCCGCTCGCGGGCTCGCGCACCGAGTACACGCGCGAGGGCTACGTGCTGTTCGCGCGCGACCGCGCGCTTTTCGCGCAGAAGTTCGACGCGCGCGCGCTCAAGGTGGTGGGCGAGGCGTTCCCGATCGCCGAGGACCTCCCGACGGGCGCTTCGGGTGTCGCGAACTTCTCGGTCTCCGACAACGGCGTGCTCGTGTTCCGCGCGACCGGCACGCTCATGTCGCGGCTCGTGTGGATCGATCGCTCGGGACGGCAGCTGGGCGACGTCGGCGCTCCCGCGAACTACCGCGCGCCCGCGCTCTCGCCCGACGGCAACCGCGTCGCCGTGCGCGTCGTGGATCCGGGCGACAACAATCTCGACGTCTGGGTGATCGACATGGCGCGCCGCACGACGAGCCGGTTCACCTACGACGCCGGGGACGACGGCAACCCGGTGTGGTCACCCGACGGCTCGAAGATCCTGTGGACGTCGTTCCGCGCGAACCAGCAGGGGATCTACGTGAAAGCGTCGAACGGCGTGGGCGCGGACGATCGCCTCGCCGTGGCCCCGGGCGACGGCGCGATCACGCAATGGTCGCCGTACGGGCTGCTCGGGCACTTCTCGACTCCGGGCACGCCCGCGGACGTGTACAAGTTCTCGCTCGAGCCCGGGCCGAAGCAGCTCTCGCCGTTCCTGAACTCCAAGTTCGTCGAGCAGCGCGCCTACGCGTCACCCGACGGCCGTTGGGTCGCCTACGAATCCGACGAGTCCGGCCGGCCCGAGATCTACGTCGTCCCGTTCCAGGGCACGGACGGCAAGTGGCAGATCTCGCCGCGTGGCGGCACCGACCCGCAGTGGAGCGCCGACGGCCGCGAACTGTTCTTCATCGCCGCGGACGGCTCGTTCACCTCGGTGCCGATCGTGCCCGGGGCGGGCTTCGATTTCGGCCTGCCGCAGGCGCTGTACCGGGTGCAGGTCGAGCAGACCCGCCGCCGCAACGTGTACTGCCCGGCGAAGGACGGCCAGCGCTTCCTGTGGATGCTGCCGCTCAGCGACAGCGGCACGCCCATGACGGTGATGGTGAACTGGCGCGCCGGGCTGGGGCGCAAATAGTGGGTTGTGCTCGGAAGATTGGTGAAGATTTCGGGCGGTCACCTTCTCGGCGGCCGCCCGCTTCATTGTCTCAGGCGGCGTACTTGAGTGCGTGCTCTCGGCCGTTCGGGATCTCTCGCGACTTCACCTTGCCCCAGTAGTACTCGCTCCATCGCTCCGGCAGTCGCACCCTCGTCGGGAACAGTCTCGTCGTCAGCACCTCTCGTGGCTTCAGAAGGTGATCCGTGAGCCCCAGCCGCATCGCCGGTGTGTCGCGATGCCTTCGCTCCGACGCCCACTTCATGTAGTTGCGCCACACCATGAACACGGCCATGCGCCAGATCGCCATCTGCCTTCGCTTTGGGAACGCGATCGTCTCGCGCTTGTGATTCGCGCCCGTGTGCCGCGTCAGCATGTCGTTCAGGTTCACGCTGAAGATCGGGTTCGCCGGCGTGCGTGCCGCGCGTGAGCTGATCGTGCGGTGCGTAACGTCCAAGTGTGTGGCCCGTGCGATCGCTCGCGGATAGTCCCGATGCTCGTCGGTGTGGAGCACGAGCGACTGCGGCTTCGGTGCCACGATGCAGAGCAACTCGGCGCAGTCCTTCTCCGTGCCGCGCGGATCCGGCTTGCCGAGGCGCGCCTCGTTCTCCTTGCGATAGACATGCTGCGCCTTGGTCATGGTTCCCGATCGGCGCAGCTCTGTGACCGTGAACCCATGCAGGAAGTAGCTCTTCCGTCCCACGAGCACGTTGTAGCTGGTGGGATGGAACTGGCTGTACTCGAATGAGAAGAACCCATCCATCGCCACCGACTCGGTGATGCCGTCCTTGGGCCGCAACTGCTCATGAAAGAGCTGGCAGTGCCGCCCGAGTCGGTTCGCATGCAGCAGCACGGTCTGCGGTGAGCATTCCTGGGCGCGTGCGATCTGGCGCAGGCATGAGCAGGACAGCAGCCCGTGAAAGGTCGGCAACAGGAGTTCCGGCCGCTTGAGCCAGTAGGTGAGCAAGAACGTTTGGTCGCTGAACCGTCGCCGGCAGTGACAACAGCGGTAACGCTGGACCCGGTGCGGCGGGGCCTTACGCGAATGGTAGCCGTCACGCTGGTAGCGCCAACCCTCTGGCGCAGTGTGGAATGGACACCCGGGGTTGGGACAGAACGGGGGCGCCTGGGGGGCAGGCGTCTTGGTCATGCACGGCTACCTCTGCACGACCCGTTCCTTCACCAATCTTCCTAGCACAACGCACCCCTTCAGGAACCGCCCCCCTCGCACGAAACCTTAGAGCGTGACCCCGGCACCCGGGAGCGGGAAGATGCGCGCCCGGAGGTTTCGTCATCGCCGCGCCCGTGCGGGCGCCGACAGGAAGGTCCGATGGGTTCGTCGTTGCGGGCATGGGTCGTCTCGGCCGACATGGGCTTCGGGCACCAGCGTGCCGCGCACGCGCTCACGCACCTGACGGACGAAGGGGTCGTGACCGCGGGCGAGCACGACACGAACGACCCCGAAGAGGCGCGCTTCTGGCAGCGGCTCCGCTGGTCCTACGAAGCGCTCTCGCGCACGCGCAGCCTGCCGCTCGTCGGCCACGCGCTCTTCGGCGCGCTCGACTCGCTGCTCAAGATCCCGCCGTTCTACCCGCTGCGCGACCTGTCGCACCCCTCGCCGAACAACTTCATCGTCGACCACCTCGTGCGCCAGGGGCTCGGGCGTTCGCTGCTCGAGAAGCTGCGCGCGAACCCGCGCCCGCTCATCTCGACGTTCTACGCGCCGGTGCACGTCGCCGACCACGCGCACCTCGACGACATCTACTGCGTCATCTGCGACGCCGACCTGAACCGCGTGTGGGTCGCCTCGAAGACGGAAGACAGCCACATCCGCTACTTCGCGCCGTGCGGCCGCGTCATGCGCCGCCTGCGCCAGTACGGCGTGCCGGACGACCGCATCTTCCTCACGGGCTTCACGCTGCCGCGCGAGAACATCGGAGGCCCCGACATGCCGGTGCTCAAGTCCGACCTGCTCGCGCGCATCGGCCGGCTCGATCCGCGCGGGCGCTTCTCGAGCGTGTACGGCTCGACCGTGCGCGACCTGCTCGGCGACGCGCCGCAGCCCCAGCCCGGCGCGCGCGTGACGGTGACGTTCGCGGTCGGCGGCGCCGGCGCGCAGGCGGAGATCGGCGCGCAGATCGCGCAGGGGCTCGCGCCCGGCATCCGCGCGGGCAAGTTCCGGCTCGTTCTCGTCGCGGGCACGCACCGCGTGGTCGAGCAGGCCTTCAAGCAGTGCGTGCTCGCGCTCGGGCTCGCTTCGCACCTCGGCGACGGCGTCGTGATCGTGCGCGAGGATTCGAAGCAGGCGTACTTCGACCGCTTCAACGCGCTCATGCGCGAGACCGACGTGCTTTGGACCAAGCCGAGCGAGCTGTCGTTCTACACCGCGCTCGGCATCCCGATCGTCGCGTCGCCGCCGCTGGGCTCGCAGGAGGACAAGAACCTCCGCTGGCTGATGGACAAGGGCTGCGCGCTGCCGCAGTACACGCCCACGCACGCGGCCGAGTGGCTGACCGACCGGCTCAAGGACGGCTCGCTCGCCGAGCGTGCGCTCGCGGGCTTCATCAAGAACCGCAAGCTCGGCGTGTACAAGATCGAAGAAGTGCTCGAGACCGGCACGCTGGGGCGCGAGACGCACCCGCTGCGGCGCTGAGGCGCGGCGGCGCCCCGTGCCGCCGACGTGGCGGCGGGCGCTACTTCAGCCCGCTCACCACGTGCAGGTCGACGAGCTGCATGTAGTACGTGTAGCCGTACGCCTTGCCGTCCGCGCTCGTGCGCACGCGCCCGATGCGGTAGATGCCCGTCGGGTCGGGTGGCGTCAGCTCGCGAGCCACCGTGCGCTCGCCGGTCGCGAGGTCGAGCCGGTGGATGCGCGCGGGCATCTCGTTCGTGCGGAAGAAGAGCACCGCGTTCTCGGCGGGCAGCCACGTGACCACGCGGTCGCTGCGCTCGAGCATCGGGATCGGCGTGGGATCGCCGCCGTCGAGCGGATAGAGCCAGTGATCGTGGTCCGCACTCATCGCGGCCACGGCCTTGATCGCGGGCACGACCGTGAACTCGGTCGCGTCGATGCCCTCGGGACTCAGGGGGTGCGACTCGCCCGTCATGCTGTCGAGCTGGTAGAGCCGCACGCCCTTGCCGGGCTCGTGCGCCGTCACGATGAGCGTGCGGTTGTCGTCGAGCCAGGCGGCCATGTGCACGTGCAGTCCGCCGGTCGCCACGTCACGCGGTTCGCCGACGCCGGTCGGCAGCACGATCGGCGCGCCGAGTCCTCCCGAGCCATAGCGCATGCCGACGACCCACTCGCCGTCGGGCGAGAGCGCCCGTCCCGCGCCGTCGCCGAGGCGGATGGCGGGGGAGCCGTCCATGCTGCGCAGGTAGACCGAGCCGCTCGCGCCGCCGCCCTCGGCGGTCTCGTCGAGCAGCAGCGTGCGGCCGTCACCCGAGATGCCGTGCAGCAGCGACCAGTCGAGCCACGACAGGTCGCGTTCGCGCGTCTCGCCCGCGCCGAGCGCATTGATGCCGGCGCGCTCGGGTCCGTGCCCGATGAGCACGCGGCCGTCGGCGGCGATGTCGTGCACGGTGATGTTGCTCGCGAGCTGCAGCACGCGGCGCAGCTGCCCTTCGAGCGTGACCGCGTACAGCCCGCGCGCGGCGCCGCCACGATCGGCCGAGAACCACACTTCGCTGCCGTCGGGCGACCATGCGAGGCCGCGCAGCGTGCCCCAGTCGTCGGACAGCACCTGGCGCTCGCCCTTGCGGTTCACGACCGCGATGCAGCCCGAGTCGGAGTTGCGCGAGGGGTGATCGATGTAGGCGATGCGCTGGCCGTCGGGCGAGAATCGGATCTGGCTGATCCAGCCCGCCGTCTGCAGCAGCACGTTCCCGACCGGGAACTCGAGCCGCATCATGCCCGTCTTCATGCGGACGATCGCGAGCTGCTGGCCGTCCTTGCTCCACTCGGCCGCGTGCACGTCGTGCAGCATCTCGCGCGCGGCGCCGCCCATGGGAGGGACGCGCGCGAGCGTGCCGCGGCGGTCGAACGACGTGACGAACTCGGTGCGCAGCAGCACGGCCATTTCGTTGGTCGGCGAGAGGCTGAGCAGGTCGGTGTTCGAGAACCCGAGCGTGCGCGCTTCGGGGTTGCCGATGTGCGACCAGAACACCTCGAGCGGCTTGCCCTCCCAGCTCGCGCTGTAGACGACCGAGTGCCCATCGGGCGTGAAGCGCGCGGACCAGATGGCGCCGCGGCGGAACGTGATGCGCTCGTAGGCGACGCGCGCGACGGCGTCGTCGCCGCCCGCGCCGCTTCCGCTGCCCGCGGCGCCTCCGGCGCCTGCGGCGCCGAGAGCCGAAAACGTCTCGAGCGCGAACGCGAGGTCGCGCGCGGACTCGAAGCGCTCGCCGGGCAGCTTCTCGGTGCAGCGCTGCAGGATGGTCTCGAGCATGGGCATCTGCGCGCGCAGCTCGTCCGGCAGCGCCGGCAGGTCCTCGCCGAGGATCGCGGCCATGGACTCGGCCGGGCTCTCGCGCCGGAACGGCGGCTCGCCCGCGAGCATCTCGTGCAGCACGCAGCCGAGCGCGAAGAGGTCCGCGCGATGATCGGCCGCGACACCGCGCACCTGCTCGGGCGCCATGTAGCCCACCGTGCCCATCACGCGGCCCATCTGCGTCATCTCGGTCGCGGCGATCGAGTCGGCCGGGCCGCCCGAACCCACGCCCGAGCCCGGCTCGTTTCGCACGAGCTTGGCGAGACCGAAGTCGAGGATCTTCACCTGCCCCGAGGGCAGGACGAAGATGTTCTCGGGCTTGAGGTCGCGATGGATGATGCCCTTCGCGTGCGCCGCCGCGAGGCCCTGCGCGATCTGGACGCCGAACTCGAGCGCCTTGCGGGCGGTGAGGCCGCCCTCGTCGAGGCGGTGGCGCAGCGTCGTGCCTTCGAGCAGCTCGGTCACGACGAACGGCGCGCCTTCGTGCGAGCCCACGTCGAAGATGGCGACGATGTTCGGGTGGTTGAGCGCCCCGGCCGCGCGCGCTTCCTGGTCGAAGCGGCGCAGGCGCTCGGGATCGCTGCTGAAGGCGGGGGGCAGCACCTTGACGGCGACGTCCCGGCCCAGCGACGTGTCGCGGGCCCGGTAGACGACGCCCATGGCGCCACTTCCGAGGTGATCGAGGATTTCGTAGCGGCCGAGGCGGGTACCCTTGTCGATGGTCATGGGCGCGGAATCTCGCAAAGCCCGGGCAGCGTGTCGAGACCTCTTTGGCGGGCGCTGGGTCGGGTGCCCCAGTGCGACCCGTTCACACGGAGTTTCGTCGCCGGAAAGCGCTCCGGCTCGCTAGACTTTCGTCCCCCCCCAGAGACCCGCGAGCCGCAAGGAGCCCCTCGACCCGATGCCCTCGGCCCGATCACTCGTGCGCGCCGCGACACGATTCGCAGCTGTCGCCCTGTTCGCGTCGTCGGTTCTCGTGACCGGCGCCGTGCCCGCGCACGCGGTCAAGCGCATCTACCTCGCGAACGACGAGCACACGGACTACTTCTGGACCGCGGACGACGTGACCTACCGAACCGCGTTCCTCGGCATGCTCGACTTCTACATGGCGCAGGCGGAGTCCACCGTGAGTAATCCCGTGGACTCGCGCGGCCGTTTCAACGCCGACTGCAGCCTGTGGATGTGGGAGTACGAGCGCAACCGCACGCCGGCGCAGTTCGCGAGGCTCATGAACCACGTGCGCGCCGGCAACATCAGCATGCCGCTCAACAACGCCGTGCTCTGCTACGGCGGCTCGCCGGCCGAGGCCGTGCTGCGCAGCATGTACTACGCGGGCCGGCTCGAGCGGCGCTTCGGCCTGCGCTTCCCGCTCGCGGTGGCGATGGAGAACCAGACGCTGCCCGCCGGGCTCGCGTCGCTCTGGGCGGGCTCCGGCGCGCTGTACTCGTGGCGCGGCGTGTGCGGTTGCGCCACGCGCACGAGCTACGCGCCGCGGCCGCGCGAGATCTACCGCTACGTCGGGCCGGACGGACAGGGCGTCACCATGAAGTGGAACACGATGACCAACGGCACGACGGGCATCGGCGGCTACCTCGAGGCGTCCTCGCTCGGCAACATGGTCACCCATCTCGAGAGCGGCGCCTTCGCGGCCTTGTGGCCGTACCCGGACGTGTCCGCGGCATTCGGCTACGGCGGCGACGCGCTCGACACACGCACGACCGGATTCCTCACGACGTCCATGCAGAAGAGCAACGCCAACCGCCGCGTGATCGTCTCGAACGAAGTCGACTTCTTCGAGGACTTCCTCGCCACGTACGGCGCGTCGCTGCCCACGTTCTCGGGCAGTTTCGGCAACGAATGGGAGCTCTACCAGGCGTCCATGGGGAACACGACCGCGCGCTTCCGGCGCGCGCTCGAGAAGCTGCGCACGGCCGAGGCGCTCGCGACGATCGCGACGCAGGCGCACCCCGCTTTCATGGCCGGGCGTGAGAGCGCGCGCGACCTCGCGTTCATGGCCGCGGGGCTGTACTACGAGCACGACTGGACCGCCGACGGCCCCGTGGCGCGCAGCGTGCGCGCGCAGTTCCAGCGCGACCAGCTCGCGCTGCTCGAGGCCTACGTGAACACGCTGCAGTCCGACGCGCTCGCGCAGGTCGCCGCGGACGTCGCGAAGCCGGGCGCCGCCGAGCGTCACCTGGTCTTCAATCCGCTCTCGTGGGTGCGCACGGACTACGCCGATCTCACGACGAGCGTCGCCGCGCCGCGCCGGGTGATCGACGTGGCGAGCGGCGCCGAAGTGCCGAGCCAGACGCTGCCCTCGGGCGCGCTGCGCATCCGCGCGAGCGCCGTGCCCTCGGTGGGCTATCGCGTCTACGAAGTGCAGCCGGGCGCGCCCGCAGCCTGGCCCGCGTCGGCCTCCGTGCTCGGCGCCATGATGGACGACGGGCGGTATGCGGTGACGCTCGGCACGCGCGGCCAGCTCACGAGCGTCGTGGATCATCGCGACGGCGACCGCAACCTGGTCGCCGCCGGCAGCTGGCTGAACGACCTGGCGACCGGCAACGGCACGGTGTCGCTCGAGAGCAGCGGGCCGGTCTCGACCACGCTGCGCGTGAGCGCGCCGAGCACGCCCGCGCACACGACGCGCGTGACGCTGTATGCCGGCGTGGATCGCGTGGAGATCGAGAACACGATCACGGCGAACTTTTCGGGCCTCGCCGAGTACTTCTCGCGCTTCAACTTGACCGCGCCCACCGTGCGCCACGAGGAGGTCGGCATGATCGCGACCGCCGCGCGCGCGGCCGCCGGCGGCGACTACGCGGACGCGAACACGCGCACGGACTACCTCACGTTCGGGCATTTCGCCGACTTCTCGGAGGCCGCGCGCGGCGTGACGCTCTCGAACGCCGACTGCTCGTTCTTCCAGCTCGGCGCGAGCACGACGACCACGCTCGACGCGGGCTCGCCGCAGATCCGCGCGGTCGTGGGCATGCAGGTGGACGGCACGGCGTACGGCATCCTCAATCAGGGCGGCGACACGCAGTTCCTCAATCGCTTCGCGCTGCAGCGGCACGGCACGTACGACCCGGCCGCGGCGATGCGCTTCTCGCTCGAGCACCAGAATCCGTTCGTTTCGGCGCGGCTGACCGGCGCCGCCGCCGGGCCGCTGCCCGCGGACACGCTGTGCTTCGTGCGCATGCCGTCACCCGACGTGCTGCTGTGGGCGCTCAAGCCCGCCGACGACGGCGCCGCCACGGGCACGATCGTGCGCGTCTGGAACCTCGCGAACGCGCCGCGCACGTTCTCGCTCTCGTTGCCGCGGGTGGGGGAGATCGTCGCGACGCACACCACGCACATCGAGACCGACGTGAGCGGCGCGGTCGCCGACGCGGGCGTGCTCACCGACGCACTCGCACGCCAGGAGATGGCCACCTATCGGATTCGCCCCATGCCCGAACCGACCGACACGGGTGCGGGCGCGGAGGGACGCGTGCGCGGGCTGAACGTGTTCCCGAATCCGTCCGCTCGCGTGGCGGCCGCGACGATCGCGTTCCGCCTGTCGCAGCGCGGCGCGGTGCGGGTGCGCGTGATGGACGTGCGCGGCGCGGTCGTGGCCACGCTGCACGACGGCGTGCTCGAGGCGGGCGACCAGCAGCTCACGTGGGACCGCCGCGACGGCGCGGGGCGCGCGCTGCGATCGGGCGTGTACTTCGTGGTCGCCGACTCGGGCGGCCGGCGCGTGGCGAGGCGGCTCGCGCTGGTGGATTGACCGCCGGGAGAACCCGCGGGGTTCGCCGTCTCCAAACCGCGAGTTCGAGCGCGCATTCGGGCGCCGGCAATCTCGTCCGGCCCGCGTATCCTTTGCGGCAGGCAGGGCTCCTATCCGGTACCCCACGTCACCAGTCTTGCTGCACCCTTCGTACTGGAGGACGTCATGCCCCGCCGCACCCGCCTCGCGCTGTTCGCCGCCGCCGTCCTGGTCGGTACCGCCGGCATCGCCGCGGCCATTCCGCCGCTCGGCGACCACGTCGTGCTCTCCTGGAACGACCTGGGCATGCACTGCATGAACCAGTGGAGCGCCGACTTCATGGTGTTGCCGCCGTTCAACAACCTGCAGGCGCAGGTCATTCGCCGCGGCAGCGCCACGTCGAAGCCCTACCTGCTCGTGAGCGGGGTGGACCTCGAGTACTCGATCCCGGGCAACACGACGTCCATGGGCAAGACCGACTTCTGGACGTACGCGCCCGCGATCTTCGGCGTGACGCTGCCGCCCGACGTCGGCCTGACGGGCAAGGGACTCACGGGCACGCTCGATCCCGCGGGCGGCTCGATGTACGAGGCGAAGGGCATTCCCATCACGCCCTTCGACGACGCGCAGCCGACGGTCGAGAAGCCCTACCAGAGGGCGCTCGTGATCGCGCGCGATACGCAAGGGCACGAACTCGCGCGCAGCACGCCCGTGATCCCGGTGTCCATCGAAGTGAACTGTGTCAGTTCGGGCTGCCACGCGAGCATCAACGGCATCCTCAACGGGCATCCGCGCGTCGCGGGCTTCGATCCGAACGTGCGTCCGATCCTGTGTGCGAAGTGCCACGCTTCGCCCGCGCTGGGCACCGCCGGCAGGCCCGAAGCGCGCTACTTCTCGTTCCAGATCCACGACCGGCACCAGTTCCTCGACCAGCAGATGAGCGGCGTGGACCTGTGCAACAAGTGCCACCCGGGACCGAAGACGCAGTGCCTGCGCGGCGCGATGAGCCAGCGCCATGCGCTGAGCTGCCAGAGCTGCCACGGCAACATGGCGGCCATGGCGAGCTCGATCGAGAACGGCCGGGTGCCGTGGGCCAACGAGCCCTCGTGCGGCACCTGCCACGGCGCCGCGTACGCCGAGCAGCCCGGCAAGCTCTATCGCATGAGCACCGGCCACGGCGGCGTCGCGTGCGAGGCGTGTCACGGCAGCACGCACGCGGACTTCCCGAGCCGGGAGGAGAACGACAACGCGAACAACGTCGCGCTGCAGGGCTACGCGGGGACGCTGCGCGAGTGCGCGGTGTGCCACGGCGACGGCGTGCCGCAGGGCGGCGGGCCGCACGTCGCCAGCACGGCGGGCGTCGGCGACGAACTGCTCGCTTCCGCGGCCCGGCTGAGTGTCTCTCCGAACCCCGTGCGCCAGGCGTGCTCGTTCGGCGCGGGCGCGACGCCGGGCGTGAGCGGCCGGCTGCTCGTGCACGACGCGCAGGGGCGGATCGTGCGCATGCTCGAGGCGACGCCCGCGAGCGCGCGGGTCGTACTCGCCTGGGACGGGCGCGACGCACGCGGTGTGCGCGTGGGGCCGGGCACGTACTTCGCGCGCTGGCAGCAGGACGGGCGCACGTCCGCGGCGAGGGTGACAGTGGTGCGATAGCCGGGGGAGCGACACGCGGGCAAAATACGAAGGGCGGCGTCCGTGAGGACGCCGCCCTTTTCTACTCACCCTTGCGAGTGACTAGGCCTTGCGAACGTTCGCAGCCTGCAGGCCCTTCGGGCCACGCGTGACTTCGAACTCGACCGCTTCGCCTTCGGCGAGGGTCTTGAAGCCGTCGCCGGCGATCGCGGAGAAATGCACGAACACGTCTTCGCCATCCGCCTGCGAAAGGAAACCGAAGCCCTTGGCTTCGTTGAACCACTTCACGGTGCCACTCGCCACTTGAAACTCCTGATGTACCCGGACCCGAAGGTCCGCACTGATTGCCGCGATAACCGCCGCGGCGACGTCCGGTCTCTGTGACCGTTGCCCCCGGAGTTCATCCGGTGACCGCATGGACTATCGGTGAGTTCGAGGGAAATAGATAGGACTCATTCGCGTGAGGTCGTGGGCCGATCCCCGGCGTCGCGGCGAGCGATTTCGGGGTCAAGTTGCGTGTGGCGCACGCTTTGAAGGTTTTTTCCCGGGCGATGGGCGATGAGGGCGGCTGCTCGCGCACGAAAGAAAGTTCGGGGGATTTGACCGGGGCGGCACGTTTGGCGGGGGAGCGGAGGGCGTTCGCGGTCTCCGATCGACGCTCGACGCTGGCTGCTGCTCGCTGCTGCGAGTACCCGCTCGCACGTGCTCGCAGCCAGCCATCGCTAGCGCGGGTAGCGGATGACGCGCGCGACGTGCGCGATCAGCAGCTCGCGAAGCTCGTGTGGGGAGCGTGCGGGCATCACTTCGAAGTCGCTCCGGCCCTGGTCGGGCAGCAGCAGCAGCTCCTCGCCGTTGTGCATGACGAGCGAGAGCACCAGCCCGTGCTGGCGCCGCGAGCGCACGAGGTAGACGTCCTGCGGCACGATCGGCAGCACCTCGCGCGTGAAGACGATCACGTCGCCCGAGCGCAGCAGCTGCGAGACGCGCGCGCGCAGGCGGTCGGTGACCTCGCACGCGAACGCGCCGTGCAGCGGCAGCGTGCGCGCGGAGGCCGCGTCCAGGCGCAGCGTGCGGTTCGAGTAGTGCTCGAGCGTGTGCGGATCGAGCAGGTCCTCGCCGACGTGCGAGTGGAGCAGCACGTCCTCGATCACGAACGGAATCCGCACGTCGCCGCCGTCGTGACGCCGTTCGAGCGCGAAGGCGGCGAAGGCCGGCTCTTCGCTTCTCGACAGGCGTGCGATCGCCGGTTCGTCGAACGTGTCGTCCGGCGGCGGGATGCGCCGGGCCGCGAGCGATTCGCCGGCGTGCTCGATGCGCGTGCGGCGGTAGTCGTCGAACAGTGAGTCGGGCGCGATGCTCGGGTCGCCGAGCAGGCGCGACAGCTCGCGCAGCGCCATCGCCACCGTGCGCGGATCGTTCGCGCGCGGGCTCGTGAGCGCCCAGAGCCGGAAGATCCCCTGGCGATCGCGCAGCTGCTGGCCCAGGACGACCGCCAGCTCGGGGTTCGGCGCCTTGAGGCCGGCCTCGAGCTGGGAGATGTAGGAGGCCGAGCTTTCGGGCAGCCCCACCGCGCGCGCGAGTTCGCGCACCGTCAGCCCGCGCTCCTCGCGGAGCGAGCGGAGGTACTGGCCCATGGCGTTCGTGGTGGGCCGCGACGGGCGGCCGCGCTTGCGGGGAGCGTCTTCGTTCATGCGGTCGCGGACACTAACACAGCGGTCCGGATATTTGTTCTTGCTTTCTGGTCACAATGGTCTTATGGTGCCGCCCGTTCGCCTTCCGCTGGCCCGCCCCCCGAGCGCTGCCGGCGGGTGTTTCGTATGCCCGGCCTGCGACCACTGAATGGTCACAAAACAAATGGAGCCTGCCATGACGCGCATGATCCCCGGTCCCGACTCGCGCCAGCCCCAGCCTTTCGCGCCTTACCACCAGATCCCCGGCCAGCTCGCCTGGTGGCTCGCCGAGGTCCGCATCGCCGACACCGCGAGCGTCGGCGCGCTCGAGTTCACCCCGCTGGTGCACGCCGGTCCGTTCGGGCCCGCGCCCATGCTGCTGCACGACGCGATCGCGAGCGGCGCGCTGCAGGTGGGCGAGCACGCCGGCGGCGTGGTCAACACCGTCGTCGCCCGCAACCTCGGCAAGCTGCCCGTGCTGATCCTCGAGGGCGAGAGCATCGTGGGCGCGAAGCAGAATCGCGTCGTGACCGCGGACGTGATGATCGCGCCCGGCGCCGAGGCGTGCGTGCCCGTGGGCTGCGTCGAGCGCGGCCGCTGGGATCACGTGTCGCACTCGGCGAAGTTCGCGGTGGCCGAGGTGCCGGTCGAGCCGATGATGCGCGCGCGCGCCGTGCGTGAAGTGCGCGAGCAGGGGCACCTCGACCAGTCGCGCCTGTGGAGCGACGTGGACGAGAAGCTGAGCACGCACGAGGTGCGCTCGGACTCGGCGAACTACCACGCGTTCACGCAGCACGCGCAGGCCGACGTGAATGCGATGCTCAAGGACGTGCCGCGCGTGGACGGCCAGGTCGGCCTGCTCGCGTGCGCGGAGGGACGGCTCGTGGCGCTCGATGTGCTGGGCGTGCCGGAGAACTGGACGTCGATCGGCGATCGGCTCGCGAAGTCCTACCTGTTCGCCGGCCTCGACATGCTCGCGACCGCAGGTGCGCCGAAGCGTAAGCGCGGGTTCTTCGGGCGCATGCGCGAGGAAGCGCCGGTCGCGCCCGTGACCGGCACGCCGCAGGAGTGGATCAAGCACATCGCCGGCGCCCGCGTGCTGACGCGTCGCGGCATCGGCATGGGCTCGACGATCGGGCTCGAGTCGCCCGCGCTGCACGGCGCCGGCCTGTGGGTCGACGACGCGCCCGCGCATGTGGCGGTGTTCGGGCAGTAGGGGGGGGCGCCCCGCCCTGTGACCGCGAGGTCATGGGGCGGGGGCTTTCTTGGCGAGCGCTTGATGCGGCGGCTCGAGAAAATCGTTGCGAGCGCCGAAACCGGGATCGTAGGATTTGGGCCGCAGCAACTTCCTCCCCGTCTAATCAGCCGAAAGGCCTTTGGGCGGGGTTATGCAGCAAAGATTCCTCCCCGTCGAATCCACCGCAAGGTCCTTCGACGGGGTTATTTTTTTCTCGCCCCCGCTCGAGGCTCGAATGTTCACCGAGCCCAGCAACAAGCGAGTTGCCGTCTTCTTCGACGGCCAGAATCTCTTCCACGCAGTTCGAAACGCTTTCGGTACGCCTTACCCCAACTTCAACGTCGTCGCTCTTTCGAAACTGGTTGCCGCGCGGAGCGGCTGGGAGTTGGGAGGGATTCACACCTACACGGGGCTGCCGAGCGCCGCCGAGTCGCCACGATGGCGAGGTTTCTGGGTGCTCAAGCTTTCGGAGATGCGCCGCCACGGCGTGCGAACGGTGAGCAGGGATCTCGTGTATCGAACCGAGACGACGTTCGGCCCAGGCGGCAAGCGCATGCGCGTGCGCGTCGGCCAAGAGAAGGGCATCGACGTTCGCATCGCCCTCGATGTCGTGCGGCTGGCGCGTGAGGATGCCTACGACGTCGCGGTGCTGTTCAGCCAGGATCAAGACCTGCGCGAAGTCGCGAGCGAGATCCGCGCGATCGCTCGCATGCAGGGGCGCTGGATCAAGATCGCGAGCGCGTTTCCCGTGGGCTCGGGCACGCGGTTTTCGCGCGGCATCGATCGCACGGACTGGCTGCCGATCACGCGCGAGGAGTACGAGCGCTGCCTCGAGGGATGAGCTCCGCCGCTACGCCTGCTCCCGCAGCTCCATGCACTCGATCAGGTGGCGGTCGAGCCAGGCGTCGTGCTGGTCGGCGTACCACTCGCGCAGGCGCGGGTAGAGCGGCGACGCCGGCACGGGGAACTGCGTGGCGCGGCGCAGGTGCTCGCGCTGCACGGCGAGCGGCGGGTCGCCCGGCAGCAGGTTGAAGCCGCCGCAGATCGGCGACATGAGCCACGCGTCCTCGCCGTCGGCGACGCGCGCGCTCTCGAGCGACGCGATCAGTTCGCCGAGCGACAGCGGGTCGCGTGAGCGCTCGCGCCCGGGCGCGAGCCGCCAGCCGAACGGATTCGTGAACGCGTAGCGCCAGCCCTTCGCGGTGAGCGTGGCCTCGAGCGCGACCGAGTTCGGCTCTTCGTACATCGCGATGCGCGCGATCGTCACGCGCTCGCCGAGCGCGAGCCCGTCACCGTACCGGCTCGGGCGGAACGAGAGGTCGTAGGTGTGGTGGAGGTGCATGGGGGTCTCGTCGGCGAGCGCGGGCCGCCGCCCAATGCAGGCGGCGGCACGTCACTCGCGTGAACAAGTGCCTACGGCGTGAGCACGACCTTCAGGCCCAGGCGCATGAACATGCCGCCGTAGTCGATCGTGTACTCGCCGCCCGCGTTGTCGCGGATATTGGTGCCATCGAGCGTGACGTCCTTGGCGGCGAGCTGGCGGAAGCCGGCGCTCCCCGTGAACGCGAACTGCGGTGAAGCCCAGAGTTCGAAGCCGGCGCATTCCTCGAAGCCGAAGCCCGAGCCCTCGACATCGCCCGACACCGAGCCCGAGCCGGTGACGGAGACCGTCACCTCGCCCGAGGTGGAGACACGGCCGACCGAGCCCTCGACGAACGCGTTCGCCTTGTTCGATCCCTGGAACGAGTAGCGAGTGAAGCCGCGGATGAACGAGCCGGGGAAGTCGTACTCGATCGAGCCTGACCAATCGCCGACGTCGCTGTTGGCAGGGAACCGGTCGTAGCCGATCCCGAACGCGAGTCCGTTGCCGAGGTCGACTCCGCCGGCGATCCCGAAGCCCAGACCGCCGTCGATCTGTTTCATGCGCAGGCCGCTGCCGGAGAGGGCCGAGTTCACGTCGCCGATGTCGTCGTTCACGTCGGTCATGTGATACGTGGAGGCGCCGAGGCCGCCGGCGATCCACGGGCGCAGCGGGCCCGCGAAGGCGAGCGTGGGGAGCGTGAGCAGAAGCGCGAGCGGGAGCAGCATGCGGCGAAGCGACATGGGGAGGTCCTCTGTAGGGAGTGTCGCGAGTTCCCGCCCGGAACACTCCGGTGCCGGACTCCTGCCTGATTCCCCCGAACGCAGAGCAGGAACCGCATTCCGACACCGGAGCGTTCGGCCCCGGGGTAGGGGCCGCACGGGCGGGACTGGGCGGGTGAGCATTCGGCGTACTGCAGGCGGCGTGCCGGGACGCGTGAGCGATTCGCGCGCAGGGATCCCCCGGGCGGCGCCGGCGCGACGCGCGCATGCGCCGCGCCCGCGAATGACGCGGGGATTCGCGCACGGCGGCCCGCCGGCGAGTGCGTGGCCGCTGCGCCAAGCGGGGCCCGCGCGGCCATGAAGAAGTAGCGCCCGACCCGCGCGGGGACCACAAGAGTTCTTGTAGAACTACAAGAGAACTCCTACTGTCCGGCCATGCCCGAGCACATCCTCATCTGCTGGGTGGGCCAGACCGACCTGAAGGCCATGACCGAGTCGGCCACCAACGGCGTCGGCCCGATTGCCCAGGCCGTGGGCGCGCGCGCGTTCACCGAAGCCGTGCTGCTGTGCAACTACCCCGAGGCGCAGGGCGCCGCGTACGCGCGCTGGTTGCGCGCGCGCGCGCCGAAGCTGGTGATCAAGCTGCAGCACGAGAAGCTCACGAGCCCGGTGCACTTCGGTGAGATCTGGCTGGCGGCCAAGCGCGCGGTGGAAGACGCGCGCAAGCGCCACGCGCGGCCACGGCTGACGTTTCACCTGAGCCCGGGCACGCCGCCCATGGCGGCGGTGTGGATCCTGATCGCCAAGACGCGCTTTCCCGCCGAGCTGCTCGAGTCCTCGCGCGAGCACGGCGTGCGCACCGCCGACGTGCCGTTCGAGCTGAGCGCGGACTTCGTGCCCGACCTGCTGCGCGACTCCGACAGCCGGCTGGAACAGCTCGCCGCCGCGCTGCCGCCCGACGCGCCCGAGTTCGCCGACATCGCGCACCGCAGTCCCGCGATGAAGCGCGTGGTGCAGATGGCGCGGCTGGTCGCGTTGCGCAGCGTGCCCGTGCTGATCGAGGGCGAGTCGGGCACGGGCAAGGAACTGCTCGCGCGCGCCATCCACCGCAGCGGCGCGCGGCGTGAGCGGCCGTTCGTCGCGGTCAACTGCGGCGCCATTCCAGCGGAGCTGGTCGAGTCGCAGTTGTTCGGTCACGAGAAGGGCGCGTTCACCGGCGCCACCCAGGCGCGCGCGGGCTACTTCGAAGCCGCCGACGGCGGCACGCTGTTCCTGGACGAAGTCGGCGAGCTTCCGCCCGCGGCGCAGGTCAAGCTGCTGCGCGCAGTGCAGGAAGGCGAAGTCACGCGCGTGGGCGCGACCGCCCCGCGCACGGTGGACCTGCGACTGGTGGCCGCTACGAATCGCACGCTCGTCAACGAAGTGCGCGCGGGACGTTTTCGCGAGGACCTCTTCTACCGGCTCGCGGTCGCCGTGCTGCGGCTGCCGCCGCTGCATGCGCGCACGGGCGACGTTGGGCTGCTGGTCGATCACTTCCTCGCGGCGATCAACGCGGAGTCGCAGGCGCAGCCGGGCTATCGGCCCAAGCGTCTGTCGTCCGGCGCGCGCAACGCGCTGCTCGCCCACGCATGGCCCGGCAACGTGCGCGAGCTGTCGAACACGCTGCGCCGCGCCGCGCTGTGGACGCTGGGCGACACGATACAGGCGAGCGATGTGCGAGAGGCGCTGCTCGACAGCACGCGCGGCCCCGGCGCCGCTGGGCAAGACGTGCTCGGGCGCGCGATGGGCGAGGGCTTCAGCCTGCCCGACCTGCTGAACGAAGTCGCGCGGCACTACCTGGAGCGCGCGCTCGCCGAGGCGAACGGGAACAAGAGCGAGGCCGCGCGGCTCGTGGGACTGCCGAGCTACCAGACGCTGACCAACTGGATGGCGCGGCATGGGGTGAAGGGGAAGCGCTGAGGGAGGGGGGCCAGCGGGCCCGCCCAGCGGTGGGCGCTCCAGGCATCCGGACGTCTTCGCCCTCCGGAGCCCGGTCGGCCAAGGTGCCACTCCGCGTCTTCGCCGTGGCCGGCGGGCGCCAGGCCCAGTTTTCCGTGGACCGGCCCGCTCGCACGGGACTAATCTCGCCCTTCGCTTTGCTCTGAAACTCCGCGGCGTGGCCCTAACGCAGGGGGCGGCGTCGCGCTGATGTGGATATTCGCGGCAGATCCCCCGCTGCCCGGACATTCGGCCGCCGCGCCATGCCCCCACAGGGCCGGTGATCGGGAGAGTGTCCGCCGTACGGCCGGGCCAGCGAGCCCGGCAAGGAAGTCTGGCCGCCATGAGTGCGGGTCCCGCCCAGACGTACGAAGAGGTCAGCACCGCGGCCACTCGCGTGCTGACCAAGTTCGCCGTCGCGTTCGAGAAGCGCTGGAATCGCGAGGAGACCGCCACCCGCGAACAGCTGCTGTCGCTCGCGCTCGCGCAGAACGGTGTGTTCGCGCCCTCCGACGCCGAGAAGATCCGCGCGGCCGGCCGCGACGTGGGTGTGATCTGCCACCTGCTCGAAGCGATCGCCACCAGCTTCGGCATCGTCCCCGACGATCCCGACACCGTGCGCCGCTATCGCAACGAACTCGTGCACCCCAAGAAAGACGCGCAGGGCCGCTATCGGTTCATGACTGACGAGTGGTCGGGCAACTTCCTGGGTGCGACGCAGCGGATCGTGAAGGCGCTGCGATCGAAGCGCGAGGAAGGCGAGATCGCCGAGCTGGCGCGCTACATCGCCGGGCTGCTCGACGGCTCGATCGTGGTGGGCGCGGTCGCCGCGAACGGGAGCGCGACGCTGGTGATGGGCGGGCTGACGCAGCCGGCCCCCGCGCCGACGCCGCGCGAAGCGATCGGCGAGGAAGCCCCGACCTACGTGGTGGATCCTCCGTTCCCGATGCCCAAGCCGATCAAGGGCACGCGCAAGCCGCTCGACCCGGAAGACACGAGCATCGAGGGCAAGCTGTCGGACGATCAGCGTGACGCGGTGGAAAGAATCGCGAAGTGGTTTGCGGGCGAGAACTCGCGCGGATGGTTCGCGCTCGCGGGCGCCGCGGGCACGGGCAAGACCACGGTGACCGGCGCCGTGGTGCGGCGCCTGGGGCTGAAGCCCGACAACGTGTGGCTGGTCGCGCCGACCGGCAAGGCCGTGGAAGCGCTCAAGGACCGCCTGCCGCGCGGATGGAAGTCGCGCGCGCGGACGCTGGCCGGGTTCCTGTGGAAGTACAAGATGAGCGGCTACGACGGCGAGGACGTGAAGTTCGCGCTCGAGGGCAAGAAGCCGCCCGAGCAGTTCGTGCGGCTGGTGATCGTGGACGAGGCGTCCATGGTGACCAAGCGCGACTTCGAGGCGCTCAAGCAGTACGCGCGCGTGCTGTACACCGGCGACCCCAACCAGTTGCCGCCCGTGGTGGAGGATCCGTCGCTCGAGGGCGAGCTGGGCACGTGCGGCGTGCTGGAGAAGCCCGACGCCGAGCTGCAGCGCATTCATCGGCACGGCGTGGACACGTCGCTGCACGCGATCGCGACCGCGGCGCGCGCGGGCAAGCCCATTGCGTGGGGCACGACCGACGACGGGCGCGTGACGTTCCTGAGCGAGGCCGACGGGCACTTTGGCGTGTCGCAGGTGCGCGAGATCATCCAGAGCGCCGACGCCGTGCTGGTGCAGCGCAACTCGCTTCGCGTGCAGATCAACGAGTACGTGCGGCGGCTGCGCGGGTACATGACGACGCCCGTGGATTTCAAGCCGAAGGCTGGCGAGCTGCTGGTGGCGAGCGAGAACTACATGCACCCCGAGAAGCGCTTCAAGATCGCGAACGGCGAGCGCTTCGTGGTGACCGAGTTCGTGGGCACGAGCGCCGAGCGCATGGATGTGCCCGGGCTGGTGGAGTACGTGGTCGTCGGGCACCCGGAGGGCCGGCCGCGCGACACGGCCGAGTGGATCGTGAGCTCGCAGATGCTGGCGGGCGACCAGATTCGCGAGGGAGTGGTGATGACGAGCCATGTGACTGGTCCGCGGAGCAAGGTGCTGCGCGCCGACTGGGGCTACGCACTGACCGTGCACAAGGCCCAGGGCAGCGAATGGCCGCGCGTGGTGGTCGTGGACGACAACGACCCGGATCACAACGTGCCGAGCGCGAAGTGGAACTACGTGGCGTACTCACGCGCGAGCGAGCAGTTGATCGTGCTGAGGGTGAAGCGGGAGACGGCGGTGTTTTGGGTGGGGGGAGGGGGGCGGTAGTTCGACGAGGGATGGAGCACTCTTGCTGATGCGTCTCGTTCAGGATCTGCGAGCGCGTCCTTGCCTGAGGTTGAGGTTCGCGAAGTGCAATAGCTCATCCTCACGCTCGGGAGGTTGGCATTGAAGTCACTTCCTGGCGCCGCATAGCCCTCGATGCGCCGTCCAAGTGCGATCTCGCCGGGCAGGCCTATTGCCTTGGCAACCGCCGGTACTGTCCATGCTGAGCATCAAGTAGCACATGTACTACCACAGCGCTACTCATAGGCTGTAGACCAATCGTCATCTCTGCGATTCTCTGTCAGACATGGACAGTGAACTAAGAGCGTTTGGGAAGAGGGTGCGGGAGTTGCGGACTCGCAAGGGGCTCTCGCAAGAAGCCCTCGCGGAGCTGAGTGGCCTCCATCGCACCTATGTCGGTGGTGTTGAACGGGGCGAGCGCAACATCGGCCTCAAGAATATTTGTGCATTGGCTGCAGCTCTTGAGCTCCCCGTCTCGATGTTGTTCCAGGCTCCACCCTCAAGTATTCGCGCCCGAAGCTCCGCCAGGTACTCGCCTCGGACACGTCATGCCTAACCGACGGCTTGAGTACACCTGCAATCCGCAAATGGTAGTCCGCGGACCGCGAAGGTTCACGCTGCAATCTGACAGCATCGAGAGAGCCGTTCACCGAACGCGTGTGCTTATTCGGCAACTAGCAGACTTTGAGGTAGACGTCTTCGCGCTCTTGGGAATGCGCAACCTCAGTGCGTTTGTTGGTGAAGTGTTCGCCGCAGCGATGATTCTCGAGCACTCGGACCTTCTACGAAAGAACCCGCATCAGGACGGCTACCCGGATCTCCTCGTGATGGATGCTGAAGGCGCACGAGAATGGGCGCGCCTGAGCGGAAGGCTTAGAGAGAAGGCGCCATTTAGTCCCTTCGGGCCCGGCGGATTTGAGGTCAAAGCCACATGTGGGGCGGTGCCGACCCCCGCGCAGTGTATTGCGCGCGGCTTCCCAAAGCCTGATATGGGAGACCAGAGGGTCCATTGCCTAACAGCCTATGACTGGAAGGCCCACCATAGAGAAACCAATCGGTTGTTTGGACTTGTGTGGGACTTCATTGACGGCAGCCCGGCAATCGTAGCCGTGTTCTATCGATCCGATCTCCAAGAAGCGGATTGGGGGCGCATTGTACAGCCGCGTGAGGGCGGAGGTAGGACGACTTCGGTCTCGATCATGACCAGGGATGGCGTGCGAAAGATGTATGAAGGTTGGGTTGTGCTCCTGAACTCCCGACCGTACGCGAAGTTCTTTGATGAGCGGAATGGCGGACGTCTTCTCGAAGGCGCCCTCGACGCCAATGGCCACTGACCATCTCAGTTTGTGCCTGCGGCTGCTTTTCTCATCCGCGAGCCTCCACTGCGCTTGACGGAAGTCGACCGCGCCCCCCGCGCGCGCGATTCGCTGTGAGCGAGACCTTGCAGCTCGAGCACATATGCGAAGATCCTCTGCAAGCCGCGCGGCGGAATGCTCTCCCCAATAATCTCCCTGATCGTCTTGTCGGACACTTGCTTCTGATCTGCACGCCGCCAGTCGAAGTGATAGTCCGAGACGGTGTGAAGGAGCAGGGCCTCGTGTAGCGAGAGCACGCGGTGTTCTCGAGGATGAAGCTTCTGATCCGAACAAGCGTAAGAGAGGTTCCTCGTGAGCGCACTCGCGGGCAGGTCGCCGCGCATGCGCTTGTATGCACTCGTAAAGCCTGACATCAGGCGGTGTGTTCCGCCCTCGACAACCCATGGCCTCGGCAATAGCTCCCCGCATCTGAGACATCGAACCGGCGTTTCCTTGCTAGCGCGATTGATGCCGTGAAGGTCGTGCTTGGAACTGTGGGTGGGATTGCCATCAAAGCGGCACTTTGGATTCGCGCACTGATTGTCGAAAGCCCCCTTGCCGGGCGGCGTGTTGCTAACCCAGAAGTACTTGTCTTGATCAAGTACGGGGACGCGGTGAAAGGGGAGCGACGGATGTTCCGCGGATTTCTTGGACGTAGCATCCAGTGATGGTATTTCAGAGAGCACGTCGTCAACCGTTATCCACGGTTTCGTGAAGATCGTCGCTGACGAGGAATGCGTTCGTGGTGGCAAGAGGCTGGCGCCGCGTTGCGCAAGCTGCTTGGATGGCTCCACGCGTGAGAAGATTGTTATAAGTCGCTGGCGTCGCTGCGGGACGCCGTAGTCAGCGAACTCAACGACTTCCCATCGACCGCTATAGCGAGGGGCAAGTCGCTCGGCAATGGTCTCCAATAGCCCGCCAACGCTGCCGTCGGATCGTTCGACGAGTGTGAACTCCATTTCAGGGACATTTTCGAATACGATAAGCTTTGGGTCGAGCTTCAGGGCAATTTCGACGGCCTCAAGTGCAAGGCCATTGCGTTCGTCGAACTTGGGTTTGATCCCAGAACGAATGCCATTGAGAAGCTTGCCGCGCCCATTGCGCGACATTCCCTGGCAGGGGGGGGTTGCAAAAAGTACATCGAGAGTGCGGCCGTCGAGGCGCTTCTGTGCCAGCTTTAACAAGTCACGTTTGGTGGTCCGAATATCTCCAACAATCATGTGTGTTTCAGGATAGTTGGCGCGATAGACCTCTGCGCGATCAGAGAGCAGTTCGGACGCTACAACTACCTCGACCCCGCAGGCGCGGAGTGCGAGATCGCCGATTCCACCTCCCGTAAAGAGGCTCACTCCCGTGAGCGCCCCGTACATTGCGGGGCGCGTGCGTTTCCCGCTCGGACGCTTGGCCGCTTGAGCGCCCATCTTGATCGCGAGTGACTCCTTAAGGCGAGGTCGTGTGGTTCGCTTCATTGCATTCCTCGACGGCGGGGTATTGTCCGTTGCATTCTAGGCAGCGGGTAGGTTCCGCTGCTGCAGGTGAATCGTTGGCTCTGTTCTCTGGCCGCCGCAGGTCGCTATTGGACTTGCAAGAGGGCTCCACACGGTCGCATCTTGCGCGTTCACGCCAGCAGCTATTAGCAGCGAGGAGAAGATGGGTTAGCCCGGGACGAGGGTCAACGTCAAACTCCCGCACTTCGTGCAAGGCATGTCGGCGCTTCGCCTCAGTCGACCAGCCGCACCATCCCCGCTGCGACTTCGAACAACTCCGGATAGTTCCTCGCCCGCGCCCAGACCTGCCACGGCGAAGCCGCAGATCCATCCTTCTTTCGGTACCGCTTCGCCTCGTTCACGTCCTTCGCGAGGGCCTCGCAGGGGTACCAGGCGCCGTCCACAGGCTCGAGAATGCGCGCCATCTCGGCGTGCAGCGTCGGCTTCTTGGTCTGTGGCTTCGTCGTGACCGACTTGCCCTTTCTGCTGCGCGTGCCCGTCAGTCCGTGCACCTTCTTCCCACCGGCCGCCCAGCAAATGTTCGCGAACGGGAGCCCGTCCCTGGGGCCGCGCAGCCGAGAGCGGCTCTCATCCGACAATCCCTCGCTGAACGCGAGCAGCGCGCGGCGTTCTTCGACTGCGGTGCCATCGCCGACCGCGTAGTGAACGTGCAACTGCTCGAGGCAGGAGAGAGTCTTGAGGAAATACCCGCCTGCGTGCGGGCCAGCAGCGCCAAGGGCAGTCTTGTAGTAAGCGGTGATCCGGCGTCGAAGCGAGTCCGCAGTCAACCCCATGTAGAGCACGACCTCGTCGGAGAACCAGAATCGCTGCAGCTTCGCGGCGAGCTGCTCCGCTGTGGGACGCTTCCCGTCGAGGTGAAGCTCGGGGCAACGCGTCAGCCAGTCGTCGAGCGCCGAGTGGTCGATCGGCGCCGCGGGGAGGCAGCCTTGCAGCGAGCGCGGGTCTGCACTCAGCGACACCACGTACAGCCCCGTGCCCCGTGTCTTGGGAGTCTCGCCCCAACGCACCGTGCGAATCTCACCGGTCACCGCGTATCGCTTCTTCAACACGTCCCACACCGTGCTCGGCACGACGCACCTCCCGCACGAATGTCTACTCCCCGCAAAGACTCGAACAATCTGCCGCCGACCTATTGATTCGCGACCATGATGCCGATATATTCCGCACGTCATCAAGAGCGGCTTCGGCAGCACGAAGCCCGGCAACCTGGCGAGACGGCCAAGGTGCCCGCCGAGAGAAATCGGCGATGAGGCCGGGGAGCGATCCCCAGACGGCAAACAACGTCAGCGGCCCGTCTTCTTGATGACTCCAAGCAGGCGGGTTTTCTGTTATCTGCAGCACGCATCAAACAGCACGCAGCACATCACGAGCGGCCCGGCAGCACTCGCCGGGCCCGGCAACCTGGGGCGGACACCCTAAGGTGCCTTCCCGCTTCCCGCGGGGATGCGGTCCGGCGATACACCGGACAATCACAGTGTCCGCGCCCGTTTCCTAAGGCGCCAGCAGCACCGGCGCCCGAAGAAAGGGCAGTACATGCACGATTCGAATCCGCTGCTGGTGCGCCTCGCGCTGCACCAGATGAAGTCCGGCCGAATGCCTTCGGGCATCCAGACCCTTCGCCGGTACTGCAACGACGAACGCAGCTCCGACAAACGCGCCGAGCGGCGCAGGCAGTGCGCGGCGCTCCTCCGCGGCCACGATCAGTTCGAGGAAGCACTCTGTCACCTGTCGGCCGCGCTGGCCGACGGCGTCGCGAACCCGGTGCTCCGTTACAAGCTGCTCGCCGACCAGGCGGCGGTGCTCAACGGCCTCGGCTGGCATGCCGAGGCGCTCGAAGCCGCCAAGCACTCCATGCGTATCGAACCGGTTCACCTGGACGCGATCCGCGAGCGAGGGATCGCCCACGCGGGACTCGGCCAGGCGCTCGACGCGTACCGCTGGCTCAGCATGGCGCTCGAGAACGTGTACCGCGACGAAAGCGCGCTGCCGGCGCTCGAACGGTTGGTCGAAACACACGGCGCATTGCTGCGGACGGTCTACCCAAAACTGCACGATCACGTGCGTCGGCTGCGGCGCCGGCCGCTGCCCGAACTCTCGATGCTCACCGAACGCCGGCGCATGCAGGCGCCGGGAACGCCGGACAAAGTCAGTCGGCCCAATGGTCCGGTGCTGCCCGAAGTCATGATCGAAGACCTTCTCGAAGCGGGTCGCATTCGCGAAGCCGAAGTCCTCGCCGACGAACACATCGCCGCGGCCGGCAATCCCACCGACGCGCTGTCGCGCTGCTGCAACGCGGCGCTCGCCATGTCGCGCTGGGAGCGGCGGGCCGAGATGGATCGCTACCTGAACCGCATGCAGGCGTACGAGTACGAAGAGCCGAGGCTGTTCGCGATCATGCAAGGGCTGGTGGCGCAGTGCCTCATGGCGGCGGATCGCGAAGCCGAGGCGCTGCTCTACGCGAGGGCGGCCGTCGAGGCTTATCCGCTCGACGAGTACAGCTGGCAGCTGATCTGGGAACTGCTCGGCTCGCGAGAGCACCCGATCGAGTTCTTCCACGCGATGCGTCGCGGCTGGATCGTCATGGGCAGCGTCAATGCCCGCGAGAGCACACTGGAACGGTGGATCGCATGGAAGGGGCCGGAGGCCGTGAGGCGCCTGCCGTTCCTCGATTCTTACATCGCGGAGTTCCGAGCGGTGATGCGCACCAAGCGGGAACGCTACGCGGAGTTCGTCGGCAAGAGATTCACGTTTGAGGAGCACGAAGCGCTGGCCGAGGCTTGGGAAACAGAAGGAGGTCGCTCATGAGCGAGAAGCGTGGGAAGGCCAAGCGGAAGCCGGCGATTCGGATGAGCTTTCGTCCGTCGTACTGGTCGGAGACCGACCCGACGAAGCTGTTGCTCAACTCGGTGCAGGGGCAGGTGCGCCGGGCGATGGTCGCCAAGGCGCTCGAGAACCCAGACGAAGAGCTGCCGCCCGGCGACTATTTGGCGCCGAGGCTCACGGCCGAGCAGCGGCAGGGCATGGCGAACCTGCATCCCTCGCTCATGGGCGGCGAGTACCTGCCGGACATGGAGGACGGCGAAGTCGAGATCGCGCGCGTCGTGCTCGACTCGGTCATGTGCGACGTCACCAGCGTGCGCGCGCGCCGGCTGCCGTCGGGGCGGATCGGGTATCGGGTGGTCGACGAGTACCAGGACGATCCCGAGAGCGCGGCGGAGTTCCCGTTCGTGCTGCCGTTCGAAGAGAGCGACCAGCCGCTCACGCTCGCCGAGCTGGTGGAGTTCATGAGCAGCACGCGGAAGAGCGGCGAGGAGTACCAGCGCGGGCTTCTCGAACGTCACTGGGAATCGCACTACCACCCGGGTTGGATGGAAGCCGAGGAGGCCGTCGCCTTCGCAGTGGCCGAGAGCGACTTCTATCCGCAGCTCGGCGACTACTACGAGCGCCTCGGCGCCCGGAAGTGCCGCGAGTGGATTCGGGAGGAGCGCGACAACTACGAAGGCAAGCGCCGGCCGGCGGGCGGACACTTCGGCATGTAGCAGCACCACCACACATCACGAGCGGCCCGCCCGTTTTGCGGCGGGCCCGGCAACCTGGGGCGAACGCCCGAAGGTGCCTTCCCGCAATCCCGCGGGGATGAGGTCCGGCACGGTGCCGGACAAACAGGAAGCGTTTCTAACGCCACGCATGGCGAGCACGTTTCCGAAAGGAGTTCCTCACATGTCGCACGAACCGAACGCCGGCCGTTCCCACGTTCGCGGAGCCGAACTGGTCGAAGGAGTCCGCCTGACGCACGCCGACGTGCTGCGCGTCGCCGCCGAGCGCGGCGTGCCACGCCTGTGCCACTGCTGCGGCGCCGCGCCCGTCGGCACCGACGCCGTCGCCGACACGGGCGTCGTCGCCGAAGCGCTCTTCTGCGCCGCCTGCCACGCGCTCGCGGACGAGTTCAACGCGCAGGGGGGCTCGCCCTACTTGCCTGTGTACGACGACCACCGCCGTCACGCGGCGAGCACGACCCGTAAGGCGCACGGCATGGCGGCCGCGATGCAGCGCGAACTCCGCTCCGAAGAAGCCATGACCGCGGCGCGTCACGCGCTCGCGCAGTGGCGCCGCATGCGCGTCGGGGCGCTGTTGCTGTCGGCCGGGCTCGGGCGCGACGACGGCTTCGCGCCGTCGGCGTACTTCGAGCGCGTGTGGCTGGGCGCCGCCGAGCGAGCCGCTGTGTTCGCGGCGTTCGCCGCGTGGTGGCGCAGCGGGGCGGCGTGGGCCGAGCGGGCCGGTCGCGAGAACGGAGGTGTGCGATGAGCGCGCGCGAGCAGGTGCGTGTGGCGGCCGTGCGGTTGCGCGGCCGCGTGTTCACCGCGCAGTCGCATAAGGAGGCGGTGCATGTGGCGTCGCTGCGGCTGCGGCTCAAGCCCGCCACCGTGTGGCGGCTGCTCGGCAAGCGCGGCGAGGGCTTCGTGACGACGACCGGCCGGTTCGTGAGCCGTCGCGAAGCCTGGCGGATCGCACTCGCCGCAGGCCAGGTGTGCTCGCGAAGGCTGGCGCGCGGGGGAGAGGCGGAACTGGTGAGCGAGGACTGTCACGGGACATGGGGGCCTTGAGGTTTGGGCCCGGATCGAAGCTTCGTCCTTTGGCGTTTGCCCGTTCTCCTCGACAGCGGCAAACTGCTTTCGATTCACCATCGGTGATGGTCACGAGTGCGACCGAGGGGGCTTCCGCATGTGTCCAGCTTCGAATCTCCAAGAGGCGCTTGGAAAGCTCCGGGCTTGTCGAGCGATCCGACACGAGGGGCTGCAGCGCATGATTGCGGACCGCGACGGCGTGCTGGCGCGCTATCAGCCCACTTTCCGCAGCGAGAACCTGCCGAAGCTCACCGCGGACGAGTTCAAGTCGTTCCTCGTCTTTCGCAACAATCGTCACTGGGTCGGTCTGCACCGCAAAGGCCCCGAGGTCTGCGCGGACATGCCACGTCTGCG
The DNA here is from genome assembly GCA_016215625.1 of Candidatus Eiseniibacteriota bacterium. GTDB lineage: Bacteria > Eisenbacteria > RBG-16-71-46 > RBG-16-71-46 > RBG-16-71-46 > CAIXRL01. The sequence goes on along the minus strand of JACRIW010000097.1, from coordinate 11,413 downwards.
CAACGCCCTCGCATTGCTCGTCGACGAGTCACGCCCGATTGCCGAGCGGATCAACGACCTTGCTCCCGGTCGCCCAAAGGCGGTCTCTGGCATGGGGCGCGGGATCATGACCGCCGTGCTGCTCGTCGCCTTTCCTGACAAGTACGGCGTGTGGAACAACACTTCCCAGGGAGCGATGGAGCAGTTGGGGGTGTGGCCGGAGTTTGATCGCGGCATGACGCTCGGCGCGAGGTATGCCCGAGTGAATAGCGTGATCCTCGAGGTCGCCCGCGAGCTTGAAGTGGACCTCTGGACCCTTGATGGGCTCTGGTGGCGCGCGGTCAGTACTGATTCCGTCGATGCTGCCGTCGAATCCGAGTCGGTGCCGGAAGTGACGGGGGAGGCGCAGGCGCAATTCGAGAGCTCGTTCGGCCTCGAACGCCACCTCCATGATTTCCTCGTCGACAACTGGGACAACACCGATCTCGGGCGGGACTGGGTCCTGCACTCCGAAGACGGAGAGGTCGTCGGGTACGAATACCCGACCCCTATCGGTCGCATCGATCTTCTGGCGCGCCACAAACGTGAGAAGCGCTGGCTCGTCGTGGAGCTCAAACGCGAGCAATCCAGCGACTCCACGGTGGGGCAGGCGCTGCGGTACATGGGCTATGTGCGCGAGCATGTGGCAGAGAAGGGCGAGCAGGTCGAAGGACTGATCATCTCTCACTCGGGAGACGACAAGATTCGCTACGCGCTCGAAATGACGCCCGCGGTCAATCTGATGCTCTACGAGGTGGACTTCCGCCTGCGGCCTGCGAAGCGCTCTTAAACGCTTCACCTCGAATCGTCATGTCCCGACTGCCCCAGGAACTTCCCGCACTCCCGCTCACGCGCCTCGACGGCCGCGAGCCGTTCCGCGAGGGCTCTGCGCCTGCCGGGTTCGACCTTCTCGAGTTCTGGCGATGGAGCGGCTCGGACGTGATCGGCAACACGCTCCGCGGCGCCATGGCCGAGTTCCTCGTCGCGCGAGCACTCGGCATCGCGACCGACGTCCGCGACGAATGGAACGCATGGGATCTCGAGACCGCCGATGGCCTGCGCATCGAGGTGAAGTGCAGCGGCTACGTTCAGGCTTGGGCGCAGAAGTCGCTCTCCGCGCCGTCATTCGGGGTCGCGCGTCGCGCCGGATGGACGCGCGCGCTAGGCGAGTTCTCAAAGCGACAGGCCCGCTGGTCCGACGTGTTCGTGTTCGCGCTGCATGCGCATCGTGACAAGCCCGCCGCCGATCCGCTCGACCTCGCGCAATGGCGGTTCCTCGTCATCCCCACGAGCACGATCGACGAACGGTGCGGCAAGCAGAAGAAGATCGCCCCGAGCAGCCTCTCGAAACTGGGTGGCGAGTGGGTGGCCTACGCACAGCTACGCGCCGCCTTCGAGCGGACTGCGAGCAACATGCCCGCACCGGTACGAGCGTCCGACGACCCGGTGCGTTGATTGCCAATCGAAGCGACTAGCGTGCTCCGGCCACAGTGTCGACAGGTCGTCGGCCGTGTCGACGATCCACTTGGCCGTTGACATCGTCGGTGCCGGCGAAGCATGTTCTTGGCCTACCGGCCTCCCGTCACGCCGAGATCCAAGTGGGCGCAAGCCCCGCGCGACCGGGAGGCCAACTTCTTTCGTGCCCGCCCCCGGTTGAGGCGTGTGCATGGGCAAGTCGTACGTCGTCATGCTGGACGGTGGATTCGTTCGCAAGTGCCTGCAGCTCTCTTCCGGCGCGGGTGAGGCAGAGCATGTGTCGCAGCCGACATGCCTGGACGTGCTCGAGCACGTCCGTTCGCTCGAGGCACACGCACGTCTTCTCGCCCTCGATCGTCACCGCATCTACTGGCATGACGCACCACCGCTGTCCGGGCGCGAGCGAAACCCACTGAGCGGTGAGCGCTTCGACTTCACGAGTCACGCCGAGCACAGCGCGAACCTGCAACTGCAGGCGGCTCTCTCGACCTCGGACGACGTCGCAGTTCGGCGGGGGGAAGCCGTGTTTCGAGGCTGGCGACTCCGCCATCGAGCTCTGGTCGAGCTGGCGGTCGCTCCTCGCCCACTGATCGGAGAGGATCTCGTGCCGAACGTCGAGCAGAAGGGCGTCGACCTCCGCATCGGTCTCGACATCGCGCTGCTTGCGGTACGCCGCATCGTCCACGTCGTCGTGCTCGTGACGGGCGACAGCGATCTCGTGCCCGCCATGAAGCTCGCTCGCCGCGAGGGGCTGCGCGTCTATCTCGATCGAATGGGACGGCCGGTCAAGCGCACGCTGCTCGAACACGCGGACTACGTATTTCCGTCTGCACCTCGCCGCTGATCGCGGCACGTCGGCATTGACGCAGCGACGCGCTCGCGGTCACAGTTCGCCGGATTCGAGCATGTGGGACCGACTGTCCACTTCCATGGTTTCGCCTTCACCTCACGTGTACCTACAGACAATGCCCCGCAAACCCCGCCGCCCTCGCACCAATCCCGCCACTGGCGAGCCCGTCGTCGACGCGCTGGCCCTGGCGCGCGCCTGCCTGCAGTCGAACGAGCCCGACATGGCGGAACTGTGGCTGCGAGCGTGGGAGGACAAGTCGGAGAACTCCGAGGTCCGCGCCGCGCGCTGCCTCGACGCGGGCCGCGTGCTCGAGACCGCGGGGCACTTCGATCGCGCGCTCGCGCATCTCGCCGCCGGCCTCGCGCTCGAGCCCGTGCACGAGGAGACCGCGTACTTCCTCCACAACAACACGGGCTACATCCTCGGCCAGCAGGGCCGCCACGCGCAGGCCGAGCGCTTCTGCCGCGCGGCGCTGCGCGTGGATCGCCTGCGGTACAACGCGATGAAGAACCTCGGCAACGCGCTGGCCGGTCAGGGGCGCCACGCCGAGGCGTCGCTGCACCTCATGCACGCGTGCACGGCCGGGCCCGGTGATCCGCGCGCGCTGCATCACCTGGAAGCGCTCGCCGCTGCGCACCGCGGCGCACTGCTCGTCGCGTGGCCGGATCTCGACTGGCGCCTCGCCGAGTTCCGCCGGCGGATCGAGCCGCGGCCGGGCCGCTCGGCGCCGGTGTTCGGCGACGGAGTCTCGATCGGCGGACCGGAGGGCTCGCCGTCGCACGAGGCGCTCGGTCACGCGCGGTGCGCGGTGGCGCACTTCAACGTGCAGGGCTACGCCGACGCGGTGGAGGAGTGCGACCTCGGGCTGGCGTTCGATCCGCCCAGCTATCCCATGCGGCGCTGGCTCACGCTCATCCGCGCTCGCTCGCTCGTGTTCCTCGAGCGCGACGCGCAGGAGGCGCTCGACTCCGCCCGCGATGCGATCGAAATGGACCCGTTCGAGGGTGCGACCTGGCGCGTGTACGGCGTCGCGCTCGCCGCCGTCGGCCGCCACAGCGACGCGACGCGCGCGTACCTGAACGCGATCCGCCTCGACTTCGCCGACGGCGAGGCGCTCGCGCTGCTGCGCACGCACGTACGCAGGTTCGGCACGGCGATCGAGGCCAACATCCCCGACATCCGCAAGCGCGTGAGCCGGCTCGCGGCCGCCATGAAGAAGGAGAAGGCGGCACGCGATCAGGCGATGCGGGACAAGCTCGGGCTGGGCTGACAGCCGCCCGTCGCCGCCGTGGACGGCGCGTCGACGGCGTGGCCGGCCGCCACGCCTGACGCCGTTCCCGCGCAACAGCTTGCGCCCGGCACTGAATGCGCTGGGAAAGGTGCGAACTGTTCGCCCGGCCCGCCCCCGCGGAGCACGTCCGTGCCCGCTGTCGCCCAGAGAAATCCCTCGACCTCGCATACGCCGTCGCGGAAACTGTTGGTAGCGCTGCGCTACCACTCCGAGCGGCCGTGACCGAGCGCGATGGGCCGAGCTACGACCTGCTGGAGGTGCAGTACCTGGTGAGGCGGGGGCGGGTCGCCACGACGGTCGAGGTCCAGCGGACCATGACCCGTGACGAGCTCTCCGTCGCTGATCTCATCGCAACGCTGTTGCGGCTGACCGAAGTCGACTTTCACAAGAGCATGCTGAGCGAGCGTGACGGCCGATCGATGCTCGACGTCTATCGCCCGTTCCTGGTGAAGGCTCGGATCTACCTGAAGTTCAAGCTCACGCCCGACCGTGACCGGGTCCTTGTACTCTCGTTCAAGAAGGACACCAGCCGATGATCCGCGAGGAAGCCTGCCCGCAGTGCGGAGGCCGCCCGGTGCGCGAGGTCGTGGTTCGCCGGGAATCGGTCGTGGGGCGCTGGAAGACGGAGTACGAAGACCGGTGCTGTGCCTGCGACGCATGTGGCGAGGAGTACTACGACGTGCCGCAGCTCAAGGCCTCGCTTCGCACTGCCGCCGATTCCGTCCGCGCCAAGGTCGGTCTCGTCTCGCCCGAGCGCATCCGCGCGTTGCGCGCTCGCTACGGCCTCTCGCAGGCGCAGCTCGAACGCCTGCTCGGCATCGGCTCGAAGATGGTCGTGCGCTGGGAGCGCGGCGGCGTGCTGCCCTCGCTCGCGGCGAGCCGGCTGATCGAAGTGCTCGACGACGTGCCGGTCGCGGTGTTCGCCAAGCTCGCCGCCAAGCGCGGCGTCGTGCCGAAGCGCGACGGGAGGCAGGAAGGCGCCGCGTAGCCCTCGCCGCGCCGAGAGTTCACCCCGCCCCCGCGGAGCACCGCCGCCATCCGCCGCTGTCACGATTGCCGCATGCCCATGGAGCAGCTGCGCGGGCGCCTCTGGTATCGCGCCTGCGGGCTGTCCAACGTCTGGCTCGCCGACCTCGAGTACCGCACCTGCCCGCTCTGCGGGTGCCTCGACTACACCGTGCCGGAAGTGCGCTCGCTCTTCCGCAAGCTGGTCGAGGCCGTGATCTTCAAGACCACGATGCTGTGCGGCGAGGAGGTGTGCTTCCTGCGCGACCAGCTCGCGCTCCCGGTGCACGACTTCGCCCGGCTGCTGTGCCTGTCCCTCGACGGCGTGCAGGCGCTCGAAGACGGCACGCGCCGCATCACGCCGCTCGAGGACCGCGTGCTGCGCGTGGTCGCCGCGCAGCAGTGCCTGCGCTGGCGCTTCCCGCTCGACCGCGTGAACGCCGTGGACCTCACCCGCGCCGACGCCACCCGCGTGCTCCTCAAACTCTCCGGCCGCAAGTGGCGGATGGTGAGCATGTGACGCCGCACGTGAGTATTGACAAATCATCAAGCCCCCGCCGAACATGCGGAGGGCGTCGTGCTCGAGCCGCTGTCGCCGGTCGAGGCGAAGCAGAGGATTCGGTCGATTCTCGCGTCCGGGGATTTCAGCGTGACGGGCCACGCACGCGAAGAGATGGAGGCCGAGGACCTGTCGATCGCGGACTGCGTGAATGTGCTCCGCGGTGGAGTCGTGCACCCGGCCGAGTGGGAGCACGGATCGTGGCGTCACCGAGTCGAGACCTCTCGCATCACGGTCGTCATCGCATTTCGGAGCGAGGACTACTTCGTCGTCGTCACCGCGTGGAGAGCAGCACCATGAAGACGGACTTTCATTGCACGACATGCCGATCAGGCATGAAGCGCAAACACGGCGCCCACCACTTCCGCGAATCCGGCCTGTCGAACGTCTGGATTGCCGACCTCGAGTCGCACCACTGCACCCGGTGCGACAACGTCGAATACGTCTTCCCGCGGATCGAGTCTCTTCTTCGCATCATCGCCGAGGCCGTCATCCACAAACCCCCGCGACTGCGCGGCGAGGAAGTGCGCTTCCTGCGCAAGACGCTCGGCTGGTCGGGCGTCGACTTCGCTCGCCACATGGGCGTCGCGGTCGAGACGGTGTCGCGATGGGAGACCGACGCGGCGCCGATCGGGCCTCAGGCCGACCGCCTGCTGCGACTCCTCGTCGCCCAGGGCCACCTCACCACTGCGTACCCGACCGACCGTCTCCGCCAGATCGACGCCTCGCGCGCCACCGCGCCCCGGCTCACGCTCGAAGCCACGCGCACGAGCTGGCGGCTCAAGACCGCCTGACGCCGGTCACGCCCCCCCAACAACAGCATCGCCCCCGAGGCAGGCACCACCCTCGGGGGCTTCTCTGTTCCCGACCGAACGACTACGCCTTCACGTCCTGCTTCTGGAACTCCGGCGCGTTGTGGTCGAAGTCCCACAGCATCACGGGCTCGATCCCGAACGTGCGCACGAACGCGTAGACCTGGCCGCGGTGGTGCAGGTACTCGTCGTGGATGAATCCCAGAATCGCGAAGCCGGGGAACGGCTCGCCCCACGGGGTCTTCACGAGCCCGCCGATCTGCGCGTCGGTCAGGCCCAGCGCCACGGTGTTCGAAGCGGTCCAGGTCTCGGCCAGGTACGCGAGCAGCTGCGCCTTGGTCTTCACCTTCTCGAGCACGGACTTCTCCACGCTCTCGCCCAGCGAACCGCTCACCACGCCGTCGAGCATCTGCTTCATGCCCGAGTACATGTGCACGACGATCTCGAGCGCCGAACGCATGCCGGGAATCGGCTTCGCATTCAGCTGCTCGTCCGACAGCTGGTCCACGACGCGAATCGTGATGCCGTGGCGGAGACGCATCATTTCCCAGCTACCCAGATGGACCTGCTTGTTCACGAGAGGCTCCTTGTCGAAGATGAGTCCTGCGGCGGTCCGTCCGCCGCGACGCCAGGCAACCTAGGGCGCAACCCTGACAGACCGTGTCACCTTTGTGGAGTCCCATGTTCCGCGCGGAAATCACGCCGTGAAACGCAGCGAACGCCTGCACGCGATCACCGAATACATGCGCCGCCGCCGCACGCCGGTCACGGTCGCCGACCTCGCGCGCCATTTCGAGGTGGACGAACGCACGGTGTTCCGCGACCTCGCGGCCCTGCGCGAACAACACGTGCCCATCGTCGGCGAGCCCGGCCGGGGCGGGGGACTCCAACTGCACCGGGACTACCAGATGCCGCCGCTCGCGCTCTCGGTCGACGAGGCCGTCAGCCTGTGGCTGTCCTACCGCCTCGCCGGCGTGCTCGGCGGCCTGCCCGCCGGCCGCTCGCTCGCGCCGGCGGTCGACAAGGTGCTCGGCTCGGTCCCGCGCGAGCGCCGCGCGGCGATCCTCGCGGTCATCGAACGCATCGTGGTCGCGCGCCCCGCGGGCGCCGAGCTCGTGAGCGCGTCGACGCCGCTCGACGCCGCCACCTACCGCGCGTGCGAGCGGGCGTTCATCGCCGGGCACGCGCTCGAGCTCGAGTACTGCGACCGCCACGGCAGGCCGAGCACGCGCGTGGTCGAGCCGCACGGGCTGCTCGTGGCGGCGCCGCTCTGGTACCTGCTCGCGCACGACCGGCTCCGCGGCGAGCCGCGCATGTTCCGCGTCGACCGCATCCGCGCCGCCGCCGCCCGGGCGCAGGAGCGGTTCGAGCCGCAGGATCCCCGGAAGCTCTTCGCGGAGATCGAAGCCTACGACCTCGAAGTGAAGGAGTAGCGGCCCGGCATTTTCGAGGTTGCTCCGGCCGGCGAAACGGCCGACAACTTCCGGGCACCCCTCCGGCGTTCCCCACGGGCCGCCGCGGTGCTAACTTGCCCGCACCCCTCGCGGACTCCTTCACCCACGGCCATCGTCCGGATGCTCTTCCATCCTCCGGCCCCGGCGGTTGCAGGAGATTGCGATGCTCGCATGGAAGCGTGCGCCCCTCGCGGCGCTGTTCGCCCTCGCGCTCGTCTGCGTGAACTCTTCGGGAGCGCTCGCTGCTCCTCCTGCCGCGGCGCGCTTCGCCGCGGTTCCTTCCGGCGCGCAACGCTCGCCCGGCCCGCTGTTCTCGCAGACCGCGCTCGATCCGCTCGGGAACTCGTTCTTCTCGTGGACGGACACGCGCGGGCCGTGGGGCTCGGGCATCTTCGTGCAGCGCGTGAACGCGGCGGGCACGACCGACTGGGGCCAGCCGGCGGTCCCGGTCTCGGTCGCGGTCGGCTACCAGTCGAACTCGCACGTGCTGCCCGACGGCTCGGGCGGCGTGTGGGTCGTGTGGCAGCACGATCCCACGGACGACATGATGTCCACCGACATCTACGTGCAGCACTTCGACACGAACGGCGCACCGAGTTTCGCCGCGAACGGCCTCGCCGTGTGCACGGCGACGGGCCGCCAGATCGAGCCGCAGATCGTCTCCGACGGTGGCAGCGGCGTGTACGTCGCATGGCAGGACCGCCGCGCGGGCGTTTCCAACAACGACGTCTACGCGCAGCACGTCACGGCGCTCGGCGTGGTGTCGTGGACGGCCGGCGGCGTGGCGGTGTGCACGGCGAGCCGTGACCAGGTGACGCCGGTGCTCGTCGCGGACGGCGTGGGCGGCGCGATCGTGGCGTGGACGGACCTGCGCGTCGCAGACGAAGAAGAGCGCATCTTCGCGCAGCGCTTCGACGCGACCGGCGCGATGCTGTGGACCGCGAACGGCGTCGCGGCCACCACCACGTACGTGGACCAGTTCCAGCCGTCCGCGGTCTCGGACGGTGCGGGCGGTGTTTTCCTCGTGTGGGCGGAGCTGACGCCTGCGCTCACCGACATCGAGATCCGCGGCCAGCGCCTGAGCGCGGCGGGCACGGCCCGCTGGGGTGCGGGTGGCCTCACGGTGTGCGCCGACCCGGCCCTGCAGTTCTGGCCGCGTGCGATCTCCGACGGCGCGCACGGCATCGACGTGCTGTGGGCCGACGACCGCGCGGACGCGAACCACGATTTCTACGCGCAGCGCCTCGACTCGACGGGCGCGTTGCAGTGGAGCGCGGCGGGCGTGGCGGTGTGCGCCGACCCGAACGCGCAGGCCGATCCGTACCTCGCACCCGACGCGACGGGCGGATTCATCGCGGTCTGGCGCGACCTGCGCGCTTCGGCGGAAGCCGACCTCTACGCGCAGCGCGTGAACGGTTCGGGCGTCGCGCAGTGGACGGCGAACGGCGTCGTGGTCGCCGCAGGACATGGCTACCAGTTCGACCCGGGCATCGCGTCCGACGGCGCCGGCGGCGCGATCGTGTCGTGGACCGACTCACGCAGCCGGTTGGATCAGGACCGTCTCGCGCAGCGCCTCGACGCGAGCGGCGCGCCGCAGTGGGCGAGCGGCGGAGTCGCGGTCAACGAAGTGGGCGTGCAGTCGAACGTCGTGTCCGCGGCGGTCGGCGGCGGCGCCACGGCGATCGCGTGGATCGAGAAGCGCTCGGGCGAGTACGACATTCGCGCGCGCATGCTCGACGCGAACGGGGCCGCGCTCTGGAACGGCCGCGGCGTGTGCGTCGCGACGGATCTGCAGAACTCGCCGGCGATCGTCGCCGATGGCGCGGGTGGCGCGATCGTGGCGTGGACCGACCAGCGCGCGGGCGCCAACCCGGTGCTCTACGCGCAGCGCTTCGACGCCTCGGGCACCATGCTGTGGGCCACGAACGGCGTGCCGGTGGCCGACGACACGTCGTACACGTACCCGCCACAGCTCGTGGCCGACGGCGCGGGCGGCGTGATCGTCGTGTGGGAGCGCCGCAACCTCGGCGTGTGGGAAGTGCGCGTGCAGCGGCTCGACGGCGCGGGCGCGCCGCTCTGGGGCGCGGCGGGCATGGCGCTCGCGGACGACGCGACCGAGCAGGGCAACGCGCGCGCGGTCAGTGACGGCGCCGGCGGCGTGATCGTGGCGTACCAGCACGAGCCGTACTCGATGCCGCTGCTCACGCTCGTGCAGCGCATCGACGCTGCGGGCGCGCGGCCGTGGGGTGCGTTCGGCCTGCCGCTCAATCACGCGGGCTGGGGCCAGATCGATCCCGCGATCGCCGCCGACGGTCTGGGTGGCGCGATCGTCGCGTGGACGGACATGCGCGCGGTCAACTCGGCGATCTACGCGAGCCGCGTGCGCGCCGACGGCACGACGGTGTGGGGCAGCGACGGCTCGCCGCTCACGACGTCGTCCTCGGGCCAGGGCAACGTGGCGATCCTGTCCGACGGCGCGGGCGGCGCGACCTTCGCATACACGGTGTCGGGCGTGGGCGGCATGTACGACGTCGTCGCGCAACGTCTCGACTCCACGGCCACGCTGCTCTGGAGCAACGGCGGCCGCACGGTGTGCAACGCGACCGACTACCAGCTCGAGCCGAGGCTCGCCGCGGGCGGCAGCAGCGACGTGTTCGTGACGTGGTCGGACTTCCGCAACGGGACCGACTGGAAAGTCTACGCGCAGCGCATGAATGCATCGGGCGTGGCGCAGTGGACGGCGAACGGCGTCGCGGTCGCCGACACGGCCTGGGACCAGTGGACGTGCCGCCCGATGCCCGACGGCGCCGGCGGCGCGGTGCTCGTGTGGCTCGACAAGCGCGACACGGGCCGCGGGCACGTGTACGCGCAGCGTCTCGACGTGAACGGCGTGGCGCAGTGGGGCACGGGCGGACTCGTGCCGACGTTCCTCTCGCTCGCGCGCATGCACGCGTCGTCCGACGTCACGCACCTCGAATGGTGGGCGGGCAACAGCGTGCAGCTCACGGTCGCGGTCGAACGGCGCGAGACGAACGGCGGCTGGGAGTCGCTCGCGACGCTCACGGGCGACGGCACGGGGCTGTTCGTGTACGACGACCGCGCGATCACGCCGGGCGGGCGTTACGCGTACCGCGTGAGCGTGGTGAGCGGCGGCGCGGCGCTCTCGAGCACCGAGACGTGGGTGGACGTGCCGGTGCGTTCGCGGCTCGCGCTCGCGGGCACGTGGCCGAACCCGGCGCGGCGCGAGCTGCGCGTGGCGTTCGCGCTCACGGGGCGCGCTCCGGCCCGGCTCGAACTGCTCGACGTGGCGGGGCGGGTCGCGAAGCGCTGGGCGCTCGACGGGTTCGGCGCGGGCGAACACGCGGTCGAGCTGGGGGAGACGGGGGCGTTCGCGCCGGGCGTGTACGTCCTGCAGCTGACCGAGGGCGCCTCGCGCACACAGCGCCGGGTGACGATCGTTCGCTGAACGAAGAAGGGAAGGGTGGGGCGGTGGTGACGGCGGCCGGGGCGCGATCCCCGGCCGCTCGTGTTTTTCGCTGGGTTGTGGTTCGCAGAATGTTGCTGTTCACGGGCGCGGCCTTCCGGGGCCGCGCCCGTGGTGCGTTCAGGCGGCCAGCTTGAGCGTGTGGCGCTTCGGGTTCCCGATCTCGGCGGTGTCCACGAGCCCGAAGTAGTAGCGCCGCCATTCCTCCGCCGGTTCCACCCGCGTGACGAAGTGCCGTTTCCCGAGCAGCGCCTCTGGAGCCAGTGGTGTCTCGAACAGCCCCAGCTTCATCGCGGGAGTGCTTCGGTCGTGGTTTACCGAGTTCGGGGCCCAGTAGTTCGCCAGCATCAGGTGGATCGCCGCCCGCTCGATCACGCCCTGGTCGCGCTTCGAGAACGCGATCGTCTCGCGCCGGTGGTTCGCACCGTTGTGCCGCAGCAGCATGTCGCGCCGGTTCGCGAAGA
>JACRIW010000098.1 GCA_016215625.1 Candidatus Eiseniibacteriota bacterium | reverse complement strand
GTGAGCTTGCCCTTCAGCACGGCCCGGATCAGGCCCGGCCGCGGTGCTTCCTTCTGGCTCATCGTGAGGTGTCCCATGGGAGGACACTTTCACGTTGCAGTTAACCCGGACGGAATCATGTTGCAGTCACACGGGGTCCCGGACCCTTGCGGGCGTTCGCGCGCTTGGGCTACGGTCGCGCCGATTCCGTTCCCGCAACGATCCCTTCTTCGCGCGAAAGTCCCCGCATGCCTTCCGTCGAACTTTCGAAACTCGGCAAGTCGTACGGCCGCGGCCAGAAGGCCGTGGACGGCGTGAGTCTCAGCATCCGCGACGGTGAGTTCCTCGTGCTCGTCGGCCCTTCGGGCTGCGGCAAGTCCACCGTGCTGCGCATGGTCGCCGGCCTCGAGGAGATCTCCGAGGGCACGATCCAGATCGGCGATCGCGTGGTGAACGAAGTCGCTCCGAAGGATCGCGACGTCGCCATGGTGTTCCAGAACTACGCGCTCTACCCGCACATGAGCGTGTTCGACAACATGGCGTTCGGCCTGCGCCGCCGCAAGGCGAGCGAAGCCGAGGTGCAGCAGAAGGTGAACGAGACCGCCGAAGTGCTCGGGCTCACGACCTACCTGCAGCGCCGTCCGCGCGAACTCTCGGGCGGCGAGCGCCAGCGCGTCGCGCTCGGCCGCGCGATGGTGCGCAAGCCCCAGGTGTTCCTGTTCGACGAGCCGCTCTCGAACCTCGACGCGAAGCTGCGCGTGCAGATGCGCGCCGAGATCAAGCGGCTGCACCAGCGCGTCGGCGCCACGATGATCTACGTGACGCACGACCAGGTCGAGGCCATGACGCTCGGGGACCGCATCGCGGTCATGCGCAAGGGCATCCTGCAGCAGTGCGCCGATCCGTTCACGCTGTACACGGCGCCGGCGAACCAGTTCGTGGCCGGGTTCATCGGCAGCCCGCCGATCAACTTCTTCACCGCGAACGTCTCGGCCGACGGCGGCTCGATCGAGTCGGGCGGCGTCACCATCGCGCTCGGCGAGGCGCAGCGCGCCGCGGTCGCCCCGCTCAAGGGCAAGCCCGTGAACGTCGGCATCCGTCCCGAGGACCTGCATCTCGAGGGCGTCATCGGGGCCGCGATCCCGGCGACGTGCGAGGTGCGCGAGCCGCTCGGCAACGAAACCCTCGTGCACTGGAAGAGCCCGGTGGGCGAGATCGTCTCGCGCGTCCCCGGGCAGTCGTCCCCGGCGGTCGGCGCACAGGCGACGCTGCAGGCGCCGCTCGAGAAGCTGCACCTGTTCGATCCCACGAGCGAACTGTCGCTCACCGCGGCGCCCGTCACGGTCTGAAGCCACGGCGCTCGCGCGCACGAAGTACGCGAAGGGCCCCGTCACTCCCGGTGACGGGGCCCTCGGCTTTTCCGCCGCGGCGGCCGCCGCGGCAGGCTTCGCGCTACTTCGTGATCTTGAAGATCCGCCCGGACTCCGGCGCCATCTGCAGCGTCGCCGTGCCGGTCCAGGACTGCGCGGCGCCGCCCTCGAGCGCGTCCACCGCCGTGACCTTGCCGCCCCAGGGCGACAGGTCGAGCGAGACTGCCATGGGCGAGCGGCCCGCGTTGATCGCGATCAGGAACTCCTCGCCACCGCCGACGCGCGAGTACACGTACGTCATGCCCTCGGCCTTGCGGGTGAGGAAGTCGCCGGCCCGCAGCGCCGAGTGGGCGAGGCGCAGGTTCGCGAGCTTCGTGTACCACGCGTGCATCGCGACGCGCTTCGGGTCCTTCTCCCAGTCCCAGACGAACGGACGGCGGCAGTCGGGATCGCGCTGGCCCTCCATCGCGATCTCGTCGCCGTAGTAGATCGCCGGCGCGCCGACGTACGTCATCTGGAAGAGGGACGCGAGTTGGAGCCGGGCGGCGTTGCCGCCGACCTGCGACAGGAAGCGCACGGTGTCGTGGCTGTCGATGAGGTTCATCTGCACCTCGACCGCCTGCGCCGGGTAGGTGAGCCGGCCCGTGGACAGCGCCGCGTCGAACTCGGCCGCGGTGCCCTGGCCCTGGCCGAGGAACTTGAGCACGGGGTCACGGAAGAACGCGTAGTTCATCACGGCGTCGTACACGCCGGGCCGCACGTAGTCGGACGCGTTGCCCCACAGCTCGCCCACGATGTACGCGTCGGGCTTCACGCTCTTCACGCGCTGGTTGAACAGCTTCCAGAACCAGAACGGCACCTCGTTCGGCACGTCGAGGCGCACACCGTCGACGTCGGCGTCCTTGAGCCAGTACGTGGTCGCGTCCAGCAGGTAGGTGACGAGGCCGATGTTCGGCTGCGCGTCCTTCACGTCCTTGATCGGGATCTCGGCCTTGTCGTCGCGCGAGAG
>JACRIW010000095.1 GCA_016215625.1 Candidatus Eiseniibacteriota bacterium | reverse complement strand
GTAGGTCGTGTGGAAGGTCTGCGAGGAAAACGTCGCTCCGCAGTGACAACAGCGGAAACGATGTATCTCCGTCGGTGACGCCTGCCTCGTGTAGGAGCCGTGGCGCTTCCAGCGCCAACCGGCGGCGTTCCAGTGGTAGCGGCAACGACTTCGCGGACAATGCGGGGGCACGAACGAAGCGATCGTGCTGTGCATGCCTGCCAGCTACTGCACGGACCGGGCCGCCACATTCTGCGAACCACAACGTTTTGGATAGCACGGTGCGCTGAGGCTGCGGCATGATGCGCCCTCCATGACCCCCTCGACCCCGAACCAGCCCGCGCGCCACCTGCCCGGCGAGATGATCGCCGGCCGCTACCGCGTCGTCGCGCTGCTCGGCCGCGGCGGCATGGGCGAGGTCTACCGCGCCGACGACCTCAAGCTCGGCGAGCCGGTCGCGCTCAAGTTCCTGCCCGAGCGCTTCGAGACCGACTCCGCGCTGCGCGACCGCCTGCTCGGCGAGGCGCGGCTCGCGCGCCAGGTCGCGCACCCGAACGTCTGCCGCGTGTACGACGTGGGCGAGGTGGACGGACGGCTGTTCCTGTCCATGGAATACGTGGACGGTGAGGACCTCGCGACGCTGCTGCGCCGCATCGGGCGGCTGCCGAACGAGAAGGCGCTGCAGCTCGCGCGCCAGATGTGCGCGGGGCTGCAGGTGGCGCACGAGCTGGGCATCGTGCACCGCGACCTCAAGCCCTCGAACATCATGATCGACGGCCGCGGCCGCGCGCGCATCACCGACTTCGGGCTCGCGGCGATCGCCGAGTCGCTCGGCGGCGCCGAGATGGCGGCCGGCACGCCCGCATACATGGCGCCCGAGCAGATGGAAGGGCGCGAAGTCACGGTGCGCAGCGACGTCTACGCGCTCGGTCTCGTGCTCTACGAACTCTTCACCGGCGCGCCGGCCTTCGAGGGCCGCACGGCGGCCGAGCTGCTCGACGCCAAGCGCAGCCGTACGCCCAGCTCGCCGTCGCAGCTCGCGCCGGGCACCGATCCGCTCGTCGAGCGCGTGCTGCTGCGCTGCCTGTCGCCGGACCCGGCCGCGCGCCCGGCGAGCGCGGCCGACGTCGCACGTGCGCTGCCGGGCGGCGATCCGCTCGCCGCCGCGATCGCGGCGGGAGAGACCCCTTCTCCCGAGATGATCGCCGAGGCCGCGGAGGAAGATCCTACCGGGGTGCGCAAGGCGTGGACGTACCTCGCCGTATTCGCCGCGTGCATGATCACGCTGATCGCGCTCGCGCCGCGGTACTCGCTCATCCGGCGCGTGCCGATCGAGAAGCCGCCCGCGGTGCTCGTCGATCGCGCGCGCGAGATCTCGACGCAGCTCGGCTGGACGGCGCCGCCCCGCGACGAGTGGAGCGTGCTCATGTCCGACAGCCGGCAGGCGCCGTGGCTCGGACGGAAGTTCGGCAAGGACTCGGTCACCGCGCACCTGCAGCGTTCGCGCGGGGGATCGCTGCGGCTCGTGTACCGGCGCTCACCTTGGATCATGCGGCCGCTGAATGGTGAAGCGTTCGCGCCGGGCGTGGAGGATCCGCCGCTCGTGCAGCCGGGCATGCTGCGCATCGACGTGGACGGCTCCGGCCGGCTCATGACGCTGCTCGCGGTGCCGTCGCCGCACGACAGCACCGCGCCGCCCGCGGTCGAGCCGAACCCCGCGCAACTGTTCGCGCTCGCCGGACTCGACACGGCGGCGTTCACCCCGGTCGCACCTGAATGGACGCCGCCGTCGTTCGCCGATCGACGGCTCGCCTGGGCCGGGCGCGTGCCGGGCGACACCGCCATCGCGCTGCGCGTCGAGGCGGCGTGGCATCGCGGACACCCCGTGCTCTTCCGCCTCATTCATCCGTGGATCGCGATGCCCGCCTCCGCGCCGTCGCGCGCCGCCGGGCAGCGCGCGATCGCGCCGTGGATCCTCTGGATCGTCGTCCTCGGGCTGCTGTTCCTGGCGGCGCGTCAGGCGCGACTCAACCTGGCGTCGGGCCGGGCCGACGCTCGCGGCGCGCTGCGATTCTCGGTCGCGACGGGTGCGCTGCTGTTCGCGCGCCTGATGCTCTCGCTGCACTGGAACGCCGATCCCAACTTTCTCGGGCCCCGGCTGCTGACGGCGGTCGCGCGCGCCAGTCTCATGTCGCTCATCATGGGGTCGCTCTACCTGACGCTCGAGCCGATCCTGCGCGGCACACGTCCGGTCGTGCTCGTCTCGTGGATGCGCCTGCTCGACGGGCGGTTTCGAGACGCGCGCGTGGGCCGCGACCTGCTGGCGGGATTCGCGTGGGCCGCGGCACTGCATCTGTTCGGGGTGGTCGCCGTGCTCGCCTCCATCCGTTTCACGCACCAGCCGATCGACCCTGTCGTGGTGGACAACTCGGGCGCCCAGACCGACGCGCTCATGGGCACCGCATGGAGCATCGTGGTCCTGCTGGGTGCGCCCATCACCGCGTTGCAGATGTCGCTGTCCATGGCGGCGGTGCTCGGACTCTGCACGCGCGTGTTCCGCGGCAACACGGCGCTCTCGATGGCCGGGGCGATCGCGTTCGGCATGCTCATGATGGGCGGGAACGCGAACGGGATCGGAGGACTGATCCTCCAGGTCGTCAGCGTGACGGTGCTCGCGATGCTCATGGTGCGCATGGGCCTCGTCGCGATGCTCGCGTGCTGTTCCGTGCTCTTCGCGCTGCCGACCATTCCCCTCGTGTTCCCCGGCGAGTCCTGGTACTGGAACACGACCGCCGTGATGCTCGGCTGTCTCGCCGCGCTGGCCGCGTGGGGACTGCACGCGGCGCGCTCGCATCGCGCGCTCGTGCGCGCCGTCGAAGGGGGCACGTACGCGCCGCGCGCCACGCACGCGGGCACGCACGCGCCGTTCGCGGCGACGCGCCGCACGCCGCCGCCGGCTTCCCGGCAGCCGATCTCGGAGTTGCCGACGCGCATCTCGCCACCCCCGGCGCACGGCGATGCGTCCGAGGCCGAGACGCGCCTGTCGCCTCCTCCGCCGGACCCGCCGCGCGACTGAACGACGTCTGGACTTCTCCCGCGAGCGGCTTGCGTCGCTGGCGCGCGAGGCTCGGCGAGCGGAGCATGTCTCCGGTGCCCGCGCGACGCGCGCGGGCGAAACAGGAGAATGCCCGGATGACCATCACGCTCACCGACAGCCAGCGCGAGCTGCTCGCCGAGCTGCTGCTCAAGGCGCACCGCGAACGCACCCACGAGCTGCACCGGACCGACTCGCTCAGCTACAAGAAGCTCCTCCGCGACAACATCGCGGTCATCGACGAACTCTGCGAGCAGATCTCGATTCCCGAAGAAGTGCGCTGATCCGCAGCGCAGGCAGCGCGAAGGGCCGCCGGAGCAGTACCGGCGGCCCTTCGTGTGCCCGCGGCACGCCCGCGTTCAGTCGTCCCCTCCGTGCTCGCGCCTGCCCTCGGCTCGGCCGCGGCCTTGGCCGTGCTCGCCACCTTCGGCGCCTTCGGCGCCTTCGCGGTCGCGCGGTCCGCGATGGCAGCGCACGCAGTCGTCCAGATTGCCGCGCACTTCGTCATGCTCGCGCGCGATGCGCGCGGGGGAGTGCTCGTGGCAGCCGTAGCACGTGTACTTCTCGAACATGCTGCCCGGGTGGCAGGTGACGCAGGTCGTCGTGTGCGCACGGTCGAGCGCCCAGTACTTCTCGTGCGCGAACGTCGCCGGCTTCCAGCGCTCGGAGGTGTGGCAGCTCGCGCACGAGCCCGTGACGCCGCGATGCAGCGCGTCGCCCGGCGGCTCGTGACACGACGCGCAGTGGCCCCGGTCGGCGGGTGAGAGCATCGCGTGCGTGAACCCCGCGTGCGCGGCCTGGCCACGCGAGCCCGGATGCTCGGTGTGGCACGCGAGGCAGCGCGTCTCCCGGAGCCGCTGGTGGAACGACGCCTTCACGTTCGGCTTCGCGATCGCCACGCCCTTGGTCGTGAAGAGCCCGATGCGCGCGACCTCGTGGCACTTCGTGCAGCGCGCGTCCGGTACGCCACGCCCGAGGTCGTGGCAGGCGAGGCAGTCGCGTTCGAGCGCGGCGTGTTCCTTCGTGAGCGCGGCGGGCGAGAGCATCGCGTGCGGCCGTGCGAGCGACAGGCCGAGCACCGCGAGCAGGAACGTCCACAGGAGCAGCGCGGGCGCCCTCATCGCCACCCCCACAGCAGCAACGTGCTCGCGACGTGCGCGAGCGCCAGCACGCAGAAGGCCGTCGTGATCGGGAAGTGCACCGTGCGCCACTGCTTCATGGCGTCCACCGCGACCGCGTCCCAGAAGAGCGCCTTCTCGACTTCGTCGGGCGTGGCGCCCGAGTCGCGCAGTGCCGCGCGGCGCACCTCGACGTGCTTGCGAGAGCGCTGCAGGAGCTGGCGGCCCACGAGTCCGCTCACGATGTTCACGAGCATCGCGAGGGTCGCGAGCCACGGCAGCCACGCGTGCAGGTGGATGCCCGCGTGCACGAGCACGAGCAGCGAACCCGCCCAGGCGAACTGCTCGTGGAGCTCGAGAAGGCGCGCGGGCGTTCCCGAAGAGACGAGCTTGCGCTTGCGCAGGCTGTACGCGAACGACGCGACGATGAGCAGCGTGCCGGGAATGCCGAGCCAGCGGCCGATCCACACGAGCTTCAGGGCGTGCAGCAGGGCGTCGGAGAGCGCCGTGGCCGCGAGCAGCAGGCCCAGTCCCCACACGAACGGGAGGACTTCGACGCGGAAGACGGAACGATTCAAGGACGGACCTCACGGGTGAGCGGTGAGGAGTCCGGGGGGAGCGGTGCGCGAAATCTAGACGACGGGGGCCGTGTGCCGCAACGCGAGGCGATTCAGTGACGGTCGAGATCGCGTCCGATCACCACGTCGCCGAGGTAGCCACCCGCGCGCACGCCGCCGAACAGCTCGGCGTCCGTGCCGCGCATGCGCACGATGTGGTAGAGCACGAGCGTACGTGGCTTCGCGCGCGCGGCGAGCGCCCCCAGTTCGCGGTCGGACGTGTGGAACGAGTGCATGTACTTCGGCCAGTCGTCGCCCCCGGGCCGGTTCTCGGGCACGAGCCGCGATTCGGGGTAGACCTCGTGGATCAGCAGGTCCACGCCCTGCGCGGCCTGCT
Organism: Candidatus Eiseniibacteriota bacterium; assembly: GCA_016215625.1. Taxonomy (GTDB): domain Bacteria; phylum Eisenbacteria; class RBG-16-71-46; order RBG-16-71-46; family RBG-16-71-46; genus CAIXRL01. Next base: position 29,631 of record JACRIW010000095.1, on the reverse strand, counting down.
CGACCGCGGCGCACGGCGCAGTGTCGCCCGAGATCACGATCGACTTTCCGGGCGCATCGATGCGGTAGGCGAGCGCGTGCTCCCAGTTGCCGTGCAGCACGGGAATCGCGCGAATCGTCACGCCAGCCGAGTCGTAGACGACGCCGTCCGTCACCTCGCTCACGTCCACGGCCCAGCCGTTCGGGACGCCGCGCTCGAGGCCGTTCGTGCGGATCGCGATGTCCTCGCGCCACGCGTCCACGATGCGGTCGCACATCCAACGCGTGCCGGGCGGCCCGATCACGGGCATCGCCTTGCGCCGCCCCATCACCCACGTCGTGAAGATGGCGTCGGGCAGCCCCAGCGTGTGGTCGCTGTGCAGGTGCGTGAGGAAGAGCGCGGTCACGGGCCCGCCGCGGTAGGGCAGGCCCGCGGCCTCCATCTGGCGCACGACGCCCGGACCCGCGTCGAACAGGAACAGCCTTCCGCCCGCCACGACCGCGGTCGCGGGTCCCTGCGCGTCGTGCAGCGCGACGGGCGTGCCCGTGCCGAGCAGGTACACCGTGGTCGTGTCGGGCAGCGTGCGCGCGGCGGGCGGCGGCGGTGCCTTCGGCGCCTGTGCGCGGGCCGCCGCAGTGGCGGCCAGTGACAGCGCGAGCAGCAGAACGATGAGCGGGTGTCGCATCGATTCAGTCCTCCGTCGCCGGGCGTGTCGCGTAGCGGACGAGCCCCGGAAGCTCACGCGCGATCGAGTAGAAGTCGCGCATCTCGAAGAAGCGCGCGTGCGCCTGGCCGAGCGGCGCGATGCCGGCGCGCGCGCACGCGAGCCGCATGCGCGGCACGTGAAAGCCCTGCGTGACCACGATCGCGCCCGCGCCGTCGTGCTCGCGCAGCCAGGCGGCGGCGTTGCGTGCCGTGCGCCACGAGTTCACGCCGAGCGAATCGGCGACGACCGCCGAATCGGGCACGCCCTGCGCGAGCAGCCAGCCCCTCATGCACGCGGCTTCGTCGAGTCCGTTCGGCTCGACGCCGCCGCTCACGAACAGCACGGGCGCCGCGCCGGCGCGCCACAGTTCGAGCGCACGCGAGCACCGCGCTTCGAGCCGCGGCGACAGCGAGCCGTCCGCGTGCACGAGGTTGCCGGGCACGACGAGGAGCGTGGCGGGAACGAGCGTGTCGCGCGTGCCCGCAAACACGAGCGCGAGCGCGCAAAGCACGAACGCCGCTACGGCGAGCGTGACGGCGACGCGGAGTGTGTCGAGCAACGGGCGTCGCGCGGGCATGGGCGCGAGGAAACCACGCGCCCATGCCCGCGTCACGCGCTATTCGATCACGCTCACCCGGCGAGTGAGCGTGCGTCCGCCCTGCGCGAGCCGCACGAGGTACAGGCCCGGCGCGAGGCGGCCCGGCGCGGTCAGCTCCGCCGTGTGGCGGCCGGCGCCGGACGCGCCGACCTCGCGTGCCGCCACCCGGCGTCCGCTCACGTCGAGCAGTTCGAGCGTCGCAGGCCCAGCGCCCGCCAGCGCGAACGACACGGCGAGCCGTGCGCCGCGCACGGGGTTGGGCGACGGCGGCTCGAGCGCGAACGCGAGCGACGTGCCCTCCACGCCGGCCGTTCCCGCGGGCTGCAGCGACACGAAGCCGCTCTCGTTGCCGTTCTGGTCCACGGCCGAGAGCTTGTAGAAGAAGGGCGAGCCCGCGGCGTCGGTGTACGACGTGTTCGTCGTGTTCGCGAGCCACGAGGCGGCGTCCGGCGTGAACGACGGCGTGGCGCCGCGATAGAGCCGGTAGTACCAGAGGTCGCCTTCGAAGCCGCCGTTCCAGCGCAGCGACGTTCCCGAGATCGCGAACGTGCCCGCGAAGCCGGACGGCGGCGCGGGCGGCAGGTTGTCGACCGTGTAGCCGCTGTCGGGCGCGGAGTCGTGGTAGGTGGCGGACGCGGTCAGCGCGCGCACGAGGAACGTGGCGCGGTGCGGCCCGCTCGCGTTCGAGTCCGCGAGCGTCGGCACGACGACGTCGTAGGGGCCGTCCATGGTCGCAGGGACGGCCGTCACGTAGTCCCAGCCGGCGAGCAGCGCGGTGGTCGCGCCGCCCGCGGAGCCGGGTGCATCGACGTCGTCGGCCGGGCGCGCGGCGAGCCCGGCGGCGATCTTCCGGTAGACCACGTATTGCGTGATCGGCGTGGCCGAACCGAGATAGTCGAGCCCGCTCGCGGCGAACACGAGCCGCGCGGCGCGGCCCTGATCGTTGCGCACGTCCGCGATCGAGCTGATGACCGGGGCGTAGGACGTGATCGTGCGCAGCGTCAGCGGCGCCGAGCGGGCGCCGAGGAAGTCGCCGTCACCGGTGTAGTGCGCGGTGAGGGCGTGCTCGCCGTTGGTGTTGACGGACAAGTACACGCTCGCGCGGCCGTTCGCGAGCGTGCCCGTGCCGACGAGCGTGAGGCCTTCGTAGAGGCGCACCGTGCCCGTCGGCGTGTCGGCGCCGGCGCGCGGCGCGACGGTGACGTCCACGCGCGTGCTGTAGCCGAGCGGAAGCGCGGCGGGTGTCGCGACGGCGGTCACCGCGACGCGGCGGCGGGAGAGCAGCGAGTACACGGGACCGTTCGCGCCGCCCTGGACTCCCGTCGCGGCGAGGTCGGTGACGCCGTCGCCGTCGAAGTCGGCGCTCGCGAGCGCGACGACGGCACGGCCGACGGAAACGTCGTGGCGCACCGAGAAGCGTCCCGCGCCGTCGCCGAGCAGCACCGAGATGAAGCCGGCCGACTGCAGGCCCACCGCCACGTCGGTACGGCCGTCGCCGTTGTAGTCGCCCGAGGTGAGGCACCAGCACGTGCCACCGGTGGCGTAGTCCACCCGCGGGGCGAAGTTGCCCGCGCCCGTGCCGAGGTGCACGGAGATCGCCGCGGAAGTGTTGCTCGCGGTCACGATGTCGAGCTTGCCGTCGCCGTTCGCGTCGAACAGCACGACGCCGATCGGGACCGAGCAGGTGGACAACGACACGGGAGGGACGAAGCTGAAGCCCGTGCCGTACAGGATGCTCACGGTGCCTGAGGCGAGCATGTTCGCGACCGCGACGTCGGGAAGTCCGTCGCCGTTCACGTCGCCGATCGCGGGAGCCGAGGGCGTGCTGTTACAGGAGTAGTCGGTCTTCGTCGAGAGGCCGCTCGAGACGCCCTCGAGCACGCTGACGGTCGAGTTGTTCGACACGACGACGTCCATGCGCGGCTCGACCGCGTTGTTCACTTCGCCGATGGCGATGGTCGTGGCACCCGCCGCCAGCACGGAGCTGCTGCGTGCGCCGAAGGTGCCGTCGCCGATGCCGGGATAGAGCCCGAGCGAATAGGAAGGCGTCCCGATGCCCGCGACCGCCACGTCGGCGATGCCGTCGCTGTTCAGGTCCCCCACGCCGATACCCAGCGCGGTCGTCATGCCGGAGCCTCCCGTGCGCGCGCCGAACGCTTTCGTGCCGTTGCTGAGGAGGGCGGTGAAACCGCCGGAGTTTCCACCCGCGACGACGAGGTCCGGCCGGCCGTCGGCGTTCAGGTCGCCCGTCGCGAGGTAGCCCGGACTGGGGAGCGACAGCAACGCGTACGGCGTTCCGAGGCGCGCGGAGGCCAGCGCGGGCAGCGCGACGAGCGCGTTCGCGCCGACCGAGGCGGCGACGACGTCGTCCCAGCCGTCGCCGTCGACGTCGGCGACGCCGGCGAAGCGGTTGTTCGCGGAGGTCGTGAAGTTCGTCTTCGCGCCGAAGCCGCCGCCGTTCCCGATCATCACCGAGACGTTCGAGCCGGACGTGTTCGCACTGACGAGATCGGGCAGCCCGTCACCGTCCACGTCGCCCGCGGCGGCGCCGGCCGGTGCATTGCCGCAGGGCACGACCGTGCGGAACGGGAACGTGCCGTTCACGTTGAACAGCACCGAAAGCGCGCCGTCGTAGTAGTCGGTCGAAACCAGGTCGGGGCGGCGGTCGCCGTTCAGGTCGGCCATGAACACGTGGTTCGGGCCGAGCCCGACCGCGATCGTCGTGCCCGCGCCGAACGTGCGGTCGCCCGCGCCGAGGCGCAGTTCGAGCGCCGCGCCGTTGAAGCGCGCGAGCACGAGGTCGGGATGTCCGTCGGCGTTGACGTCGCCGAGCGCGAGCGAGCCGGGCTCCGTGCCGCAGGCGTAGTCGCTCCGCAGTCCGCTCACGCCGAAGGGGCCGCCACGGAACACCGAGTACGAACTCGTGGTCGAGTTCGCGACCACGATGTCGGCGAAGCCGTCGTGCTCGAGGTCGGCGATGCCGACGCCCGCCGGCCCGCCCGGCACCGACCAGGACGTCACGCTCGGGAAGCGCCCGAGTCCGTCGCCCAGCAGCACCGTGCAGGAGTTCCCGCTCAGGTTCGCCGTCGCGGCGTCGGCGAAGCCGTCGCCGTTCACGTCGCCCACCGCGATCGCCCACGTGCCGCCGCCAGCCACGTAGTCGGTCTTCGCGGCGAACCGACCGCCGCCGAGGGCGAGCAGCACGGACACGGTGCCGGCGTTGTTGTTCGCGGTGACGAAGTCCGTGAGCCCGTCGCGATTGAGATCGACGGCGCAGAACCCGTTCGTCGCGGTGCCCGTGGACAGGTCGAGCCGTGGCCCCGGGGTGAACGAGGCGAGCGCGGCGGCCGGCAGGCCGGTGAAGAGGACCATCAGGATGGCGAAGGTGCGGCGCATGGAAACCCTCGGAGGGAAGTCGGGACGGTCGCGTGCAGTTCTCCCCTGAAGACGCGCAATTCTGTCGCGAAACGGCTGGCTCTTCGCGGGGAATTCCGTCATGCCGCCCCGAATCTTCGATTCCCGGCCCCGCCGGTCGTGCAAGACGCACGAAAACGCCCCGCGGGCGCGTGCCCGCGGGGCGAGGAGTGGGGCGGCCGGAGCCGCGCGGTCACATCCCGAGGATGTGCCAGCCGGCGTCCACGTAGAGCGTGGTGCCGGTGATGCCGCTGGCGAGGTCGGAGAGCAGGAACAGCCCCGACGTGCCGACTTCTTCCTTCGTGATGTTGCGCTCGAGCGGCGCGGCGCCCGAGTGCTCCTTGAGCATGTCCGTGAAGCCGCGGATGCCGCGGGCGGCGAGCGTGTTCACCGGGCCGGCCGAGAGCGCGTTCACGCGGATGCCCTTCGGGCCCAGCTCGTACGCCATCTGCCGCGTCGCCTGCTCGAGCACGGCCTTCGCCGAGCCCATCACGTTGTAGTTCGGGATCGCGCGGTTCGCCGCGAGGTACGACAGCGTGATCACGCTCGCGCCGTTCTTCTCGAGCAGCGGCAGCATGCGGTTGGTCACGTTGATGAACGAATACGCGCTCACGTCGAGCGCGAGCTGGAAGCCTTCGCGCGGGGTCTTGAGGAAGCTGCCCTCGAGGTCCTCCTTGCGCGCGAACGCGATGCCGTGCACGAGCATCTCGAGCGAGCCCCAGCGGCCGGCGATCTTCTTGGCCACTTCGTCGATCTCGTAGTCCTTCGTGACGTCGCACTCGGTCACGAACGCGTGCGGCAGCGTGGCGGCGAGTTCCTCGACCGTGCCCTTGAGCCGCTCGTGCGCGTAGGTCAGGCAGATGCGCGCGCCGGCCTTCGACAGGCACTCGGCGATCGCCCACGCGAGGCTGCGGTGGTTGGCGACGCCCATGACGAGGGCGTGCTTGCCGCGCATATCGATGTTGTACATGCGAGTCTCCTCGGGATGCCGCCGGGCGCTCGCGCCGCGGCGAGGGCGATCAGGCGGTCTTCTTCTGCTCCCAGACGCGGATCGGGAGGATGATCACCTGGATTCCGGCGAACTGCAGACGGCGCTGGATCGAGAAGGCCGTCTCGTGGTGCAGGGCGCGCGTGAACACGGTCTCGCGCTGGAAGACGAGCTGGCCCGCGAACACCATCGAGCGGCGGAACTCCTTCTGCAGGTCCATGCAGATGTGTTCCAGCTCCTCGATCAGGTCGGTGCCGAGCGTGAAGCGGTATTCGGAGTAGTAGCCCATCTTGTTCGCGAGCTCGACGTACTTCTCGAGGTCGGCGCGCGTCTTCTCCTCGAGCGCGTGCACGCTCTCGGTGCCCTTGAACTGGCCCGAGTCGACGAGCCCGACCGACACGAACACGAGGTTCTTGAAGTGCTTCGGGAACATCCGCTGCACGGTGAGCAGCGTGTGGATGCCGAGCCCCGCATAGCCTTCGACGAGCACGATGCCGGTCGGGCCGTCCGGCGCCAGTTCCGGCGCTTCGTCGCGCGTCGGGAACGGCAGGTCGGTGAGCACGTCGTCGAGGCTCTTCAGCACGCCGCGGACCTGCTGGTAGTGGCTGCGCACGAGCACGCACACGCCCACGAACGCGCCCGTCACTCCGAGCGTGACCCAGCCGCCCTGCGTGAACTTGATGATGGCGGTCACGACGAGGATGCCGCCGGTGACGAGCGTGCCGAGCGCGGCGATGAACAGCCGGCGGCGCCAGTGCCCCTTCGTGTCGTGCCCGCGGCTCGTCCACCAGTGGTTCACCATGCCGAGCTGCGACAGCGTGAACGTGAGGAACACGTTGATCGAGTACATGACGATGAGGATCTTCACCGAGCCCTGCGTGTAGAGCAGCGTCGCCACGGCGGCGAGACCCATCGTCACGATGCCGTTCTGCGTCACGAGCCGTTCGGACAGGTGCGCGAAGCGCTTGGGCACCCAGTTGTCCACGGCCATGGCGGCGAGCGTCGCGGGGCCCGCGAGGAAGCCGGTCTGCGCGGCGACGAACAGCAGCGCGCCTTCGGAGAGCAGCGTGAAGATCACGAACCAGTGCCCGACGTGCCAGCCGCCGACCTGCCAGCTGTCCGTGATCGACGACCACAGGACGGCGTTCAGCGTGCGGCCGGGGACGTGGTGCGTGTTCCAGAGCAGGTAGCAGAGGAGGATGCCGCCCGCCGTGATGGACAGCGAGAGCGACATGTACAGCATGGTCTTCTTGCCGGTCTCGACGCGCGGCTCGCGCAGGATCGCGGTGCTGTTCGAGACGGCCTCGATCCCGGTGAACGTACCACCGCCGAGCGAGAAGGCCTTCAGGAAAAGGAACACGACCGCGAGCGCGCCCATCTCCTGCACCGCCGAGTGCGTGTCCTGGGCCGTGTCGGCGACCAGGTGGCTCAGGTCGCCGCCGTGCCCGACGAGGCCGAACACGATCAGCGCGAGGTGGGTGACCACGAACGCGACGAAGATCGGCATGAGCACGGCGACCGATTCCTTCACGCCGCGCAGGTTGAGCCCGGTCAGCCCCACGACCACGAACAACTCGGCCGGGAGCTTCCATATCGCCCATTCCGGTGGCAGGAACGACCAGATGGCGTCCACCCCCGAGGCGATCGAGATCGCGATCGTGAGCACGTAGTCCACGACCAGCGCGCCGCCCGAGATGACGCCGGGCGTCGAGCCGAGCAGCTTGGTGGCGACCACGTAACCGCCGCCGCCGCTCGGGAACAGCTCGATGATCTGGCTGTACGAGGCGCTGATGAGGAAGACCGTGAGCACCATGGCCACGGTCAGGTACAGTGCGAGGTGGGTGTGGTGCCCGAGCGCGAGGAACGCCTCTTCGGGACCGTAGGACGACGAGGAAAGTCCGTCGGACCCGAGGCCCACCCACGCAAAGAAGGCGACGAGCGCCAGCTGGTGGTGAATATGAGGATCGAAGAGGTTCTTCCGGCCTCCGATGAGGAGGCCTCGCAATCGTTCGAGCACGGCGGGAAGCTAGTGTATTGCCCCTGCGACTTCAAGAAGACGTCAGGACGGGCGTGACGGCCGCCATGCGGGTGATTCCCGCGGCGCTCCTGCTCGTCGCGCTGGCCGCGGCGGCGGCCGGGGACCGGGCGGTCTCGCCCCGGCGGGTGGCCGCCCCCGTGAGCGCCGCCTCGCTCGTCCCCGCGGACCTGCCGCGCTTCGCGCTCTTCGGCTGGGTGAGCCCGCCGGAGGGCTTCGACACCCCGGAGCGGTATGCCGAACTGGCCGAGGCCGGCTTCAACGTGGTGATGCCGGCCTGGCAGGACTCGGGCGGGGAGGCCGCGAACCGCCGCCGGCTCGACCTGGCCCGGCCGCTCGGCCTGCGCTGCCTGCTCGTGGACGTCGAACTCGACCTCTACACCGCGACCGATCCGGCGACCGCGCGCTGGGCGGACACCGTGGTCGCGCGCTACACCGGCGATCCCGCGCTGCTCGGCTGGTACCTCGGTGACGAACCCGAGGCGGCGCGCATGCCGCGCCTGCGCGAGTGGTTCGACGCGCTGCGCGAGCGCTCGCCCTCGCTCGCCCCGTACAACAACCTGTTCGGCCGGATGGCGTTCGCCTCGCGGGAGGAGTGGGAGTCGTACCTGAAGCATTACGTGGACACGGTGCGGCCCGCGTTGCTCTGCGCCGACCAGTACGACTTCCTCGAGGGCGGCGACCGCCACCAGCTGATCGAGTGCGCCGCGACGCTGACCGCCCTCGCCCGCGAGCGCGGCGTTCCGTGCTGGGGCATCGTGCAGCTCGTGCAGCATCGCGGCTACCGCGCGGTCACACCCGGCCTGCTGCGCTGGCAGGTGGGACACTGGCTCGCGTACGGCGCGCGCGGCATCGGCTACTTCACGTACTGGACGCCCGCGCCGGACGCCGCGTGGGACTGGCAGCCCGCGATGATCTCGCACGCGGGCGTGCGCGCGCCGCTCTACGACGACGTGCGCACGCTGAACGCGTCGGCCGCGGCGGTGGGCAACGCGCTCGCCGGCATGACGTGGCTCGCGTGCGAGCAGGCGGGCTCGCTCTCGCCCGGCGGCACGCCGTTCGCGCCCGACGGCGCGATCGCCGCGGTCGAGGGCCGCGCGACGTTGGGCGCGTTCGTGGATTCGCTCGCGCGCGCGCACGTGCTCGTCGTGAACGCGGACTCCGCGACCGCGCGGACGGTGACGCTGGCGCTCGCCGGCACGGGACGTCGTGCGTGGACGCTCGGCGCCGACGGCGCGTGGAGCGAGGCGGCCGTGACCGCGGCCGGCCGCTGCGCGCTCGCGCTCGCGCCGGGTGCGTTCACGCTGCTGCGATTGTCGGACGCCGCGGATTCGCTCGTCGCGGGCCGCGCCGCACCGGCACTGGACGCGGGCCCGAATCCCGCGCGCGGCCGCGTCACGTTCTCGCTCGCGCGCATGACGCGCGGCGCCCGGCTCGAACTGCTCGACCTCTCCGGACGGCGCGTGTGGGCGCGCGATTTCGCCGAGGGCGGCAGCGCCGCCGTGTCGTGGAGCGGCGAGCGCGACGGTGGCGGACGCGTGCCGCCCGGGATCTATCTCGCTCGCCTCGAGGACGCGCACGGCGTGAACGTGCGTCGCGTTTCGTGGCTGGGAGGACGCTGAGCGTGGCCGGCTTGCGCACGTTGAACGCGATGAACCGCGCGATCGTCGCGTGCGAGCGCTGCGAGCGCCTGCGCACGTACTGCGCGGCGGTGGCGCGCGAGAAGCGCCGCATGTACCGCGACCACGACTACTGGGGCCGGCCGGTGCCGGGCTTCGGCGATCCGGAAGCGCGCGCGCTGCTCGTCGGGCTCGCGCCCGGCGCGCACGGCGCCAACCGCACGGGACGCATGTTCACGGGCGACTCGAGCGGCGACTGGCTCTACGAGGCGCTGCATCGCCACGGCTTCGCGTCGCAGCCCGGGAGCGTCTCGCGCGACGACGGGCAGAAGCTGGCGGACGTGTGGATCGGCGCCGCGGGGCGCTGCGCGCCGCCGGACAACAAGCCGCTGCCGGAGGAGCTCGAGCGCTGCCGCGAGTACCTCGTCACCGAGCTGCGGCTGCTGAAGCGCGTGCGCGTCGTGCTCGCGCTCGGGCGCATCGCGCACGAGGCGTTCCTGCGCGGCAGCGGGCTTTGGGACCAGTACGCGCCCTCCGGGCGCCCGCAGTTCGCGCACGCCGCCGAGCACGAACTGCCCGGCGGGCTGCTGCTCATGGACACGTTCCATCCGAGCCGCCAGAACACGCAGACCGGCCGGCTCACGCGCGACATGTGGCACGCCGTGTTCGCGCGGCTGCGCGAAGTGGTGGACGCGGCTCAGTAGTACCCGCGCATCAGCGTCTCGAACCACTCCGGCACGCGCGCGCCGTCCACGCGGTCGAACACCGGCGCGTAGGGCTTCAGGTCGAGCACGGGCGTGCCGTCGATCGCGTCGAGCCCGCTCACGACCAGCGCGCCGGGTTCGATCGCCTCGATCCGGGCGGCGGTGACCCCGAGCACGTTCGGGCGCAGGCGCCCGCGCTGCGCGAACACGCCGACGAGCGGCATGTCGGCGCGGCCGCGCGGACGGCGGCGCCAGTCCGCGGGCGGCGACTCGTCGCCCGGCTCGTGATGCATGTAGAAGAGCACGAGCACGTGGCTCCATTGCTCGAGCCCTTCGAGCGCGCTCGTGAAGGCCGGTTCGACCTCGATGCGCGAGCGGACGGTGGCCCAGCCCTCGTCGCCGGTGTGCGCGCGGCCGTTGCGCACGTGAGCGACCGTTTTCAGCGAGATTTCCACGGTGCGATCCTCCCGCGCGCAAGATAGCGGTTGAATCCGTCGCGGACCGCAGGCATTGTGCGGTTCGACATCTTCCAGGTGCCCACATCGCGTGGGGTAACAGGGAAGCGGGTGAAATCCCCGCACGGTCCCGCCACTGTGATGGGCGAACGCGTTCGATGTGCCACCGGCTCACGCGCCGGGAAGGCGAACGCGGTCCGGAGAAGCTTCCGGCGCCCTCAGTCAGGAAACCTGCCTGGAAGCCAGAAGTGCCCGGCGCCTCGGAGCAAGGCGCGCGCGGGTCACGGCGCTTCGGCCCCGTTTCCGCGTGCGACTCTTCGCGGAGGCGGGGCGTTTCGATTCGAGCGCGAAAGACGCCGTGATCGATCTCCTGATTTCCACCTGCCTGAGCGCGGCCCTCGCCGCGAGCACGCCGGGCGCGACCCCGCCGCCCGCGGACTCCGCGCGCGCGCCGCAGCCGGCGCCGCGCACCGTGCGCACGCTGCCGCCCGTCGAGGGGCGGCGCGAGCGTGCGCTGCTGGACGCCCGCCGCCGTGCGCCCACCGCGAGCGTCACCGACGTGCGCGCGGGCGAATCGTCGCGCGCGATCGAGAGCGTGAGCGAACTGCTCCAGGCGAGCGCCGGCGCGCGCGTCGTGCAGTACGGTGGGCTCGGCGCGTTCAGCACGCTCTCTCTGCGCGGCGCGCCCGCCGGGCAGGTCGCGGTGTACCTCGACGGCGTGCCGCTCACGAGCGCCGCGCACGGCGTGGTGAATCTCTCGGACCTGCCCGCGAGCGCGATCGACCGCGTCGAGGTCTATCGCGGCTTCGCGCCGCTGGGTTTCGGCGCCGCGGCGCCCGGCGGCGCGGTGAACCTCGTGACGGCGGACGACGGCTCGCCGCGCGCGCTGCGCGTCGCGGCGGGATCGTTCGGCACGTACGAGGCGCGCGGCACCGCGGGCGCGAAGCGCGGCGCGTGGTCGGCGCTCGCGCACGCCGGCGCGCAGGGCTCCGAAGGCGACTTCGAGTTCCGCGACGACAACGGCACGCCGCTCAACCCGGACGACGACGAGACCGTGCCGCGTCTCAACAACCGCTTCGACGCCGCGAACACGCTCGCGCGCGTGGCGTGGTCGCCGCGCGAAGGCGTGCGGCTGAGCGCGCGCGGCGAGGGGTTCCGCAAGGCGCAGGGCATCCCCGGGCTGGGCGCGGTGCAGGCGCCGCACCCGCGGCTCGCGTTCACGCGTACGCTCGGCGCGCTCGAGGCGGCGCTCGCGCCCGAAGCGCGGCTGCCCGGCGCGACGCTGCGGGCGCACGCGCAAAGAGAGCGCACGCGCTTCACCGACACCGAAGGCGAGCTGGGCCTCGGGCGCCAGGACACCGACGCGCGCTTCGCCGATCGCGGCGCCGGGTTCGACCTCGCGACGCCCACGGCGTGGCGGCGCGTGAGCGCCGTGGCCGGCGCGGCGTGGCGCCACGAGACCGCGGAGCCCGCGGCGCCGACGCTGGGCCAGCCGCTGCCGCCGCAGACGCGCCGCGAGACGCGCGCCGCGCACGCCGGCGTGCAGCTGCACTTCGCGGACGACGTGGTGCTGCTGCACGCGGCGCGGCGCTGGGACCACCAGTCCGACCGCCTGCGCGCCACGGTCGTGGGCGGCGTGCCCTACGCGCTCGACGCGACGCGCGTGCTGAACGCGCCGCAGGTCGGCGCGCGCGTGCGGCTGCCGTGGCGGTTCGCGCTGCGCGGCAACTGGACGCGCGCGGGGCGGGCGCCGGAGTTCCTCGAGCTGTTCGGCGACCAGGCCGTCGTCCAGGCGAACCCCAAGCTCCGGAGCGAGCGGGGCGAGTCGTGGGACGCCGGCGCGGAGTGGCGCGGACGCCGCGGCGCGTGGGTCGCGGCCGCCGAGTACGCGCACTTCGAATCGCGCACGCACGACCTCATCGCATGGGTGTCGGCGTCGCAGCGCACCGTGCGCGCCACCAACATCGCCCGCGCCCGCACCTCGGGCGACGAGGCGAGCGCGCGCCTGGCGTGGCGCGCGCTGTCGCTGTCGGCCGCGTTCACATGGCTCGACGCGCGGCAGGACGACCGCACCTCGATCTACTTCGGGCGCCGCCTGCCGCAGCGGCCGGAGTACCAGCGCTACGCGCGTGCCGACGTGCGCCGTGGCGGCTGGAGCGCGTCCGCGGACGTGCTCGTGCTGGGCGAGGATTTTCTCGATCCGATCAACTTCCGCTCCGTTCCCGAACGCACGCTCGTGGGCGCGTCCTTGTCGCGCGCGTGGGGCCGCCTGCGGCTCACGCTCGAGGGCAAGAACCTGTCCGACGCGCGCGCTCAGGACGTGGGCGGCTATCCGCTTCCCGGCCGCAGCGCCTTCGCTTCGTGCGAATGGCGTTTCGACCCTCGTCACGACACCCCTCGATCGCACCGGAGTTGACCATGCGCCGCACCGCTGTCGCATTCACCGCCGCCCTCATGCTCGCCGCGCACGGCGCGCACGCACAGACGAAAGCCTTCGTGTACGGCACCGACTATTCGACCGGCAGCCTCAGCGCCGCCACGCTGCAGCCGCGCGCGGCCGCCTGCGACGTCGCGAGTCCGCACTCGGACGCGTCGCTGCGCTTCTACGGCGGGCAGCTCTACGTCGTGAACCGGTTCGGTGGCGACAACATCCAGGTCGTGAACCCGGCGACGTACGCCACCGTGCGCCAGTTCTCCGTGGGCAACGGCTCGAACCCGCACGACATCGCGTTCGCCTCCGCCACGAAGGCGTACGTCACGCGCTACCAGTCGAACGACCTGTGGATCGTGAATCCCGCGACCGGCGCGCACACCGGCACCGTGTCGCTCGCCGCGTTCGCCGACGCCGACGGCTTCTGCGAGATGGATCGCCTGCACGTGGTGGGGCCGCTGCTGTTCGTGTCGCTCGAGCGCATCCGCACCGACCAGGGCTACGCGCCCGACGACAGCGGGCTCGTGGCGGTCGTGGACATGCGCACCGACGCGATCGTGGACTGCGACGCGAGCGTGGCGGGCACGCAGGCGATCCTGCTGCCGAAGACGAACCCGTTCACCGCGTTCCAGTTCGACGCCGCGACGAGCCGGCTGCTGATCGGCTGCGCCGGCGCCTTCGGCGTGCTCGACGGCGGCATCGTGCGCATCGATCCCGTGCAGCTGCGCGCGGACGGCGTGGCGATCGGCGAGGCCGCGCTCGGCGGCGACGTGAACGACTTCGTCTGGGGCGGGCCGCAGAAGTCGTGGGCCGTGACCGCGGACCCGTCCTTCACGACGCACCTCGTGACGTGGAGCGCGCAGAGCGGCGCCGTGCTCGCGACGCTGTGGACGCCCGGCGGCTACGACCTCGCCGACATCGAGCGCGCCGGGAACGAACTCTGGGTGTGCAACAACAGCTTTTCGACCCCGCGCGTGCGCGTGTTCTCGACCGTGACGGACGCCGTGACCGGCAGCGACGTCGTCTGCTCGCTGCCGCCCGTGGCGCTGTCGTTCGATCTGGCGAGCGGGCAGGTCGCGGGAGTGGGAGGGGGCGAAGCGCGCGCGTCGTTCTCGGCCGCCGCGCCGAGCCCGGCGCGCCGCGCCACCGCGGTCTCGCTCACGCTGGCCGAGCCCGGCGAGGCGGGCGTCGTGGTGTTCGACGCCGCGGGCCGCCGCGTGCGCACGCTGCTCGGGGGCTCGCAGCCGGCCGGCGCCGTGCACGTGGGCTGGGACCTCGCCGACGGCGCCGGGGAGCGCGTCGCGCCGGGGCTGTACCTCGTGCGCGCCGAAGCGGCGGGGCGGAGCTGGATTCGGCGGGTGATCGTCCTCGATTGACGTTTTCGCGGCCGGGCGGGCGAAAAGCCCCGCTGCCGGCGCCCGGCGGGCAAGTTTCCGCTTGGGGCGGCGTCCGGAGTCCGGCAATAATAGGGAGCACGAATCTCGTACCGGGGCGGTCCGCCGCGCCCGGTGCATGCTGCGCCCGGCGCTGCCGGAGTCCGTCAGCCACCCACTGCTCGCGTATCACCTCCCGGAGGGCTCATGCCGTTCCTCGGACGCCGACTGTCGATCCTGCTGTGCGCGGGTCTCGCGCTCCTCGCCCTGGGCGTCCTGCGCCCGGCGCCGGCGCAGGCCAGCAACGTCATCCTCGAATGGACGGCGCCCGGCGACGACAGCACCTACGGCCGCGCCATGGAATACGACCTGCGCTGGTCGCTCCGCGAGAACCAGTTCCCCAACCGTTTCTATTCGGCGCGCCGCATCGTCACGAACTCGCCCTCGGCGCCCGGTTCGGTCGAGCGCGCGGTGGTTTCGGACGTGCCGGAAGGATCGGCCGTCTACTTCGCGCTCCGCACGCGCGACGAGCGCGGCAACTGGTCGCGGCTCTCGAACGTCGCGGTCACGTACGCCGTGACCGACGTCGCCGACAACGGCATCGCGCTCGACTTCTCGCTGCCGTCCGACAACCCGGCGCGCGAGATGACGCAGTTCACGCTGTCGATGCCGCGTCGTGGCAACGCGATCGTGGACGCGATGGACGTGAGCGGCCGCCGCGTACGCCGCATCGCCCGCGGCACGATGGAGGCGGGACGGCACACGATCGCGTGGGACCTGCGCGACGAGACCGGTGCGGTCGCGCGTCCGGGCGTGTACTTCGTCCGCGCCCAGGTCGAGGGGCTGAACTTCGTGCGTCGCGTGGTGGTGCTTCAGTAACGCCCCACGGCGTCACGCTTCACGCCGCCGCACCCGGCTCGACCTTTTCGCTTCGCATCGGCATCCACACGGCGAGGGCGTGAGCGAGAGCGTCGAGGTCGATCGGCTTCTGCAGCACGGCATTCATGCCCGCCTCGGTGCAACGCCGCACGTCTTCCGCCTCGTTCGCCGCGGTCAGCGCGAAGATGACGACGTCACGCTCCGGCCCGCCGCGCCGGCGAATCGAGCGCGTCGTCTCGAATCCGTCGAGCCGCGGCATGTGACAGTCCATCAGGACCAGGTCGAAGCGGCGCGCCGCCACGAGGCTCAGGGCCTGCATCCCGTCTTCGGCCACCGCCACGGTCGCGCCGAGCTGTTCGAGCTGCCGCTGCGCGATCAGCCGCAGCACCTTCGTGTCCTCGACCACCAGCACGCGCATGCCATGGAGAGCCCCATCGGCCGTGGGCTTCGCGCTCTTCCCGGCCGCCGAGTCTTCCGTGGAGGGCATGAACTCGATCGCACGAATCCACGAGCCGTCGGCGTCGCGCGTGTACGCGCCGTCGCCGGCCGCACGCGGAGCCTGCGCGGGCTCGCCGCCGCGGCCGGACTCGAACTCGTGCGACGGTTCGTGCACCTCCGCCCGAAGGCCGTTCTCGTGGCCGCGTGAGGGCAGGAGCCGGACGGCGATGCCTCCCTCGTGGGTCCGGGCCAACGCGTCGGCCACGGCCGCGCGCAACGACGCCAGAAAGGCCTTCGCATCCCCGGCGTACTCGCGCGGAAGCGAGGGATGCAGCGTGGTCGTCAGGGTCAACCGCCGTTCACGCGCCACGGGCGCGAACTCGGCGAGCAGCGCGCGCAGGAGTGCTCGGGGCGCGAAGCCCTTCACGTCGGCCGGAGTGCCGGAGAGGGCCGATGCCGGCTCGGCCGTTCCCGCTCCGGCTTCGAGTGCACGAACCAGCGCGTGCGCCGCGCGTGCGACCGCGCTCGCGGCGGGCTCCTCCGCGTGGGCGTGATCGAACTGGTCGAGGACTTCACGCATGCGCGCGATCGCCGCGGCGATCTCCGGGGCGAGCCCGTTGCCGGGCGAGTTCGAGCCGGGGGGCGCGCTCATGCGCGTTCTCCACTTCGTGGCTTCACCAGCATGCCGGTCCGGCGCGAGCAGTCGGGGGATCGCATCGCTCACTCTTGGGTGGCCTTCGTCAGCGTGGGGCGGGTCGCGCGGGTCGGGCTGGCCCCGCACACTCGAAAGTCTCGGGGGCGTCCCCGAAGGCTTGAGGCCCGAAGGTCCCGAGTGCCCCCGCGATTGCGGGTGACGAATCCGGAGGGGTAGGGTTTCGCCCCACACGCTTCCGGAGGCTCGATGTCCCGACCGCGCAACACTCCGCCATCACAAGACTTCCTGCGCATCGCCGGTGCGGCCCTCGTGCTCGTGCTCGTGGCGGCCACGCTCGCGCACGCCGCCGACGCACCCACGCGCGATTACCTCGCCGAGGCGCGGGCGGCCTTCACGCCCGAGAACCGCGCCTACAGCCAGACCCGCGTGTTCCTCCGCCTCGTCGGGCCGCTCTACGGCATCCTCGCCGGCTTCCTGCTGCTCTTCAGCGGGCTGTCGCGGCGCTTCCGCGACATCGCGCACGGGCTCGGGCACCGCCTGTACGTGCGCGTGCTCGTGTACTTCACGCTGTACGCCACGGCGATCTTCGCGATCAGCCTGCCGCTCGCGTGGTTCGAGGAGTACGCGCTCGAGCACCAGTACGGCCTCTCGACGCAGAGCTTCGGCGGCTGGCTCGGCGACTCGCTCAAGGGCCACGTGTTCTCGATCGTCGCGGTCGCCGTGATCCCGCTGCTGTCGCTGGCCTGGGGACGCATCGTCGCGAGCCCGAAACGCTGGTGGGTGTGGATCGCCGCGGGCACGCTGCCCGTGTCGCTCGTCGCGATCGTGCTGCAGCCGGTGGTGTTCGACCCGCTCTTCAACAAGTTCACGCCGCTGCGGGACGCGGCGCTGCGCACGGAGATTCTCGCGCTCGGCTCGCGCGCCGGGATTCCCGGCCGCAACGTGTACGAAGTCGACATGAGCGCGAAGACGCGCAAGATCAACGCGTACGTGAGCGGGTTCGGCGCGTCGCAGCGCATCGTGCTCTGGGACACGGCGCTCCAGGGGCTGAAGCGCGACGAGATCCTCTTCGTGATGGGCCACGAGATGGGGCACTACGTGCTCGGCCACATGTGGAAGTATCTCGCGGTGGTCTCGCTCGGCGCGTTCGCCGCGTTCTGGGCGTGCGCGCAGCTCGCGGGGGCGCTCGTGCGGCGGTTCGGCGCGCAGTGGGGCGTCGAGGGCGTGTCCGACCTCGCGGCGATGCCCGTGCTGTTCCTCTCGCTCACGGTCGTGACGCTCGCGACCATGCCCGCGATGAACGCGCTCAGCTGCCAGGTCGAGCACGAGAGCGACGTGTACGCGCTCGAACTCACGCACGACAACGACGCGGGCGCGCGCTCGTTCCTGCAGCTCGCCAAGGACAACCGCTCCGATCCCGAGCCACCCGCATGGGTGCGCGTGCTGCTCTACGACCACCCGCCGCTCGGCGAGCGCATCCGGTTCGCGCTCGAGTACCGGCCATGGGAGAAGGGCGAGCCGAACCGGCTCTACCGGCCGAAGGCGCCGAACCTCGCGGTGAACTGAAGCGCGGCCGCTCAGGCGCGCGGGCGGTCCTTCCACCACAGCGCGAACATCGCGAGCGCGAACAGCATCTGCGAGCGGTCGGCGCGGCCGCTGCGGTGCTCGGCGAAGAGCGCCGTGACGGCCTCGGGCTTGAGCGCACCGGCGTCCTCGGCGCCCGAGTCGCGCCACAGCTCCTCGGCGTAGCGCCCGAAGTCGCCGCGCACCCAGCGCGCGAGCGGCACCGCGAAGCCCTGCTTCGGGCGGTCGAGGATGCCCGGCGGCAGCCACGGTTCGACGGCCTTGCGCAGGATGTACTTGCCGGTCGCGCCGCGCAGCTTGAGCGACACGGGCACGCTCGCGGCGAAGTCCACGAACGTGTGCGCGAGGAACGGCACGCGCACCTCGAGCGAGTGCGCCATGCTCGCGCGGTCGACCTTCGTGAGCATGTCGTCGGGCAGGCGCACGAGCGTGTCGGCGTAGAGCAGGTTCTCGACCGGGTCGCGCGACACGGGCCTCGCGAAATACGCCGCCTCGAGCCGCGCGAGCTCGTCGCCCGCGTCGAGCTGCGCCGTGAACTCCGGACGGTAGAGCTTCGCGCGCACGTCGCGCGGCGCGAGCTGGTACTTGCTGAAGAAGCGCTGGAACGTGCTCGGCAGCGCCGCGTCGGCGGAGACCTTGGCGAGGCGCTGGCGGAAGTAGTTCCACTTCGGCAGCGGCATCGGCGGGAGCTTCGAGAGCGCGGCGGCCCACCGGAACAGCGGGCCGTTCTCCTGCACGAGGCGCTCGTTGTAGTGGCGCTCGTAGCCCGCGAACAGCTCGTCGCCGCCGTCGCCGGACATCGCCACGATCACCTGCTCGCGCGCGAGGCGCGAGACGTACCACGTGGGAATCGCGCTCGGGTCGGCGAACGGCTCGTCGTAGCAGCGCGCGAGCTGCGGCAGGATCACGGCGGCGTCGTCGAGTTCGACCTTGCGCTCGGTGTGCACGCAGCCGAGGTGCTCGGCGACGCGGCGCGCCCAGGGCGACTCGTCGAACTCGTTCACGTCGAAGCCGATCGTGAACGTGCGCACGGGCTCGCGCATGACCCTGCTCATGGCGGCGACGACCGCGGACGAGTCGACGCCGCCCGACAGGAACGCGCCGAGCGGCACGTCGGCCTGCAGGTGGCGCTTCGTCACGGCGAGGAACCGCTCGCGGAAGTGCTCGATCCAGTCGCGTTCGCTGCGTTCGGGCGCGGTGCGGTAGCGGAACTCCCAGAAGCGTTCGAGCCGCGGCTCGCCCGTGGCGCTCACGGTGAGCGAGCAGCCCGGCGGCAGCTTGAGCACTTCGTCGTAGATCGTGTGCGGCGCGAGCACGTGCCCGAACGCGAAGTACTCGTCCATGGACTTCGCGCGCGGCGTGAACGACAGGCCGGGAATCGCGGCGAGCGTCTTGAGCTCGGAGCCCCAGGCGATGCCGCCCCCCTGCAGCGTGTAGAAGAACGGCTTGATGCCGAGCGGGTCGCGCGCGAGGTGCACGGTGCGCTCGGCCTTGTCCCAGATCGCGACCGCGAACATGCCCTCGAGCTTCGCCCAGATCGCCGGGCCCCACGTCACCCAGCCGCGCAGGATGCTCTCGGTGTCGCTGTGCCCGCGGAACGTGTGGCCCGCGGCCTCGAGTTCGGCCCGGAGGGCCGGGTGATTGAACACCTCGCCGTTGAACGTGATCACGTACCGGCCGCAGTCGCTCGTCATGGGCTGGTGGCCGAGCGGGGAGAGATCCACGATCGCGAGGCGGCGCATCCCGAATCCGAAATCGCCGTCGGCGAACGTGCCTTCGTCGTCGGGGCCGCGGTGCACGATCGTCGCGCACATCGCGCGCATCGTGCCCTCGTCCACCGTGCGGTTCCCGCGTGCGTACCAGCCGACGATGCCGCACATGACTCAGCGTCCTTTCCGGTGGCGCGCGATCGCGCGTTCGTAGACCTGCAGCACCCGGCTCGCGACGGCTTCGAGCGCGAGCGGCGCGACGCGTTCGCGGCCCGGGCCGCGCGTGCCGGCCTCGAGCACGCGCGCGGCGGCGTCCGTGAACGCCTCCACGGTGCGCGGTACGACGGCCGAGGGCGGGCAGTCGCGCAGGCGCTCCTCGCAGTCGCCGACGGGCGCCGCCACGACGGGCAGGTTGCAGCTCATCGCTTCCTTCACGGTGTTCGGCGAGCCCTCGTGGAACGAAGGCAGCAGCAGGACGTCGGCCGCGGACATCGTGAGGGCGACCGCCTCCGGCGGTCGGCCGTAGACCCACTCGAGCCGCACGTCGAGTCCGCGCGCCTTCAGCGCCGACTCGACGCCCTGCGCGAGCGCGAAGTTCTTGCGCGGCTCCTCGGGGTTCGCGGCGAAGAGCAGCACGTGTCCGTCGCGCCGCCAGCCGAGCGCGTCGCGCGCGTCGTCGCGCGGCACCGGTGCGAAGCGCGTCATGTTCACGCCGTTCGGGATCACGTGGACGTCGGCGACGCCGGCGATCACGCGGCGCATCTCTTCACTCTTCACGATCACGCCGTCGGCGCGCCGCGCGGCCCACTTCGAGAGCGGAATGAGCGCGCGGCTCTTGAAGGAAAGCCTGCCGCGGTCGTCGGGACGGCCGAGCAGGTCGTCGCCGCAGAACGACACGACGAGCGGCAGCTTCACGTTCGCGCACGCGGCGCCCGAATAGCCGTAGTGCGCGTGCACGAGGTCGGCGCGGCACGCGCGCGCGACGTCCGGCAGCACGCGCAGCGCCTTCACGTACTCGCCCATGCTCTTCCAGCCTTCGATCTCGTGGAGCGTGTTCTCGACGCCGGCCGCGGCGAGCGAGTCCGCCTGCGACTTCACGAACGAGCCCCAGTGCGGGCGCCGCTCGCTCGGCCACATGTTCGTGACGACGAGGACGCGCATCACAGCGGCCTCGCGTCGCGCGCGCGCTCGGCGAGGTGGTAGAGGCTCATGGCGAGGTAGCGCGGGTAGTCGTTGCGGTCGGACAGCACGCCGTAGTCACGGCGCGAAAAGTGCGTGAAGCCGCCGTCGCCGCGCTGGTGCGAGAGCACGAACCGGAACGTGCGGTCGGCGAGCGCGCGGTGATCGGCCCACCCGTACGCGCTCACCGTGTGCAGCGCCATGCCCACGGCGTCGGCGTAGTAGAGCACCTCGGGGTCGGCCTTCAGGCACGACGCGCGCACGGCGCCCGACTCGGTGACGCCGCCGGCGAGGTATCCGGCGAGCCGCACGGCCAGCGCGCGGGCGCGCTCGTCGCGGTGCGCGTGCGCGAACCACGCGAGCTTCATGCACTGGAAGGCGTTGTACTGGTAGCAGAGGTAGTGCTGCTGGAGCCGGTTCTCGTGCACGCTCGGCAACTCGTAGGGCAGTTCGCCGGTGGGCTCCATGACCGCCTCGAGGAAGCCAAGCATCGCCGGGACCTTCTCGAGGAAGCGCGCGTCGCCGGTCGCCGAGGCGAACCGGCCGAGCACCCAGATCCACTCGCACGGGTTGTTGGGCACCATGCCGCGCGGCTTCTGGAAGTAGTTCACGCACAGCCCGGCCGGATGCTCCTGGTAGCCGATCTCGCGCTCGAGGTAGTCGTACCAGCGCAGCGCCGCGCGCAGCAGCGACTCGTCGCCGTCGCGCTCGTAGCCCTCGAGCATCGCGACCGCGCCGAAGTCGCCCTCGACCGTCGCGATCAGGTGCCTGCGCTCGGGCAGCGGGTACGCCCACGCGCCGTCCTCGCGCTGCGTGTCGCGCACGGCGCGGGTGGCCGCGCGCGCGGCCTCGTGGAACGCCGCGTCACCGGTCAGGTCGCCGAGCGTCCACGACGCGAGCGCCCAGTACGCCTGGCCCTGCAGGAAGTAGAAGCGCTCGACCGGGCGCAGCGCCGGCAGGCAGCTCTTCACGAACCGCCAGAAGCGGATGTTCCAGCGCACGCCCTGGTCGGCGCCCGCGAGCTTGCCGTCGTGCAGGTGGCGCGCGCCGAGATAGCCGTGCAGCGCGCGCACGCGCGGCAGGAGCGCGATCGGGTTCGGGGCGGGGGAGACGCCGGCTGGGGGATTCACACGCGGACTCGGGAGTCCTCGGCTCGTCAGGGCAGGACCACCACGCGCTGGAGTGCTTCCTGGGAACGGGTGCGGAGTCTTACCAGATACAGCCCCGGGGCGACACGCCGCCCGGTCCGGTCGCCGAGGTTCCAGCCCCACTCGAAGCGCGAGCCCTCGGAGCCCGCGACGACGCGCTCGGTTCGCGTGTACAGGTTGCGCCCCTGCACGTCGAGCACGTCGAGCGTGACCGGGCCGCTTTCGGCGGTCGCGAACGAGAGTCGCGCGTGCGTGCGGGCCGGGTTCGGGCCGATCGGCGAGAACGTGAGTGTCGTGACGCGCGGCGCGGCCCCGACCGCGACCGGCGCGGGCTGCAGCGCCGGGTCGTACACGAGCACGCGCAGCGAGTCGATCGAAAGTCCGTCGAGCTGCGTGAACGCGTCCGCGCGCGAACGGAAGCGCAGGCGGACGTTCGTGGCGAGCGCGCCGCCCGCGAACGCCGAAAGGTCCACGCGGTCCTGCTTCCAGCGCCAGCGCGTGCCTTCGAACGCGGGGACGCCGGCGCCGATCACGTTGCTCGCATCGCTCGTGGTCGAGCCGTTGCCGGGCAGCGCGGCCCACGTGACGCCGTCGAGGCTCGCCTCGACCGCGCCGCCGTCGTAGTCGCTTTCGTAGCCCCAGCGGTCCTCGAAGAACGCCCACGCGTGCACGCCGTGTGACAGGTCGAGCGTCGCGCCGAGCGTCGCGGTGGTGTTCATGCCGTTCGCGTAGACGCCGTTCGGGCTGTCGGAGAGGTAGCCGCTCGGATGGAGCGGGTCGTTCGCCTTCACGCCCCAGCCGGCGCCGGAGAACGTCCAGCCCGCCGCCGCGTCGCACGCGTGCACCACGACGACGGTGGGCACGCCGACGACGACTTCGATCGTGTCGCGCGAGTGCAGCCCCTGCCCGTCGGTGAAGTCCACGCGGAAGCGCACCATGCGCCCGGGCGTGACCGTGTCCGCCGCGGCGACGAGGAACGTCGCGCCGCCGATCGGGTCGGCCGACTGGAACGACGCGAGGCTCGGGAGGAACACGGGGCCGGTGAGCGCTTCGACTTCGTGATCGAGCGCGGTGAGCGACGCCTGCAGGGACGGTCCGGCCGTGCCGCTCGCGCCGATGTGGCGCGCGCGGATGCTCACGTGCGCGGTGCCGCCCGCGGGCCGCGCCCCCTCGACGAGCGTCGAGCGCTCGAGCCGCACCCACGGCCCGGCGATGCCGGCGGTCACGAACGCGGTCTGCACCGCGCTCTCGGAGATCGCCGCGACGCGCGAGGGCGAGGGCCAGAAGCCGTCCCCGGGCCCGCCCATCTCGGGCGTGAACGTGAAGCCCTTCGGCTTGAGCAGCGTGTCGCCGTAGACGAAGTCGTTGAAGTCGCCGTTGGTCTCGTAGAGGATGCGCGGCCCCGGCCCGCCCGTGTAGCCGTTCGCGCGCGTGAGCTCGTCGGACCACGTCTGGAACTTCACGGAGTCCGGAGTGCCCGCGGCGGTCCAGCCCCACGGATGCACGAGCAGGTCGCTGTACGTGTGGAACGACAGCCCGCTGACGGGCTTGAGCGCGACGACCACGTTGCGCTGCACCTGCGTCTCGGGCTCGGAGTACGCGCTCGGTCCGCGATAGGTGTCGGAGCCGGGCGAGCCGCTCGAGCCGACGCTGTTGAACCCCCACTTCACGCCGAAGTTGCGGTTGAGGTCGATGCCGTCGCCGGGCCCGGTGACGCCGTTGAGGTTGTTGTCGCGGAGGTTCTTCCGCCACATGCCGAACGTGCCGGTACTGTCCCAGATGCGCTCGTTGTAGAAGTAGCCGTCGGGGTTGACGCAGGGCACGAGGTAGATGCGCCGGTGCTCGAGCAGGTACTTCACCTCGGGGTCGGCGGGGTAGCGCGCGAGCAGCGAGTCCGCGAACGCGAACAGGGCGTGCATGCCGCCGGGTTCGCGTGCGTGCGTGAGCGAGTTGAAGAACGCGACGGGCCGCGTGTCGGGCCCGCTCACCGTGGTGCCGAGCTGCAGGCCCCAGATGGGCCGGTGATGCAGCGACCAGCCGAGCGTGTCGAGGCGGTCGGCGACGACGCCGTTCACGTCGCTCGCGACCAGGTCGTCGAGCTTGATCTTGATCTCGGCGAGGTTCCAGAAGCCGCCGAGCGAGCCTTCGCCGACGGGCGGCAGCACTTCGGCGCGCGTGACGCCGTCCGCTCGCGCGGCGCTGCGGACGAGTCGCGGCGCCGTCCGGGGGCGCGAGGCGAGTTCGCGGCGCGCGCGCTCGGCCGCGGTGCGGCCGGGATTCTCGTCCACGACGCGGGTGTTCGCTCCGAGGCGCGCGAGCGTCTCGCCGTCGCCGGGCCACTCGTACAGGTCCACATCGCCGCCGTGCACGTCCACGATGTCGAGACCGGCTTCGAGCAACGTGCGCAGCGTGACGTGCGCGTCGAGGCGCACGCGTACCTGGCGTGGGGCCTGCGCGCGAGCGCCGGAGGCGATCGAGACGAGAGCGAGGAGCAGAGCGAAGCAGGCCGCGATCCGGCGCATGGGACTCCCTGGGAGGGGTGGAGAAGGTGCGCAATTCTAGCGTGGAGGGCGCGCGGCGGGCCACAGGGAACTGGGAGTCCAGGGCCCTCGGTCGGCTCCGGCGGACCGGGGCCGCATGGACGCGCGGGCGAAACGCCCGGTAGCGTGGGGGACTCATGCAAACTTCACGCGCATCGCTGGTCTGGCTGTTCGACGTGGACGGCACCCTGCTGCTGACGGAGGGGGCGGGCCGCGAGGCGATCAGCCGCGCGCTCTTCGAGCGCTACGCGATTCGCGACGATCTCCGCCACATCCCGATGGCGGGCCGCACGGATCCGCTGATCGTGGGCGACATGGCGCGGCACCACGGTCTCGAGCTGGCGCACGGCACTCCGGAGCATCACGAGTTCTGGGAGAGCACGTACCGCCACATGCGCGAGCTGATGACGCCGCCGCGGGGCGGCCTGCTGCCGGGTGTGCGGAACGTGCTCGACGCGGTGGCGGCGGAGCCGTCGTGGGTGAGCGCGTTGCTGACGGGCAACGTGCCGGTGATGGCGGAGCTGAAGCTGTCGGCGTTCGGTGTGTGGGATCGCTTCGACTTCGGCGCATTCGGATCCGAGGCGCCGGATCGGAACGCGCTCGCGCGCGTCGCGGTGGCGCGTGCTTCGGAGCGTCACGGCGTGGCGCCGTCGCGATGCGTGGTGGTGGGCGACACGGAGCACGACATCGCGTGCGCGCGCGCGGCGGGCGCTCACGCGGTCGCGGTCGCGACGGGCGGCCGCACGCGTTCGCAGCTCGAGTCGCACGCGCCGGATCTGCTGCTCGACGATCTCTCTTCGCCGGCGATGCTGCTCGATTGGGCGCGGGGGCTGTAGTCCTTCGTCGGTCGGCGTCAGCCAACGACGGTGAAGACTGCGGTCAGCGGTCGCTCCCGGGCTGGAATCCGAATACGGGGACGCTCGTGCTCGGCGGTCGCTGCCGGGGCGGAATCCGCAGGCGGGGACGTTCGCTCCGGCCATCCCTGGCCTGCGCTCACTCTCTCTCGGCGCGCTCCGCCAGTCCTTGGCTCCCGCGCACCTCGAGAAGCCCCGCCTTCGGACTCCGCCCCGTCCGCTCCGGTCCAAGCACTCGCTCGATCGCTGGAGTGGGTGCGCGACCCAGCCGATTGCCGAGCAACGCATTGGGGCGGGCAGTTCGGGTGGATTCGAGTGGAGCGGACGGGGTGGGATCCGAATAGGGGCTTCTCGAGGCATGCGGGAGCCATGGAATGGCGGAGCATGCCGAGAGTGAGTGAGCGCAGGCCAGGGATGGCCGGAGCGAGCGTCCCCGTATTCGGATTCCAGCCCGGGAGCGACCGCCGACCGCAGCCGTCACCGTCGTTGGCTGACGCCGAAACGAACGGCGTCGCGAACGAAACGATCATCGCCCGCCCGTCGGACGAGCCGACGAACGGGCGATGTCGAGAAGCGGGGACGCGGAAGGACTACCGGATGCGCACGATCCGCGAGACCTGAGTCACGTCGTCCGCGTGCATGCGGACCATGTAGACGCCCGGCGCCGCGCCATCGCCCGCCCAGCCGAACGTGTGACGGCCCGCGGCGAGCACGCCTTCATGCAGCGTCGCCACGCGGCGGCCGCTCACGTCGAACACGCCCAGGTCCACGCGCTGGCCGCGCGCCACGTCCACCGCGAAGCGCACCACGCCGCGCGCCGGGTTCGGCGACGGAGGGAGCGCGAACGCCGTGCGCGTCGGCAGCGCGAGCGGCGCCGGATCCACGTCGAGCACCGGACCCAGGTCCGTCGCGCGGCGCCACACGTCGCTCAGGCGGCCGCTCGCGGACATGCCGCCGAACACGATCGCCGTGTGGCCCGCCGTCGCCATCACCATGCTGTGCATCGAACGCGGCGTCGGACGCGTGCCGTAGAAGTTGCGGCGGTACCACGACGGCGACACGTTGCCCGCCGCCGAAGTGAGCGTGTAGCTCGTGTCCACGGGTGCGCCGCCCACCAGGCCGCCGAACGCGTCCAGCCGGTCGAGCGACGGATCGAACGCGTACGACGTGCGCGTCCAGCCCGCGATCGGAGCCGCCGACGGTGCGAGCATCGTCCACGCGGGCGAGCCGAGACCATTGCCGTCGTCGAGCACGAAGCTCTCCGTGTCGCCCGCGCCGCAGCCGTCGTCACCACCCGTCACGAGCAGGCGGTGCGAGGCCGCGTCGTACGCGACACCCGCGTACACGCGCGCCGTGGGCGCCGTGCCCGAGGGTGCGAGCAGCGTCCACGAGGGCGAGCCGCCGAGGCCGTTCGCGTTCGTCAACACCCACACGTCCGACGTCGCGCCCGGGCACGGACCCGCGAGCGGCGCGCCGCCGAACACGATCAGGCGGTTGTTGGCCGCGTCGTACGCGGCGCCGTGCGAGGTCACCGCCGGCGAGGCGCCCGGCGAGAGCTGCGACCAGACCGGCGTGCCGCCGAGACCGTTCGCGTTCGTGAGTACCCACGTGTCCGAGAAGGCGGGCGAGCCCGCGACCCCCGTGTCACCACCCGTCACGATCATGCGGTTGTTCGCGGCGTCGTACACCGCGCGCGCGTGCGTGCGCGCGGCCGGGGGCGTGCCGGAGGGCGAGAGCTGCACCCAGGCCGGGTAGTTCGCGCCCGTCGCCTTGGTGAGCACCCAGACGTCGTTCTGCACGCCGGAGTTCGTCTCGCCGCCGAACACGATCATGCGGTCACCGGTCGAGTCGTAGACCGCCGTGTGGCCGTCGCGCGCCGCGGGCGGCGCGCCGTCCGGGAACACCTTCGTCCATGTCTGGTCTCGCGCGATCAGCACGACGTCGGTGTCGCTGTAGGCGATCGTCCAGAGCTGCCCCGGGCCGTAGGAGAGACCGTTCACCGTCGCGAACGTGCCCGTGCGCGAACCCGCGTCCACGATCACGTAGCGCACGCCGGGCTTCGGGATGTAGCCGTTCGCGAGCGTGATGTTCAGCGTGCCCGCGATCGTCGCCGCGTCGCGCACCGCGAGGCGGTCGTAGCCCGTCACCGCGTCGTCGCCGCCGATCTCGATGTCGTACACGGCGGTCCCGATGTTCGGGCAGGCGCCGTTCAGCGTGAGCGTGCCCTGCGGGCCGCCGGGGCGGATCGTGCCGCGCTGCGCGAACGTGGTGGCGCCGTTCATCGTGAGCGTGCCGCCACCGGTGAGCACGCCGGTCGTGTCGTTCGTGAACGATGCGCCGGTCACCGTGACGGTCCTGCTGGCCGCGACGCGCACCGTGCCGCGATTGCGGTGCGCCACCGAGGCGCGGTTGAGCGTCGTGGTGGCCTGGAAGTCGACGAGGCCCTGGTTGTCGAGATAGGTGAGCAGCTGGCGGATGCCGCCGGCGCCGACGGACGAGCGGATCTCGCCCGTCGCGTAGTTGAAGAGGCCCTGTCCCGGCGCGGACGACGTCGACACCGTCGCGGCGGTCGCGGCGCCCGAGGACGTGAGTTCGAGCAGGCCGGCGTTGCCCTGCGAGCCGCCGAACGTGAGGCTCGAGTTCACGGACGCCGTGCCGAGCACGCGCGAGGTGGAACCGGCTCCCATGTAGTAGCCGTTCGACGTGTTCACGCCGCGCCACTCGACCGTCGCGCCGCCGTGCAGGAAGAAGGCGTTGTTCCAGTCGCAGTTGTCGTTCGTGATCGTGCCCGCCGTCGCGACGACCGGCCCGGTCACCGTGCAGCTCGACAGCGGCAGCGTGCCTCCGTCGGCGAACAGCGTGTCCGGCCCGGCGAGCGTGGACGTCGTGCCCGTGAGGTGAGTCGCCGTGGTGTGCAGCGGCTGATTGAGGTTCAGCTGGCTGTTGAGCAGCGCCACCGTGCCCGCGCCGCCCATCGTGCCGCCGTTGTAGTGGTAGTGCTGCCCCGCGCCGCCGACGGCGCCGCCCTGCAGCGTGAGCGTGCGGCCCGCGGGCACGTTGATCGTGCCCGTCGTCGTGAAGCTCGGCGTCGTGCCCGAGATCACGATCGTGTAGTTGCCGGTCGTCAGGTTGATGAGCCCCGAGTTCAGCTGCGCGACGGACGCCTTGCTGGTGGTCATCGCCTGCGCGACGTTGATCGTGCCCTGGTTGTCGTAGCGCACGTTCAGGTTGCGCGCGCCGCCCGAGCCGGCCAGCGACGAGATCGTCGCGCCCGGGACGTTGGTCAGCGTGCCGTTCGTGACCGTGAGCGTGGCCGCGGTGGCCGCACCGCTGGAGGTGAGTTCGATCGCGCCGTTGTTCGTGAAGCCGTTCGTGCACGTGAGCGCGGCGTTGAGCGAGGCGGTGCCCTTCAGGCGGAGCACCGAGCCGCCGCTCGTGAGGAACGGGGTCGCTCCCGTCAGCGTATTCGAGCCCGTGTACTCGACGAGGCCGTTCGTGTTGATCGTGCCCGAGCCGTCGCAGTTGACCAGCGCGAACGTGCCGCCGTTGTCGACGTTCACTGTGCCGTTGATGCTGCAGTTGTTCATGTTCACGGTCGTGCCCGTCTTGACCGTGTACGCCTGCGGACCGGCGAGCGTGGACGTCGTGCCGTCGAGCAGCGCCATGTCGGAGGCGAGCGCGACGTTCAGGTTCAGCTGGGAGTTGAGCAGCGCGACGGTGCCGAGGCCCCCCATCGTGCCGCCGTTGTAGTTGAAGTTCTGCCCCGCGCCGCCGACGGCGCCGCCTTGCAGCGTGAGCGTACGGCCGGCGGGCACGTTGATCGTGCCGGTCGTCGTGAAGCTCGGCGTCGTGCCCGAGATCACGATCGTGTAGTTGCCGGTCGTCAGGTTGATCGTGCCCGAGTTCGTGAGCGCGGCGGACGCCTTGTTGGTCGTCATCGCCTGCGCGACGGTTATCGTCCCCTGGTTGTCGTACTTCGCGTTCAGGTTGCGGCCGCCACCCGAGCCCGCGAGCGACTGGATCGAGGCGGCCGCCGCGTTGGTCAGCGTGCCGTTGGTCACGGCCAGCGTGGCCGCGGTCGCGGCGCCGCTGGAGGTGAGTTCGATCGTGCCGTTGTTCGTGAAGCCGTTCGTGCACGTGAGCGCGGCATTGAGCGAGGCGGTGCCCTTCAGACGGAGCACCGAGCCGCCGCTCATGAGGAACGGGGTCGCTCCCGTCAGCGTGTTCGAGCCCGTGTACTCGACGAGGCCGTTCGTGTTGATCGTGCCCGAGCCGTCGCAGTTGACCAGCGCGAACGTGCCGCCGTTGTCGACGTTCACTGTGCCGTTGATGCTGCAGTTGTT
>JACRIW010000094.1 GCA_016215625.1 Candidatus Eiseniibacteriota bacterium | reverse complement strand
TCGAGTTGTTGTTCCATCCCAACCACCCGAAGGAGCACTGACCATGTCCGAAACCACCGGGACCGTGCGGCTGCACCGCGTGCTGCGTTGTCCGCCCGACCGCGTGTACCGCGCGTTCCTCGACCCCGACGCGCAGGTGAAGTGGCTTCCGCCGCACGGGTTCACCGCGAAGTCGCACCACTGCGACGCCCGCGTCGGCGGCACATTCAAGATGTCGTTCACGAACTTCGGCACGGGCAAGAGCCAGTCGTTCGGCGGCACGTACCTCGAGCTCGTGCCCGGCGAACTCCTCCGCTACAACGACCAGTTCGACGACCCGAACCTCCCCGGCCAGATGAACGTGACCGTGAAGCTGAAGAAGGTGCTCTGCGGCACCGAGCTCGAGATCGTGCAGGAAGGCATCCCGGCCGTGATCCCGGTCGAGTTCTGCTACCTCGGCTGGCAGGAGTCGCTCGCCGCGCTCGCGCACCTCGTCGAACCCGAGATCCCGGACGGCGCGTAGGTCCGCGCCCTCTCCCGCCCTCCCCGCCGAAACCTCGCCCCTCATCTCGACAACCCGGAGTCACGCATGAGCACTTCCCGCCCCGCCGGCATCTTCATCTGGTACGAGCTCGCGACGTCCGACAGCGCCGCGGCGATCGAGTTCTATTCGCACGTCGTCGGCTGGACGGCGAGCGCCATGCCGTCGTCGGGCATGCCCTACACGCTGCTCTCTTACGGCGGCGTGAACGTCGGCGGCGTGATGCAGCAGACGCCGGAGATGTGCGCGGGCGGCGCGCGGCCGTGCTGGCTCGGCTACATCGGCGTCGCCGAAGTGGACGCGATGGCCGGACAGGTGAAGGCCATGGGCGGTTCGGTGCTCATGCCGCCCGCCGACATCCCGACCGTCGGGCGCTTCGCGCTCGTCGCCGACCCGCACGGCGCCGCGTTCTTCCTCATGACGCCGATCAGCAAGGAACCGCTTCCGGTGATCTCGCCGGACGCCCCGGGTCACGTCGGCTGGCGCGAACTGCACGCGGGCGACCTCGACTCGGCCTGGACCTTCTATTCCACGCTCTTCGGCTGGACGAAGGACGCCGCGATGGACATGGGGCCGATCGGCACGTACCAGATGTTCGCGACCGGCGGCGCCCCGGTGGGCGGCATGATGACGAAGATGCCGGACTTCCCGGCTGCGTTCTGGGCGTATTACTTCACCGTCCCGGCGCTCGGCGAAGCGCTCGAACGCGTGAAGGCACGTGGCGGCCAGGTGTTGCACGGCCCGCAGGAAGTGCCCGGCGGCAGCTTCATCGCCAACTGCATGGACCCGCAGGGCGCGATGTTCTCGCTCGTCTCGCAGAAGAGCTGAGCGCATCCGCTCGCGCCGCGGAAGCACGACGGCCGCTCCTCAGGGAGCGGCCGTTCGCGTCTCAGATGCCCATGTCCGAGAGCTTTCGGCTCACGCCGGCGAGCATCGCGGTGACGTCGGGGTGCTCGGCTTCGAGCTGCGTGATCGCGTCCTGCACGCGCGCGAGCAGCGGCGGCTGGTGCGCCGCGGGCACCTTGCCCTCGGTGAGCACGCCGTCGATGTCGGCGGCGAGCTGGCGCAGCAGTTCGCGGTCCTTCTCGCTCACCTCCGGCGTGAGCTCGAGCTTGTGATGGAGTTGCTTCAGCAGATAGGTGATCGCGGGGTCGCTCATGGCGCCCTCCTGCGCGAAGGGAAATCGAACGGGTTGCTGCCCGAGGAATCGGCACGCGCAGCTTACTCCCGCACCGCGATCTCGCGCCGACCAGCCTCGCGCTCACGCTCGCCGGACCCGGCCGCGCTCAGCGCCCGAGCAGCACCACCCGCTTCGACTCGCGCGAGTTTCCCGCCGAAAGCCGTACGAAGTACACGCCCGCCGGCGCCGGCTCGCCCCGCGCGTCCCGGCCGTCCCACACGATTTCGTGACGTCCGGCGGAGCGCACGCCGCTCGCGAGCGCGCGCACGAGCCGTCCGTCGATGCCGTGCACCGAGAGCGTGACGTCCTGGTCGCGCGGCAGTTCGAACGCCAGCACCACGCGCGACGCGGCCGGATGCGCGGACGCGAAGCCCAGGCGCAGGCGCGGCCCGGCGGTCGCGAAGGGCTCGACCCCCGCCGCCGGCGGCGTCGCGACCACGAGCACGAGCCGCGGCGCGTGACCGCCCTCCTTGCTCCAGTAGTCCGTCGGATTGATCGACGGTGTCGTGAGCACGAAGCCCACCGTGCCGGTCGAGTCGGCGCGCAGCGTCGGCGTGACGTTCGCGCCCCACGTGCCGTCGCGCGAGGACTGCGGCAGCGTCATGAGCAGCGGCCCCATCACGGGCGCGCCCGATTGCGTCAGCGTGCCCTCGCTCCACGCGGGATCGTCGAGCCGCCGCAGTTGCCCGCCGCCGATCGTGAGCACGCGCAGGCTCAGCTTGGCGAGCAGCACGGAGTCGGCGAGCGCGGCGCTCGTCGCGAACTTCAGGTAGATCGAGCGCACGTCCGCGCCCTGCGAGGCGTACAGCAGCGTCGAGCCGCCGTAGTTCGTCGCCGGGAACGCCGCGCTCACGTGCGCGTCGTCGGTCGCGTCGAACACGCGCAACCGCGCGCCCGGCTGCGCGGGCCACCACGGCGCGGCGGTCACCTCGCCCGCGAAGAACGCGCGCAGCAGCGCGGCGACCTTCTGCTCGCCCGAAGGCGCGGGGTGCACGCGGTCGGTTTCGAGATCGGTGATCGGCCACGTGAGTCCGTCGGCGCGCGGCGCCGTGCCGTTCGCCCACAGGTACGGCCCCCAGAGCAGCAACGGCGCGCGCACCGGCCCCGCCGCGGCGTCGTGATTGAGCAGCGGATCGCCCGCGACCTGCTGCTCGATCAGCCAGCGCACCGA
Source organism: Candidatus Eiseniibacteriota bacterium (assembly GCA_016215625.1). GTDB lineage: Bacteria > Eisenbacteria > RBG-16-71-46 > RBG-16-71-46 > RBG-16-71-46 > CAIXRL01. Next base: position 4,559 of record JACRIW010000094.1, on the reverse strand, counting down.
GTAGCCCGACTCGAACGCCTGCGGCTCGGGGCTCGTGCCGCCCTGCTGCTGGTAGCCGCCGTAGATGCGGCTCGAGCAGTAGACGATCTTCAGGTTGGGGAACTTGTCGTGCAGGTTGCGCACGACGTGCGCCATCGAATCGCGCAGCGCCAGCGCGTGCACGGGAAAGTCGTTCGCCGGGCCGGGAATCGCCTCCTTGAGCCACGCCACCTGGACCTGCGCCGCGGTCAGCCCCATCGCACCGACGCGCTGGTTCATCGTCGTCCAGTACGGCGCGAGCGGGTTCGCGATCACGTCGGCGGACTGCCCGCCGAAGCCCGTGTCGATGAGCACGACGCGCGCATTGCGGGTCGTGTCCGTGTCGGCGTTGCGCTCGAAGGCGCCGAACTCGTGCGTCGTGTTCGACATGCCCACGGCGATGAAGCCGATCCAGCCGTTCGGGTCCGGTGCGCCCGCGGCGTCGCGCGGCACGATCTCGGCGGCCTTGGCCAACGCCGCGGCGAGGTGCGCGGGCGGCGGCGAGTTGCTCCCGCCGCCGTACAGCCCGCCGTCGTAGCCGCGATAGGTGCCCGAGCCCATGTCGGTGAGCGGCACCAGCCCGGGCGTGGACTGGGCGAACGCAGGTCCCGCGGCGAAGAGCAGGAGTGCGGCGGCGCGAACGGCGAAGCGAGCGAGGGGCGAGCGGCGCATCGGACCTCCGGTGGTGGGCAATCCGCTGACGGACGAGGATTGTGTCGCGAAAGACGCCGCGGCATCACCCGAAAAATGCGTGCGCCCGCGCCCGAACGCACCCGGACAGGACTCCGCGCCCGCTTTTGGCGGCCGCAAACCCTTCGACTAGGATGCGGCCCACTTCGAACCCGCCGCGCGATCCGTCCGGCGACCGCCGCTCTCCCGACCGCGGAGCACCACGTGAGGCTCGGCTTTCACTCCTGGCAACTCGGCCTGCGTGGGACGGAAGTGGCGCTCTTCGACTACGCGTCCGGCGCCCGGAAGCAGCTCGGCCACGAGCCCGTCGTGTACTCGCCGCGGCGCGGCCAGCACCATCCGGACGCTCTCCGGCACTTCGAGCAGCACTTCGAGGTCGTGCTCTACACGCACCCGCGGGAGGTGCGCTGCGACGCGCTCTACGCGATCAAGCGCGGGCTGCCCGACCGGCTGTCCTGCCGCGCGCCGCAGCTCGTGCACGCCGTCTTCGACGTGACACGGCCGCACGGTCATCGCTTCGCCGCGGTCTCCGAGTGGCTCGCCGAGCAGAAGACCGCGCCCACGCCCGCGCTGCGCCTCCTGGGCCAGCAGCTCACCGCGCGGCTCGAGCGGCGCACGCCGCCCAAGGCCCTGTGGCCCGTGCCCTGGGTCCCGCACATCGTCGAGATCGCGCAGCACGAGGACGACCTGCGCGCCGAACTCGGGATCCCGGCCGACGCGGTCGTCTTCGGGCGCAGCGGCGGCGAGCAGACATTCGACCTGCCGTTCGTGAAGCAGGCCGTGATCGATGCGCTCGCGCGCCGCGACGACGCCTGGTTCGTGTTCCTGCTCACGCCCCGCTTCGTCGATCATCCGCGCGTGGTGCATCTGGAAGGCTCTTCCGATCCGGTCTTCAAGCGCGCGTTCGTGAACACCGCGGACTACATGCTGCACGCCCGGGAAGTCGGCGAGACCTTCGGCCTGTCCGTCGCCGAGTTCTCGGCGGCGGGCAGGCCCGTACTCACGTGGTCGAAGTCCGTCGAGCGCGCGCACCTGCGGCACCTCGAAGGACTCGAGCACCATCGGTACGACGACCACGCGCAGGTGCTCGAGCTTCTGCTGCGCCTGCCTCGGCGCGCGCCGGACCCGGCCGCCGTCGAGGCGTGGAAGCGCTTCTCGCCCGAAGCGGTCATGCCGCGGTTCGCCCGGGTGTTCCTGGACGCCTGAGCCGGCGCGAAGAACCGCTCACTCGCCGTCGTAACGCTCGTACACACGCTTCAGCGTGATCGCCGGCGCGCCCTGCGGCCCGCCCGTGGCCTTCACGCGCACCGTGAGCGTGCGGCCGTCGGCCGACAGTTCGTACGTCTCGGTGAGCGCGCCGCTCCGGCCGAGCGGGAACGTGGTGACGAGCGCCGACTTCTTCCAGCGCGCCACCGGTCCCGGGATCTCCTGCACGCGGCCGTGCGCGTCGAGCGAGTCCTGCAGCGCGAACGTGAGCGGTGGGCGCTCGTCCTCGGTCACCTCGACGTTCTCGGACAGCACGAAGATCACCATCTGCGCGCCCGGGTGCAGGACGCGTCGCATCGGGTCCTCGCGACGCTCGCCGCCCGGACCCTCGCCACTTTCGTCGGGCTCGGAGATGCCGTCGCGATCGGGCGGGCCACCCATGCCCCCGGGCCCGCCGTGGCCGCCGCCGCGAGGCGGTCCGCCCATGCCGCCCGGTCCGCCCGGTCCGCCGTCTCGCATGCCACCCGGTCCGCCGGGGCCGCCCGGGCCACCACGCGGCATCGCCTTCGCCGGGTCGTCGGAGCGCTTGAAGTCGAGCCGCCAGATGCCTTCGAGTGCGCGGTCGGGCGTCGAGAGGTCCGCGGCGTCGGCCATGGAAGGCCGCGCCGCCGGCGCCGCCGACAGGGCGAGCGCGGCCAGTGCGGACAACGTGATGCGGCGTGCGGTGCGGTGCATGTCGGACCTCCTGTGGGTGACCGGTCGGCAGCATGGACGAACGAGCCGGGCGCGCGTTCCCGGTCACGTGCGGGGCTGGAGCGATTGACACCCTCCGCGACCCCACCCTAGCCTGCGCCCACCATGGATGAACACATTCCACCCCGTTCGGGTTCCGGCTGGATCGAAGTCGTCGTCGGCAGCATGTACAGCGGCAAGACGGAGGAGCTGATCCGGCGACTCCGCCGTGCCCAGATCGCCCGCCAACGCGTCGAGATCTTCAAGCCCATCATCGACGACCGCTACGCCAAGGACCACATCGTCTCGCACAGCGAGCTGCGCATTCCCTCGCGGTCCGTCAAGACCGCCAAGGAGATCCTGCGCTGGGCGCACGAGGCGCAGGTCATCGGCATCGACGAAGGCCAGTTCCTGGGGCCGGCGCTGCTCGACGTGGTCGAGCGACTGGCGCGGCAGGGCAAGCGCGTCATCGTGGCCGGCCTCGACCAGGACTACATGGGCCAGCCGTTCGAGCCCATGCCGCAGCTGCTCGCGATCGCCGAGTACATCACCAAGACGCTCGCCATCTGCATGGTGTGCGGCTCGCCGGCCAACCGCACCTACCGCAAGGTCGCCCGGGGCGGCCGCGTGGTGGTCGGCGGTGCCGATCTGTACGAAGCGCGCTGCCGCCGCTGCTACGACCTCGGCCGCCGGGCACAGGCCATGGCGCCGATCCACGAGTTCACGGGAGAGACCGATGCTCGTCCGAAAACTGCTCGCCGCACCGCTGGCGCTCGCCGCAAGCCTTCTGCTCCTGGCCGGGTGCGCAAGCAAGACCGCTGACAAGCCCGCCGCCGCGAACGCCCCGCTCGAAGTCGGCCTCGTGTTCGACGTCGGCGGCCGTGGCGACAAGTCGTTCAACGACGCCGCGTACGCGGGGCTCGAGCGCGCGCAGAAGGAACTCGGCGTGCACTTCACCACGCTCGAGACGAGCGAGGGTGCGGACCGCGAGGTGCAGCTGCGCCAGCTGGCGGCCGGCCCGGCGAAGATCATCTTCGGCGTCGGCTTCCTGTTCTCGGACGACATCAAGGCGCTCGCGAAGGAATTCCCGGACAAGAAGTTCGCGTGCGTGGACTTCACGGTGAACCCCGGCGACTCGCTGCCGCCGAACCTCGTCGCGCTGACGTTCAAGGAGGAGGAAGGCTCGTTCCTCGTGGGCGCGCTCGCGGCGATGACGTCGAAGACCGGCAAGATCGGCTTCGTGGGCGGCATGGACGTGCCGCTGATCCGCAAGTTCCAGGCGGGCTACGTGGCCGGCGCGAAGGCCGTGAACCCGAAGATCGAAGTGCTCGTGAAGTACGCGGGCAACTCGGGCGCGGCGTTCAAGGACCCGACCAAGGGCAAGGAACTCGGCCTCGCCGAATACCACGCCGGCGCCGACGTGATCTACCACGCGTCGGGCTCGACCGGCCTCGGCGTGTTCGAAGCCGCGCGCGAGCTGAACAAGCTGGCGATCGGCGTGGACAAGGACCAGTACGAGGACGCGCCCGGCTTCATCCTGACGTCCATGGTGAAGGTCGTGGACACCGCCGTGTTCGAGTCCATCCGCGCGACGCAGCAGGGCACACTCACCGGCGGCGTGCAGCACCTGGGGCTCAAGGAGAACGGCGTGCAGTGGGTGTACGACGATCACAACAAGGCGCTGATTCCCGCCGCCGTGAAGGCGCGCGTGGATTCGCTGGCCGCGGAGATCATCGCGGGGCGCATCGTGGTGCCGAGCACGACGGAGTAGCGGCCCAGAGCGCTCACGCGAAACCGTCCCGCTGGCCTCGACGGCCGGCGGGACGGTTTTCGTTTGCGGCCGGGGAGCAGCCGCGCTCAGGTGGCGCTGGTCGTGTCCGAGAGCTCGGCACGAAAGCGGGCCGCCTCGCGTT
>JACRIW010000016.1 GCA_016215625.1 Candidatus Eiseniibacteriota bacterium | reverse complement strand
GAACTCCGCCTTCTCGAGCTTCTTCGGCGCGAACGCGCCGACGCCGGCGGTGATGAGCACGGTCTTCGTGCGGTGCGTGACGCCCTTGTCGGTGCCGAGCGCGAAGCCCTCGTCGGTCTTCGCGAGCGTCATGACCTTCTCCTCGAGGCACACGGTCGGCGCGAACTGCAGCGCCTGCGCGGACAGGTCGCGCACGAGGTCCTTCGCGACGACCTTCGGGAAGCCGGCCATGTCGTAGATGTACTTGTCGGGGTAGAGCGCCGAGAGCTGGCCGCCGAGTTCGGCGAGCGAATCGATCAGCTTCACCTTCATGCCGCGCATGCCGGCGTAGAAGGTGCCGAAGAGCCCGACGGGCCCGGCGCCGATGATGGTGAGGTCGAACAGGTCGTTCACGTCGGCGGGTGCGGCGTTCTGCGCGGCGTCACTCATGGGGATCCCGGGGCGTTCGTGTGGGAGGTCGCGGGGGCGCTCGCCCCGCGCGGGGTCATGGTCGTGCGGGAGTCTTTCAGAGCGCCGGAGCGGGGGCAAGGACTCGCGTGGCCCGCCCGAGCCACGCGTTGACGCGCGCCGCCGCCGCGCGGCACCGTGCGGCGCATGACCCGCCGCCAGCTCACGTTGTTCGTGCCCCGCGCCGAGGCCGCGCCGATCGAGGCGTTGCGCTCGGTGCTCGACCCGGTGCAGCACGCGCTCGTCGCGGCGCACGTCACGCTCTGCCGCGAGGACGAACTGGCGTCGCTCGCGGACGGCGTGCTCGAGGAACGGCTCACGGCGCCCGGCGCGCGCGCGGTGACGCTCGCGTTCAGCCGCGCGGAAAGCTTCGACGGGCACGGCATCCTGCTGGGCGCGGCCGCGGGGCTCGAGGACTTCCATGCGCTGCGCCGCCACGTGCTCGGCCGCGACGGCGTGCGCGCGCACCGCCCGCACCTCACGCTCGCGCACCCGCGCAACCCGCGCGCCCCGGGCAACGACCTCGCGCTCGCGCACACGCTGGGCGACCCGCTCGTCGTCACGTTCGGGACGGCGACGCTGATCGAGCAGCAGGGCGGCGGGCCGTGGCGCGTGCTGCGGGAGTGGGCTCTGGCCTAGGAGCGCTCGGCGCCGGGCGGCCGTGTCCCGCGCGAAAGTGCTTGGTCTCCGCGCCGCCGCGCGTCATGTTTCCCGGCCTGCGCCTCCCCACGTGGCGACGACCGGCCCGCACCGACGATCACACCCGACAGGAGGAACCATGCGACTTCCCGTGTACGCGCTGCTCTCCGTGACCGCGCTTTCCGTCGTGCTGGCGCTTTCGAGCGCACCCTCGCAGGCGCAGGGCCCGGGCGGCATGTCCGGCGGTCCCGGCGGACCCGGAGGACAGGGCGGCCCCGGTCAGGGCGAGCGTCGTGGAGCGGGCATGGGCATGGCGATGGGCGCCGCGCCGGACAGCTTCGCCGCCGAGCGCGACAGCGTGATCAAGGAGGTGCTCGCGCGCATCGGCAATCCCGACGCGCCCGCGGACAGCGTGTTCAAGAACCTCAAGGTGATGAAGGGCCGCACCGTCACGCAGGTGCTGGGCGCGATGAACAGCTTCGGCCGCAATCTCGGCGTTTCGTGCAAGCACTGCCACGTGAACAACCACTGGGCGGACGAGGACAAGAAGCCCAAGCAGATCACGCGCGACATGATCGCGATGACCCGCGCGATCAACGACTCGCTGCTCGCGAAGATCGACTTCGGCGGCGCCGAGAAGCCGCGCGTCATGTGCTTCACCTGTCATCGCGGCCAGCCCAAGCCTGCGGGCGGCATGCGCCCCGGCATGGGTGGCCCCGGCGGCCCCGGCGGGCGCGGTCCCGGTGGTCCGGGGGCGCCGGGCATGCCGGGCGGCGGCGGGAACCGCTGAGCCGCGGGTCCGCTGGTCCGCACGGATACGCTGACGGAGTTGCCGCCCGGGACGTATAGTCCTCGCCCGGACTATTCATGAAGCCGCGGCCTGCAAGCGCCATCTGCCTGCGGCCCGCTGCGGCCGGTACGAGGCCCGCTCCTACGACGTGTCACCGACACGACTGCGTCGCGGGCCTCGTCCCGGCCTTGAGCTCCACAGACATCTGGCGCTTTCGGCTCGCGTTTCATGAATAGTCCGGGCTTGGCGGCATTCCTTTCTCGAACGCACGAACGCTCGCGGATCCATCCCGCGCGGCTCCCGAACCACCACTATTCAGAAGAGTGAGCGATCCATGAGTTCCGTTCTCGACGTCGTCCTGCTGCTCGCGCTGCCGGCCTCCGGCAAGTCCGAAGTCCGCCGCTACCTCGCGCACCTCACGCCCGACCAGTGCCGCAACGAGATGCACCTCGGGCCCACCGTGCAGCTCGACGACTATCCGTACGTGCACATGATGCGGCGCGTGAGCCAGGAGCTGCGCAAGGCCGGGCACGACGGCGTGTTCTTCGATTCCGACGACCTGCCGATGAAGAACTCCCTCGATTGGGGCACGCTCATCGAGCTGCTCAACGAGGACTTCGACGACCTGCAGAAGAAGAATCGTCCCGCGCCCGCGTCGGCGGCCGAGTGGCTGCTCGCGCGCTTCGACGCCGCCCGCGCGAAGGTCGGCGCCGATCCGGCGCTGGGCAAGCTGCCCGCGGACGTGCGCGCCAAGCTCGTCGCGACGCTCGAGGACGAGTCGAAGCAGTTGCTCGCCGACAAGAACGCCGGCATTCCGGATTCGCTCGAGGGCAAGACGATCGTGATCGAGGCCGCGCGCGGCGGTCCGGACAAGGCGACGTGCCCGCTGCCGAGTCCGCTCGGCTACCAGTATTCGCTCGCGCAGTTCTCGGACGCGATCCTGTCGCGCGCCGCGATCCTTTACGTGTGGGTCACGCCCGAGGAGTCGCGCCGCAAGAACCACGAGCGCACGGACCCGAACGATCCGGGCTCGATCCTGCACCACGGTGTGCCGATCGCGGTGATGCTCGGCGACTACGGCTGCGACGACATGGAGTACCTGATCCAGCAGTCCGACAAGCCGGACACCGTGAAGTTCACCTCGCGCGGCTCGGTGCGCTACCTGCCCGTGGCGCGTTTCGACAACCGCAAGGACAAGACCACGTTCGTGCGCGTCGAACCGTCGGTCTGGAAGGCGGACGATGTGAAGGCGCTGCACGAGGGGCTCGGCGAGGCGTTCGCGCGCCTTTCGCGCACGGTGGCGTCGAAGGCCTGAAGCCTGCCGAACAAAGTCGAGCGGCGCGCCGCCCTCCGGTGGCGCGCCGTTCGCGTTTTCGCCGCGGCTGGAGCGGACATTTCCATGAAACACGCGTTTGCCACGTGCGCCGCGCTGCGGCAGTCTGCGCCGTGACGCGACAAACACCCGCGCGCGAAGCCGTCCCCGCCGCCGCGCGCACATCCCCGACGGAGAGCATCATGACGCACCGCAAGAAACTCGCGATCCTCGTGGGCGGCGGTCCCGCCCCCGGCATCAACAGTGTCATCGCCGCCTGCACCATTCGCGCGCTGCTCGAAGGCGTGGACGTGCTCGGCATCGAGGACGGCTTCGAGTGGCTCATGCAGGGCAACATCGATCACGCGCGCCCGCTCACGATCGACGCCATCTCGCGCATCCACTTCCGCGGCGGCTCGCACATCGGCATCTCGCGCGCGAACCCGACGACCAAGCCCGAGTACCTCGAGAACGTCGTGCTGTCGCTGCTGCGCCTGGGCGTCACCGACCTCGTCACGATCGGCGGCGACGACACCGCGTTCAGCGCCATGATGGTCGAGAAGAAGGCGGCCGGACGCATCAACGTCGTGCACGTGCCCAAGTCCATCGACAACGACCTCGACCTGCCGTCGTACGTGGACACGTTCGGTTACCAGACCGCGCGTCATCACGGCGTCGAGATCGTCAAGAACATCATGGTGGACGCGAAGACCACGTCGCGCTGGTACTTCATCATCGCGATGGGCCGCAAGGCCGGTCACCTCGCGCTCGGCATCGGCAAGGCCGCGGGCGCGACGCTCACGCTGATCCCCGAGGAGTTCAAGACGCAGCCGATCCGCCTCAAGACGCTCGTGGACACGCTCGTGTCCGCGATCATCAAGCGTCTCGCGTACGGCCGCCGCGACGGCGTCGCGGTGATCGCCGAGGGCGTCGTGCTGAGCATCGACCCGCAGGACTTCGAGAACTTCGACGACGTCGAGCGCGACGCGCACGGCCACGTCCGCATCGCCGAGGTGAACATCGGCGAGATGCTCAAGCGCGCGGTGCAGAAGCGTCTCAAGGAGTTCAACATCGCGACGACGATCGTCGAGAAGAACATCGGCTACGAGCTGCGCTGCGCCGATCCGATCCCGAACGACATGGAGTACACGCGCGACCTCGGCTACTGCGCGACCAAGTACCTGCTCGACGGCGGCAGCGCCGCGCTCGTGTCCATGCAGGCCGGTCAGTTCGTGCCGATTCCGTTCGTGGACCTGCTCGACCCCGTGACGGGCCGCGCGAAGACGCGCATGGTGGACATCCACTCGACGCGCTACGCGATCGCGCGCCGCTACATGATCCGTCTGCGCCGCGACGACTTCGAGGACGAGCACGAGCTCGCGCGCTTCGCCGCGACGGCGGGCATGAACCTCGACGAGTACCGCGACGAGTTCGAGTACCTGATCGCCGACGAGCCGCCGCAGATCCACCTGTTCGACAAGTCGCTCGCGAAGGCGATGCGCGAGACGAACGCGGCGAAAGCGGCGAAGAAGAAGGACGTCTCGCCCGCGGCCGCGCAGGCGAAGGGCGGGGAGTAGCGCCGAGCACACGCGGCCGGAGGCCGCGGCCCCTGCCTGTGGAAACAATCACGCCCCGCGACGGTCCGCCGTCGCGGGGCGCTGTCGTTTCTCGCGAAGCGCGTCAGCCCTTCGGCTGCTGCTGGCTCAGGCAGTGAATCGCGCCGAGGCCCCAGATGAGTTCGGTGCAGTCGATGCCGATCACGTCGTGCTTCGGCAGCGCCTTCGAGATCGTCGCGAGCGCGACGCGTTCGGTCTTCCGGTCGCGGAACGTCGGCACGAGCACCGCGCCGTTCACGAACAGGAAGTTCAGGTACGTGGCCGGCAGGCGCTGGCCGTCGTACTCGATCCGCTTCGGCATCGGGATCGTCACGAGGTCGAACGGCCGCCCGGAGAGATCGCGCAGCGTCTTCAGCCGGCGCAGGTTCTCCTTCAGCACCTTGTGATTCGGGTCGCGCGGGTCGTCCTCGACCGCCGTCACGATCGTGCGCGGATCGAGGAAGCGCGCGAGGTCGTCCACGTGGCCGTCGGTGTCGTCGCCCTCGATGCCCTCGCCGAGCCACAGCACCTTCTCCTGCCCGTACCACTCGCACAGCGTCTTCTCGACCTGCTTGCGGCTCATGCCGGGATTGCGGTTCTCGTTCAGCAGTACGCTCTCCGTGGTGAGCACACAGCCGACGCCGTTGAAGTCCACCGCGCCGCCCTCCATGACCACGTCCGTGCGGAACAGCGGCAGCTTCAGCTGCGCGGCGAGATGCGTGGGCACGGCGTCGTCGGCGTCGAACGGCGGGTACTTGCCGCCCCAGGCGTTGTAGCCCCAGTCCACGATCGCGGTCTGCTTCGCGCCGCCGCGGCCCTTACGCGTCACGAACGCCGGACCGTGATCGCGGCACCAGCACTCGTTGGTCGGCGCGTGGAAGAAGCGCACGCGCCGCGTGGGGCAGTCGTACGCCGCGAGCTGCTGGCGCACGATGAACTCCCAGTTCTCGTTCGGCACGATCACGTGCACGTGCTCGCGCCGCACGATCTCGGCGACGATCGCGGCGAGGTTGCCCGGCACCGTGTGGTACTTGCCCGGGAACGAGATGCCTTCGGGGCGCGGCCACGAGAACCACACCGCCGACTGCTTCTCCCACTCGGCGGGGAACGTGTAGCCGTGCGACTTCGGCGTGCCGGTCAGCGGCTTGCGCGCGCGCGCGGCCATCAGCCTTCGTCGCCGAAGCGGCGCACGAGCCCGCCGTACGCGTCCACGCGGCGGTCGCGCAGGAACGGCCAGTGCGTGCGCGAGAACTCGACGCGCGCGAGGTCGAGGTCGGCCGCGAGGATCTGCTCGCGGTCCACCGACGCGCGGTGCTCGACCTGCCCGTCCGGCGCGCAGATGAATGACTGTCCCCAGAACTGCAGGCCGTCCTTGCTCACCGGCTTGCCGTCCTCACCGAGCACGTGTTCGTGCCCGATGCGGTTCGGCGCGCACACGTAGCAGCCGTTCGCGACGGCGTGCGAGCGCTGGATGAGTTCCCACGACTCGTGCTGCGCCTTGCCGTACTGCTTCTTCTCGGACGGGTGCCAGCCGATCGCGGTCGGGTAGAAGAGGATCTCGGCGCCCTGCATCGCGGTGAGGCGCGCGCCCTCGGGATACCACTGGTCCCAGCAGATGAGCACGCCGATCTGCGCGTGCTTCGTCTTCCACGCCTTGAAGCCGGTGTCGCCTGGCGTGAAGTAGAACTTCTCGTAGAAGAGCGGATCGTCCGGGATGTGCATCTTGCGGTACACGCCCATGAGCGAGCCGTCGGCGTCGATGACCGCCGCGGTGTTGTGGTAGAGGCCCTTCGCGCGCTTCTCGAACAGGCTCGCGACGATCACCGCCTTGTGCTTCTTCGCGAGCTTGCAGAACGCGTCGGTGCTCGGCCCCGGGATGCTCTCGGCGAGCGAGAAGAACCGGTGCTCCTCGCTCTGGCAGAAGTACTGGCTCGCGAACAGTTCCTGCGTGCACAGGATCTTCGCGCCGCCCTTCGCGGCCTTCTCGAGCAGGTGCAGCTGCTTCGCGCGGTTCGCGCGGACGTCGGCGGAGCACGCCATCTGCGTGATCGCGACGCGCACGGAAGAGGACGAGGGCTTCGCGGCCCGGCGGGTCTTCGAGGTCTTGGAGGTCATGGCGCGGCAGTCTCCTGACGCGCGCCGGTCGCGTCAAGCACGCGGAGTTGCGGCAATCGCCGACACACGGCGTTCACGCTCATTTGCGGGAGCGTTCACTTCGCGGTCACGCGGCGGGACCACCCCCGTCCGTAGCGTGTCCCCCGTCACGAAGAAGCGGTGACCACGACACGGCAGGCGCTCTCCCGACAAGGCTCGCACCCACGGCGCCGCCCGCACCGCACCCCGCACGCCGCCGCTTCTTCGCCCCACGTCGTCGAATCCGCCCGGAGGGCTTGGCTGGGCCCGAAACGCGGACGAGACGGCGCCTCACACGCTCGGCAGCAGGCGAATCACACCTTCGGGAGGTCACATGCGTTTCGTTGCAGACCACGGACTCGGACTTCTGCGTCGCGGCATCGCCGCCGCCGCGCTGCTCGCCTGCACGGCGGGCGTCGCGTCGGCGCAGCTGCTGATCGACGGCAATCTCGTCTTCAACAACAACGCGTCGGGGACGCTCGCCGGGCAGTTCACGGGCACGACCTCGACCGGTCCGCTCTGCATCGGCCTCACGCCGGCGCAGATCGCCACGGTGACCTTCACGCACAACAGCTACGCCGATCCGCTGCTGCCGACCGCGCCCTACCTGCCGGGTGTGCGCCCCAGCTTCCAGCCCGGCATGGGCAGCCCCGCGTACACGGGCGCGCTCACGCTGCCGCACGACGGCTTCTTCGAGCAGACGTGCTACGTCGGCGCGATGGGCCCCGGTCTGGATTGGACCGAAGGCTGGACGTACTGGGACTCGACCGGCGCGAACCGCCAGGACCTGCACCTCGCCGGCATGCCGAACCCGCGCCCGCTCGCCGTGTACGACAACGTGAAGATCCTCGGCAAGCAGTACTTCGGTCCCGACTCGAACTACTTCGTGCGCGGCCAGCTGCGCATCAAGGACCAGGCCTCGCTCACGGTCGCTCCGGGCGTCGTGATCTTCGAGGAAAACGCCACGCTGGGCACGATCATCGTCGAGCGCGGCGGGCAGCTCTGGGCCGTCGGCAACAAGTGCGAGCCCATCATCATCACCTCGGATGACGCTCCCGGCACGTTCACGCGCGGCCGCTGCGGCGGTCTCGTGATCAACGGCCGGGCGAAGACCAACCTCGTGAACTCGTGCGCCGGTGACTCCGCGGCCACCGAGGGTGGCGCGGTCGGCTACTACGGCGGCAACGACGACAACGACTGCTCGGGCGCGCTGCGCTACGTGCGCGTCGAGTTCGCGGGCAAGGAGATCACGCCCAACAACGAGCTGAACTCCTTCACGTGGTGCGCGGCCGGCCGCAACACGAAGGGCGACTACCTGCAGGCGTACATGGGCGCGGACGACTCGTTCGAGTGGTTCGGCGGCGCGATGGACCAGAAGCACCTCGTCGCCACCGACGGCACCGACGACGGCTACGACTGGCAGATGGGCACGCGCAACCGCGCGCAGTTCGTGATCATCCGCCCGAGCCCGCGCTTCGCGCCGTCCGGCACGCAGAACGGCGACAAAGGCATCGAAGCGGACGACAACGAGTTCGATTTCAACGCCACGCAGTGCGCGGGGCGCTCGAACACGTTCCTCGCGAACTTCACGATCGTCGGCGACAAGCGCACCGGCGCTCAGTTCCCCGGCCCGGCGGCCGGCGCGAACTTCCGCCGCGGCACCGCCGCGACGCTCGTGAACTCGATCATCACGAACTTCAAGACGTCGGCCGTGAAGATCGACGACAACGCCACGCTGCAGGCGCACTGCGCGGCGGTGCCGGCCGCGCTGCCGGTGTACTGCCCGGGCGCGCTCTCGGCCGAGCCGATGGCGACGGGCCAGGTGCTCGTGTCGGCCAGCGCCCCGAACCCGTTCCGCGACCAGGTCGCGCTCAACTTCACGCTGCCGGCCGCGTCGGACGTGAAGGTCGAGGTGTACTCCGCGGACGGCCGCCTCGTCAGCACGATGGCGGACGGCGCGCGGATGGAAGCGGGACGGCACTCGCTGGTCTGGCGCCTGCCCGCCGGCACGCCGAGCGGCATGTACTTCTACAAGGTGCGCGCCGGCGGCCAGACGGCCACGGGCAAGCTGACGCGCATCGACTGACGCACTCCGTGATGCACGGAGCGGCCGGTCGCGGCGGCGGGCCCGGAACCCGTCGCCGCCCGGCCGTCTCCGGGATCACTCGTGATGTTCCGGGCTCCGGTGATTCGCCATCGAGGAGGTCGTACGTGAAGCATCGTGTGGTCGTGTCGTGCCTGTCGCTGCTGCTCCTGGGGTTGGTATCGCTCGCCGGCATCGCCGGCGCGGCCGCGCTCGGAAAGGTGCAGGGCCGGCTGGTGTCCTCCGAAACCGGCGAACCGGTCGCCTACGCCGACCTGTCGCTGATCCCGTCCGACACGACGCTCAAGCGCGTCGGCGGGCTCACGAACGCGGACGGCACGTTCCTGCTCGTCGCCCAGCCGGGCCTGTACCGGCTGCAGGTGCGCGCGATGGCGTACACGCGCAAGCTCGTCGAGGGCGTGCTGATCTCGCCGGACGCGATGCGCGAGATGGTCGTCACGCTGACGCCGCAGGCGATCGAGCAGAAGGAAGTGCTCGTCGAGGCGCGCCTGCGCCAGAACACCGAGAACGCGCTGCTCGCCGCGCGCCGCAGGAGCGCCGTGGTCGGTGACGCCGTGAGCGCGGAGCAGGTGCGCCGCTCGCCCGACAAGGACGCGGCCGAAGTGCTGCGCCGCGTGACGGGCCTTTCGGTGTCCGAAGGCAAGTACGTGTTCGTGCGCGGCCTCGGCGAGCGCTACAGCTCGACCGAAGTGGACGGTGTTCGCCTGGCGAGCCCCGAGCAGAACCGCCGCGTCGTGCCGCTCGACCTGCTGCCCGCGAACCTGCTCGAGAACATCGTCGTGCAGAAGACCTACACGGCCGATCGTCCCGGCGAGTTCGGCGGGGGCGACGTGCAGGTGCGCACGCGCGACTTTCCCGGCGCGCGCACGTGGTCGCTGTCGGTGTCGCAGGGCTGGGCCGAGGGCGTCACGTTCCGCGAGCGCCGCACGTACGCCGCGACGAACGCCGACCGCTTCGGCTTCGGCGCCGGCGCGCGCGAACTGCCCGGCGCGATCCTCGACGTGATCGGCGACCGCCGGCTGATCGTGAGCAACAACCCTGCGCTCGGATTCCGCAAGTCCGTGGTCGCGAATCTCGCCGGCGCGTTCCGCAACGTGTGGACGCCCACCACGGAGAATGCGCGCCCGAACTCGAGCTGGTCCATGACCTACGGCGACGAGTTCAAGCTGTTCGGCCGCTCGCTCGGACTGATCGAGTCGTGGAGCCTGTCCACCGCCTACGACGAGCAGCGCGAATCGCAGCGCTTCTTCATGGACCGCAGCGACACGCTGTACGACTACGCGGTGCGCCGCTCGACCGAGTCCGTGCAGCTGGGCGGCATCTCCGGGCTCAGCTACCGGCTGTCGCCTGCGCACGAGCTGCACCTGCGCGGCCTCTACACGAACCACGCCGACGACGAAGTGCGCACGTACGAGGGGCCCGACCACAACCGCATCGACTCCGAGGGCAACTGGCTGCAGCATCGCAGCACGCGCCTCATGTACGTGCAGCGCGACGTGCTGTCGGGAACGGTCGAGGGCAAGCACGACTTCCCGAAGGCTCGCGCGCTGCACTTCGAGTGGAAGTTCACGCGTTCGCGCGCCCAGCGGAACCAGCCCGACCGCCGTGAGGTCACGTACGACCGCTGGGTGTGGGACGACGGCAACGGCCCCGCGGAACACTGGCTGCTCGGCTCGAACGGGCTGCGCGAGTTCGGCCAGCTGCGTGACGACGGCTGGGGCACGACGTTCGCGAGCTCACTCCCGGTCGGCTTCGGCCGGCTCGGAAAGGGCAAGTTCGCGTTCGGCTACGACCGCCAGACGAAGCAGCGCGCGAACGGCTACCGCCGCTTCAACCTCCATCCGAACGAGAACGGCGACTACGGCGCGCCGCCCGAGTCGCTGTTCGCGGGCGGGCAGTTCGACAGCACGATGAGCGGCGGGTATGTCGAGGAGACGACGCTCGACATCGACAACTACCGCGCCGACCAGCGCGTCGAGGCCGGATACGCGTCGCTCGACGTGCCGTTCGGGCCGGCCGTGAAGGCCTACTTCGGCGTGCGCCTCGAGCACGGCGTGCAGGACGTGCGCACGTTCGACCTGTTCGATCCGGCGAAGATCACCGCACGCGGCTCACTCGACGACGTGGACCTGCTGCCCACGGTCAACCTCACCTGGAACGCGACCCGGCAGATCGGCGTGAAGTTCGGCGCGAGCCGCACCCTGTCGCGTCCCGACCTGAACGAGATGTCGCCGAGCCCGGCGCTCGAATACGTGGGCGGCTACCGCGTCGCGGGCAACCCGCAGCTCGAGCGCGCGACGATCGACAACTACGACCTGCGCGTGGAGGCGTTCCCGGCGCTGTCCGAGGTCTTCGCCGCGGGAGTGTTCTTCAAGCGCCTGCACGACCCGATCGAGCAGGTGATCCGCGCGGGCACGCCGCCGATGCTCGTGCCCGAGAACTCCGACCACGGCCGCAACCTCGGGCTCGAACTCGAGGCGCGCACGAGCCTCGCGCGCGTCCACCCGCGGCTGTCGCGCTTCACGCTCAACACGAATGCGTCGCTCATCTCGTCGAAGCTGAAGCTGCGGCCGGCGATCACGCGCACGGGCAGCACGGAGCATCCGCTGCAGGGCCAGGCGAACTACCTCGTGAACGCCGCGCTCACGTACGCGGTCGTGCCCGGGCACGCCGATCTCTCGGTGCTCTACGCCGCGAACGGCCGCCGCCTGCGCACGCTCGGCATGCAGCCGCTGCCCGACGTGTACGAGCAGCCGTACTCGACGCTCGACGCCTCGTTCAGCCTCGTCGCCCGTCACGGCGTGCGGCTCAAGCTCGCGGGCAAGAACCTGCTCGACGGGAAGCACCAGCTGCTGCAGGGCGGCAAGGAAGTCTCGGGCTACCGCACCGGCCGCGGCGCGTCGTTGTCGCTGTCGTGGGGAGGTTGAGCATGGTTCGCACGAACGTGCTCCGGCTCGGCCTGCTGGCCGCCGTGCTCGCATCCGCGGTGGCGTTGGCGCCGCCGCGCGCCGCCGCATCGGCGCCGGCCGGTCGCCCCTCGGTGAAGGACTCGCCCGGTTACGTTCCGCTCGCCGACCCCGAATCGGCGTCGGTGCGGCTCGGCCGCCGCACGAACGCGCCGCTCGTCTCGAAGCGCTTCCGCGGCGGGGCCGCGTCGCTCACCGAACTCGGCCGCGCGGTGTGCTGGGGGCTGCAGCACGCGCAGAGCGACTCGCTGCAGAAGCTCTGCATCACGGACGAGGAGTTCCGCGACGTCCTGTGGCGCGAGTTCCCGCAGAGCCGCCCGGCCACCGGGCTGCAGTGGGACGACGCGTGGAAGATCCAGTACGCGCGCCTGCACGCGGGCGTCGCGCACGCGCGCCGCGACTTCGGCGGGCACTGGTACCAGCTCGTGAGCGTGCGCGCCGACTCGGTCGCGCGCTATCGCAACTTCACGCTGCACTCCAGCGTGACGATCGTGGCGAAGGACGACACGGGAGTGACGCACGAATGGAAGTGGTTGCGGGCGGTCGTGGAGCGCAAGGGGAGGTTCAAGATCTACAGCACCGAAGATTGAGCCCCGGGCGGCCGACAACGTTGCCGGTGACGGCGGTCACGAGTAGCGTGACCGCCGCCGTTTTCCGGCAGCACGCCCGATCCCCCGAATCGGAGGCCGCTCTTTCCATGTCGCGCACGCTTTGCTCCACCGCCCTCACGCTGCTTCTCCTGCTCGCGGCCGCGCCCGCCTTCGCGCAGACCGGCCTGTACTCGTACTTCCGCGGCGGGCTCACGAGCTCGACGCTCACGGGCGACGTCACCGGCGATCCCGGCGACCGGCGCGGCCTGCACGCCGGTCTCGGCGTGCGCTTCCTGGTCACCGACACGTTCGGCGGGCTCGCGGAGCTGAACTACACGCAGCGCGGCCTGACGCGGAAGGACGACCAGAACACGCGGGCGATCGGCGCCGAGTCCATGACCTACGCGCTGAACTACTGGCAGCTGAACATGATGCTGCACGCCGGACTTCCGAAGCTCGCGGGCCTGCGCCCGGCGCTGCAGGCGGGCGCCGCGGTCAACTTCGAGACCGCCGAGCGGCTGACGATCGAGGGTGGCCCGGATGCGGGAGAGTCCAACCCCGAGACCATGGACTCGATCGACCTCACGTCCGTGCTCGGCGTGAACGTGGACTTCGGCGACGACGAAGACTCGCACTGGTTCGCCGACGCTCGCGTGGAGAAGAGCGTCATGTCCATCGCCGACCCGCTCCAGTTCATCGGGCAGGAGACGCCGAGCATCAAGAACCGCACGTACCTCCTGAGCGTCGGCTTCAAGTGGCGTTCGGGCGACTAGGTACTTCGCCCCAAGCCAAGCGGCCGAAGCACTTGCGCGGGCCGTCCACCACCGGGTGGGCGGCCCGCGCCGCGTTCCGGCCGCCGCCGCACCGCGGCCGGCGCGTGCCCCGTGCAACCGCCGCCCGCGTGGCTCCGTAAGTACGGCCGAGTCCGCTCCCCAGCGACAGATTCCCGGCCGCGCACCTCTCGATCGCGCGCGCACGGGCTGCAGGATCGCCTCGGGGAGTCGGCCTCGCCGGCGCGCCCGCCACCGGGCCGCCACACGGAGGTCGCACTCGATGCCCTCGCAGCAGAAGCGCCCCGCCGCCGCGTTCCCCACGCGCCCCGCACGTTCCGCGCGCAGCACCCGCTCCGATCGCCGCCCCCGCTTCGTCACTCCGACGTAGAATTCCGTTTCGGGCTCCGGGTCGCGCTTTGTTCTTCGAGCGACTCGTGCGAGCCTGACCGCGCACCCGCGCGCCGCAGCTCTCTCTCGCTCACATCGCATCGTCTTTTCCTCACGCGGCTCCCCGCGCGCCCTGCGCGCACGCCCCGCGCGTCCGAGAGGTGACTCATGGCTGCCTTGTTCCTGCTCACTCCCGTGCTCGGCTTCCTGCTGCTGGTGCTCGTCCTGTTCCTGCTGAGCGGCATCCGCTACATCCCCAACAACAAGATCGGCGTCATCGAGAAGCGCATGTCCGGCCGCGGCTCGATCAAGAGCGGCATCATCGCGCTGAACGGCGAAGCCGGCTTCCAGCCGAACATGCTGCGCGGCGGCCTGCACTACCTGATGCCCATCCAGTACGCCGTGCACGTGCTGCCCATCGTGACCATTCCGCAGGGCAAGATCGGCTACGTGTTCGCGCGCGACGGCAAGCCGCTGCCGCCGTCCCAGACACTCGCCGCGAACGACAAGGCCGACGATTTCCAGGACGCGGCCGTGTTCCTCAAGGCGGGCGGCTCGCGCGGTCCGCAGCGCAAGATCCTGCGCGAAGGCTCGTACGCCATTCATCTCGCGCAGTTCGTCGTCATCGCGGAAGAGCGCGTGTACGCGCTCGCGCTCGACAAGGCGGAGGAAGAGCTGTTCCGCCGCATGGCCACGCTCATCAAGGAGCGTGACGGCTTCAACCCGGTCGTGATCAAGGGGCACGACGACATGCTCGGCATCGTGACCGTGCACGACGGCCCGTCGCTCGCGCAGGGCCAGATCATCGCGCCCACGGTCGGCGAAGACCCCGCGAACCTCGCGACGTACCACAACAGCTTCCAGGATCCCGAGCGCTTCCTCGCGGGCGGCGGTAATCGCGGCCGCCAGTACCAGGTGCTCGTCGAAGGCACGTACTACATCAACCGCCTGTTCGCGACGGTCGAGCTGGTGCCCAAGACGATCGTGGACGTGGGCAACGTCGGCGTCGTCGTGTCCTACACCGGCGCGGTCGGTACGGACCTCTCGGGCGAGCAGTACAAGCACGGCGAGCTGGTGCAGAAGGGCCTGCGCGGCGTCTGGAGCGAAGGCCTGATGCCGGGCAAATACGCGTTCAACACGTATGCCGGCAAGGTGAACATGGTCCCGACGACCAACTTCATCCTGAAGTGGAACAAGTCGGAGTCGGGCGAGCACAAGTACGACGAGAACCTCGCGGAAGTCTCGCTGATCACGAAGGACGCGTTCGAGCCGTCGCTGCCGCTGTCGGTCGTGGTGCACATCGACTACCGCAAGGCGCCGCTCGTCATCCAGCGATTCGGCGACATCAAGCGGCTCGTCGAGCAGACGCTCGACCCGATGGTGAGCGCGTACTTCAAGAACATCGGTCAGACGCGCACGCTCATCCAGCTCATCCAGGACCGCAGCGCGATCCAGCAGATCGCGGGCGACCAGATGAAGGAGAAGTTCGCGCAGTACAACCTCGAGCTGCAGGAAGTGCTCATCGGCACGCCCACGAGCGGCGTGGCGGGCGGGCAGATCGAGCAGATCCTGACGCAGCTGCGCTCGCGCCAGATCGCGACCGAGCAGGTCGAGACGTACAACCGGCAGGAAGTCGCCGCGGTCAAGGAGCGCGAGCTGCGCGAGGCCGAGCAGCGCGCGCGCCAGCAGGCCGCGATGACCGAGTCCGAGCTGTCCATCGTCGTGCAGTCGAACCAGGGTAAGGCCGACCTCGCGCGTGCCCAGCAGGAAGCCACGAAGATCCAGACGCTGGCGCAGGCCGAGGCCGAGAAGGTGCGCATCATGGGCGAAGGCGAAGCGGCGAAGGTGAAGGCGATCGCCGGCGCCGACGCCGAGCGTGCGGCGCGAGTCGGCGTGGCGCAGGCCATGGCGATCGAGGAGCAGGTCCGCGCGTACGGCGGCCCGCGCTTCCAGCTCACGCAGCAGGTGATGAACCGGTTCGCCGAAGCGATCCAGGTGTCCAAGGTGGACGTCGTGCCCCGCGTGGTCGTGGGTGGCGGCGGCGCCGAGGGCGGTGGAGCGTCGGGCAACGTGATGGAGGCGCTGCTCACCATGCTGCTGAGCGAGAAGATGGGCAACGACCTCGTCGGCGCCGCGGCCGGTGCGCGGAGTGCGGAGGCCGCGGAGTTGCGCGACAACATCCGCCGGGGCATGTCGGAAGGCGACAAGCCGAAGAGCTGACGCGGCCGCGCGGTGACGTGTGACCGCGAAGGGCCCGGCGCGAGCGATCGCGCCGGGCTCATTCGTTCATGCCGAGCACACCCGGCCGGAGGCCGGGGCGCCCGCCTCTACCACGGCGTCTCTTTGTAGTCCTTCAGGAACTTGCCCCACACGTGCTCACCCGTGTTGATGCCCACGATGATGGGATCCACGATGCGCGCGGCGCCGTCCACGATGTCGAGCGGCGGGTGGAAGCGATGGTCGGCCGTCTTGCGCGCCGCGATCTCGAACGGGTCCTCGTCGGTCACCCAGCCGGTGTCCACGCTGTTCATGTGGATGCCGTCGCCGAAGTAGTCCGCCGCCGCCGTGCGCGTCATCATGTTGAGCGCGGCCTTCGCCATGTTCGTGTGCGGATGACGCGTCGTCTTGAAGCTGCGGTAGAACTGGCCCTCGACCGCCGACACGTTGACGATGTGCTTGTCGCGGTTGTCCGTGCGCATCATGAGCGGCTTGAGCCGCGCGTTGAGCACGTAGGGCGCGATCGCGTTCACGAGCTGCACCTCGAGCAGCTCGACCGTGCTCACTTCCGCGAGCAGCAGACGCCACGAGTTGCGCCCGCGCAGGTCCACCTGCTGCAGGTCCTGATCGAGCTTGCCGATCGGGAACAGGTCCTTCTGCGCGTTCATCTCCTCGGGCAGCAGCGGCACCTGCGACAGCTCGGCCGCGTGCACGAGGCCCGCGAGCTCCGGCGTGAGCGGCTTGCCGACCGCCGTGCCCGTCGCCGCGCTCGCGTCGTTCTCGGGCAGCAGGTGATAGCCGCGCAGCCCCTCGTACGCGCCGAGCAGCTTGCGTGCGTGCTCGGGCATGTCGTGCAGCGACGCCGTCTCGAGCTCCATCATGTGCGCGTAGAAGTCGGGCGGGCGCCGCACGGTCTGGCAGGCGTTGTTGACGATGAAGTCGAGCCGGTCGCGCGTCGTCATGAGGTGATGGCAGAAGCGCTCGACGCTCGGCGTGTGCCGCAGGTCGAGGCCGTACACCTCGAGCCGGTCGCGCCACTCCTCGAAGTCGGGCTCCATCGCGTAGCGCATGGCCGAGTCGCGCGGGAAGCGCGTGGTCACGATCAGGTGCGCGCCGCAGCGCAGCAGCTTGAGCCCGGTCTGGTAGCCGATCTTGACGCGGCCGCCAGTCAGCAGCGCGACGCGCCCGGAGAGGTCCGCGAGCTCCGTGCGCTTGAAGAAGTTGAACTCGCCGCACTCGGGACACATGCGGTCGTAGAAGTGGTGCACCGCCGTGTACTCCTGCTTGCACACGTAGCAGCAGCGCACTTCTTCGGTCTGCGGCAGTTCGGCGCCGCTGGCGAGCAGCGCCTCTTCCTCGGGCGAGCCCGGCGGGACGTCCACGGGCGCGAACTCGCGCGGCGCGTACGCCGAAGGGGTCGTGAAGACGGGCTTGCGGCGCAGCTCGCGGATGCCCGTGTCGGCGAGCTTCTCCTCGTCGCGCAGCGCGCTGGCGACGCGGCGGAGCCGGGCGCTGGTCTTCACCATGCGGCGGCGCTCGGCCGGATCGGGATGGAAGACCTGGCCGGCCAGCTGGATCAGCCGGCGGCGCTCGAGCTGGGAGAGGCCCATCAGCAGGCCGCGGTCGTCCACGGCGGCGGCCAAGGCTTCGGTGGCGTCGAGCAGCTTCTGGCGGAACTCGGCGATTTTCGGATCGGGCACGGGTGTCGTCATGGGCGGGGGAAGGTAGTCGGTCCGGCGGCCCCGGCAAAGCGAGCACCGCCGCGGGAGTGGTTCGGTAGGCGAAACCTGTGGTCGAACAGGAAAGAATGTTTCCTGAAATGTCATTGACTCGTCACGGGCCGAGGCCCGAAGGTGCGAGTCGGCTCCCAGTTCTCGTGTATCCCCCAGCCGCGGATCTCCCTCGGCTCCGCGGTCACGACGAGGGCTGGGGCCGAACTTTTTCGCCGGTGCCCGGGGCACAGAACCGTCCCCGGCGCCACCGCGATCGAGGCCCCCTACCACTGGAGGTGTCATGCGCCGTCTTCGCATGCCTGCCGTCGTCCGGGCAGTGCTCACGTCCCTCGCCGCACTCGCGTTCGCCCTCACGCTCGCGGTCGCTCCCGCCGCCGCCCGGCCGTTCGCGCCGGTGCAGGGCGGATTCCAGCCGAACGCCCCCGACGTGCCCGAGCACGTGCCCGGCCGCGTGCTCGTGAAGCTCACGAGCGCGGCGCGCGCGTCCTCGTTCCGCGCCCAGGCGACGCGCTTCGGCGGCGCCGTCGCCGGCGCCCGCTTCGGCATCGACGCCATCGACGGCGTGCTCGACAACGCCGGCGCGACCGCGGTCGCGCCCTCGTACCTCGAGCCCGCGAACGCGGTCGAGGCCGCGCGCCTCGGCGTCGCGCGCTGGTACACGGTGAGCTTCGACGAATCGCAGGACGCGGTGGACATCGCGAACCAGCTCTCGACCGCCGACGGCGTCGAGGCGGTGTCGCTCGACTGGATCGCGTTCCCGGCCGTCGTGCCCGCGGACCCGCTGCACGCGATGCACTGGGGACACAACAACACGGCGCAGATGCTCAGCTACAACTGGACGAACAACAACCACGAGACGGGCTCTCCCGTCGGCACCGTGGGCTTCGACACCAACGCGCAGGCCGCGTGGGACGCCGCCCAGGGCTACGGATCGGCGAGCGTGATCATCGCGATCATCGACTCGGGCGTGCAGACCGGACACCCGGACCTGACGCAGGTCGCGGGCTACGACTTCGGTGACAACGACGCCAACCCCGACGACAACTCCTCGCAGGCCGGTCACGGCACCGCGTGCGCGGGCGTCGCGGCGGCGAACGCGAACTCGCTCGGCAGCGCGGGCGCGGCTCCCAACTGCAGCATCATGCCGCTCAAGGTCGCGAACTCGGCCGGCACGATGAGCTTCACGTCGATCCAGAACGCGCTCTACTGGGCGGCGGATCACGGCGCGAACATCATCAGCATGAGCCTCGGCGCCGCCATCGCGAGCGACGCGGCCACCGACGCGGCGATCACCTACGCGTACAACGCGGGCTGCGTGATCCTCGCGGCGACGGGCAACGAGAACAAGAGCACGATCAGCTACCCGGCCATCAACCCGAACGTGATCGGCGTCGGCGCCGCGTCGCCCTGCGGCGACCGCAAGCGCTCGAGCAGCCTGTCCACGGAAGTGAACCCCGGCGTGAGCACCGACCCGCGCGGCTACACGTGCGACGGCGAGCGCTGGTGGGGCTCGAACTACGGCGTCGCCACGGCGGACGCCGGCGGCGCGGTGGACGTGATCGCGCCGACGATCCTGCCGACGACCGACCGTCTCGGCTCGCTCGGCTACGACGCGAGCGACTACTCGAAGTGGTTCAACGGCACGTCGTGCGCCACGCCGTACGCGGCGGGCGTGTGCGCGCTGATCAAGTCGGCCAATCCGACGTGGACGAACGCGCAGATCCGCGCCCGCCTCACGTCCACGGCGCAGGACGTCGTGAACGCCGAGTCCGGCGCGGGCTGGGACCGCTACGCCGGCTACGGCATGGTGGACGCGGCCGCCGCAGTCGCGGGCGCGGTGCCGCCGACCGATCAGGTCACGGTCACGTACCCGAACGGTGGTGAGTCGCTCACCACGAACTCGACGGTCAACATCACGTGGACGTCGGTCGGATCGTTCACCACGGTGAACCTCGACTACTCCTCCGACGGCGGCACGACGTGGACGTCGATCGCGGCGAACACGCCGAACGACGGCACGCAGGCGTGGACCGTCCCGGCCGCGACCACGACGACGGGCCGCGTGCGCGTCTCGGGCGGCACGGCGACGGACATGAGCAACGCGAACTTCACGATCGCCGCTCCGCCCGCCGACCAGGTCACGGTCACGTACCCGAACGGCGGCGAGTCGCTCGTCGCGGGCTCGTCCGTGAACATCACGTGGACGTCCGTCGGCTCGTTCACCACGGTGAACCTCGACTACTCGTCCGACGGCGGCACGACGTGGACCTCGATCGTCGCGGGCACGCCCAACGACGGCACGCAGGCGTGGACCGTTCCCGCGGGCACGACCACGACGGGCCGCGTACGCGTCTCGGGCGGCACGGCGACGGACATGAGCAACGCGAACTTCTCGATCGTGCTCTCGACCGGCTACGCGTCGCTGCCCTACAGCACGAGCTTCGATTCCGGCGTGCTCGACGCCTACTGGAGCACGTTCGTGACCGCGAGCGGCCGCGTGCAGCTGCTCACGACGAACACGCCGCACTCCGGCGCGCGCCACATGGTCATGGACTGCTCCGTGGCCAACAACTACAGCGTCGCCGCGGCGGACCTGAAGCTGAACCTGTCGGGCGTCACGCAGGCGAACCTGTCGTTCTGGTGGAAGGACTTCGGCGACGAGACCCAGACGCAGGACGGCATCTACTTCTCGAACAACGGCGGCACGACGTTCACGAAGGTGTACTCGCTCGCGCCCGCGAGCTTCTCGAACAACACCTGGCGCAACGTCGTGCTCGACGTGGACGCGCTGGCGGCGACCGCCGGGCTCGCGCTCAACGGCACGTTCGTCGTCCGCTTCGAGCAGTACGACAACCAGCCGGTCAGCGGCGCTGACGGCATGGCGTTCGACGACATCTCGGTCACGATTCCGGCTTCGCTGCCCGCCGGCATCTCCGCCGAGACCGAGCCGAACGACGCGTCCACGACGGCCAACGGCCCGGTGGGCACGGGCCGCGCCGTGAGCGGCGCCGTCGGTTCGTCCACCGACAACGACTGGTACTACCTCGACGTCACGACCGCGGGCACGCTCAACCTGTCGCTCGCGATCACCGGCACCGCCGACCTCGACTGGTACCTCTACAACTCGGCGCTCACGCAGGTGGCGCAGGGTTACTCGACGGCGAACCCCGAGGTCGGCACGTACTCGGCGACCGCGGGCCGCTACTACGTCAAGGTGAACGGCTACCTCGGCGCCACGGCGAGCTACGCGCTCACGGTCACCGGTGGACTCGCGAACGCGAACATCCCGCCGCAGAAGGGGCTCGCCCCGCTCGGCGTGATCGCGAACGCGATGCACCAGAACTCGCCGAACCCGTTCAGCACGGGCACGTCCATCCGGTTCTCGCTCGCGCAGCGCGGACACGTGAACGTGCAGGTGATCGACGCGAGCGGCCGTCACGTGGCGACGCTGCAGGACGGCGAGATGCCGGCCGGCCAGCACCAGCTCGAGTGGGCGGGCCGCACGTCGCAGGGCACGCGCGTCGCGGCGGGCGTGTACTTCTACCGCCTGACCACGCCGGGCTTCACGCAGACCCGGAAGATGGTCGTCACGAACTGACGCAAACGCCGAACGCACCGCGGGCCCGGTCGATCACTCGACCGGGCCCGCTGCGTTGCTGCGCCGGGGAGCGCCGCTACTTCGATTCGGTCTGCGAGATGGACCGCACGTAGGCGACCAGCGACTTCATCTGCGCGGGCGTCAACGTCTGCGTCCACGCGGGCATCTGCACGGCCTTCTTGAAGTGGCCGCCGCCCAGCGCGATCGTCGCGTACAGGTCGGAGTCCTTGCGATCCTTGAAGTAGACC
The DNA here is from genome assembly GCA_016215625.1 of Candidatus Eiseniibacteriota bacterium. GTDB lineage: Bacteria > Eisenbacteria > RBG-16-71-46 > RBG-16-71-46 > RBG-16-71-46 > CAIXRL01. The sequence goes on along the minus strand of JACRIW010000016.1, from coordinate 51,384 downwards.
GAGTCCGTCAGGTTGCGCGGCTGGACCTTCGCGGTCTCGAGCAGCTTGGCGGCGAACGGTCCGTCGCCCTTGCCCTCGGAGCCGTGGCAGGCCACGCAGTGGTGCACGAACAGCGCGCGGCCGTCGGCCGGCACGCCCTCGGGCGCCGCCATGTACGCGGCGAGCGTCGCGGACGGCACGGACGGATTCATGTAGCGCAGCTGCAGCACGAACTGCACGAGGTCGTCGATCTGCTCCGGCGACAGGCGCGAAGCCCACGGCGGCATCAGGTCGGAGCGGTGGGTCTTGCCGCCACCTTCGGCGATCACCTTGCGCAGCTCCTCGGGCGTCAACTTGTCCATCCGGTCCGAGTTGTTGAGCTTGGCGACCATGACGCTGTCGCGCTGGAACCGGGCCGCGGCTTCGCCGTCACCGGCGCCACCGTCGCCGTGGCACATGGCGCAGTACGAGAGGAACAGGTGCTGGCCGCGCTGCACGGCCGCGGCGGTCTTGGCGGAGTCGGCGGCGGCCTGGGCGGCAGCCGCGGCGTCGGCCGCGGCCTTGGAGGTCTGCTGGGCGCATGAGACCGCCATGGCGGCCGTCGCGAACGCGGCGATGACCATGGCGAGACGAAGCGTGCGGATCATGTGGCTCCTTCCTGCATGACGCGCTGGTCGCGCGGCTCGTGTCATGAGCGATCGCGGTCACCTTCGGGCTGCGAAGGCAGCTTCGACATTTTGTCCGCGTTTCGCAATGCGCCCTTTTGCTACCCCCGGGAGAACGGGCGGCGTTCCCGCGCCGTCCGTCACCCCGAGCGCGCACTTCTAGGGGTTTTCGGCGCCCGCCACCAGTCGCACGGTGTCGCGGGCGATGATCAGCTCCTCGTTGGTCGGGATCACCAGCGTCTTCACGCGGGCGCCCGCGGCCGAGACGTCCGCCTCGGTACCGATCGCGGCGGCATTCTTCGCTTCGTCCACCTCGAGCCCCATGAACTCGAGCCCGGCGAGCGATCGCGAGCGGATCGCCGGCGAGTTCTCGCCGATGCCGCCGGTGAAGATCACCGCGTCCACGCCGCCCATCGCGCCGGCGTAGGCCGCGACGTACTTGCGCAGGCGGTAGCAGAACAGGTCGATCGCGAGCTTCGCGCGTTCGTGCCCCTTCGCTTCCTCGGCGAGCAGTTCGCGCATGTCGTTCGACACGCCCGAGAGCCCGAAGAGTCCCGAGTGCTTGTTGAGCATGGTCGTGACCTGGTGCTCGGTGAGGTCTTCCTCGTGCATGACGTGGAAGACGACCGACGCGTCGAGGTCGCCGCTGCGCGTGCCCATGAGCAGCCCTTCGAGCGGCGTGAAGCCCATGCTCGTGTCCACCGAGCGGCCGTGGTCGATCGCGCACACGCTCGCGCCGTTGCCGAGGTGGCACGTCACGAGACGCGTCTCCTCGCGCGGGCGGCCGAGCAGCTGGCGCGAACGCCAGCCGACGAACCGGTGCGAGGTGCCGTGGAAGCCGTAGCGCCGGATCTTGTGGCGCGAGTACAGCACGTAGGGCAGGCCGTACAGGTACGACACGGGCGGCATCGTCTGGTGGTACGCCGTGTCGAACACGAGCGCGTGCGGCACGTCGGGCAGGATGCGCTTCGCCGCTTCGTAGCCGCGCAGGTTGGGCGGGTTGTGCAGCGGCGCGAGCGGCACGCACGCCTCGACGGCCGCGATGGCCTCGGGAGTCGCGAGCGCGGACGCCGTGAACTTCTCGCCGCCGTGCACGACGCGGTGGCCGACGGCGTCGATCTCGCCCGGGGAGGCGATCACGCCCTTCTCGGCGTGCGTGAGCATGCGCACGATCTGCGTGAGCGCCTCGCGGTGCTCGAGGATCTCGCCCGACTCGGTCACCTTCGCGCGCCCGGCCGGCTGGAACGTGTGCACCGCGCTGCCGGTGCCGATGCGGTCCACGGAGCCCTTCGCGATCACGACGTCGGCGTTCGCTTCGATCTGTTCGAGCGACGTCTCGATCAGCTGGTACTTCACCGAGGACGAGCCGCAGTTGAGCACGAGCACCTTCATCGCGACGCCTCCTTCTCGGAGCGCACGCGCTCGCTGCCCTTCCACTCGAAGAAACCGCGCCCCGTCTTGCGGCCCTTGTGCCCGGCGCGGACCATCTTGCGCAGCAGCGGGCAGGGGCGGTACTTGAAGTCGCCGAGCTCGTGGAACAGGTGCTCCATCCAGTCGAGCATCGTGTCGAGACCGACGCGGTCGGCGTACTCGAGCGGGCCCATCTTGAACTCGTAGCCCAGCCGCAGCGCGAGATCCACGTCCTCGGCGCTCGCGACGCCTTCCATGACGATGTGCATGGCCTCGTTCACGAACGGCAGGATCGCGCGGGTGACCACGTAGCCCGGATACTCGAAGACCTCGATGAGCGTCTTGTCGAGCGTGCGCGCGAGCGTGGTGGCGGTCGCGAAGGTCGCATCGCTCGTCTCGGATCCGCGCACGATCTCGACGAGCTTGCTGCGCGTGACGGGATGCAGGAAGTGCATGCCCACGACGCGGTCGGCGCGGCCCGAAGCGGCGGCGATCTCGGTCACGCTGAGCGTCGCGGTGCTGGTCACGAACACGGTTTCGGGGCGGCACACGGCGTCGAGCCGCAGCATGACCGCCTGCTTGAGCGCGAGGTCCTCGGGCACGGCCTCGATCGCGAGATCGCAGTCGGCCGCCTCGGAGGGCTCGGTCGTGAAGGAGACGCGCGAGAGCACGACCTTCTTCTCGCTGGCCGTGATGCCCCACTTGCGGAGTTCGTCGTCGAGGCTCGCCGCCATGCCGCGCTGCGCGTGTCCGATGCGTTCCTGCGAAACCTCGAGCACGGTCACGTCGATGCCGCTGGAGGCGATCTTCTGCGCGAGCGAGCGGCCCATGAACCCGCCGCCGCCCACGATGGTGATCTTTCGGAATTCCACGATGCCCTTCTCCATGCGAGGGAGGGATGGATGCGAGCCGCGGGATGGGCGCGGAAATGCGCCGCCATACTAGACCACCGCGCGCTCGCGCTCACGGCCACGGAGGTACGCCCGCACGGTTGCGCTCGCGGCCGCGGCGCGGCAGGCTCCCGCGACGCTTTTCCCCGACGGCACACCACACGGAGCGACCCCGCCCGCCATGCGTCTCGATCCCGCCGACATCGCCCTGCCGCAGATGTACTCGTTCCTCACCAGCGCCGTGGTGCCGCGGCCGATCGCCTTCGTGTCCACGCGGAGCGCGTCCGGCGGATTCAACCTCGCGCCGTTCTCGTACTTCATCGCCATCTCGAGCGCGCCGCCGCTCGTCGGGCTCGCGGTCGTGGACCGCAAGGACGACCCGAAGGACACGCTGCGCAACATCCGCGAGACGGGCGAGTTCGTGATCAACGCCGTGGACGAAGACCTGCTGCCCGCCATGGTGCAGACGGCGGGCGAGTGGCCCACGGGCGTGAACGAGTTCGAGATCGCGGGGCTCACGCCGGCGCCGTCCGAGAAGGTGCAGGCGCCTTCGGTGCAGGAGTCGCCCATCCACCTCGAGTGCCGGCTCCACCGCGAGATCCCGCTCGGCAACGCGTTCTTCCTGGTCGGCGAGATCGTGCTCGCGCGCGTGGACGAGCGCGTGCTCACCGAAGGGCGCGTGGACGCGGCCAAGCTGCGCCCGGTCGGCCGTCTCGGCGGCGAGTTCTACATGCCGTTCCGCGAACTGGCGAAGGTGCCGCGCCCGCGCATCTCGCGCAGCAGCGGCCAGCCGCTCACCTAGCACGACGAACCCCCGGAGGACGCGCCATGCCCACGATGTTCGACGAGGCCGCACGCAACGCGATGTTCGCCCGGCTCGACCGGCTGACCACGACGACCGCGCGCCGCTGGGGCGGTTTCACGCCCGAGCAGATGGTCTTCCACCTGAACGCGCAGATGCGCAACGTGCTCGGCGAGATCCATGTGCCGCCGCGGCCGACGCCGCCGGTGTTCAAGTGGCCGCTCTTCCACTGGCTGATCATCGACTCGGGCATGCCGTGGCCGAAGAGCACGCCGACCGCGCCGCAGTACCTGAGCGATTCGCCGGGCGAGCTCGGCGCGCTCGTCGCGGAGCTGAAGGAGCGCGTGCACCGCATGGTCGCGAACGGCGAAGCGAAGGCCGCGACCGTGCACCCGGCGTTCGGCCCGTTGAGCGGTCCGCAGATGGGCCGGCTCGTCTGGCGTCACTGGAACCATCACCTCACGCAGTTCGGGCTCTGAGCCTCCGGGAGTCGCGCATGCGCGCTTCGTACACCCGCCGCTCGATCGTCACGTTCGCGCTGTGCGCGGCGGCCGCGTGTGCGTTCGCGCCGCGCGGCGCGGCCGCCGAGGACCTGCTCGACCAGTATTCGGCCACCGACCGCTTCCGCTCGGGCACGCCGCGCGCGTTCACGATCACGCCCGACGGCGGCGAGGTGCTGTTCCTGCGCTCGGCCGACGGCCGCAGCCGCACGCTCGACCTGTGGGCCTACGACACGCGCACGAAGCGTGAGCGCGTCGTGCTCACGGCGTCGCAACTCCTGGCCGGAGGCCAGGAAAGGCTCTCGAAGGAAGAGTGGGCCCGGCAGCAGCGCCTGCGTTCCTCCGCGCGCGGGATCGCCTCGTTCGAGCTCTCGCGCGACGGCAGCCGGCTGCTCGTGCCGCTCTCGGGCCGGCTGTTCGTGCTCGAGCGCGCGAGCGGCGCCGTGCGCGAACTCTCAACCGGCAGGACCGGCGCGCAGGATGCGCGTTTCTCGCCCGACGGCGCGTTCGTCGGGCTGGTGCGCGACGGCTCGCTGTGCGTGATCGATCTCGCGACGGGCGCCGAGCGCGTGCTCGCGGCGCGCGAGAGCGCGCACGTCACGTGGGGGCCGCCCGACTTCATCGCGCAGGAGGAGATGCACCGCTACGAGGGCTGGTGGTGGTCGCCCGACTCGCGCGCGATCGCCGTGCAGCGCACCGACGAGAGCATGGTCGAGCGCATGCGCATCGCCGACCCCTCCGATCCGGTCGCGACGCCGCTCGACTTCGCCTATCCGCGGCCCGGCCGCGCCAATGCCGACGTGCGGCTCGCGATCGTGAGCGTGGCCGGCGGCGCGCCGCGGTTCGTCGAATGGGACCGTGCGAAGTATCCGTACCTGTGCACCGTACGCTGGCAAATGGGCGGGCCGCTCGCGCTGCTCGTCATGGACCGCGCGCAGAAGAACGAAGCGCTTCTGGCCTGCGACGCCACGACCGGCGCCACGCGCACGCTTCTCACCGAGCACGACGACGTCTGGATCAACCTCGCGCAGTCCGCGCCGCGCTTCGTCGAGAAGCGTGGCTTCCTCTGGATCGCGGAGCGCGACGACTCCGGGCCGCAGCTCGAGCTGCGGGCGGCCGACGGCACGCTCGTGCGACGGCTCACGCCCTGGGGGCTGCGCGTGCAGTCGATCGTCGCGGTGGACGAGAAGCTCGCGGTCGCCTACGTGAGCGCGACGACCGATGCGGTCGAGAGCCACGTCTACGCCGTCTCGCTCACCGGCCACGGCGAAATGCAGCGGATCGGCGACGAGCCGGGCAGCGACGAACTCGTGGTGCGTCCCGGCGCCCGCGTCCGTGTGCACGTCGTCAGGCCCGTCACCGGGGCGGTCGCCCACCGGATCGAGGACGCCCGCGGCAAGGTGATCGGCGAGGTGAAGTCGAACGCCGAGCCGCTGCCGTACACGCCGAACGTGTCGTGGGAGCGCGTGACGCCGGACTCGCTCGCGGCCGTGATCGTGCGCCCGCGCGACTTCGATCGGATGAAACGCTACCCGGTCGTGGACTGGGCGTACGCGGGACCGCACTCGAACCGCGTCGTGCACCGCGCCGACGGCTACGTGCTCGAGCAGTACCTCGCGGACCAGGGCTTCATCGTGGTCGCCGTGGACGGGCACGGGACTCCCGGCCGCACGCGCTCGTTCGAGCGCGCGATCCGCGGCAACCTGATCGGTCCCGCGCTCGCCGATCATCAGGCGGCGATCCTCGAACTCTGCCGCCTGCATCCCGAGATGGACTTCGAGCGCGTCGGCGTGACCGGCTGGTCGTTCGGCGGCTACTTCGCCGTGCTCGCGCTCGAGCGCTCGGGCAGCTTGTACAAGGCCGGGGTCGCCGGCGCGCCCGTCGTGGACTGGCGCGACTACGACACGTTCTACACCGAGCGCTACCTGGGCTTCCCCGACGCCGATTCGGGCGCGTACCAGGTGAGCAGCGCGCTCACGAGCGCGTGCTTCCTGAAGAACCCGCTGCTCGTCGTTCACGGCACCGCCGACGACAACGTGTACTTCTTCCACACGCTCAAGCTCGCCGACGCGCTCAACCGGGCCGGCATGAACTGGGACTTCCTGCCGCTGCCGGGCCAGGCGCACTCGGTGATCGAGGCCGTGCAGGTGCAGCGCGTGTACTCGCGCATGGCGGAGTACTTCCGGCAGCATCTCGGCGCGCCGGGCGACGGCGCGCCGCCGCAGCCCTAGGAGCGCGCGTGATCGAGTTCCGCTTCGCCCGCCACAGGCAGTGGGCCATCCTCGCGGGCACGTGCGCGATGGCGGTCGTGTTCGGCTGGGTCGCGTGGCACGCGGAGGGCCGCCTGCGCGTGTACGCGGGCGCCGCCTTCGTGATCTTCGGCGTGATCGCGCCCGCGATGCACGTGCCGCGCATGTTCATGGGCGATCTCGCGCTGCGCATCGACGAGCACGGCATCGACGACCGCCGCATGGGCTGCGGCCTCGTGCGCTGGGACGACATGCAACGCGTGGCCGTGCGCGACGCGGGGCTCGCGAAGGCGCTCGAGGTCTACCCGAAGGAACCCTGGTCGGTGGTCAGGCGCATGACACCGCTCGCGCGGCCGTTCGCGGCGCTCAACGTGATCGGCGGCAAGCCGGCGCTGCTCGTCCAGTTCCAGGACGTCGAGCCCGGCTTCGACGAAGCGCTGAAGGCGATCGAAGTGCTCGCCGCCGCGCACGGTGTGCGATGAGCGCCGAAGCTCGCATCCCGGTGAAGACGCCGGAGGACGTGTGGACGTTCACGCAGCGCAACGTGCCGCTGTGGGACATCCTCGAGTTTTTTCCGCGCGAAAGCATCGGGCCTCGCGGCCCGAAGGACGCGCCGCGGCCGTACGAGGTGAAGCCGCTCACGATCGAGACCGACCTCGGCTGGTCGTTCGAGAGCGACATCCAGTACGGCTCGTGGGTGTTCCGTCCGCGGTCGCCGAGCCAGCCGGGCATGATGAAGTGGTGCCGCGAACGCGGGCTCGAGCCCGGCGACACGATCGTGTTCGCGAAGAGCGAGGGCGGTGCGTTCCGCGTGCGGCTCGAGAAGGGCGGCGCGGCGCCGCAGGGTTGAGGCCGCACGAGTTTCCGCTTGATGGGCGCGAGCGCGGCCCGCACACTCCCCGTTCCGGGTGAGAAGGGGAGGGCGGTGAAGGCGTTCGTGCGCGGAACATTGCGTTCCGGCGTGTGGCTCTGTCTCGTGATCGTCGCGTGGTGCGCGGCTTCCTCGTGCTCCGAGCGCGGCTACATGGGTGTGTTGATCCCGAACGCTCGCCCCACGGTCGAGATCACGCAGTGGCCCGCTCAATCCGGCTCGCCCTCGCAGTACGCGTTCGAGTTCAGTTGGTCGGCCTCCGACGCCGACGGCGCGGTGACGGGGTTCCGCTGGGCGGTGGACCCGCCGCGCGCCGCGGCTGCCGAGACGCTCTGGACCGCGACGAGCGAGAACCGGCGCTTCTTCCAATTCCCCGTGGACAGCGCGGGCACGGGCCCGGTCGCGCACCGCATGCACACGCTCGTCGTCGAGGCGGTGGACGATCGCGGTGCGTGGTCGCCGCCTGCGTCCGTGACCTTCGACGCGACGACGATCGCGCCCACGGTCGCGATCTCCGGCCCGCAGCCCTCGGGCCTCGGCTCGCGCCTCGTCGCACCGACCGTGCAGATCCACTGGACCGGGCGCGACCCCGACGGCGTCACGTCGAAGCTGCCGGTCGAATACAAGTACCGCGTCTTCTCGGTGAGCACGGCGCCCTCCGCCGCCGACGTCGCCGCGAACCCGGACACGCTGCGGACGCTGTTCGCGCCCGCGTACGCGGGCTGGGACTCGCTGCCCGGCGCCACCACGTCGCTCACGCTCTCGGGGCTCACGCCGCGCCAGCGCTACCTGTTCGCGATCGTCGCGTTCGACACCGCGGGCGCGACGTCGCCGGGCTTCTCGCTGTTCGAGAACGTGCTCGACCTGTACATCGACACGAACGCCTCCATCGGGCCGCAGCTCACGCTCTTCAACGACTCGTTCTACTACCGCTATCCGTCCGGCGGCTGGTTCTCGGAGCCGTCGAGCTTCGTCCAGCAGGAGTTCCCCGCCGACCTGCCGATCCCGCTTTCGTGGTCGGCCGCAAACTCGTCGGGCACATATGTCCAGTCCTACCAGTGGGCGGTCGACCTCAGTTCGATCGAGGACATCGCGCCGCGCGCCAACGAACTCACGGATCTCTCGCACTGGAGCCAGCCGACCACCGCGACGAACGTGCTGTTGCCGCCCTTCGAAGCAGCGGCCTCGGGCGTGAGCGCGCCGCACTACTTCTATCTCAAGGCCACCGACGACATCGGCTACCAGAGCCTCGCGGTGATCGAATTCCGCTGCCGCCGCCCCACGTTCGAGCGCGACCTGCTGATCGTGAACGACACGGGCTTCCCGCTCGACAAGCTCGTCACGGGCGGCTGCGTGGACCGCCCGCGCGGCACCTGGCCGACGTCCGCCGAACTCGATTCGTTCCTCGTGGCGGTCGGCGACAAGCCGTGGCGGTGCTATCCCACGGGCACGCGCAGCGTCCCCGGAATCTTCGTGGGCTACGCGTTCGACACGGTCAGTACGCGTTCGATCGCTCTCGGCGCCATGTCGCTGGGACGGCTCGACCGCTACCGGAACATCGTCTGGATCACCGACATCACGCGCGCGCGGAACGGCATCAACCCGATCGGCTCGGGCGCGTTCTCGATCCCGATGCTGCGCGCGCTCACCGATCCCGGCGTGAACAACTCGCTCGCGGTGTGGATCGCGCAGGGCGGGCGGCTGTGGCTGATGGGAGGCGGCGCCGCGTACGCGAGCCTCATCTCGTACAAGCCCTCGCGCGGCACGCCCGACAACGTGTTCGCCGAATCCACGGGCGAGCTGGTCGCCGGCCGCTTTCCGTACGCGTTCCCGCACTGGCGGCACGAGATCACGCTCAACAGCACCACGCGGGCCGCGAAGTCGCCGCGCGCGGTCGGCGGGTGGGCCGGCGCGCCGGATTACGCCGCACTGCCGCCACTTCTCGCCGAGAAGACCGCGGCCACGGATGCGCTGCCGCCGTATCGCGTGAACGGCGAGTTCTACGTGACGAGCCATGTCGCCGAGTACCTGTCGCAGCCCACCCGGCTCCTCGAGGGGCTCGACACGCCCGCGAGCCCGGTGCGCTCGGCGCTCGACACGCTCTACGTGACGCAGGGAGGACTCGCCGGGCCCAACTGGCCGGTCATGACGCTCTATCACGGCGACGACTGCGCGCCGGTTGTCACGTCGGGGTTCCCGATCTGGTACTTCCAGCGTGCGCACGCGATCGCACTCGTCGACTGGGTGCTCCAGGACTTCTGGGGCATGACGCGAAGACCGGTGGCGCGATGAGCCCGCCTTTCCGCCGCCGCGCGCTCGCCGTGGTCGCCACATGGGCCGCATGCGTGGCCGCGTGCGGGGCTCTGTGCGTGCTCGCGCCGCCCGCCTTCGCCGTGATGGACATCGAGGACCGTGGCCCCGTGCTGCACGCGGGCCGCTTCTCGCTGCGCGTGAGCAACGTCGGCGTGCTCGGCAATCCGTGGTTCGTCAACGGGCGCTCGTACGATCCGTCGTGGGAGTTCCCGAGCGGCAGCGGGCACGAGCTGCTCGGTCACGCCGAACTGTGGGTCGGCGGGCTCACCGGGTCGGGTGAGCGCCGCGTGTCCGGCGGCCCGATGCTCGAGTGGCGGCCGACGCTCGAGCCGGACGACCGCGTGCGGCTCACGGTGGCCGGTGATCCCGGCGGACGCTGGAACGTGGACGACGACGGCGACGGCCGAGTCGACGAGGAGATCGTGAACGGCCGCGACGACGACGGCGACGGACTCGTGGACGAGGACTTCGACATGCCCGCGCAGGAACTACTCACCGCCGAGTACACCGACGACACGCGCGAGGCGATCCAATACGGCTACGACGGTGGCGAACAGCACGTGCCGCTCGGGCTCTCCGTGCACCAGGAGGCGTTCACGTACAACCGGCCGGGGCTCGACGGCATCGCGTGCGTGCGCTTCGTGGTCACGAACCATTCGGCGCACACCGTGCGCGACCTCCGGCTCGGGCTGTACGCCGACCTCGATTCGCGCGGGCGTAACGAAGGCGCGGGCCATCTCGACGACGCGGTCGCGCGCATCCCGTACTCGCGCGTGGTGCCGAAGCCCGAGTCGGCGATCAATGCGGGCGGCTACTGGCGGAAACCGTGCTTCGAGCGCACGCAGGGCGCGGCGATCGCGGCGGCGCCGCTGCCCGGGCAGGCAAACGTGCCGATCGGCGCGATCGTGCCGCTGTCGCACACGACGGATCCGCTCGCGACGTTCACCAACGACGTGTTTCCCGGTGTGCGCGAGGCGCGTGCGGCGGCACGCGCACCCGCGTACGACACGACCTTTCATGTCTACTCGTATTCGCCGGGACTGCCGCCGGGGCAGGGTGGGCCGCCGTCGCTCGACCGCGACCGCTGGGAGGCCCTCGAGGGACGCTGGCCGGGAGTGCGCGACGAGACGCTCCCGCAGGACGTGTCGGTGCTCGTCTCGTGCGGTCCGTTCGCGTACCTGGCGCCGGGGCAATCGGTCGAGTTCTCCGTCGCGTTCGTCGCAGCCTCGACGCGCGACAGCATCCCGGCACTCGCGATCACCGCGCGCGACCTGCAGCGCGGCTCACGGTTCAACATGCTGCCCGACACGGCGAAGGCCGGCGCCTGGTTCGCCGGCGCGACCGGCGTGAACGGTCACGAGACCTATTACGAGCCACCCGAGGGCATCGTGTTCTCCTACGATCCGCATTGCCCGCAGAAAGTGTACGACGACTACACGCCGGATCCGCTCACACAAGGCCCGTCCATCTCCTTCGAGATCGAGTACCGCCACGGCAAGCCCATCTGGACCGATCTCGACTGCGACGGCTGCACCGGCAACGACGGCGTGGACCGCACGCGCCCGTGGTACCTCCTGTCGCTGCTGCCGCCACCGCCCGCACAGCGCGCCAGCGCGGGCGATTCGTACGCGCGCATCGAGTGGAACGATGCACCCGAGGCCGTGCTCGCCTCGGGACGCGTCGGTGACTCGGGGTTGCGCTTCGCGGGCTACAAGCTCTACCGGCTTTCGGACTGGCGCCGCGACGGCCTGCTACCGCCGCCCGAGCGCTGGCAGCGCCTCGCGGTATTCAATGCCGATGGCGCCAGCGGCGCGACGCTCGCGGGCATCACCGACGAGTCTTCGCCCGTCACCGGCGACGTGGACGGCATCCCGGTGCACGCGATTGGGCGCTACGCGTTCGTGGATTCCACCGTGCACGACGGCTTCGACTACAGCTACGTCGTGACGTCGTTCCTGCGCGCGCACGCGCCGTACGACACGCTGCCCGGCTACGTCGCCGAACTCGAGAGTTCGTTCGAGCCGGACTTCGACGCGCGCGTCGTGCCGCACGTCGCGGCCGGCGCGCGCGGCGGGAACGTGTGGGTCGCGCCGAACCCGTACCGCGCGAGCGCGCCGTGGGACCGCCCGGCGGTGCCCGGCGACGTGTTCACGAAGCACGTGGACTTCCTCGGGCTGCCGCGCGAACGTTGCACCGTCCGCATCTACACGCTCGCGGGCGATCTCGTGGCCGAGATCCCGCACGACGGAAGCTCGGGCGACGGACAGGCCTCGTGGAATCTCATCTCGCGCAACGGCCAGGACGTGGCGTCCGGGGTGTATCTCTTCGTGGTGGACAGCGCGTCGCGGCACCAGACCGGGCGCTTCGTGATCATGCGGTGAAGACGGAAGGCGGCATGCGGTGAAGAAGGCGATGACGATGTTCGTGACGATGCTCGTGCTCGCGTGCGCCCCCGCGCTCGCGCACGCCGTGGGCGTCAACCTCGGCTGGAACGAGTGCATCGGTGGCGGGGGCGCCACCAATCGCAATTCGGCGTGCGCGTCGAACATCGGCATCAACGTGCTGTACGGCTCGGTCGTGCCGCCCGCGGGGCTCACGAAGGTGAAGAGCTTCGAGATCGTCGTGGACCTGCTCACGCAGAACCCCGGCTTCACGCCGTGGTGGGCGGTCCGCGGTCCCGGCCTGTGCCGCTCGGCGCTCCAGGTGGGCGGCGACATGAACGGCCAGCCCGGCTGCGCCGACTACCTGCGCGGCCTCGCGGGCGCGGGCACGACCACATTCACGAAGGGGTTCGCGGGCATGAACGATCGCGCGCGCATCGTGACGATCTTCGTGATGGATTCGTCGCAGGTGATCCCGATGGATCCGGCGCGCGAGTACTACGCCGTGCGCTACACGGTCCTGAACGTGAACACCGTCGGGTCGTCGGCGTGCACCGGCTGCGACGAGCCCGCGTGCCTCGTGCTCAACTCGGTGAACCTGGTGCAGTCGGATGGTCTGCCGTCGGTCGTCGTTTCCGGCGCGGCTTCGAGCGATGTGGCGACGTGGCAGGGTGGCCTGCCGGGCAACTGTGCGCTCGTGCCCGTGCGCAATCGCACGTGGGGCAGCATCAAGTCGCTCTACCGGTGACCCGCGGGAAAGGCGGGCGCGTGATCGCGCCCGCCCGTCACGTCGCCGGGATCAGTGCGAGGATCTCGTCGATCTCCGCGTGCCGGCCGAGCGCCTTCTTCGAGAAGACGAGCTTGCCGTCGATGGTCACTTCGAACACACCGCCGGTGCCCTTCACGAGCGTCGGGGTGATGCCGCGTTCACGCTGGATCTCGGCCGCCAACCTGGAGGCCCGGGGCAGATAGTTTCACTGCACGCAGTACTGGATCTCGATCGTCACGGGGGACTCCTCGTGTGCCGCACGCGCGCCGTGCGCGAGCGGCTCGCAGGTTATCACCTGCGCGGGGCCGCACGGTCCGGAACGGTGTCCCTCGCCGCGAACACGCCCGCGGCACGGCGGAACGCGGCGGCCTCCTCCGATCGCCCCTCGGCCGCGCGCGCCACGGCGAGCGCCTCGAAATGCACGGCCCAGCGTTCGCGGGGGAGACCGGCGAGCGCGAGGGCGCGCGCCGCCTCGTCGTGCCGTCCGCCGAGCGCGTGCAGGTCGGCGAGCCAGAACGCCAGCTCGCCGTCGGACGGGTCGATCGCCACGGCCCTCTCCAGTTCGGCCGCGGCGTCCGCCGTGCGCCGCAGCTCGACGAGCGCGATCGCGCGCGAGGCGTACAGCGCCGCGCGGATCTTGCGCCGCATCGCGGAGCGATCGCCCGCGTCCCCTTCGCGCCGGTCGATCGCGACCGCGTCGTCGTAGGCGGTGAGCGCGCGCGCGGGGTCGCCCGCCCGCAGGTAGGCGTCGCCGCTCGTGACGGCGGCGTCCCACGCGGTGCGGGTGCGCGCGTACGGGTACGCCGGCGCGAACGTGAGCAGCGCGCCGATCGCCGCGCCGGTCGCGAGCCGCAGGAGCGGCACGCGGCGGCGCCGCGCGAGATCGGCGAGCGCACGCAGCGAGAACGCCGCACCCAGCGCGAGCGGCGGCACGAGGTGCACGCGATAGCGGTCGGTCACGAAGAACGCGCACATCGCGGCCACGTGCACGAGCGCGATGCCGAGGATCGCGCGCGACGGCACGTCGGTGCGCCACGCGCATGCGAAGCCGGCGAGCCCGAGCACCGCGAGGAGCGCGAACGAGCCCAGCCCGGGCACGCCGAGCGGGCCCAGCAGGTGCTCGTACGCTTCGCGGCTCTCGATCTGCGGCAGCTCGCGGTGGTGGAACGCGAGCAGCAGCTTGCGCGCGGTCAGCGACAGCGCGCGTCCCGGTTCGGCGCGCATGGACGAGAACGCCATGTCCGCGAAGTAGTCGCTGTGCTCGCGCGGGCTCGGTTCGCGACCGGTGGCGCGCACGACCGCCTCGGCGTAGTCGCCCGCGCGGCTCGGCGCGTCGTGCGCCGCGCCCGCGAACGACGAGGCTTTCAGTGCGGGCATGCTCCACGTGCCGTTCGCCCACGGGCCGTGGCCGACGAACAGGTTGAAGCCGCCGCTGTAGGTCCAGGGCACGAACTCACCGCTCACGCGCGCGTGATGCCACGTGGCCGGGGCGGCGCACGCCGCGATCGCGAGTGCCGCCGCGAGCACGGTGCCCCCGAACGCGCGCCGCGGCGCACGCGCGGCGAACAGCGCGACGAGCGGCAGCAGCAGCAGCGCCGAGCTGGGCCGTGCGAGCGCGAGCAGCCCGACGAGCGCACCCGCGAGCGCGGCTCCGGCGCGCGGGCGCTCCTCCCAGCGCCACGACACCATCACCGCGAGCAGCGCCGAGCCGAGCGCGAGCTGCAGCGACTCCGAGAGCACGAGCAGGTCGAAGAACGTCCACGACGCGTTCGCCGCGAGCAGCAGCCCGACGGTGAGCGCGACGGCACGCCCGGCGAGGCGCTCCGCCGCGAACGTGAGCAGGCCGATCGCGAGCGCGCCCGCGACGCACTGCAACGCGAGTACGAGCGCGACCGAGTGCCCGGCGAGCGCGCGCACGAGCGCGAGCGTGTAGGGGTAGAGCGGTCCGAGGAAGAACGGCGCGTCGCCGCGCCCGCCCGACTCGAGCAGCGCGCCCGACCAGCGCCAGTACGCCTCGGCGTCCGCCTCGCGCAGTTCCGCGAGCGGCGTGCCGAGCAGCCGGCGCAGCGCCGAGAGCTTGAGCGCGAGCGCGACCAGCGCCGCGAGCGCCGGAAGCCGCAGGGCGGCTGAACGCGCGGAACGCGCAGACGGCGCGGACGAATTCGTGGCGGCGGCGTGGTGGCGCGTGGGGCGCATGTCACCTCGTGGGGTGCCGGACGGAAGCGAGCGTGGTGCGGCGAGCGCGCATTTGACCGCCTCGCGGCGGCCGATGCAACGTGCGCGCATGTCCACGCCCGATCGCGCCGCCGAGGCGCTCCTGCGCCGTGAACTCGGCGACGACCTGCTCACCGGCGAGCCGCTCCGCCATCACACGACCTTCCGGATCGGCGGGCCGGCCGACTTCTTCGTCACCGCGCGCACGACCGACGTGCTCGTGCAGGCGCTGCGTCTCGCGCACCAGCTCGGCATGCCGGTGTTCCTGCTCGGCGGCGGCAGCAACCTGCTCGTCTCGGACGACGGCCTGCGCGGCATGGTGATCCGGAACGCCTGCGAGCGCGTCGAGTTCGACGGCACCGCGGCGTTCGTCGAGGGCGGCGCGGACTACCTCGAGTTCATCGCGAAGTGCCGCGATCAGGCGCTCGCCGGGCTCGCGTACGCCGCGGGCATCCCGGGTTCGGTCGGCGGCGCGCTGTACGGCAACGCCGGCTGCTACGGCCAGGACATCGGCGCGCGCGTGATCGAGTGCACGGTCGCGACGCTCGACGGCGCGAAGGTCGAGACCCATCCCGCTTCGTGGTTCGCGTTCGAGTACCGCGACACGCGCCTTAAGCGCGAGCCGCACGTGATCCTCTCGTGCCTGCTGCAGCTCGAGGCGGGAGAGCGCGCGGCGATCCAGCGCGAGATGGACGAGAAGCTCGAGATCCGCCGTGTGAAGCACCCGCAGTGGCGCACCGAGCCGACGGCGGGCAGCTACTTCAAGAACCTGCCGCCGGGCTTCCAGGTACCCGGGCTGCCGCACTCGCCGGGCACGCACCGCATTCCCGCGGGCGCGCTGCTCGACGCCTGCGACGCGCGCGGCCTGCGCGTGGGCGACGCCGCGGTGTTCGCGAAGCACGCGAACATCCTCGTCAACGCCGGGCACGCCACCGCGCGCGACATGCTGGCGCTCGCCGAGACGCTCAAGGCGCGCGTGCGCGCGAAGTTCGGCGTCGAGCTCGAGGAAGAGGTCATGTTCCTCGGGCCGCGCCCCGCGCTCCCGGATGCCGCCGGATCGCCTGCATGAAGGTCGGGGCGGGTGCCACGTGGCCGCATCCGGCAGGGTCCACGTGAGTGCTCGAGGCGCGCACCCGTGGGCCCCGGCCCTTCCGGCCGCGGTGGAGCTGTCGATCGAAGCGTTCGGGACCACTGCTCGTGTTCGGACGGAAAAGTGAGCCGGGAGCAGAAACGCGCGTGCGGCGTGGCCCCAATCGTGCGAATCTGCTCCCCGCCGAGAAGCACTTTGTTCGGTCCCTTGTCCGGTCCATCGAATGACCGAGTACCCACACAAACTGCTCCCGCAGGCCCCCCCGAGCTCCAAGACCTAGCGAGACCATGGGAATTGCACTCCAGAAGCGACTGCTGACGTCGAAGTTCGAGAACTCCGTTCACGAGATGATGATCAACATCATGCTCGCGAACACGTTCATCCGCATGCGCATGGACGAGGCGTTCGAGGACACCGACCTCACGTTTCCGCAGTACAACCTGCTGCGGATCCTCAACGGCGCCTACCCGGCCGGTTATTCGCGCGGGGAGATCTCGCGCCGCATGATCGACCGCGCGCCGGACATGACGCGCATGATCGACCGGCTCGTGAAGCGCGGGCTCGTCGAGCGCGCGCGCTCGGGCGAGGACGGCCGCCAGGCGATCACGACCATCACGGCGAAGGGTCGCGCGCTGATCGCGCCCGTCAACGCCAAGGTGAAGGCCGTGCACAAGAAGGTCGGCGAGATGATCAGCGAGGACGACGCGCGCCAGATCTCGCAGCTGCTCGAGAAGCTCTACGGCTACGACGCCCAGGCGATGGCCGGAGGCGACTCCGAGGACTGACGTCCGGCCTCAGCCGCCGATCGCGCTCATGCCCCGGTCGGGCTGGCGGAACGCCGCCTGCCCGATCAGGTGGCCCGGCTGCTTGCGCAGCACGGCGTCGCGCAGCAGCTGCTCGATCTGCCCGTCGGTGGCGCCTTCGCGCAGCAGCGCGCGGAAGTCCCACTCCTTGAGCGCGAACAGGCACGTGCGCACCTGGCCGTCCGCCGTGAGGCGGATGCGGTCGCAGCTGCCGCAGAACGGGTTCGACACCGACGCCACGAACCCGACGCGGCCCTTCCCGTCGCGGTAGCGCCACGGCCGCGCGGGCGCGCTCGGATCGTCGCCCTCGGCCGGATCGAGCGGGTGCACGGCGTGGATCGCCGCACGCGTCTCCTCGCCGCTCACGAGCTTCGTGCGGTCCCACTGCTGCTGGAAGTCGAGCGGCATCCACTCGATGAAGCGCAGTTCGAAGCCTTCCTCGCGCGCCCAGCTCGCGAGCGCGACCGCCTCGTCCTCGTTGAAGCCGCGCATGAGCACGGTGTTGATCTTGATCGGCGCGAAGCCCGCCACCTTGGCGGCCGCGATGCCGGCGAGCACGTCGGCGAGCTTGTCGCGGCGCGCGAGCGCGACGAAACGGTCGCGATCGAGCGTGTCGAGGCTGACGTTGAGCCGGTCGAGTCCCGCCTCGCGCAGTTCCCCGGCCAGCTCGCGCAGCGCGATCCCGTTGGTCGTCATGCTGAGGTCGAGCGCGGGGGAGAGCGCGCGCAGCTGTCGCACGAGCGTCGTGAGTCCCTTGCGCACGGTCGGCTCGCCGCCCGTCAGGCGCACGCCGGTGACGCCGCACTCCATGGCGACGCGGGCGATGCGCGCGATCTCCTCGTACGTGAGGATCGCCTCGTGCGGCAGCCACGGCATGCCTTCGGCGGGCATGCAGTACGTGCACCGCAGGTTGCAGCGGTCGGTGACCGAGATGCGCAGGTCGCGCACGGTGCGACCGTGCGAGTCGACCAGGTGTGGGCGGGCGCTCATGCGATGTGGGAGTCCGATCGGCCGCGGTGGATTCGGCGCGCGATCGCGCCGCGCCGACACTGTACGGCCCGGCCGCGCGCCGCGGCAAAGCCACGGGGCGGCGCGCCACGCGCGCGGAACCCGGAAGCCGGGCGCCACGCCGGGAGGCCAATCGCGGCGCGACGCACCGGCGAACCCGGCGGCGCAGGTTTGACGCTCCCGCGCACGCGTCCTAGCGTGCGGCGGTCGGCGGGCGGCGAGGGTCCTGAGCCTGTTGCCCGAAACCGGCGGGGCGTCACATCCCCAAACCCCAGCACCTCCGTTCCAGTTCCCGGGAGTTCCCGTGCGGTTGGCCGATCGTCTTCGCGTCGTGCAGGCGGACATCACCACGCTCGACGTGGACGCCATCGTCAACGCCGCCAACGCGGCGCTGGCCACGGGCGGCGGAGTGTGCGGCGCCATCCACCGCGCGGCCGGCCCCGAACTGGCCGAGGCGTGCGAGGAGGAGGCGCCCTGCCCGACGGGCGAGGCGCGCATGACGCCGGGCTTCGAGCTGCCCGCGCGCTGGGTCATCCACGCGGTCGGGCCGGTCTGGCGCGGCGGCCAGCAGGGCGAGGACCGCCTGCTCGCGTCGTGCTACCGCTCGGCGCTGGCGCTCGCCGCACAGGCGGGGCTGGCGACGGTGGCGTTCCCGGCGATCAGCACGGGCATCTACGGCTTCCCGCTCGAGCGCGCGATCCCGCTGGCGCTGGCCGAGATCGCCGCGGCGCTCGAGCAGCCCGGCACGAGCCTGAAGTGCGTGACCTGCTGCTGCTTCGACGCCGCCACGCGGGCGGCCTACGAGAAGGCCCGCGCCGAACTGGGGCTGTAGCCGCGCCCCGAGCGGGCCGATGACTGGCGCGTACGTCACCGCACGAGGAGGCTGCATGTCCACACGGACGTTCCTCGCGGGGCGGCCCCTCCTCGCGACGCTGATGCTCCTGATGCTGTCCGGCCCGTGGCCTTTCACGGCTCCGGCCGCTCGCGCGTACCCGCGCGGCGGCGCCGCCGACTCGCTCGCCCGGATCATTCCGGCCAGGCCGGTCGTGGTCGAGATCCTGAGCCCGAAGTACTCGCAGGAAGTCGAGGACATCGCCGTCAAGCTCGAGGCCGCCGCGCGCCGCAACCCGGGCTGGTTCCAGGCCTACACGCAGCGCCACGCCCGGCCGCTGCCCTACCACCCGAACCTCGGCGTCACGAAGCCGGAGTACCAGCGCTACCTCGACGAGTCCGCCAACGTGCCGCTCGCGGTCACGCAGCGCGTGACGCTCACGTTCAAGCGGGACGGCTCCGCGAACCGCTGGACGCTCCAGGGCTGGGGCAAGCTCGCGCCGATCAACGGCACCGTGATCGATCTCGACAAGGGCACGGCGACCAACCGTCGCGGACGGCTCGACCTGATCGGTACCGCGCGTCCCGACATGCAGCAGCAGGCGGCGCGGCTCGACTGGACCTGGTTCGCCACGTTCCGTTCGGCGCACGGCCTGGTGAAGGGCGCCGCGAGCGCGCAGGCGCTGGTCGCGAGCCTGCACATGGGGCCCATCGGCGACGGTTCGCAGGCCGCGATCTACTGGTCGTACCGGCGGTTCAACAACGGCCGCAAGATGGACGACGAGTTCCTGCTGCTGAGGTGGAACGTCGCGCAGTGACGCCCGGCGTCCGGCGGCGCGAACGCGTCGCTGGTCGTGAAGCGCGGGCGCCTCGCGCCGCGGGGCCGCTAGTTTCGCGCGCATGAAGACCGCGACCGCCCTGCTGACGATCCTGCTGTGCGCCGCCGCGCCCGCGCGTGCGCAGCAGGTGCCCGACACACTGTTCGACACGCGAGTCGCCCGGCCGCTCTGGCCCCCGGGCGCCGGCCCGCGGCTCGTGCTCGACGAGGCGCACTTCAACTTCCACACCGCCACGGGGCGCTACCGGCCGTTCGCCGGCCTCGCGCGCTCGGACGGCTTCCGCGTGAGCGCGGGCAAGGCGGCGTTCACGCGCGAATCGCTCGACGCGTGCGACCTGCTGGTGATCGCGAATGCCGCGGGCGAGTTCGATCTCGGCGGAGCGAACGCCGAGCGCGACGCGTTCACGCCGGAGGAGTGCGCCGCGGTGCGCGCCTGGGTCGAGCGCGGCGGCGCGCTGCTGCTGATCGCCGACCACGCGCCGTTCGGCGCCGCGACCGCGACGCTCGCGCGCGCGCTGGGCGTGGACCTGCGCAACGGCTACGCGGCCGACCCGCGGCGCGGCGAGAAGGGCGCCGAGACGATGGTGCACTACCGGCCCGGCGACGGGCTCGACACGACGCACGCGATCGTGCGCGGGCGTGACGCGTCCGAGCGCGTGCGCCACGTGAAGACGTTCACCGGCCAATCCGTCGCCGGACCGCCCGGCGCGGCGGCGCTGTGCGCGCTGAGCGACGAGGCGTACGACATGAAGATGTCGTACGGCGCGTTCCAGCGTGCGCGCGGCAAGGCGCCGAAGGAAGCGCGCGAGTCCGCGGCCGGCCGCGCGCAGGTGATCGCGTTCACGCTCGGCCAGGGCCGCGTCGTGGTGAGCGGCGAGGCCGCCATGTTCAGCGCCCAGCTCGCCGGGCGCGGCGGCGACTTCAAGATGGGCATGAACGAGCCCGGCCTCGACAACCGGCAGTTCGCGATCAACGCGCTGAGGTGGCTCGCGGGGAAGTTGTGAGCGCTCAGGCGGTGGGTGAGCCGCTCCGGCGCTCTCTCCCGACACGATCCGTTACGGCTCCGGCCGGATAGGGTAGAGTCCGCGCCGTCCGGAATCCCAATCCCTTCCCGTGCGGATTTCCCATATCTCCCCATGTCCTCGGCTCCTGAAACCGGCCAGATCGTTCGCGTGCGTGAACGCCGCTATGTCGTGACCGACGTGCGGCGCAGCGAGCTTGCGCCCGATCCGCTGCAGCCCCAGCTCGAGCCGCAACACCTGGTGGCACTCGCCTCGGTCGAGGATGACGCGCACGGTGAGACGCTGGAGGTGATCTGGGAGATCGAGCCCGGCGCCCGGCTCGACGACGAGCGGTCGCTGCCCGAGCCAGCGGCCTTCGACGATCCCGCGCGCTTCGACGCCTTCGTGGACGCCGTGCGCTGGGGAGCGATCGCTTCGGCCGACGCGCGCTCACTGCAGGCGCCGTTCCGCAGCGGCGTCGCGATCGAGGACTTCCAGCTCGAGCCGCTCGCTCGCGCGCTCCGCATGCCGCGCGTCAACTTGCTCGTGGCGGACGATGTCGGCTTGGGCAAGACGATCGAAGCCGGGCTGGTACTGCAGGAACTGCTGCTGCGTCACCGTGCCCGCCGCGTGATGGTGCTGTGTCCGTCCGCGCTCCAGATCAAGTGGCGCGACGAGCTGCGCGAGAAGTTCGGGCTCGAGTTCCGCATCGTGGACACCGAACTGATGCGCGACCTGCGCCGTCGGCGCGGACCCCACGTGAATCCGTGGGCGCACTTCCCGCGTTTGATCACGTCGTACGACTACTTGAAGCGCGAACGCCCGATGCAGCTGTTTCGGCACGGGCTGCCCGCGCCGGGCGAGCCCGTGTACCCGCGCAAGTGGGATCTGCTGATCGTGGACGAGGCCCACAACCTTGCGCCCTCGGGGCGCGGTCGCTACGCCACGGACTCGCAGCGCACACGCATGCTGCGCGAGATTTCGCCGCACTTCGAGCACCGCATGTTCCTCACCGCGACGCCGCACAACGGCTATTCGGAGAGCTTCAGCTCGCTGCTCGCCATGCTGGACGACCAGCGCTTCATGCCCGACGTGCCACCTGATCCCAAGCAGCTGCAGGCGGTCATGGTGCGCCGGCTGAAGGACGAACCGCAGATTCGCGAATGGGACGGCCGGCGCCGGTTCCCCGAGCGCCGGATCGTGCCGATCGAGGTGGAGTACGGCGATGACGAGCGCGTGCTGCACGCCGAGCTGCAGGACTACTCCGCATGGCTCGTGCGATCCGCTCGTGAGGGCGGCCGGTGTTACGCGGGCGAGTTCGTGGCCAAGCTGCTCAAGAAGCGACTGTTCTCTTCTCCCGCTGCATTCCGCGACACTATCGAAGAGCACGCCAAGTCGGTTCGCGCACGCGAGCAGGTGGCGACCGAACCTGCCGGCAACGCCGCGCGGTTCGCCCGGCTGCTGGACGAGCTCGACGACGAAGCCGATGACGACGTGATCGAAGGCGAGACGGCCCAGAACGTGCGACAGGCCACGCGCACGCTGAGCCGGCCCGATGTGCGTGCGAAGGAGTTGCTGAAGAGTCTGCGTGAGCGCGCCGCCCGACTGGCCGAACGCGCCGACGCGCGTGCACAGCAGCTGCTCGACTGGTTGCGGGCGACCGTGCGCCCCGGCGGAAGCTGGGGCGACAAGCGCGTGATCGTGTTCACCGAGTACCGCTCGACGCAGAAGTGGCTGCACGACCTGCTCGCGCACGAGGGCTTCGCCGCGGACGGCCGTCTCGAGTTGCTGTACGGCGGTATGGAGACCAATCAGCGCGAAGCCGTGAAGGCGGCGTTCCAGGCGAGCCCGGTAGTTTCTGCAGTGCGCATCCTGCTCGCGACCGACGCGGCCTCCGAGGGCATCGACCTGCAGAACCACTGCAGCCGGCTGCTGCACTACGAGATTCCGTGGAACCCGATGCGGCTGGAGCAGCGCAACGGCCGCGTGGATCGTCGTGGCCAGGCCGAACCCGAAGTGCTCATTCACCACTTCGTGCCCCGCGGCTATGAAACGGGCCGCCGCGATCCACAGGTTCCGCCCGGGCGACTCGAGGGCGACTTGGAGTTCCTCGCGCGTGCGGCGGAGAAGGTCGAGAACATTCGTCGCGATCTGGGCAAGGTGGGGCCGGTCATTGCCACACAGGTCGAAGAGGCCATGCT
The DNA here is from genome assembly GCA_016215625.1 of Candidatus Eiseniibacteriota bacterium. GTDB lineage: Bacteria > Eisenbacteria > RBG-16-71-46 > RBG-16-71-46 > RBG-16-71-46 > CAIXRL01. The sequence continues at coordinate 28,569 of JACRIW010000016.1, read as the reverse complement.
GGGCGGGCGACGGCGCATGGAAACCGAACAAGCCGAGAGCGAAGGCGAGCAGGTGCGCCGCCAGCTGACGTTCGAGCGCAGACTGGCAGAAGAGCTGCGCAAGCTGACCGACCAGCTTCAGGAGACGCGCCGCGACCTGCACCTGAGCCCGCAGAACGTGCTGCACGTGGTGCAGACCGGGCTCGCGGTCGCCGAACGGCCGCCCCTCGAACGCGTGGTGCTTCCTCGCACGAACCGCGACGGCGCTCCCACGCAGATCGAAGCGTGGCGCCTGCCACCGTTCGACGGCTCGTGGCTGGCGTGCGCCGAAGGGCTCGCGCACCCGCACACGGGCGTGTTGCGGCCGGTGGTGTTCGACGCCACGCTGGCCGACGGCCATGACGACGTCGTGCTCGCGCACCTGCACCACCGGCTGGTCTCGAACTGCCTTCGGCTGCTGCGCGGCGAGATGTGGGACGCGCAGCACCGCCGTCACCTGCACCGCGTGACCGCGCGCATCGTGCCCGACACCGCCCTTCGCGATCCCGTAGTGGTTGCGCACGGCCGCGTGGTGGTGTTGGGCGGTGACCAAAGGCGCGTGCACGAAGAGATCATCGCCGCCGGCCTGCGGCTCGAGGCGCCGCGCGCCGAACGCCTGGGCGTGGGCGACACGCAGGCCGCGTTGGAGGCCGCCACGTCTGAGCCCGTGCCGGCCAGCGTGCAGGCACGATTCGCCGAACAATGGCCCAGGCTGCGCGATCCGCTCCAGCGTGCGCTGGAGGCGCGCATGCGGGCGTTGGCCGAAGGCATGCAGAAGAAGCTCGCGGAGCGCGGGGCTAGGGAAGCGGCAGATAGCGCGGCCATCCTGAACGAGCTGGCCAAGTCCATTCGCGCACGCATGACGCACATGGACTTCGAACAGCTCGAGTTGCAGCTCGAATCCGAGCGCACGCAGCGTCAGCACAACCGCGACGCCATGCGCCTGCGGCTCGAGCGCATCCCCGCCGAGATCGATGCCGAGCGTCGGTTGATCGAGGCTCGCTTCGCGTCGTGCGAGCCTCGGCTGTTCCCGTTCGCGGTTTCGTTCCTCGTGCCGGCGAGGCTGGCACGATGAGCCGCCGCCCGATGCGCCAGCGATTCGAATGGCTCCGCTTTGCCGAGCCCGCAGGGCCGTTCCTGTCGCCGCCGGTGTTGGTGGAGGTATGGCCACAGGGGATGGCCGCGCCGCCCACCGAAAAGTTCGAGTGGCTGCGCGACGCTTTGTCCGAATGGCGCGACGCCGTCTCGGGCCCGCGCCCCGACCTGGCGCTGCACCGCCAGTGGTGCGAGCACGTGGTGCGCGACTTCCTCGGCTGGCCATCGGGCTGTGTGCGTGCGCTGGGCGCGGGCGTGACGTTGCCCACGGCGCAGGCGCCGCTCGGCCGTGAGACGCTGTCGCCCGATCTGTTGCTGCAGAACCCCGAGGGCCATCCCGATGGGCAGCGGGTTCGCATGCTGGTGAGCATCGTGACGCCCCGGCAGCAGCTGGATCGCCCGCTGCAGGACCGCACGTGGCGAGCGAGTCCGACCGACCGCATGGTCGAGCTGCTGCGCGGAACGGGCGTACGACTGGGGCTGGTGACCAACGGCGCCGAGTGGACGTTCGTGCAGCTGGTGCCCGGCGAGATGCCCGGTGTGGCGCACTGGGACGTGGACCTGTGGCTGGATGAACGCGACACCCTGACCGCGTTCTATGCGCTGTTCGAGTCGTCGCGGTTCTTCGCCGTGGCGGCCGAGCACACGCTGGAGGCCATGCTCGATCGCAGCCGATCGAAGCAGCATCTGGTGACCGACCAGCTCGGCAAGCAGGTGCGTCGCGCCGTCGAAGTGCTGGTGCAGGCGCTCGACACCGCCGACCGCACGCGGCAGGGCCAGCTGCTGTCCCGGGTGCCTCCGGTGGAGGTGTACGAAGGCGCGCTCACCGTGATGATGCGGCTGGTGTTCCTGTTTGCCGCCGAAGAACGAGGGCTGATGGGCGAGGGCAGCGAGTCCTACGCGCGCGACTACGCCGTGTCCACGCTGCGCGAGCAGCTGCGCGAAGCCGCCGACCAGCACGGCGAGGAAGTGCTGGAGTCGCGCTACGACGCATGGGGCCGTCTGCTGGCCACGTTCCGTTTGATTCACGAGGGCGCGCGGCACGAGGCGCTGGCATTCCCCGCATACGGCGGGTCGCTGTTCGATCCCGACCGCTTCGCGTTCCTTGAGGGCCGCGAGGCTGGTACGCACTGGCGCGACACTGCCGCCCAGCCGCTGGCCGTGTCGAATCGCACCGTGCTGCACCTGTTGACTGCATTGCAGGAACTGGAAGTCGAAGTGCCAGGCGGTCGCGAGCGGCGTCAGCTGTCGTTCCGCGAGCTCGACGTGGAAGACGTGGGCCATGTGTACGAGGGCTTGCTCGACCACACCGCCGTGCGCGCGGCCGCGGTGGAGGCGCCGATCCTCGGGCTGGGCGGCTCGCTCGAACCCGAAGTGCCGCTGCCGAAGCTCGAGGCGCTGGAGCAGAAGGGGCGCAAGGAGCTGCTCGATTACCTCGAAGAGCAGACCGGGCGCACCCGCAAGACGCTCGAGAAAGCGCTCGCCCAGCCTGTAGTGCGCGACGAAGCGCGCGCGCGTCGATCGTGCGGAAACGACGAGCAGCTCTACGTCCGCGTGAAGCCGTGGCTGGGACTGGTGCGCGACGACACGCTCGAGGCGCCCGTGGTGATTCGGGCGGGCAGCGTGTACGTGACCGCGGGCGACAGCCGTCGCACCAGCGGCACGCACTACACGCCGCGCACGCTGACCGAGCCCATCGTGCGCCACGCGCTGGAGCCGGTGGTCTACCGCGGGCCGGCCGAAGGCCTGCCTGAAGCCGAGTGGCAGCTGAGGTCTGCGCGCGAACTCTTGACGCTGAAGGTGTGCGACTTCGCTATGGGCTCGGGCGCTTTCCTGGTGCAGGCCTGTCGCTACCTTGCCGAACGCTTGTTGGACGCCTGGTCCGCTGCCGAATCCGCCGCGCCCGGCGCGGTGCGCGTGACACCCGAGGGTGAGCCCTCGACCGGCGCCGCGGGTGAACGCTTGGTGCCGCTGGACGACGAAGAGCGCCGCGTAGTGGCCATGCGACTGGTGGCCGACCGCTGCCTGTACGGAGTGGACCGTAACCCCATGGCCGTAGAGATGGCCAAGCTGTCGCTGTGGCTGGTCACGCTGCAGAAGGACCGCCCGTTCAACTTTCTGGACCACGCGCTGCGCGCGGGGGATTCACTGCTGGGCGTGACGCGGCCCGAGCAGTTGCGCTACTTCGATCTGGGCGAAGCCGCGGGGCAGAAGCTGCAGACGTTCGAGCGGCTGGTGGCACCCGCGTTGACCGCCGCGTCGGAGAAGCGGCGCGAACTGGAAGGGTTCCCCGTGCTGAGCGCCGCCGACGCGGAGCGCAAGGCCGCGCTGCTGGCCGAAGCCGACGCGCGGCTGGCGGAACTGCGCGCGCTGGGCGACTTGCTGGTGGGCGCGACGCTGGCCGGTCACGCGAAGGACGTGAACGCGAAATCTGTTATGGGCGCGGCGCGCGATCGCGCGGCTGACCTGTTCGACACGCCCGAGGGCAGCGCCGAACGTACCGCGCGGTTGTCCGAACTGCGCGCCGAGGGGCAGCGCTTGCTCGATGCCGCCAAACCGCCGCGTGGCATGAGCCGCCGGCCGTTCCACTGGGCGATCGAGTTTCCCGAGGTGTTCGAGCAGGGTGGCTTCGACTCGATGGTCGCGAACCCGCCGTTCCTGGGGGGACAGAAGATCACCGGTCCCATGGGCAGCGACTACCGCACGTATCTCGTGAAGGTCGTCGCGCACGGCGCCACGGGCAGCGCCGACCTGAGCGCCTACTTCATGCGGCGCGTGGCCGAACTGCTGCGCGACGGTGGGGCGATCGGCATGATCGCGACCAACACCATTGCGCAGGGCGACACGCGCGAGGTCGGGCTCGACACGCTGCTGGCCGACGGCTACGTGTGCCCGCGCGCGGTGGCCAGCCAGAAGTGGCCGGGCGTCGCGAACCTCGAGGTGGCGCTGCTGTGGGTGCGACGCGGCGCGTGGGCAGGTGGTCACGTGCTCGACGGCAACGCGGTGGGCGGGATCACGCCCTACCTGACCGTGCCCGGCAGCGTGGAAGGCAAGCCGTATCGGCTGGCCGCGAACGCGGGGAAGTCGTTTCAGGGTTCGATCGTGCTCGGAATGGGGTTCGTGCTGGAGCCCGAGGAAGCGCAAGCGCTGATTGCCCGCGATCCGCGCAATCGCGACGTGCTGTTCCCGTACCTGAACGGTGAAGATCTCAATTCGCGATGGGACCAGTCTCCGAGCCGCTGGGTGATCAACTTCCACGACTGGCCGCTGGATAGAGCGAGTGCGCCGGAGGGATACGAGGGGCCGGTGGCGGCGGAGTATCCGGAGTGTTTGCGGCTCATTGAGGAGAGGGCACGCGCAGAGAGAGAGAGGCTTGCAGCTGGGGATGCCACTGCGCGTGATCGGGCTCGTCGCTGGTGGCAGTTTGCGCGGCCGACGATGGGTCTCTACGCCGCGGTTCATAGCTTGGACAGTGTGCTTGTAGCTTGCCGCGTCACGAAGTTCATTGCACATCATTCGGCGAATCCTGCTCAGGTGTTCGACGTGGGGCTTAATGTCATTGTCGATGCGGAACTCTGGGCTCCGTTGGAGTCGACGATTTATGAGGCCTGGGTCAGGGCGTATGCTTCGACCCTTGAAAGTAGGGTTCGTTACGTTTTGACGGACACGTTTGAGGTGTTTCCATTCCATCTAGCATCTCTCCACGCAAGAGAAGTACGCGGCCAGCTTGTCGAACATCGGCTTCGAGTGTACGAAGCCGAACGCGAAGGCCTGACCGCCACCTATAACCGCTTCCACTCGCCCGCCGAAAAATCGCCCGACATCGAGCAACTTCGCGCGCTCCACGTCGAACTCGACCGCGCCGTCTCCGATGCCTACGGCTGGACCGACCTCGCGCTCGGCCACGACTTCCACGCCACCAAGCAAGGCACCCGCTTCACCCTGAGCGACCCCGCCCGCCGCGAAGTGCTCGCTCGCCTCCTCCAGCTCAACCACGACCGCCACGCCGAAGAACTCGCCCAAGGCCTCCACGACAAACCCGCCAAGAAGTCGGCAGCCAAGTCCCGCGCAAAGTCGCCGAAGCCGGCCCCACCCAAGCCCGAAGCCCCCGACCTCTTCTCGTGAGACCTGAGATTGTGCGATGCGATGGCGAGCCCCTGGGCCGAGGTGCACATGACGAATGAAGAGTTCGATCGGCTCCTGGCTCAGATTAGCCTGATCGATGCCGATCTCGCCGCGCATCTCGCGGCCGCCAAGGAGTGCAAAGATCGCCCGGGCCCGCTGAATTTGAAGCTCGCGGCTCATGCGATTCGTGAGTTCAACTTGATCTATCCCGAGGCTCGAGGAGTTGAGCCGCCGCGACGCAGAAGGCGAGACACTCCAGGTCGGGCTGCTCCCGGGGTGGTAGTCGAGAGCGATCGAGACGCCGCAACAACCGATCCCTCGGCAGCTGCCGATGCCGACCCGGCCCGGCGCGACTCGGGCGAGGAGATGCCGGCCGACGACCCCGATCATGGCGTGTGCTCGGGGGGCGACGAGGACGCTCTTGCGAAGATGCTGCTTCGCGCACTCGCACTGAACGACCCAACCGGCTTGCACGCGAGAAATCTTCCTCCCACCGCCGCGTTGTGGAACAGACTTCAGAAATGGTTCGTGGGTCGGTGTCACTACAGGAAGGGGCTGGCCCGGCTTGAGGACCAGCGGCCGGAATTTGAAACGAAGTGGAGCCGTTTGCTCGGGATTCTGCACTCGATCCACGGCCCGATCCTCACGGTACTTCCCGAACTTCAAGTGCTTGGGCGACAGGATCCGAGTTCACCCGGTGCCTCCGAGAGCATCCAAGCGCTCATTTCAAAGCCCGAAGCATTTCGACGTTTTCTCGTCGAGTACGCTGGTGCGCAGTGGTTCAGCTTTCTAAACGCTCAGGGGTACTTCGAATCACCTTACGAGCCGGTCGTCGAGGGCGACATCATCAGCTTTCCGCCCTGGCCTCAGTCGCAGTACATGGCTCGAATCGCGGCGAGTTGCCCGAATGAAATTGCCGAGTTCATCTTGCGACGAGGTGGCGACATTCGGAACGCACTGATTCAGATCGACCTCGTCGCGGCAGCGGTCGCTATGCCACCAGACGTGGCTGCGAGGCTCGTAACGAGATTCGGCCGTTGGTTGCAGCGCGGAGTCTCACTTCGAGTTCCATTCCAGCTCGGTGACCTGTGCGTTCGCCTCGCGACTGGCGGCCAGCATCGGGCGGCTTTGCGTCTGTTGAGTCTGATGCTCAGTTGCAATGAGCCGAGCAGCGGAGGTGCCGATCACTTCCGCAGGGTTAATCCGCGGCTGAATCCCCACGCGTACGAAATGATCCTCAAGCAGTGCGAGGCGGCACTGCTACCCACGTGCGGTCTGGAACTCCACCAGACTCTTGTTCGCCAGCTCCGGGCGGTTGTCCACGCCGAACATGGCGCCGGGTATGACGACTACTCGTGGATGTGGGCCGATGATCTCGGTGCGGAAGAGGACTTTTCCGACGGCATCGCGGAGGCGCTCGTCGCTGCCGTCGTGCGAGTGGCACGAAGGCACCTCGAGAGTCACCCCGAGGATCTTGGTGACTTCCTTGGTCACCTTGCCGTACCCCCACAGGCGATCTTCCGTCGACTTCAGCTGTTCCTGCTGGCGGAGATTGATCCGAGTTCGCGGCCTGCGCTCGACCGGCTGATTGATCGAGCGATCTTCGACGACCCACTTGCCCGAATCGAATACCGGCTCCTGCTCTCCGAAGCGTGGGAGTACCTCGCACAGGCCGATCAGGAAATGATTCTTGCCTGGATCTTGGCGGGACCGAGCCAGCAGGATGACGATGTCACGGACCAAGCGATGGCTGACCGCGAAGCGCAGCGTACGGAGCAGAAGGAGACGTGGCAGTACTACTGGCTGAAGCCGATTGCCGGCTCGATTAGCGGCGAGGCACGCGACCTCTACGAGTCGCTGAGTCGCACGAGGTCGGCCGAGCGGGCCCCACGGGGCTTCCGCCGCTTCAGCTGGGTTGGTCCGACGAGCCCGTTGGCGAGCGATGAGCTTCGCGCGATGTCCCCGAAAGAAGTGATCAGCTACCTCCGCGCGTGGATCCCGGCGGCGGAGATGATGACGCCTTCGCCGGAGGGGCTGGCGCGAGAGCTTGTCGAGGTGATCAAGGCACGGCGCGAAGAGTGGTCCGGGGCTGCGCTCGAGTTCCAGCGTGGGCTCGACCTGGCGTATGTGCGTGCCCTGTTCGAAGGGCTTGCCGACGAGCACGGCGGCGAGACGACGCTGGATTGGCTCGTCATTCTGGAGTTGTGCGAGCACATCGTGGGCATCGCGGCTCCTACCGCACCGTCGGAACCAGGCGCGGCGCTCTCAAGACACAGCGAAGTGCTTCGAGCGATGGCAACGCTCCTTCAGCGCGCATTGCGCGGGCAGTTGGGGCTACGGCTCGAGCACCGCGCCCGTGTGTGGGGTGTGATCGAACGGCTTGCTCACGATGCTGATCCTGAGCCGATGGAGCATGAGCGCCTCCGTGGCCGCTTGGCCGAGCCCGAGGTGATTGCCCTGAATTCCGTTCGCGGAGTCGCGATGCATGCGGCGGTGGAGTACGCGCTCTGGGTTGCGCGAATGCTCAAGTCCGAAGGGCGAACGCCGAACAGCTGGTTCGAGGAAGTGCCTGAAGTGCGCGCACTGTTCGACGAAAAGCTTGACGTCGGGCGTGAGCCGTGCGGAGCCATCCCGAGTGTTCTCGCCCACTATTTGCCCAACCTGCTCTATCTTGATCGTGAGTGGTTGCGCGCGTCGGTGGATCGGATGTTCGGGGGACTTGGCGATGCCTGGGAGGTGTACCTGCTGTTCGGACAGGTTCACCTCGGAGTCGTGCCAATGCTTTACGAGAGCTATCTCGGAGCATGTCGCGGCCTCGGCTCAGAGTCAGCCAACGAGCGAACCAACGACCTGGGACAGGCGCTCGCGGTGCACGTACTGCTCTTGAATGCCTACTGTGCCGAAGTCATGCCGGGGTTCGACGAACTGCTGGAAGCGTTCTTCGAGCACGCGAGCCCCGAGCTGCGCTCACACTTTCTTGGTCAGGCGGGCTGGCACGTCGAGGGCAATCCCGAGATCGGAGCGAAACCGCTCGAGCGCATCATGGCCGTCGTGGAGCGGCGGGTTCGGATCGCTGCGGCTTCCAGCTCGACCGCGGAGAGCGCCGAGTTGTCGAACTGGGAACCCCTCTGCCGTGCCTCGGCGTTTCCGGATGCATGGGTCGCCGAGATGGCGAAGCTGGCTTTGCGCGCGAGTCCCGGCGTCGCTGCCGATCTTTGGCTTCCCGAGCGCACCGGGAAGATCGCGGACACCGACCTCGCCAGCGCGCTCGAACTTCTGCTGCTGGCCGCTTCGCGCCCGCTCATGCCGCTGGGGCTGCACAACTGGACTGAGCCGGCGACCAAGATCATCCGGCTCGCGGTCGCGCAGGGTGGGAACCTGCGCGAAACGGCTCGCGAAGTTGTGAACCAGTTCTCTGAGCGAGGCTACAGCGGGTATGAGGGGTTGCTCGATGGGGACGGCCTCCAAGACTGATGGCCACACCGCCTGAGTGCGGCAAGAACCCGACCACCTTTGCACCCGCGATTTCCGCGGCCCCGGTGTGCACGCGACGGCCTTGGATTACTTGAGGAGGCGAGAGCCTGACGCCTGGAGGTCGCCGTCGCGGAGGTCCGATCACGCCACACTCAGCAGTCGAGCACGTGCGTCGAGGACAGCGAGCCCGAGAGCCACGTCGAGATTGACTCCGAAGAGCTCGCTGCTATCTTGCCGTCGCGATTGGTTGAGTCGCCATCGCGACTCCCCCCGAGCCAGTTGCCTCGCTGTGACGGCCCGCCCGAGAGAGTGGGCCGTCAACAACGCGAGCAACCTCGAACGCTGCCGTGATCTACCCGATGGGGCGCAGGCTCGACGCGGAGAGCTCCGCGGGCCGACCGTCATCGAAGGTCAGCGCCACATAGCCGTCGATGAACTGCTCCTCGACTGTTCCCTGCTCGCCGGTTTCGAGGCGCACGACGCGAGTGCCGGGTTTGAGCTGTGTCATGAGATCTCCATGCGTGAGCTTCGGCACGCCGACGATGAGGGCTGCAGCCTAGCAGAGGGAGTTTCTTCGATGGCGAGCAGACGTTTGTTCGAGTTGATCATGTGCGCAGCGGTCTTCTTGATCGCAGTGACTCCGCTTGCAGCCTCGGAGGCGCCCCCCGCCTTTCTGAGCGCATGGGGCTGCTACGGAACATCGCCCGGCCAGATGATCGAGCCTATCGCGATGGCGCTCGACGGCCACGGCTCGATGTTCGTCTCCGAGGAGTGGGGACATCGGGTGAGCCTGTTCGCGCTCGACGGCACCTTCGAATCGATGTGGGGCTCGCAGGGTGGGGCGCCCGGGCAGTTCTACACGCCTGCTGGAATCGGCGTGGGTCCGAACGGCGACGTCTATGTCGTCGAGTGGCAGAACCATCGCCTTCAGCGCTTTGGTCCCGACGGCGCGCTCAAGCAGATGTGGGGAAGTTACGGCACAGCGCCGGGCCAGTTCAGCTACCCCGCATTCTTGGCCATTGATCAAACGGGTGCCGTCTACGTGACGGAAGAGGGCAACGACCGCCTTCAGAAGTTCGACCCCGACGGCCTGTTGCTGGCGGTGTGGGGCGGTTCGGGTACCGGCCCAGGACAGTTTGCCGCTCCCTACGGCATCGCCGTCGATCGATCGGGCAACGTTTTCGTGGCCGAGAGGAATGGCAACCGCGTGCAGAAGTTCTCGTCGTCCGGCGTGTTCATCACGCAGTGGGGCAGCGCGGGAACCGCAGAGGGCCAGTTCAATATTCCGCACGGCGTCGCCGTGGACCTGCTGGGCAATGTGTACGTCGCGGATGCGCTCAATCATCGCGTCCAGAAGTTCACGGGTGACGGCGCGTTCCTGTGCGCTTGGGGTACGCACGGCGCTGCGGCCGGCCAGTTCTCCTCGCCGACGGGCGTCGCAGTGGGCGACGACGGCAACGTCTACGTCGCAGATCGCTGGAACCATCGCATCCAGGTATTCGGCGTGGCCCCGACCGCGGCGCGGCGAAACACATGGGGCGGGGTGAAAGCGCTTCGGCCTTGAGGGCTGGCGTTGTGGGCGGCTTCGGCTGGCGTTTCGCAGACAGGCGCATCGGACCCAGCCGTTGTCCGGATTCGCCGTCGTCTGTTGCGCGAAGAACGCTGTTACGCACAGCGCGCAACTGGCCGATTCATGCAACATGTGTTGCGCAGCAACATGTTGACGCCAAGTCTTGGCAATCCAACTTCCCCGTTGCCTCCCCGCTGTTGCATGCAATAGCCTGTTGCACGCCATGAGAAACAAGCGATTTCCTGAAACAGTCCTCTTGGACGAAGTGTTCCGCCGCCTTGCCGCCCAACTCCCGAAGGCGTGGCGGCTCGAAGGCCCGCGCCTCGCGAGCGAGTCCGGCCGCGGCGCATACGCCACACGCGAGATCATGGACTTCGAATCGGACGGCGTGGTGGACGCCTGGGCCGACATCATCGCGGGCGACGATCGCGTCACGCTGGCGATCGAAGTGCGCGAACGTTTCGAGCCTCGTGACGCCATGCGCATCCTGCTCGCGTTCGAGCGCGCGACGAAGTCGATCGCCCGGGTGAGTGAGCGCTCCGAGGCACCGCCGGCGCGCATGATCGTCAGCCGCTACTTCTCGCCACGCAGCCGCGACCTGCTCACCGAGTCCGGATGGAACTACGCCGACTCCACCGGCAACGTTCGAATCGCCAGCGAGCGCCCGGCGTTGTTCCTCAAGCTCACGGGCAGCGAGCGCGACCCGGCACCCGAGGCGCGGCCGTTACAGTCGCTCCGCGGACCGGTGGCAGGTCGAATCGTGCGCGCATTGCTGGACCGCAAGCCGCCCTACGGTATTCGTGAACTTGCGCGGCAGGCGGTGACTTCGCCCGCCATGGTGTCGCGCGTCGTCGCACTGCTGCAGCGCGATGCCATCGTGGACAAGGACTCGAACGGCCCGATTCTCAAGCTCGATTGGCGTGCGCTGCTCCAACGCTGGGCGCAGGAGTATCAGTTCACCCGCTCGAACCGTGTCGAACGGTATCTCGCGCTGCGAGGCTTCGGCCCGATGTTCGAAAAACTACGCGCGACGCAACGCCGATACGCGATTACCGGGCCCTTCGTGGCCGAACGCCGGCGAACGCTGGCCACGTCGCGACTGGCGATGATGTACACCGACGATGTTCCGGCGCTGGCGCGCGAACTCGAACTTGGGGCCTCGGCCGCGGTAGCCAATGTGCTGCTGGCGGAACCGGGTGACGAGGCCGTCTATCAGGGCAGGTGGGAAGAAGAGGGCCTGTGGTATGTGGCGCCCAGCCAGGCGGCGGCAGACCTGCTGACGAGCGGCGATCGCAACCCGCGCCTGGCAGAAGCCCTGATCGAGTGGATGGGAGAGAACGAAGATGCCTGGCGCAGCTGACCCGAGGTACGTGATCGCGCGAGCCGTGCTGCTGGATGCCTACGAGGCGCTTGGGCCGCACCGCGAGAACACAGTGCTCATCGGTGCGCAGGCCGTGTACCTGCACACGGGCGAAGGCGAGTTGCAGGTCACGCCGTTCACCGAGGACGCCGATCTGGCGCTCGATCCCCGTTCGATCGGCAACGACCCGCGAATCGAACAATGTATGCTCGCCGCAGGCTTCGTGCTCGGTCCGAACCCCGGCAACTGGCGCGGTCCACACGATACGCACGTCGATCTGATGGTGCCGGCTACGCTCGGCGGCGCTCCGGGCAGGCGGGGCGCGCGCATGCCGCCGCACGCGACGAACGCGGCGAGACAGGCCTCCGGCATCGAAGCCTGCATCGTGGACGTGGTCACGTTGCGCCTGTCGGCGCTCGACCCGGCGGACGGCCGTGCGTTCGAAGTTCGCGTGGCAGGACCGGCAGCGCTGCTCGTGGCCAAGGCCCACAAGCTCGGGGAGCGCGTGACGCAGGGACCATCGCGAGTCGAGCCCAAGGATGCGCTCGACGTGTTTCGGTTGTTGATGGCCGTGGGACCCGAACCGCTGGCTGCGCGACTGCGCGTTCTCCTCGATCATCCCGTGACAGGCGACGCCACGCGGCGCGCTCTGGCCTACCTTTCGGGGTTGTTTGCTACTGCTCACGGCGAGGGACCGACGCTGGTGGCGCAGGCCCTGGCCGAAACGGATGATCCCGAGGCGGCGCGAGAAGCAAGCTGGCAGCTCATGCAGGCGCTGCTCCAACTCATGAGGGCCACCGATTGACCACGCCCCCCGATCCCACGCCCGCACTCGCGGCCCCCGAGCCCCGCGAGATTCGTGACGACATCGCTCGGCTCGTGCGCGCCGATCTCGTCGGACCGCTCGGCGGCCCCGACGAAGAGCTCGAACAGCGCCCCGGCGAGCGTTACATCGTCGGCACGCTGGCGCCACGCGACGAAGTGCTGGCGCCCGAGAAGGACGAAGACCTGGAGGGCGCGGCAGAAGACGAAGACGCGCAAGGGCCTTCGGACGCCGGTAGCGCTTCGCGCGTCACGGTGCTGCCGCAGTCGTTCGGGCTCACGTTCGCGGTGGACCGCTCCTGCTCGGAACTGAAGTTCACGGCGCGGTGGGGGCGCTACGAGAAGGGCCCCAGCTCATCGATCGAGACTCCCACCGGCAAGCCCAAGACGGTCTGGCTGCGTCGGCCGTTCGAAGCCACTTCGCCGGCCGTGTCGCTCGCCGACGGGCCGCTTGATCCGTGGGTTCCCGACGCCGAGCGTTCCGGGGTTCGCGTCACCGGTCGAGTACGCGCGCGCGAAAGCCAGTGGATCGTGACGGTGTTCCTGGTCAATGAGCAGGAAGCACCTGAGGTGAATCGGGACGAGGCTTGGCTGTTCCAGTGCGAACTCGAAGTTCATTCGGCCGACGGCTCGGCAGCGTTCATTCGGCGGCCGATTGAGCGAGTCGGCAGTGCTGGCGATCCGGCGGCCGCCGCCGAGGAACGCGAGCTGGCCATGCTGCATCGCCACGACCTCGAGTTCGCGGTGGGTCACGGCGTCAGCGTCGAGTGGACGCTAGCGGAAAGTGATCCGTCGAGAGCGACGAGCGTTCGGACGGAGTCGCTCCCCTCATACGACGTGGCTCGCATGGATCCCGTCACGGCAAAGGACGAAGAGAGGCTCGCGACGCTCGAACTCGACATGCGCGTACTGGGCGAGAGCCGCGACGAAGAGTTCGCGGCTCGTCTGGAACCGCTGATTGCGGCCTACGCCGATTGGATCAAGCGGCAGCGCAAGCGCATTGAGGGAGGCGAGGATCAGCTGGAGCCGCACGCCGACGTGGCGCGAGCAGCCATGGCCAAGGCCGACGCGGCGCTGGAGCGCATGCGCGCGGGCATCCAGTTGCTGGGGGGCGACGCGCTCGCGGCCGAGGCGTTCCGGTATGCCAACCGCGCGATGGCGCTGCAGCGTGAGCGTGGCTGGTTGATCCGCGAGCGCCGCAAAGGCGTCGCGGTGGATGAATCGAATATCCCCGCAACCGAGCGCGGCCGCTGGTACCCATTCCAGCTCGCGTTCATCCTGCTGAATCTTCCTTCGCTCACTGACCTGCATCATCCGGATCGCAGCGATCCCGAACGCGCGGCGGGCGATCTGCTCTGGTTCCCCACGGGCGGCGGCAAGACTGAGGCGTATCTCGGCCTCGCGGCGTACGCCATGGTGCTGCGCCGCCTTCAGGGCCCGATCGAAGGCCATTCGGGTGAACACGGCGTGGCCGTGCTCATGCGCTACACGCTGCGTCTTCTCACCGTTCAGCAGTACCAGCGCGCGGCGGCGCTCATGTGCGCGCTCGAATGGTTGCGGCGCGACGCGCAGCGCAATGGCGACACCCGACTCGGCGCAACGCCCTTCCGCATTGGGCTCTGGGTCGGTGGCACCACGACGCCCAACTCGACTCGCGAGAGCGACGAGTCGGTGACGCGAGCACGCCGGCAGCAGGGTGAATTCCACGGCGTGCATGCGCTGCAGATCACGCGCTGTCCGTGGTGCGGCTCCAAGCTTTCGTTGCGCTCCAACGTGCACGTCGAGACCTATGCGCGCGGCCGCGCTCGTACCGTGATCGCGTGCTCCGACTCACAGGGCCTGTGCCCGTTCACCATGGCGCAGGCGCCGGGCGAGGGGCTGCCGCTGCTCTCGGTGGACGAAGAGATCTACCGCAATCCTCCGGCACTGCTCATCGCCACCGTGGACAAGTTCGCGCGCATGCCGTGGGCGGGCGCGACGCAGACGCTGTTCGGTCGTGTGGACGGGTTGTGCCCGCGACACGGGTTCCGCTCGCCCGAACTCGAGGACGCGAGCCGGCACAACGCGACGGGAGGTCATTCGGCAGTCCAGACTCGTGCGCATGGGCCGCTGCGCCCGCCGGATCTCGTCATCCAGGACGAGCTGCACCTGATCAGCGGGCCGCTCGGCAGCCTCGTCGGGCTCTACGAGACCGCGCTCGACGAGCTTGCGAGCTGGACTGTGAACGGCCGCCGCGTGCGCCCCAAGCTCGTGGCGTCCACTGCGACGATTCGGCGTGCCGATCAGCAGATGCGCGATCTCTTCGTGCGCAGGCTCGAGGTCTTTCCTCCGCACGGACTCGACGTGTCCGACAACTTCTTCGCGCGCAGGCGTCCGGTCCACGAGACGCCCGGCCGACGCTACATGGGCATCTGCGCACCGGGCCGCCGTGTGAAGAATACCTACATCCGCGCCTATCTCGCCGCCATGCTCGCAGCACAGACCGAGTACGAGCAGTGGGACAAGAACGCCGATCCGTGGATGACTCTGGTCGGGTACTTCAACACCCTGCGCGACCTGGGCGGCATGCGGCGCGTGGTCGAAGACGACGTGCGTACGCGGCTCGAACAGGGCGATCGCCTCGGGTTCCGACGTCGGCTTCGCCCCAACGTGCGCGAACTCACGTCGCGCCTGCCGTCGTCGCAGATTCCCGTGGTGCTGGACGATCTCGAACTGCAGTTTTCCGCCGCCGCCGCCGAGGAGCGGCGCGAACGTGCCAAGCGAAACGAGTTCGCAGGGCCGGCACCGGTGGACGTGCTGCTCGCGACCAGCATGGTCAGTGTGGGCGTGGACGTGCCGCGGCTCGGGCTCATGGTCGTGGCGGGGCAGCCGAAGACGACCTCTGAGTACATCCAGGCCACGAGCCGAGTGGGGCGCCGGCACCCCGGGCTCGTCCTCGTCGCCCTCAACTGGGCACGGCCGCGCGACCTGTCGCACTACGAAAGGTTCCGCCAGTTCCACGCCACGTTCTATCGCCATGTCGAGGCCCTCTCGGTCACGCCGTTTGCCCCTCGAGCGCTGGACCGCGGACTGTCCGGCGTACTCGTTTCGCTCGTGCGCCTGCGTGACTCCCGGCTCAACGCCAATGAGCAGGCGCAAGCCTTCAGTCGCGACGACGCGCATGTTCAGGTCGCGCGGGAAGCGATCTTGCGACGTGTGGAGGCGGTGACTGGCCAGCGAGAGCGCGTCGAACAGGTGCGCGACATGATCGATAGCCGCTTGGACGAGTGGAGCTCGCGAGTGAGGAGGGCCGCGCTCGGCAGCCAGTTGGGCTACGACGCGCGCCGTGACGGTTCGACGACGGGCCTGCTCAGGCAGGCCGAGCTCGGTGAGCGAGATCCGTTCACGTGTCTGGGCTCTCTTCGCGATGTCGAACCCGGCGTGCCACTGCTGCTCGACGACTACCAGATGGATGCGCTACCGCCGGAGGGCCGCGCGTGACGACGACTCCGAATCCCACGCCCGCGCCGCAGCGCGCTCGTCTCGGCGAACTCCGGCCGAGCCAGCTGCTGTATTCCTCCGGAGTCGGCGCCATCGCCGATCTGCCGGGCCTGTCCGTGATGATCATGGGACTGGACGACTGGGACGAATCGCGTACTCGGTCGTTGCCCGAGCCGCGCTTGCTGGCCGCAGTCCGAGAGCAGTTGGGCGCGCAGGTTCAGGACCTTCGCTTGCCGCCGATGCCCGATCCTGCTGAAGGCCAGGCCGGCGATGCCCGTGTGGGTGTGCCCGTGGCGCCGTTCCCGCGGTGGCTGTGCTGCACGCGCTGCAGGAAGCTCGCAGCGATCGGTTCCGGACTCTTCCGGCTGAAGCCCGACGAGCACCGCCCGGACCGTACGCGTTACTTGCACGAGAACTGTCACGTCACGCCGCGTGCCGAGGCGCTTCCGGTGCGATTCATGGTGGCGTGCGAAGCCGGTCACCTGGACGACTTTCCCTGGAACTCGTTCGCGCATCGTGGTGCCTCCGCCTGTCATGGGCCGTACGAACTGCGCGTCATCAATCCTTCAGGCGACGTTTCAGGGCTCTTGCTCAAGTGTCTTGGTTGTGAAGCCAGCCGCCCGATGTCCGACGCGTTTGGCGACGACGCCGCGGACGCGCTCGGTGATTGCTCGGGGCGTCGCCCGCACCTTCGCGACTATTCCGATGAACGCTGCACCGTCACGCCGCGTGCGATCCTTCTCGGGGCTTCGAACCTCTGGTTCCCGGTCGTCCTGTCCGCCCTCGACATTCCGGGCGACACTGATCCCCTCGCGGACGGTGTCGCGGCGCGATGGGCGGAACTGGTCACGCTTCGCTCCGTGGAGGGCGTGGCGACCATGCGAGGGCTGAACCTGCTGCGGGATCTCAGTGGATACTCCGACGACCAACTCTGGCGCGCGATCGAAGCGCACAGGCAGACGATGGAGCAGGAACCGTCGACCGTTGCGCCGGTGTCCCTGCGGACGCCCGAATGGGAAGCATTCTCGGATCCCAAATCGCGCAGGCTGTCGGCGGACTTCCAGCTGCGCCGAGTCGAGACACCAGTCCAGTTCAGCCGCCAGATCGCGCGTGTCGTGCTGGCTGAGCGCCTCAGGGAAGTGCGCGCGCTCGTTGGCTTCACGCGCGTCTCTCCTCCTGGCGACCTCGGCGAGCCCGGAGGTGGCCGCGAAGGCGCCCTCGCGCCGCTCTCTCGCCGCCCTCCTCAGTGGGTCGTCGCGAGCGAGGTGCGAGGCGAAGGACTGTTCCTTCAGCTCGACGAGTCGGCGGTTCAGGAATGGCTGAACCGGCCCTCGACCCTGGAGCGCGCGAACGCGCTCCTCGTGGCGCATCGTCGCAATCGAGAACGTCACCAGCTCACGCCGCTCGATGCGGGTTTTCCGGGCATGCGGTTCGTGCTCATCCACTCGCTCGCGCACGCGCTCATGCGTCAGCTGGCGATCGAGTGCGGGTACGCACTCGCCAGCGTGCGCGAACGCATCTACTCGCGTGATGCCGATCAATACGGCCCGGCCATGGCGGGCCTGCTTCTGTACACGGCGGCGCCGGACAGCGAAGGCACGCTGGGCGGACTCGTGCGCCTCGGTGAACCGGACCAGCTCGGAAGGCTCGTCGAGGCGGCGCTCAAGGAAGCAGAGCTCTGCTCTTCCGATCCCCTCTGCGCTGAGCACGACCCGACGGTCGGGCACGACCTTCACGGCGCGGCTTGCCACGCGTGCCTGTTCGTTCCCGAGACGAGTTGCGAACGCGCCAACCGCTATCTCGACCGGGCCGCACTCGCGGCGATCTTCGGTCGTGAAACCGGATCGTTCTTCGGATTGGTCGGATGACGCCGGAACTGCGCGCCGCCGTGGTCGACTTTGCGCGTCAGGTCACGCCCGAGACGCTCGATAGGCTTGCAGACGAACTGGGCGGTGACGCCTCGGGCCAAGAGGCTCAGCCCGAACGCATCGGCGCCCGATTCGCGGACCCTCACGTGCGGCACGCCGTGGTCCGATTGCTCGCAACCTGGTCTCAGCGAGCCCCCGAGACGGGGAGCATGCTGGCAGAATCTCTTCGCACGATGGCCGCCGCGTCGCGGTGGCGTGACGAGCACGAGCGTGTGGACCTCGTTTGGAGCGGCCCGCGCTCAGGTGAGGCCCTCAGGCGCTCCGACGAAGCGCTTCTGCAGGTCGTGCACGCTGCACGGCATCGGCTTTCGATCGTCACGTTCGCGGCCTACCGGATCGAGTCGGTCGCGGCCGCGTTGCGGGAGGCGCTCGCGCGAGGTGTCACGGTTCGCTTCTTCGGTGAAACCGAGTCGCAGAGCGATGGGCGGCTGTCCCGCGATGCAGCGGCCGCATTGGGCCGATCACTGGCCGATCGCATCGAGATCTACGAGTGGCCGCGTGACAGGCGACCAGCCGACGCCAGCGGGCGCCGCGGCCTATTGCACGCGAAGTTCGCGCTCGCGGACGAGAGCGTGCTCTTCGTGTCGAGCGCCAACCTCACCGAGGCGGCGCTCGACGCGAACATGGAGCTGGGCGTGCTGCTCACTGGCGGCCGTGCGCCGGTGGCCGCGAGGGCACATCTCGATCAGCTGATCGCCGAGGGAGTGCTGCGGCTGTCCGTGTCTTGAGCCGTGCGAGGCCCCCACACGTCCCACTCCGGCCCGTACTGGCGCAGGAACATCGGGCCGAAGGCGCGGAACACGAAGTGCACGGGCAGCGTGACCACGGTGCCGAGGTAGGGGATCACCATCAGCACGATCCCGACGCAGCACGTGAGCAGGCCGGCGAGCAGCAGCCCGATCCCGGCGAGGATCGCGATCAGGACCGAGAAGAGCAGGTAGGCGACGAAATCACCGAAGTGCGCGAACAGCAGCGGCCGGAAGCGCGCCCACGCGGCCCACGCGCCCTCGTCGTAGCGCCACATGAGCGGCACGACGAAGTCCTCGGTCAGCGCGCACACGACGAAGATCGCCAGCCCGCACACCAGCGCGAGCGCGATGCCGAGCGCGAGCGGGCCGATCAGGACGTGTGTCCAGCCGTGGCCGCTCAGGTACGAGACGATCGCGTATCGCATCGGCACCAGCACGAAGCCGATCGGCAGCAGCCACGCGAAGCTGATCATGGCGTTCCAGAGGAAGAGCGAGTTGCCGAGCCGGCCGTTGCGGCGCCACGGGTCGAGGAACGCGGCGCGCCCGTGCACGACGTTCTCGAGGAACACGAACTTGGACCGGGCCGAGACCCACGAGAGCACGAGCAGCAGGATGCCGATCATGAGCAGCCCCGCGAGCACCAGAGCGACCATCGTGGGGTTCGCGAGGAAGTCGCCCGCCCGCGAAGCCGCATCGGCCATCTCGCCCTTCGTGGTCTTCCACTGCGAGCCGGCGGAGCCGTTGTTGCTGGAGAGAATGTCCGCGAGCCACGCCCCGAACCCCATCACGAACCACGACTCGATCGGGAACGGCGAGCGGAACAGCACCGCCTTCATGCGCGCATAGGAATGCTGCAGCGGTTCGGTGTACGAAATCGTCACGGGTTCCTCCGGCGAAGCTCGTTCACGTTCGATCGCGCGAGGGGTGCAGCATAGTGACGCGCGCGTCCGGCTCCAATGCTCGATTCGGCTCCGGCCTGCTCGCGCGGACCACGCACGCGGCTATACTGCCGCGTCATGTCCGCTCCCCGCGCGATTCTCGCCGCCGTCCTGCTCGTGCTCGTGTTCGGTCTCAGTACGTGGCTGCTGGCGCCACGGTTGCTGCCGGGCCTGAGCGACGACGCGCCCGAGGGCGCCCGCGCGCTCCCGAGCCTCGCCGAGGCGCAGGGCTGGCTGCACTCGCCGCCGCTCGACGACGCCGCGCTCGCCGGCCGGCCGGTCGTGATGCTGCTGTGGAGCGACACCGATCCGCGCGCGCTCGCGGCGCTGCCCGTGCTCGAGGCCTGGCGCCGCGCGTGGGAGCCGCACGGCGTGCGCGTGCTCGCCGTGCACGAACCCGAGTTCGCCTTCGCCGCCGACAGCACCGTGCCCGGCGCGATCACGCGCGCGGCCTGCCCGACCGTGCCCGTCGCGCTCGATCCCGCGGGACGGATCGCGCTGGCGCTCGGCGGCATGACCGAGGGCGCGCGGCTGCTCGTGGCGGACGAGAAGGGCGCGATCGTCGTGGATACGGTCGGGACGCTCGCGCCCGCCGAGGAGGCGCTGGCCGCGTGGTTCGAACGCGCGCACCCGGGCGAGGCGCCGCCGCCGCGGCTCGCCCCGGCGCTGCCGGCCGGGGTGCGGAGCGTGCCGCTCGGGGCCGGGCGCGTCGCCGAGGGCCCGCTGGCCGGGCTCGCGACCGGGGTGGAGCAGGTGTTCGTGGCGCCGCTGCGGCACGAGGAGCAGGGTGTCGCCTGGACGCCCTACCCGGTGGGGGGCTGGCGGCTCGAGCGCGAGGGGCTGGTCGCCTCGCGGGCCGGGGCGGCGAACTTCGTGAGCATCCGTTATAGTGCCGGCCGCGCCGGGGTGGTGCTGAGTCCGCCCGCGGGCGCGAGCGCGCGGGTGTGGATCCTGCGGAACGACCAGTGGCCGCGCGCGCAGGATCGCGACGCCGACGTCGTCACGGACGGACGCGGCGCGGCCTGCATCGAGGTCCGCGAAAGCCGGCTGTACTGGTTCGATCGCGGCGACGGCGAGCGGGTGGTGAAGCTGTCACCGGACGCCGCCGGAGTGACGTTTCACGCGTTCGTCTTCACGGACGCCCGCTCGAGCGGGCGCTGAGCCGTACTCATACAGGAGTCCTCGCGATGCCGTTGTGCGTCTACCTTTGCTACACGCCGGGCTGCCAGACCAAGCTGGACCGCTGGATGCCCACCGCCGAAGAAGGCGCGGCGACCCGATTCGAGTGCCCGCGTTGCGGCGTGGTCATGTCGTGCGCCTGGACGGGCTCGCAGACCAAGACGCCGAACATGAAGGACGCGGCGCTCATCAAGCAGCGCGGCTGACGCGTCGCTCCTCAGTGCGCGGCGAGCATCATCCGCAGCGTGAGCATGTGGCGTTCGATCGCCGCACGATCCGCCGCGTCGGGGCGCACGCGCAGGTAGTCCTCGAGCGAGGCGAGCGCGGCGCGATAGCGGTCGAGCTGGTAGAGCAGCAGCCCGCGGTCGCGCAGTTCGGGCGGCGAGTCCGGGAACACCAGCAGCAGCTGGTCCACCGCGAGCAGCGCGCCCGGCAGGTCCTTCTCGCGCAGCCGCGCGATCTTCAGGTTGAGCAGCAGCCGCGCGACCATGTCGCGCTTGCCGATCGAGCGCGTCATCTCGGGCTCGTAGCTCAGCGCTCCCTGCGACGAGGCCGCGATCATGCGGCGGCAATCGTCCTCGGCGACCGAGCTGCCGTGATCGAACGGATCGAGCAGCAGGTCCGACTCCTCGCCGGCGAGCCGCACGAGGAAGTGGCCGGGAAAGCCGACGCCCTCGAACTGCATGCCGATGCGCCAGCCGAGTTCCATGAACACGATGCCGAGCGTGAGCGGGATGCCGAGGCGGCGGTCCATGACCGAGTGGAGCAGCGAGTTTTCGGGCGAGTAGTAGTCGTGCACGTCGCCGCGGAAGCCCAGCTCCTCGAACATGAACTGCCGGAGCGCCGCGAGGCGCTGCAGGCTCGTCGCGTCCGCGCTCACGCGTTCGGCGAGCGTCGCGGCCCACGCGTCGAGCGTCGCCATGGCCGCGTCCACGTCGAGCGTCTCGTCGCGCTCGGCGGCCACGAGCAGCGCCGCGCGCGCGAGCTCGATGCGCTCGTCGTCGCGTCCGAGAAGTTCGGCGAACTGCGCGCGGATTACCGCGGGGTCGTGCATGGTGGCTAAGCGCTCCGTGAAAGTTCCGGCGCCGCCGACTCCGGCGGGCTCGGTGGCGCAACTGCGCCGCAAGCTGCTCGACTGGTACCACCGGTTCCGCCGCGACATGCCCTGGCGCCGCACCCGTGACCCGTACCGCATCTGGGTCTCGGAGGTGATGCTGCAGCAGACGCAGGTCGCGACCGCGACACCGTACTACGAACGCTTCGTGAAGCGATTCCCCGACGTCGTCACGCTCGCCGACGCGCCGCTCGACGACGTGCTCGCCGCGTGGGCGGGGCTCGGCTACTACCGCCGCGCGCGGTTCCTGCACGAAGCCGCGCGCGTCGTCGCGCGCGAGCACGGCGGCCGCGTGCCGACCACCGCCGCGGCGTTCGCATCGCTGCCGGGCGTGGGGCGGTACACGGTGGGAGCCGTGCTCTCCATCAGTGTCGGGGCGCGTCTGCCCGTTCTTGATGGCAACGTCTGCCGCGTCTTCGCGCGCTGGACCGCGAGCCCGCTGCAGGCGAAGCGTCCCGCGGACGCGAAGCGATTGTGGAGCATGGCCGAGGCGCTGCTTCCGCCCGCCGGGGGCGCGGCCGCGAGCGGCGACTGGAACCAGGCGCTCATGGAACTCGGTGCGACCGTGTGCACGCCGCGCGCGCCGCGCTGCCCCGAGTGCCCGGTGCGCGCGCATTGCAAAGCGCACGCGGCGGGCACGCCCGAGGCGTTTCCGCCGGTCGCCTCGCGCCGCGAGGTGGTGAAGCTGCGCCGCGCGGTCGCGCTGCTGCGGCGCGGCGGCGACGTGCTGCTCGCGCGTCGCGAGGGCGCGCTGCTCGACGGGATGTGGGAGATGCCGGGCGTGGACCTGGCGCCGGACGCCGACGCGGGCGTGGCGCTGCGCTCGGCGCTGCGCGCGCTCGGCGTGAAGGCGCGACTCGCCGACACGAGCCGGCGCGTGAAGCACACGATCACGCACCGCGCGATCGAAGTGGAGGTGTGGGAGGCGACGGGCGCGGTGACCGCGCCACGCCGCGCGTCGTTGCGCTGGACGGATCCCGCGAGCCGAACTCTCGCGCTGACGGCGCTCGCGAAGAAAGTCGTGGCGCCCGCGAAACGTCCGCGCGCATGATTCGGCCCCCGGGCGGGAAAGGCCGAGACATGAGAACGCTCCCCAGACTGGTGCTCGCGGCGTGCGCATGCGTCTTCGCGACGGCGAGCGCCGCCGACGCGCCCGCGCGTGGCACCGCCGCGCTCGAAGGCTTCGTCGCCGAGCGCACGCGCGACGGCCGCGTGCAGTCCGTGGCGTTCGCGAACGTGATCGTCGTGGGCGCGAAGCTCGGCACCCTGAGCGACGAGTCCGGGCGGTTCCGCCTCGTCGCGATCCCCGCGGGCACGTGGCGCGTGAAGGTCATGCAGGCCGGGCTGCATCCGCTCGACACGCTGCTCACGTTCGGCGAGCACGCCACCACGCGGCTCGACGCCGTGCTCGAGTCCGAGCCGGCGGGCGAACCCGGCGCGACACTCCGGGGCGCCGAGCGCCCGTCCGCCGAGCTGCGCCGCCGACTCGCGCGCGCGGACGTCGTGCGCGCGTTGCGGCTCGCGCGCATGCCCGACGCCTCGACCGACACGTCGAACGCGATCGCGGGCACGCGCATCGTGGCGGCGCTGACACGCGACGCCGCCTGGCCACGGCGGCTGCGGCGCGCGTTCGGCGATGAGAAGTCGTGGTCCCGCGTGGGCTCCGCGTCCGCGGACCTGTCCGAGCTCTACGGCCTGCGCTTCCACGACGCGAAGGGCTGGGTGGACGTCGTCGTCATGCCCCGCAGTTCGTGGGTTTCGGTGAGCGAGGACGGCGCCCGATCGAGCGCCTACTCGTGGAACGTGAACCGCGGCCCGCTTCGCCGCTGGTTCGAGTAGCCCGCCCGGCGCTCCCCGGCCGGGCGGTCCCCCGAGCTTTCCTGCTTGCCTAACCCCGCCCGACGAATCAGATTGTCGGCCTCGACTGGGCAAGCAGGGACTGGCTGACGATTCGGCATCGCCCGCCCGGCGACGTGTGCGCTCACAGGACGTGGAGGCCCCCGAGAATCCCGTGATGATCAAGATCGAGGCCGAAGGATTGCAGCTGGCCACGCTGACCGACGTCGGGCGCAAGCGCTCCGGCAACGAAGACTCGCACGCGGTGTGGGTCAGCGAAGAGCCCGCCGAGTTCGCGCGCCGAGGCGCGCTGCTCGTGGTCGCCGACGGCATGGGCGGCGCCAACGCGGGTGAAGTGGCGAGCCGGCTGGCCGCCGACACGGTGATCGAGACCTACCGCGCCGACACGAGCGGTGACCCCGCGCGTGCGCTGCAGGTCGCGATCGAGACCGCCAACTCGCGCGTGCACTCGCAGTCCGTCGCCAACCATGACCAGCGCGGCATGGGCACCACGTGCACCGCGGTCGTCGTGCGCGGCGACAAGGTCTGGATCGGCCACGTCGGCGATTCGCGCGCCTACCTCGTGCGCGAGGGCGAGACACACCGGCTCACGAGCGATCATTCGCTGGTCGCCGAGCTGGTCGAGCGCGGCCACCTGACCGAGCAGGAAGCGCGGCACGATCCGCGCCGCAACGTCGTCACCCGCAGCGTCGGCGCGCTCGCCGACGTGCAGGTGGACGCCGGCCCGATCGACGAACCGCTGCGGCCCGGCGATCGCATCGTGATCTGCAGCGACGGCCTGCACGGCCAGGTCTCGGACAGCGAGATCGCCATGCTGGCCGGCGACCAGGAGCCCGACGAGGCCTGCCAGTCGCTCATCGATCTCGCCAACGAACGTGGCGGCCCGGACAACATCACGGTGATCGTCGCGCGCATTCCCGGCGTGGCCGGCGCCGTGCGCCACGACGCCGAGTCCGCGGCGACCACCACGCTCGTGCTCGAGCCCGAGCACGTGCACGCCGCGGAGGCGCCGAAAAAGGCCCCCGCGAAGAGCGCCGCGCCCGTGGGCGGCTCGCCCATGCTGCCCAAGCTGCTGCTCGCGCTCGTCGTGCTCGTGGCGCTCGTCGCGGTGATCGCGACGCAGGTGTTCAAGCGCGTCGGCGGTGCGTCCGACACCGCCGCGACGCCGGATTCCGGCATCGCGGGCGAGTCCGTGATGCCTGTCGAACCGCCCGCGAGCGCAGCCGCGCCGGCGCAGGACGCGCCGCAGGAAGAGGACGCACCCGCGGTCGCGGACGCGACGCCTGCGACGCCTGCGGCGCCCGTGAGGTCCGCACAGCCGGCGCCCGACAAGCCCGCCGTGCCGCCCGCGAAGACGCCGGCGAGCAAGCCGTTCGGCAAGACCGTCCCGGTGCCCGTGGCGGCGCCTGTGGCGGCCAAGGAGCCGGCGGTCGAAGAGCCGAAGGTCGAGACCGTCGTGCTCATCGTCACGCGGCCGTTCCAGCCCGCGATGTTCCAGGTGGACGGCCAGCTGCACTCGCAGGACGTCGGCTCGGTGACGCTGCGCGACCTGTCGCCCGGCTCGCACAGCGCGCACGTCGAGGACTCGCGCGGCCGGGGCGTGACCATGACGTTCAACGTCGGCGACGCGCCGTCCAAGGAACTCGTGGCGCTGTTGCCCGGGTTCGACAAGGTCGGCGATCTCGACGTCGTGCTGAACGGCGCCGAGTCGGCGCGGCTCTACATCGACGGAGCGCAGTACCCGCGCATGGCCCCGTGCGTGGTCAGGGGCCTCGCGCCGGGCCCGCACAAGATCCGCGCGTTCAATCCGAAGACGCGGCGCACCTCGGACGTCACGGACGCCGAAGTGCGCGCGGGCGGCACCACGCGCGTCGAAATCGTCTTCCCGCAGTAACGATCCCCCTGCAGCGGAACGGAAACCATGGCTGACCCGACCACGCTTGGCTCGTACACGATCGAGAGCGTCATCTTCCGTGGCCAGATCGCGACGTCGTACCTGGCCTCGCACAGCGTCATGCGCGGCCAGCGCGTGGTGCTGCGCGTGCTCAGTCCCGAAGCCGCCGCCGACGCCGACCGCGTCGCGCGCTTCGAGACCGAAGCCCGCAACGCCGCGCGGCTGAAGCACGAGTGCATCGCCGGAGTCGTGGACCTGCAGCGCGACGGCGACGCGCCGTTCCTCGTGCTCGAGTACGCCGAGGGCCTCGACGTCTCCACGCTCATCAACACGTTCGGCGCCATGCCGCCGACGGTCGCGGGAGTGATCGCGCGCGAAGTGCTGCGCGGGCTCGAGCACGCGCACGGCCTCGGCATGATGCACAGCAAGCTGCGCCCGCGGCGCGTGAAGGTGAGCCCCGAGGGCGGCGTGAAGGTGCTCGGTCTCGGCGTGCGCGACAGCGACGGCGTGAACGAGAACGAGACCGATACCGCATACATGGCGCCCGAAGTCGTGACCGGCGGCGGCGAGAGCGTGCAGGCCGACCTGTATTCGGTCGGCGTGCTCGTCTACCACATGGTGTCCGCGAAGGTGCCCGTGCGCGGCGCCGACGGCCGCGTGCCGTCGCTCGCGGACGTGAACCCGATCATCCCGCGGCCGCTTTCCGACGTGGTGGACTACCTGCTCGAGGGCAAGCCGGGCTCGCGTCCCTCCGACGCGAAGTCCGCGCGCGCGGCGCTCGACGACGTGCTCGAAGCGATGCGCGTGATCGTCGGCGCTGATCTCATTCGCGACTACCTCGGCAATCCCAAGTCGTTCACCGAGCGCGCGCGCCAGGAGGCGATTTCCGGGCTGCTGCGCGTGGCGCGCGACCTCAACGACGGACCGCCGCCCGATCCGATGGCCGCGCGCCGCGTGGTCGAGCGCGTGCTGTCCGTGGATCCGGGCAACGAGGCCGCGACCACGTTCCTCGCCGAGCTCGACGGCGACAGCAGCGACCGCACGATGATGATGCCCGCCGGCGCCCGCACCGCCGCCGCCTGCCGCGAAGCCGGAGGTGAAGTCCGAGGTGAAGCCGGCCGCGCCTGCGGCGCCTGCGGCGCCCTCCGCTCCCAAGCCCGAGGTGAAGCCCGCCGCGGCTCCGGCGCCGAAGTCCGAGGTGAAGCCCGCCGCGTCCGCGCCTCCGAAGTCCGAAGTGAAGCCGGCCGCCACGCCGCGCAGCGAAGTCGCGCCGCCCAGGAGCGCGGCGAAGGCCGAGAAGCCCGCGCCGAAGCCGGAGAAGCCCGCCGAGCGCAAGCCCGCCGCGGCCGCGGCCGCGCCCGCGAAGAACATGGGTCTGCTGATCGGCATCGGCGTCGTGGTCGTGGCGCTGGTCGTCGCGCTCGTGCTGGTGCTCGGGAAGAAGAAGCCCGTCGAGGAAGTCGCGACGGGCGAGCCCGCGCCGGCGACCGCGAGCCTCGACGTGTCGACCGAGCCCGTCGGCGCGGTCGTGACGGTCGAAGCCGGTGGCGCCTCGCAGACGCTCACGAGCAACACGACGTTCGACAATCTGGCCGAGGGCACCGCGCGCGTGCGCGTGGAGCTGGCCGGGTTCCTCGCGCGCGAGACCACGCTCGCCGTGACCGCCGGTGCGCCGCAGTCGCTGCACATGGCGCTGCTGCCCGACGCGGCCGCGCAGGTGTGCTCGCTGTACGTGGCGGTGACGCCGCGCGCCGACAAGGTGCTCATCAACGGCAAGCCCGCTTCCGGCAAGGAGTCGATGTTCTGGGCGGTGCTGCCGGCCGGCAAGTACAAGGTCGAGGCGAGCGCCGCGGGATTCACGACCGCGCTCGCGAAGGGTTCGGCGAAGGCGTCCGAGGTGAAGAAGCTCGCGCTGACGCTGGCGAGCGCGCCGGCCGACGCCGCCGCTTCCGGCGCGACCACCGGAGCCACGACGAACACCGCGGTCGTCCCCGTGACCGAGGAGCCCGCGGACGGCATCGCGCTGCACATCGAGGTGACGCCGCCCGCCGACATCACGGTCAACCACGTGCTGCGCGCGAAGGCCGCGCCGTCCGTGGACGTGAAGCTCGGGCCCGGCAAGTACGAGGTGGTCTTCGAGCATCCCGACTTCCCGAAGATCCGCAAGGAAGTGCAGCTGAAGGCCGGCAAGACCGCGAAGCCGCTGCGCGTGGACCTCTCGGCCGGCGAGGGCGGCATTTCGGTGCGCGGCGGCAAGGCCGGCCTGAAGATCTACGTGGACGGCCGTTCGACCGGCGTGACCACGCCCGGCGTGGTGCGCGGCCTGAAGCCCGGCCGCCGCACGGTCGAGCTGCGCGAGAGCAACGGCGTGACCGTGGTCGCCTCGCAGAGCGTGATCATTTCGGACTCGCCGCAGAACCAGCAGGTGCAGTTCTAGCGGCGACTCGGTGCGACGGCGCGAAGCCGCCGAATAGACGAAAGCATGCGCGGGCGCGGCCTTCGGGTCGCGCCCGCGGTGCGTTGGGGGGGGGGCGGCGCTCGCGCTCACGTCGCGGCCTGCGGCGCTCCCGGCGCTTCCACGTGCGTCGCGCCGAGCACACGCCCCGACTCGAACTGGTTGTGCGCGCGGCAGAGGACGCGCAGGTTCTCGACAGTGGTCTCACCGCCGAGCGCGACCGGCAGGACGTGGTCGAGCTCCAACCGCCACGTCGAGCCACAGCGCTTGCCGTCGGCGCCGACGAACGTGCACGCGGCGCCGTCGCGCGCGAACACCTGCTGCTTGATCGCGTCGGGGATCGCGCGGGTCGTGGCTTCGCTGCGCTGCTATCGGCACTTCACGCCGCTCGCGAACTTGCGCTTCTTCTCCTGCTCGACCGCGACCTGCAGCGCGCGCTTGAGCACGCTCGCCATGTCGCCGGTCGGGACGACGTGCGCGAGGAGCGCCTTCAGCTCTTCGAAGAGCGCGT